>NZ_JAIKTT010000001.1:0-949327 GCF_023736175.1 Leclercia sp. LTM14
TAATGCTGTACAGCCGCAAGTCTGATATGAAAAGGATGTTTCATCGTTCTGGACCTCCAGATTCCGGAATCTGGTGTCCAGGATCTGGGGTTCAGTGCAGATAGCCCCCTTTACAAGTTCACGGGTGACGTGGTTTGCAGAGAAGCGGCGAATGTATAGTGAACGGAACTACCCTCAGTGCGGCATGTTCCCCTCACCCCAGCCCTCTCCCCAAAGAGGAGAGGGAGCAGACCGTGCGGCATGTTCCCCCTCACCCCAGCCCTCTCCTCAAAGGGGAGAGGGCGCAGACCGTGCGGCATTTTCCCCTCACCCTAACCCTCTCCCCAAAGGGGAGAGGGAATAAACCCCGCCCCACTTTCAGATTAACCCGCAAGACAATCTTATCCACCGCAATACACTATCCATTAGCTATTTACGCAGTGAATATACCGAGAAGAAACATGAAAACGCTCGTCGCAGTAACACTCCTCAGCATGGCGCTGACTGGCTGTGTCAATCCAGGAAAAGCCTCTGTACAGGAAGAACAACTCCAGCAGCACCGCTTCGTGCTGCAAAGCATCAACGGCACCGCCATAGCCCCGGTCGCCACGCCGCCGGAAATCACGTTTGGCGAAAAAATGGCGGTCTCAGGGGTGATGTGCAACCGCTTCAGCGGCCAGGGCAAACTGTCTGATGGCGAGCTTAAGGTTAAGGAACTCGTCATGACGCGTAAACTGTGTACCGAGCCACAGCTTAACGAGCTGGATCACGCCATTGGAACGATGCTGCGCAGCGGTACGCAGGTCGATCTGACGGAAGATGTGTTAACCCTGGCGACGGCCGAGTCGACGCTGGTGTTTAAACGCGCAGAGTAATCAGTAACTTCCGCACGAACCTACGGCAAGCGACTGTTCACTGCAGCGTTTGCCGTTAGGCAGCGCACACATGCCGATGGCGGAACCATCCAGCTGACGCGCAACGGACAGCGAGCCGCCAATCATGGCGCAATTGGCCTCTCCTGAACTGGACATGGCCGCCCTCATCCCCGGCGCGACGTGCGCGGCGGTTGCCTGCTGAACAGGTTCATTGCTACAGGCCGACAGTAACAAAGCGGCACACCCAACCCAAAATGCTGCGCGCATAATCTCTCCCCTCGTTGAATTGCAAAACCTATGCATAATAGGCACCCCACGCCCTGCCGTCGAGAGCCGAAGCGCGGTTTTATGCGCTGTGAAAACAATTGCAGATTAATTTCAGGCAAAAGTTTGATCAAACCATTGATGGCGTTAATGAGCAGGACACAAAAGCGAAAATCGTTTCAGCGCCCCTTTGCTAAACTTAAAAGATAACTACAGGCCCCGTCGAAGCGTCACGGGTCCCTCTTTTCTTTGCGCAATGTAAGGGTGTCATATGCAAACTATTGACGGTAATGGCGCAGTCGCGTCCGTCGCGTTTCGCACCAGTGAAGTGATCGCCATCTACCCCATTACACCCAGCTCAACCATGGCGGAACAGGCCGACGCCTGGGCCGGGAACGGGCTGAAAAACGTCTGGGGTGATACGCCTCGTGTGGTGGAAATGCAGTCGGAGGCCGGGGCGATTGCCACCGTCCACGGCGCGCTGCAGACCGGGGCGTTGTCCACCTCGTTTACCTCGTCCCAGGGGCTGCTGCTGATGATCCCGACGCTGTATAAGCTCGCGGGACAACTCACCCCTTTCGTGCTCCACGTCGCGGCCCGCACCATCGCCACCCATGCGCTGTCGATTTTTGGCGACCACTCCGACGTGATGGCCGTGCGCCAGACCGGTTGCGCCCTGCTCTGCTCCGGCAGCGTGCAGGAGGCGCAGGATATGGCGCTGCTCTCCCACATGGCGACGCTGAAAAGCCGCGTGCCGTTTATTCATTTCTTCGACGGTTTCCGCACCTCCCACGAGATCAACAAGATCAAGTCGATCGCCGATGACACGATCTTAAAGCTGCTGCCTCAGGCGGAGATTGGCGCCCACCGCGCCCGTGCGCTGAACCCGGAACACCCGGTGATCCGCGGCACCTCCGCCAACCCGGACACCTACTTCCAGTCCCGCGAGGCGACAAACCCGTGGTACGACGCGGTGTATGACCATGTGGACCAGGCGATGGCCGACTTTGCCGCTGAAACCGGGCGCGAGTACAAGCCGTTTGAGTTTTACGGCCATCCGCAGGCGGAACGCGTCATTGTGATCATGGGCTCTGCCATCGGCACCTGTGAAGAGGTGGTGGATGAGCTGCTGCGCCGGGGCGAAAAAGTGGGCGTGCTGAAGGTGCGTCTCTACCGTCCCTTCTCGGCAAAACATCTGCTGGCGGCGCTGCCGGAAAGCGCGCGGTCGGTAGCGGTGCTGGATCGCACCAAAGAGCCCGGCTCTCAGGCCGAGCCGCTCTATCTGGACGTGATGACAGCCCTGGCGGAAGCCTTTAACAGCGGCGAGCGCGAGACGTTGCCGCGGGTGATTGGCGGGCGCTATGGCCTGTCGTCGAAAGAGTTTGGCCCCGAATGCGTACTGGCCATCTTTAACGAGCTGAGCGCCGCGAAGCCGAAGCCGCGCTTTACCGTCGGCATCTATGACGATGTCACCAATTTGTCCCTGTCGCTGCCGGAAAACACCCTGCCGTCCACCGCGAAGCTGGAAGCGCTCTTTTACGGGCTGGGCAGCGACGGCAGTGTGTCGGCGACCAAAAACAACATCAAGATCATCGGTAACTCCACGCCGTGGTATGCCCAGGGCTATTTCGTCTATGACTCGAAAAAAGCCGGCGGGCTGACGGTTTCTCACCTGCGCGTCAGCGAACAGCCGATCCGCTCGGCGTATCTGGTATCGCAGGCCGATTTCGTCGGCTGCCACCAGCTGCAGTTTATCGACAAATACCAGATGGCCGAGCGCCTGAAACCGGGCGGGATTTTCCTGCTGAATACGCCCTACAGCGCCGATGAGGTGTGGGCGCGCCTGCCGCAGGAAGTGCAGGCGGTGCTGAACCAGAAAAAAGCGAAGTTCTATGTCGTTAACGCCGCCAGAATCGCCCGCGAATGCGGCCTGGCGGCGCGTATTAATACCGTGATGCAGATGGCGTTTTTCCATCTGACCCATATTCTGCCGGGCGACAGCGCGCTGATCGAGCTCCAGGGCGCGATTGCCAAAAGCTACAGCAGCAAAGGCCAGGAGCTGGTGGAGCGCAACTGGCAGGCCCTGGCGCTGGCGCGGGAGTCGCTGGCGGAAGTGCCGCTGCAGCCGGTAAATGCCCACAGCCCGAACCGCCCGCCGGTGGTGTCGGACGCGGCGCCGGACTTTGTCAAAACCGTGACCGCCGCGATGCTGGCCGGTCTGGGCGATGCCCTGCCCGTCTCGGCCCTGCCGCCGGACGGCACCTGGCCGATGGGCACCACCCGTTGGGAAAAACGCAATATCGCCGAGGCGATCCCGATCTGGAAAGAGGAGCTGTGCACCCAGTGTAACCACTGTGTGGCGGCCTGCCCGCACTCGGCCATTCGCGCCAAAGTGGTATCACCGGAGGCGATGGAGAACGCCCCGGCCAGCCTGCACTCGCTGGATGTAAAATCCCGCGACATGCGCGGCCAGAAATACGTCCTACAGGTGGCGCCGGAGGACTGCACCGGCTGTAACCTTTGCGTGGAGGTCTGCCCGGCGAAAGACCGACAGAACCCGGAGATCAAGGCCATCAACATGATGTCGCGCCTTGAACATGTGGAAGAGGAGAAAGTGAATTACGACTTCTTCCTCGATCTGCCGGAGATCGATCGCAACAGCCTGGAGCGCATCGATATCCGAACTTCGCAGCTGATCACCCCGCTGTTCGAATACTCCGGGGCCTGCTCCGGCTGCGGCGAGACGCCGTACATCAAGCTGCTGACCCAATTGTACGGCGACCGGATGTTGATCGCCAACGCCACCGGCTGTTCGTCGATCTACGGCGGTAACCTGCCGTCAACGCCATACACCACCGACGCCAACGGCCGTGGTCCGGCGTGGGCGAACTCGTTGTTCGAAGATAACGCCGAGTTTGGGCTGGGCTTCCGCCTGACGGTGGATCAGCACCGCGTGCGGGTGATGCGTCTGCTGGAGCAGTTTGCCGATAAGATCCCGGCGGAGCTGAACACCGCCCTGCACAGCGAGGCGACGCCGGACGTGCGCCGTCAGCAGGTGGCCGAGCTGCGCCAGGCGCTGGTCGGGGTGGACGGTGCGGAGCAGCTGTTAACCGATGCCGATGCGCTGGTCGAGAAGTCAATCTGGCTGATTGGCGGCGACGGCTGGGCGTATGACATCGGCTTTGGCGGCCTGGATCATGTCCTGAGCCTCACCGAGAACGTCAATATTCTGGTGCTGGATACCCAGTGTTACTCCAATACCGGCGGTCAGGCATCGAAGGCGACGCCGCTGGGCGCAGTGACCAAGTTTGGCGAACACGGCAAACGCAAGGCGCGTAAAGATCTGGGCGTCAGCATGATGATGTACGGTCATGTTTATGTGGCGCAGATCTCGCTGGGTGCGCAGCTGAACCAGACGGTGAAAGCGATTCAGGAGGCGGAGGCCTACCCTGGCCCGTCGCTGATCATCGCCTACAGTCCTTGCGAAGAGCATGGCTACGATCTGGCGCTCAGCCACGATCAGATGCGCCAGCTGACCGCGACGGGCTTCTGGCCGCTGTACCGCTTTGACCCGCGTCGCGCCGATGAGGGCAAACTGCCGCTGGCGCTGGATTCTCGCCCACCGTCAGATGCGCTGGCAGAAACGCTAATGCAGGAACAGCGGTTCCGTCGGCTCAATGCCCAGCAGCCTGACGTGGCAGAGCAGCTGTGGAAAGATGCCGCTGCGGATCTGCAAAAACGCTACGACTTCCTGGCGCAGATGGCCGGGAAAGCCGAAAAATCGGCCAGCGAATAACCCGTTCAAGCCCGGCATGTCCGGGCTTTTTACGCATAAAAAAGGCCCGCCAGAATGTTCAGGCGGGCCGCTTCCATTTATGAATAAATAACAGTTCAGCTATTTAAACCTTATTTGTTCATTGATCAGAAAAATTTACTACAGGCATATAACGGGGAAAGTGTACTGATTTCTACCGGGAAAAAGTAATTTTTATTTCATATGATTTAATTCAATACATTCACCAAAATTATAACTATTTCTTCAGCAGTAATTCCTTTAGATTTTACTTAACTGGTAACAATTATGTTTTATCGTCTGGCGAGAGAGTGATTTAGCATGAGACCACTTTCCAGCGCAGGAAGTTCCATGGAAAGTTTAAAAATATTTAAAATATAAAAACAGCATAAGGATTAGTCATCATGCAAAGAAAAGTACTGGCTCTGATGATCCCAGCCCTGTTAATGGCTGGCGCAGCACATGCAGCGGAAATTTATAATAAAGACGGCAATAAATTAGATCTGTACGGTAAAGTGGACGGCCTGCATTATTTCTCCGACAACAGCAGCGCTGACGGTGACCAGACATATGTCCGTCTCGGCTTTAAAGGTGAAACCCAGATCAACGATATGCTCACCGGCTACGGCCAGTGGGAATATAACGTTCAGGCAAATAACACCGAAAGTTCTGGCAACCAGTCCTGGACCCGTCTGGCGTTTGCCGGTCTGAAATTTGGCGACTACGGTTCATTCGATTACGGCCGTAACTACGGCGTACTGTACGACGTGGAAGGCTGGACCGATATGCTGCCAGAGTTCGGCGGCGACTCTTACACCAATGCCGATAACTTCATGACCGGTCGCGCCAACGGCGTGGCGACCTACCGTAACAGCGATTTCTTCGGCATGGTTGAAGGCCTGAACTTCGCTCTGCAGTATCAGGGCAACAACGAAGGTTCCGGCAACGGTAACGAAGGCACCAACAACGGTCGTGACGTGCGCCATGAGAACGGTGATGGCTTCGGTATCTCCACCTCTTACGACTTCGGCATGGGCATCAGCGCAGCAGCGGCATACGCCTCTTCTGACCGTACCAACGACCAGGTGAGCAACACCACCGCAGGCGGCGACAAAGCGGACGCGTGGACTACAGGTCTGAAATACGACGCCAACAACATCTACCTGGCGGCCATGTACTCCGAAACCCGTAACATGACCCCGTACGGCGACAACGAGCACGCGGTAGCTAACAAAACGCAGAACTTCGAAGTGACTGCGCAGTACCAGTTCGATTCAGGTCTGCGTCCGGTTGTCTCTTACCTGCAGTCCAAAGGTAAAGATCTCGGCAACGGTCAGGGCGATCAGGATCTGGTTAAATATGCTGAAGTGGGTGCGGTTTACTACTTCAACAAAAATATGTCCACCTACGTTGATTATAAAATCAACCTGCTGGACGAAGACGACCAGTTCTACAAAGATAATGGCATCGGCACCGATGACATCGTAGCCATGGGTCTGGTTTACCAGTTCTGATGAAATTAGCCCGCGTTACGGCGCGGGCTAACTCTTTATATTTCTAAGCCATTCTGATTCTTTATTATCCATATCCACATCCCGTTCAAATATCCTGACTTTATCCTCGCCTCTTTTACACACTTTTAGTTGCGCCGACCGGACAATCTGATACAAGATAAATCGCATGTCTGCCCGGCTGTAAAGGACTTGCTATTATGAATCATCATACCGTTAAATCTTCGCGCATCGCCTCGATTGCCTACGATAAATGCAATGAAACGCTGGAGGTCCGTTTTCTGGATCGCAGCGCCTGGCAATATCAGCCGGTTCCGGTACGGATTTTTAACGACTTTTTGAACGTGGTTTCAAAGGGTCGATTTTACGATGGCGTTGTGAAGGGAAAATTCAAAGAGAAAAGAATCGCCTGAGCCCCTCTCAACTGCATCTTTATTCGTCCGGAGTGGCGCGATAGCTCAACACGCCAGCAACGCCGCCACCGCCATCATTGGGGTGAACCCTGCCTTCCATCACCAGCACTTCCGGGAAATCAAACGGCGACACGCCCTCAATGCAGGCGACGTTGACGCCATACTGATTTGGGTTTGAACGCCGCTGATGGAAAGTGTAAATCCCACAAACAGAACAGAAATAGTGAACCGCCGTCTGAGTGTTGAAGCGGTACTCGGTCAGCAGCGACTCGCCCTGAATAATGTTGATACCGGATAACGGCGCGGAAACCGCGATCGCCCCGCGCATCCGACAGAATGAGCAGTTACAGCGCCGGATGGTATTGAACCCGTCCGAGAGTTCGACGGTAAAGCGGACCGCGCCGCAGTGACACTGAGCAGAGACAGTATTCGCCATTGCAGGCTCCTTTCAGGTAAGCATGCCCAACATGGGCGGCGTGACGCCACGCCGCGTACTGACTAAGTGTACGCCAGACGCTCCGTCAGCGGCGGATATATTCCTCCGCGCTCTTTTTCAAATACGCTTCCTGAAATATTTGTTCTGAATAGGTAAGCTTCATCACCGGCGATAAATAGGGCGCATCAAGCTCGATTAAATCGTCGTCATTCTGGTATCTGGCGTATTTATCTCCGGCGAAAGAGATCTGTTTTTTCTGCACGACATATTTATGCGCCAGCATACTTTCAACTTCATCAAATCGGCTCTTATCCAGCTCAAGCATAATGGCGGTGATCTTGCCGTCCTTATTGAAGATTACGGCGTTGTTTTTTACTCCTTCTAAACCCAGCTCCCGGTTAGGGATAGAGAATATATCGCCGTCGCTCCACTTACTGCGCCCTTCATGCAGGGACGAGGGATAAGCCGTAATAAATTGCTGTAACGTTGTTTTGCCTAACGTCAACCCCATTGCCGTTGTGTTTGCCCGGACGGATGAAAACATTGCCAGTAAAATAAAAATACCCGCCAGTAATTGCCACTGTTTACGCATCGTTATCACCTCATTGTAATAGTCCTGTTTTGCCCACCATCGTCTTTATTACCTGTCTCTTCTCTATCGTACAGGGTCAACTATTATCGGCCTATGCGCCTTTATGGTGAGTGGGTTGCAGTGATACAGCACTACCTACTGAGTGAGGAGATGGCGAAAAAGGCATAAAAAAGCCACCCGTAAAAACGGGTGGCGGGGTATGACTCACGTTCAGCTATTTTTTAACAGGTTGGGGCTTCTTGTCGCCCGATTCCGGCGCCTCGCGCGGGTCATCTTTTTCAACATACTGCATGAGTACCTCCCTTTTGTGGATGGACTACAACTATAGACTGCATTGCAGAAAAACAGCCAGGCGGCAAATAGCGAAAATCACGGTGTACTGGAACGCGAGCCTTTGCTGTAAAACGTGCTGACATTCATCGCCGTAATCCGTACCATACACGCCATACTTTTTCATGTTGATCTGCAGTCCGCCTTCTCCAGACCGGGCCGCCTGAGCTGCTTTAGCCACAAACGAATTGAGCCACTATTAAATGTCGCAAAATCAAGATATTACCAAGAAAGAACAGTACAACCTTAACAAACTGCAGAAGCGTCTGCGCCGTAACGTGGGCGAAGCCATTGCCGATTACAACATGATTGAAGAAGGCGACCGCATCATGGTCTGCCTGTCCGGCGGCAAAGACAGCTACACCCTGCTGGAAATTTTGCGCAATCTTCAGCAAAGCGCGCCGGTCAACTTCTCGCTCGTTGCTGTTAACCTGGATCAGAAGCAGCCAGGCTTCCCGGAGCATATTCTGCCGGAATACCTGGACAAGCAGGGTGTTGAGTACAAGATTGTCGAAGAGAATACCTACGGCATCGTTAAAGAGAAGATCCCGGAAGGGAAAACCACCTGCTCGCTCTGCTCCCGCCTGCGCCGCGGCATTCTTTATCGTACCGCCACCGAACTGGGATGCACCAAGATTGCCCTTGGCCACCACCGCGATGACATCTTACAGACGCTGTTCCTGAACATGTTCTACGGCGGCAAGATGAAAGGGATGCCGCCGAAGCTGATGAGCGACGACGGAAAGCACATCGTGATCCGCCCGCTGGCCTACTGCCGCGAGAAGGACATCGAACGTTTCTCCGAGGCCAAAGCCTTCCCGATTATTCCGTGCAACCTGTGCGGCTCACAGCCAAAACTGCAGCGTCAGGTGATTGCCGATATGCTGCGCGACTGGGACAAACGCTATCCTGGCCGGATCGAAACCATGTTCAGCGCGATGCAGAACGTCGTGCCTTCACACATGTGCGATATCAACCTGTTCGATTTCATAGGCATTAAGCACGGTTCTGAAGTGGTTAATGGCGGCGATCTGGCGTTTGATCGCGAAGAGATCCCGATGCAGCCAGTGGGCTGGCAGCCGGAAGAAGATGACTCTCAGCTGGATGAGATGCGTCTGAACGTTATTGAAGTGAAGTGATTTTAAAGCGTCTCAGCGTGAAGGCTGAGACGCTTTCCCACCCGCTTATTTCAGCAGACGAACCCGACAGTTTTTGCCTTTGATCTTACCGTTTTGCAGCTGTTTCCACGCCTTCTGCGCCACAGACTGACGCACCGCCACATACACGTGCGCCGGATGTACGGCGATTTTACCGATATCCGCACCGTCCAGGCCAATATCCCCGGTCAGCGCACCCAGCACATCGCCCGGACGCATTTTGGCTTTTTTACCGCCGTCGATGCACAGGGTTGCCATCTCTGCTGCCAGCGGCGTGATGCTGACGTTTGCCGGGGCATCCACCCAGTTCAGCTTAATTTGCAGCATTTCAGCCAGAATATTGGCGCGCTGCGCCTCTTCCGGCGCGCAGAAGCTGATCGCCAGACCGCTGTTACCGGCACGCGCGGTACGGCCAATACGGTGAACGTGCACTTCCGGATCCCAGGCCAGCTCGTAGTTTACTACCAGCTCCAGGGATTTGATGTCCAGACCGCGGGCGGCGACGTCGGTGGCAACCAGCACGCGGGCGCTGCCGTTGGCGAAACGCACCAGGGTCTGATCGCGATCGCGCTGTTCCAGGTCGCCATGCAGCGCCAGCGCGCTCTGGCCCGCCTCGGCCAGGGCATCACACACCGCCTGACAATCTTTTTTGGTGTTACAGAACACCACGCAGGAGGCAGGCTGATGAAGGCTGAGCAGCTTTTGCAGCAGCGGGATTTTGCCACGCTGGGTGGTATCGAAGAACTGCTGCTCAATGGCCGGCAGCGCGTCTACGGAGTCAATTTCAATGGCAAGCGGATTTTGCTGCACGCGACCGCTGATGGCGGCGATCGCCTCTGGCCAGGTGGCGGAGAAGAGCAGCGTCTGGCGTGTTGGCGGCGCAAAACGGGTCACTTCATCAATGGCGTCGCTGAAGCCCATATCCAGCATGCGGTCGGCTTCATCCAGCACCAGGGTTTGCAGCGCATCCAGAGAGACCGTGCCTTTCTGCAGGTGATCGAGCAAGCGCCCGGGCGTGGCAACGATAATGTGCGGGGCATGCTGCAGAGAGTCACGCTGCGCGCCGAAGGGTTGTCCGCCGCACAGGGTTAAAATTTTGGTGTTCGGCAGAAAACGCGCCAGCCGACGTAGCTCACCCGCAACCTGATCCGCCAGCTCGCGCGTCGGGCAGAGCACCAGGGACTGCGTCTGGAACAGCGTGGCGTCAATTTGCTGCAACAGCCCAAGGCCAAAGGCAGCCGTCTTACCACTGCCGGTTTTGGCCTGCACACGGACGTCGCGTCCTTCCAGGATCGCTGGCAGCGCGGCAGCTTGTACAGGGGTCATCGTCAGGTAACCCAACTCGTTAAGGTTATCGAGTTGGGCGGCAGGCAGTACGTTCAGCGTTGAAAAAGCAGTCACAGTTATTCTCGCGGTAAAAGACTCACAGTCAGCAGGCGCGTATCCTCGCAGATCTCTGCCTCTGATGCGACATTTTAATCGGCACTTCATCAGGCGGTGGATCCGGCATCGGCTGCGGGCGTGGGATAGGATCGGGAACGGGCACCGGATCGGTAGGCACCGGGTCCGATAGCCGCGTTTGTTGCAGCAGCAGTGTTAAGAGCATGGCCATATTACCCTCCAGAAAACGCGTTGGTCTCTTTTAGGGTAGTCGCTGCTGGATTGCAGGCAAAAAAAAGCCGACTTATTTAAGTCGGCGTCGTACGAATCAATTTTGCTATGCAGTAATTCAAAAAAGGAAGTAAGACAATATGGAGCGCAACGCCCATCGCTTGACGTTGCATTCACCTGCGGGAGAGATATTGCACCTTATGGGTAAATCGTTTTTTGACTTCGCTCAATTAAAATGGCGTTTTAAGAAAGTTATGACGTCAAAAAAATGTAAATTTACAGCCATTTACTGCGATGTAACCACCATGCAACACCACCAATCAATACCACTAACATGATGCAAAACAGCGAGAAGCCGAAGCGGAAATCGCCGCCGGGGATGCCACCAAGATTGACGCCGAACAGGCCGGTCAGGAAGGTGCTGGGCAAAAAGACCATCGCCATCAGCGACATGGTGTAGGTTCTGCGGGAGAGCGACTCCTGCATCACCTGGGCGATTTCGTCGGTCATGACCGCCGTTCGGGCGATACAGGCATCAATTTCATCCAGCCCGCGTCCCAGCCGCTCGGCGATATCCTGCATTCTGCGGCGCTGATCGTCGCTCATCCACGGCAGCCGTTCACTTGCCAGCCGGGCATAGACATCGCGCTGGGGCGCCATGTAGCGGCGCATAACAATCAGCTGTTTGCGCAGTAACGCCAGAAAGCCGCGGGGCGGTATCTGCTGGTCGATGAGATTGTCTTCCAGGTCGATAATTTTATCGTGCAGCTCTTCAATAAACTCACTGGCGTGATCGGTGAGCGCGTCGCAGACATCCACCAGCCAGCCGCCGCAATCCTGCGGACCGGTGCCCTCTTTTAAATCGCCGATGACATCGTCCAGCGCCAGCACTTTTCGCTGCCGGGTGGAGACAATCAGCCGCTCGTCCATATAGAGGCGCATCGCCACCAGTTGATCCGGCCGCTCATCGGTGCTGCCGTTAATGCAGCGCAGCGTTATTAACGTCCCCTCGCCCATGCGGGTGACCCGAGGACGGAGGCTCTCGCCCGCCAGCGCGTCGCGCACGTTGTTGGGTAATAACGGCGTCGAGGCCAGCCAGTGGGCGCTCTCCGGGTGGGTGTAGTTCAGGTGCAGCCAGCAAGGATGCTGCTGATCGATAACGTCATCGTCGGTGAGCGGCCTTGCTCCGCCTTTACCATCCAGTACCCATGCAAAAACTGCGTCAGGAACGTTAACTTCCGATCCTTTTATGCCTTCCACAGCGCCTCCGCCAGTAGCTGTTCTTTGCTGTCAGTCTAGCCACCCTGCCAGCTTAAGCAACACTTTCCCCAGGCATCGCGCTGAATTTATTCATAAAAGAGACTATTCCTGAACCCTATAGCGCGAAAAAAAGCCTGGCGAACCAGGCTTTATTGTCAGGCACGGGCGGGATAGCTTCGCCCGTCATACATGGGCGCAGAGGCTCCCGGATCCAGATGGAAGTTGCGGGTGCGTGTTTGCAGTTCAACGACCTGATTTTTCAGTACTGCCGATGAGCCCGATAGCTCCTCTACCATGACCACGTTGCTCTGGGTCACCTGCTCCAGATCGCTCAGCGCCTGGGTGATTTGTGCGATGCCCCTCTCCTGCTCGTAGGTGGAAGTGGAGATTTCGTCCATCAGTTTGCTGACCTGCCCGGAGCCGCTGACGATCTCATGCATGTTCTTTTCGGCTTCCGCCACTACCATCGCCCCCTGACTGACGTTGCTACTGGTGACGTCGATCAGGGATTTGATATTTTTGGCCGCTTCGGCGCTCCGATGCGCCAGGCTGCGTACTTCCCCCGCCACAACGGAAAAGCCTTTACCATGATCGCCAGCCCGGGCGGCTTCGACCGCCGCATTCAGCGCCAGGATGTTGGTCTGGAACGCAATGCCGTCAATCAGGGTGATAATCTCCGTCATCTGCTGGGCGCATTCAGTAATGGAGTGCATGTTGTTGGCAACCTGCCCCATCAGTTCGCCGCCTTTTTTAGCCTGATGTGTTGCGACACTGGCTTTCTGATTGGCGAGACGAGTGTTGTCCGCCGTATTTTTGGTGGTGGCGGCCATCTGTTCCATGCTGGCGGAGGTCTGGATCAGAGACGCAGACTGCAGCTCGGTTTTAGAAGCCAGCGCCGTGCTACGGGCGGCAAGTTGTTCGGAAAGCGTCATCGCGGTATGGGATGACGAGCGGATCTCGCGCACCAGGGTAGCGAGATTGTTCGACAGCGTGTTGATGCCCGGGATCAGTCTGCCAGCGCAGTTGTTACCAAATTCCGGGATAGTGACGCCCAGATTGCCAGAGACCACCTCTTCGATACTCTTCTTCACCGTATTGATTGGCACGACCAGGTACTGAGTCATGTAAAGCCAGAGAAAACCCCATGTGATGACAAATAAACAGTTAAGTAATATTAACAAAGACATTTGTGGCGCTAAAAATACTACCAGTCCATCAATTACCAAAAACACAACTACCAGATAACTCAGAATAAAAGTCCTCACACTTATATTTCTAAGCATAATAGATCCTACAACGCTATTTTCAGAAGGTAACAACTATATAGCATTCAGTTTTTATTTTTTCACTTACATTTCGTAGAGACAAACTATTAATGACATTCACTCCATGGTTTACCTTAAGGCAGAATATAAACCCTGATCTCCCTGTGCGAATGGGTGTTCCACCTGAATCATTGCTCACCCAGCTCTTTTTACGGATTATATGCTTAACAATGCCAATTAACCTTTATACTTAAGCTGCATAGCTGTTCCGAGGTGTGGTATTTAGCCCTGCTTAAATAGCATGACGCGGGTTATTTCTTCTCTCAATGCAAAATAATATTAATGTTTTCATATCAGCGATCCGATACTGAATTAAATAGATAGCTCCGGGCGTAGTGGCGAATAAAACTGTTCCAGTTGGTAAAATTAATACGAAATTCACGCTGATATCACAAAAAATTCTGCCCGAGCGGATGAAGTGGAGTATGTTTCAAAGAACCCGGCGTGTGCCGCTCCGTCGTGGCCTTCCGGTATTTCGGTTGACGATAAATGAGATGAGCTATGTCGCCTTCAGGGTTTGATGCACTGGATATGCTTAAAACGCCCGTATGGTTAGTATCCCCGGTAACGGAGGATGTGCTGTTCGCCAATACGGCAGCCAAAACGATTATGCAGGATGCGACACTGGACATGCTGCGTAAAGGTGTCTGCTCGGCCCATGCCCAGGCGACACTTGCGATGTACGTGCCGGATTTAAAAGCCCGTCAGGAAATTATTGAAGTCTGGAGCGTGGTGGCGGATCGCCAGCAGACTAGCCTAACGTGTCGCCTCTCGCTGGCCGTTTTTGACACTCTCGGCGAGGTGATTGTCTTTGAAGGGATGGCGCGGCAGCCGGTAACGGGCCTCAAGGCCACCCGTTCAGGCACCTATCAGCGCAAGAAACAGGGCTTTTACGCCCGCTTTTTCCAGACTAACAGCGCGCCAATGCTGTTAATCGATCCCGCCCGGGACGGCCTGATCGTGGATGCCAATCTCGCAGCCCTCAACTTTTACGGCTATATCCATGAAGAAATGTGCAGCAAGCACACCTGGGAGATCAACACCCTTGGGCGCAACATTATGCCGGTGATGATGGAGATTGCGCGTCTGCCCGGCGGCCATAAGCCGCTCAACTTTATCCATCGCCTTGCCGACGGCTCCACCCGACACGTACAAACCTATGCCGGGCCGATTGAGATCTACGGCGATAAACTGATGCTCTGCATTATTCACGATATCACCGAGCAAAAACGTCTTGAGCAGGAGCTTGAACACGCCGCGCTGCGCGACTCATTAACCGGCCTGCTCAACCGCCGTCAGTTTTATAATCTCACCGATAATACCTCACCGAACCATCTCCCGGCCCAGCAGGAGTTCAGCCTGCTGCTGGTGGATACTGACCATTTTAAGGGTATCAACGATGTGTTCGGGCATCAGAAAGGCGACGAAGTATTAATTGCCCTCGCACGGACGCTGGAAAGCTGTAGTCGGAAAGACGATTACGTGTTCCGCTGGGGAGGTGAGGAGTTTGTGCTGCTGCTGCCCCGCACCTCTCTGGATGCAGCGATGCAGATCGCAGAGACCCTGCGCGCGGCCATCGCCCGCATTGCCATTCCCGGTCTGCCCCGCTTTACTGTGAGTATTGGCGTTGCGCGGCATAACCCGGATGAAAGCATCGACGAGCTGTTTAAGCGTGTGGACGATGCGCTGTATCGCGCCAAAAATGATGGTCGTAACAAAGTGCTGGCGGCCTGACAGTGCCTGCCGGCGTCATCTGTTTTTCAGTTTATTGCGTGAGGAGTGATGATGAGCAAGAAGATTTTAATGCTGGTCGGGGATTACGCTGAAGATTACGAAACTATGGTGCCTTTTCAGGCATTACAGATGATTGGCCATCAGGTTGACGCGGTTTGCCCTGACAAAGCCAAGGGCGATTATATCATGACGGCGATCCATGATTTCGACGGGGCCCAGACCTACAGCGAGAAGCCCGGGCACCGCTTTGTTCTCAACGCCAATTTTACCGGGGTGAAGGAAGCGGATTACGACGCCCTGTTAATTCCTGGCGGACGCGCGCCGGAATATCTGCGTCTGAATGAGCAGGTGCTTGAACTGGTGCGAGATTTTGACCAGGCAGGTAAGCCGATCGCCGCCGTTTGTCACGGTCCGCAGCTGCTGGCCGCGGCTGGCATCCTGAAAGGACGAACCTGTAGCGCCTACCCTGCCTGCGCGCCGGAAGTTCGACTCAGCGGCGGAGAGTATGCCGATATCGGTATTGACCAGGCGCACGTCGACGGCAATCTGGTTACCGCTCCGGCCTGGCCTGCCCATCCGCAATGGCTGGCGAAATTTGCCGAGGTGTTGCAGAAGTAAGAGTTGAATTTAGACAGGCTGGCGGTTCAGGCCAGCCTGTCGACAGCGTCAAAATAACGCTCTCTGGCTAACACGCTGTCGTCCCTGAAATTTTCTGTTTGCCCCAAACAGCCTTTATTCAGCCAGGCCATGTTTCAGCGCAGCATAAGAAGCAATCAGCTGCTGCAGATGTTGCTCCACCTGGCTCTGCCGCACGGCGTTACTGGCTTGCCCGGGGGGAGTAACGGAGAGCTGGCGCAACTGCTCCTCGGCAGGAACGGTACGGTTAAGCGACTGCAGAATGGCAAAGACCGCCGATTTCAGTTCGCTGACGGTCATATATTTGCCCTTCTGCTCGTCCAGCGCGTCAAGCCGGGCCGCCAGTTGCTCAAGCTGCGTCACACCCTGATGCCAGCCGGTCAGATTTTCCGGTGCCAGGGTAATAGCCACCTTCTGCTGCTGCCACTGCTGCGCCAGGCTTTTTCCTTGCTCCGGCCAGAGCCTGAACGCCTGCTGAACCAGGTTATCGCCATAGCTCAGCGCCCAGTCTGGCTTTAAGGCTATTAACTGTGCCAGTTGCTGCTGTGTATGAAGAATTCCACTCTCAGCTGACTGAGGAGACTGTTGCAGCGTCTGCAACTGCTCAGTAGAAAGCGCAGTGGGTAACGAGGTAAGCTGCTTCTCTACAGGATCGGGTTGATGCATTGCCCGCCATCCCCCTGTCAGGATCCCCCCCACCACCAACATGGTCATCATACCGGCGGCAAAAAGCTTCCAGGGCTTCCCGGCTGATGGAGGCACGGGCAACGATTCAGCTTGAACAACAGGATCGCATTTAACCTCTATCGCTTCATTCAACGATTGAGCCGGGGCGTTAACCTGCACAGGAGGCTTGTTATCCATCCCATTGCTTTTTCTCAACCGTGTCGCAGCGCTATGCATCTGCGCACGCAGGGTGTCGAGCTGGACGACTCGCGCAACGTCCAGACGCTGTAATACGTCGTCCAGCACGTTCAGATACTCCTCCGCCTGAGAAAGCTGAATGAGTTCGGCATGCGCCGGGGACTGGCTACGCAACACCCGCTGGAGCCTTTGACTCAGGGTGTTAAGGATTTCCATGCGGGCCTGGGCCGGTTGCGGCCATAGAGTGTCCCACTCACGCGTCACCAGCGTGGTCACAATCGCTAAACCTTCGTTTAGTCCAGGCAACCCGGCCAGGTGTGCGCGTGCCAGGGTATACCAGGCCGCGGTTTGCAGCTCCACGCCGTTATGTTCAAACAGGGTCAGGCTCAGTTTTTCCGCATGCTGCCAGTTCACATCCGGACGCGCCGGATGCGTCAGCTTATTCATTTCATTACGTAGGGCGACATAGTCCGCAAGCGTGCGCGGATCGCCCCCGGTTTTATAGGGGCGCTCAGAAGGTGTTGTCATAATATTTTCAGTCTGAAGAAGGGCTAAATTGCGGAGCGGGCATCCAGATACTGCTGTTGTTTAAGGTGCCGGATAAGCACCCGGCCTTCAGGCATGAATTCGGTGCCGTAGCGCACAAGGCCGATGCCTTTGAGTTCTGCATCGATTGCGTAGCGCAGTTCCCCTGGCTGCGTCTGCTCCAGCATCACCACCGTGACCCTGCTTAAGCGCGGCTCATACTTCAGCAGTACCGCGGACAGTATGGTAATCAGCTGATGCGCTGAACCCGGCATCCCCTGAAGAATTTTGGTCATATCCGGCAGGCCGTAATCCGGGAGATGCGCCAGCGTACCGGCGCGACAGTTGAGGATACGCTGCATGTTATCCAGCACAGAAATGATGGTCTGGTTTTGCTCACTGACCTGATGCAGGTCGAGGCCACCGGTGAAATTGCCATAAAGTGTTTCATACAATGAAGGACGGGGTGACTCATTCATCTTTCAGCGCCTGCAGGGTCAGCCGGTTGTTGCCCGCTTCAATGACGCGTGCCTTATCCGGATCAAGGTCATCGCGGCTCAGCACCATCCGCCAGGTGTTGTTCTCCTGGTCCGGCGACATAAACATGCCAGCCACCGCCACATACTGCACAGTTTGCTCCATCGGCATATCCACCATCACCGCCCCACCCGGCTGCAGACGAATATCTTTCTCCGCCACCAGGTCTGCCTTGATGGCCTGACTGTCAGCCTTAAACAGTGACGGATAGTCCGTGGTGTCGAACGTTTTCCGATCCCTGAGCTGGTAAATGCGCACCACCGTCGACAGTGCCACGCCGCCGGCGTTGTGGTTCACGGCCTCGCGGGCGCGAATATCCAGATGCAGGGTCTTTATCTGCTTATAAAATATCGATTTGGTCACGGCAACGGTGCCGTCCTTGACGCTCTGGGTCAGCCCACAGCCAGCGAGCATCAGTGTGATACCCGTGGCCAGTGCAACCAGGGGGAATTTACCAGCGGTATTCGCCATCTTCATCGGTCTCCCTGCGGTGAATATTTTCCTGTACCCGCTCATAGCGGCCCAGATTAATGGTGATTGTTTTTGGGTGTGATGCGGTGTTAGCCGTATTCAGCGGTCGCATCACGGCGGTGCGGCCCAGCAGCACTGCTCCGGCACAGGGTTTCGTGCTCATTGTCGCGTCCGGCAGCAGTCTTCTGTCGACACACAGTTGCAGGCGGGCATCGAGCCGTGCCCCAAGATACACGTGCAGCAGCGCCATCAGGTCCGTGTGAAGCTCCCCGCCCGGTAACCAGCCCTGCACTTCTACCGGGTCAGTGGTGGTCAGCCGCATCAGCACCTGACTGCTTACGTCGGTAACATAGTTGCCCATCACCGGTCGGCTGGTCAGGGTGACGGGCTGGCTGACGCTTATGGTCAGTGGCTTCTTCAGCGGCACACGGCGTTTGTCGTGGTGCCAGATTTTCGGCTGCGTGTTGGGTGCCAGCAGGCGCACCAGCGAGGCCATGCCTTCTGCGGTACGCCCCGGCAGTAACATGACTGGCAGCAGTGCCAGAAAGCCCGAAGCCGGGGTCGCGATACTGTCCGTGCAGCCGTTAATCCCGAGCCCGGCCAGTCCCAGCAGGTACTGCGAGGTGTTGTCCTTACCGCCTTCTTCGAAAGTCGCCGGGTATGAATATTTACGCCAGATACGATAGTACTGAGCAATCAGCCGGTGGTTGAAGATATCGAGGAAATCCGCGGTGGCCTCATACCCTTCCCGGCGCTGGGTGATGTCATCGATATAGTGCGTTGGCAGCGGGGACTCCACGCCGTAGAGCCCCATAAAGGTGATGCGTACCGTCGGCGGCAGATGCGAATGCTCAGACTGCTCAATCCCTTTGACTTCAGATGCCGGAAAGCCCATCCCCGGGTGTGGCCGAAAACGTACTGGTTCATGACGTACCTGCCAGGTACTGCCCGTAACCGGTTTGTCCGGCTGGCTCTGCTCCAGCAACTGGCAGAAGCGGTAAAAGTTAATATATGGCAGCCGGTCCCCCAGTTGCGCTATCAGCCGGGCAGACGCGGACTGTGATTCTCTTTCCACCGGATGCATTTTCCTTCTGGCTGAACAATGAGGGTGAGCTGGTTAAACTGGTTCATATCGGCATACAGCGCAAAGAACCGGTTGAGCATTTCACCGAACAGGTGAATATCGCCCTCACCGGTGAAGCCGTTGCTGTCGAGGGTCACTTCGATATCCAGCCCCCGAAGCAGGTAGCCCTGTTCAAAACGTTGAAGGCGATGGTGCTCTACATGCTGAATCGCCTCCAGACGTCGGGTGTTCAGTTCATCTTCCTGCCAGTTGTAGAGCGCAAGCGTCCCGCGCAGCACTTCGGCGGTACTCATCATGTTCAGGAAACCGGATCCCAGGTGGCTCAGAACCCGCCAGTGAAACCGGTCTTCGGAAGGCGGATAGACTGGCAGCGTCGGTTTGCAGAGATTGCGTACTGAAAGTTGTGTACTGACCACCTGCTCACAGCGGTCAAGCAGCGTACTCTGTAGTGCACGGCGCGGCAGCTGGCCGTTGGTGCCGGTGATTTGCAGCGAGACAGCTTCACGCTCAAACAGGCGGTCCTCTTCCCACTGGTGCCCCCCAAGGATAAGCCAGGTGTCATACAACCCGGTCACGCTGCGCTTCACGCGGGTGTGGTAGTAACGGGGTGGTGCATGACGGCGCATCATCCCGCCCTTGTGCCTGAAGCTGCTGAACGGCACATACTCTGCGTCACTGGTCCGGTTTGAGCCTGTCACCGAATCCACCGAATAAATCTCGGTGTGTCCGTCCTGCAGACGTTTGGGGCGCAGCAGGTACTCACTTTCAAGCCCGGTAATGGTGAGCGGGTCAGCTTCCAGTGTGAAAAGGTTAATCACCGGCACACAGTGCAGACGAACCGCGTCATTGGTGACCGGCAGCTCTGATGGCCACGGTGTGCTGAACACGACTTCGATGTCGAAATACTCCGCTCCGGCAGGCGGTGTAATGCCATCCAGGCCGTTGAGGTGGACAAACATAAACTTGTCACGGAAGGTGAAATACTCCAGCAGCAGCTGGTAACCACTGAAGGCGGTATCGCCCTTGGGCCACAGGCTGTCTTCCTCCGCAAAACCACCCGGCGAGAAATACCCGTCGAGGCGAATACGGTCGGTCTGCCCGGGCAGACGCATATACAGGGCAGCCTGTCGTTTGGTCAGCATCAGATGCAGCTGGCTGCTGACGGGCGCATCCGCCCCGAGATAGAGACTCAGGTGGCTGAGAACAGCATGGGACCAGTCCGCCTGGGTGCTGCAGGCAAAACGCATCCGCAGCAGCGAGCGCCCGTCCGGCTCAGTGGTCATGGTCACCCCAGAGATATTCAGCGGATTGAGCATCACATCGCGTGTTGTGCGGTAACGGCAGACCGTGTTTTTCGGCCCCACCGGGCGGGAATACACTTCCAGCCCCGCAGGCATCACCTCTGCCACCTTAACGGTCTGAAGCGCAGGCGTGAACGCGACCACCGAGAGTGACGGAATGGTTCGCAGGTAATGTGGCCAGAGCATACTGACCAGCCCCTCGGTCAGTTCCGGCAGTTCGTCGTCGATCTTCTCCCGTAGCCGTCCCATTGAGAAAGCAAAGCCTTCGAACAGCCGTTCAACATACGGATCGGGTGTGCCGGCCTTATCCAGGTCGAGCATTGCTGCGCGATCGGGATGGGTTTGAGCGAACTCTTTCGCGGCTTCACGGAGGTAGCGCATTTCCGCGTCGTAATAACGCAGGGTCAAATCTTCCATTTATTTCTGTTCCTGTGGATTTAACCGCAAAGCACGGCGGCACGGGCGGGATCGACGGCGATCAGCCCGGCAAGTAGCTGGTCCATTACCGGCGTAAGGCGGGCCTTATCAGCCTCACTGCGACCGGCTTTCAGGCGCAGGAGTTTCAGATGGCGGGCCTGTACCTCAAACAACAGCTCAGGCTCCCAGTTGCTGAGGGTCACTTCTTTTGCACGCTCACCCAGTTCTGCAAATAGGTGCACCGCCAGCTCATTTTTACCGTACTGCTCAGCAATGCGGCCCATCAGCAGACGCAACAGCCACTTTTGACGATCGGTGGTTATACCCGGCCGGTCTGTAGCCAGCCCAGCGCCGCCTCCGGGCCTTCACTGTCGGCCAGCGCCACGGCTTCCGGCTCCAGCGCCAGAATGTCATCGTTACCGGCGGTGACCGAAGCGGATGGGGTGTCGTTGCCCCAACCGTCGACCGTATCCAGCACACCCTGCTGGATCCAGTTCAGCGTCACTTCGTCCGCAAACGGGGTACCGTCACTGAATGCCAGCGTCTCCAGCCCGGACAACCGCAACAACAGCCCTTTCAGGTCAGCGGCGACAATACCGGCCAGTGTCTCCTGACCGGATTTAGTCAGCGCCTGGTGGATATACCACTGCAAATCCAGCCACAGGTGATTGGCACCGCGGGAAAACGTGCTGTCAGCCGTCTCCAGTATTTCAGTCCAGCTCTGTTGCAGGTACAGACGTTTGAGAAGAGCACGCTGATCCGCCCTTGGCGGCTCGATGCGTGTACGCCCCTGCTCATCCGGGGCCGGGATAGCCCGCAGGGTGTCGTGACGCAGGCTCTTCATCAGATGGTGTGCTGACAGCCAGCCATTCGGCTGCTCGCGCAGATATTCAGTGAGCGTACGGGCCTGGGCCAGTAAATCCTGACCGGAGGTGATCCGCCCGATGGCCGGGGCGTCGCTGTGACTGGCAGACGACGGGGTTTCGCTGGTACTGGCGTTCTGCGGTACAACCGCATCCACACCTCCGGCTTTCTGCAGGCGGCTTTCCAGCGCACTGTACAGTGCATTTAGCTCAGGGCGGGTTTCATCCGGCTCGTTTTCGGTAAGCCCGGCTATCAGCAGCAATGCCCCTGTGGTACGCAACGCCTCCTCCCTGACCACTTCCGGGTACAGGGAAAGCGAGTCGGTCATCCGCGATCCTGCCAGCCACTCCAGCGCCGCCTTACGGCTGCGGTCACGCTGCGGGTGCAGCTGTGGTCCAAAGCGTTCCAGCAGACCGGCCAGCAGCTCGAGTCCTTCGGCCAGCCCCTGCTCACCTTCGCGGTGCAGCTTCGCCCAGCAGTAGTACGTCGCCACACGAATATCTTTAGCGGTCGTGGTCAGCAGCTTCTCTGTCAGCCGGCAGATGAGTTCGGTATCCGCGCCGGAGAGTTTGTTGACCTCCTCGCGCATCTGCTGGAAGTCATCGTCATAGCCAGGATCCTCGCCAGCGGGCGGCGAACCGGACAACGGCTGCAGCCAGCCGTCCCATTGAGCTACCCGTTCACGGGTTACTGCAAGTAAAGGTTCCTGTTCGGCCTGACAGGTGCTGAGTAAGGCATTGAGCGTGCTCATCAGTAAACCTCCTCTGCGTCGTTGCCTGCGCTGGCAACCTGGTTTGGTGATATCGCACCGGTGGTGCTGAAGATGGTCTCAGGCAGGCGGAAATTGCGCAGCTTCAGCAACGCCAGCGGGCCTTCGCCCGCTTCGGTACGCAGGGTGTAGTTAAGCGTGCGACCGTCCTGGGCTTTCCAGCTCAGGCTGTAGCTGCTGCCAACACCCGGATAGGCTTTCACTGCAGCCAGATCAAGCAGGCGTATCCATCCCCAGGCTCCGGGGATATCGGCGTACTGGCGGGTGCCCGCCTGCGTGCTAATCCAGCTCAGGTTCGCCCCCGGGGCTTCCGTATCTGCAGGCCAGGCGAAGCGCTTCCATGCCGGCAGCTGGTTCACATAGTTCAGCTTCTGACTGTCGATGATCATGTCAGTCTGCATTACCCCATCGGCGGTGCCCGGGCGCAGCTCGAAGTTCATGCCGGCACTGCCTTCGGTGAAGGCCACATCCGAGATATGGCTAAGGGTGTTGATGGCATTTATGAACGCCGGGTTAAACGCCAGCCCCTGCGAGTTGATGCTGTCAGGCACCCAGTGGTTACCTTCTTTGTGCAGCACGCCTTTGAGACGGGTCTGCAGGAACCGGGCAATACGCCCGGAATCCGCATTGAGGTATTTAGCCAGCAGCGGCAGGGATACATCACTGCTGGAATTGTTAAACGGATAGCGTCCACCAAAGGCACTGTTCCACTCAGCCACCACCGCCTGTTGCCACTGGGCATTGAGGCTTTCGGCCGCCGGGGTCAACACCTGCTGCCAGGCCTGCTCCATTGGACTCACAAACACTGTCCGCCCGAAGCCACTCCACTCCTGGCCCAGACCGGCGGCAATCAGGCTGCCGTAGTCGCGGGTTTCGGTCAGGTCCACGGCTTTGCCCTGGAATACGGTCTGGGCAATGGTCTGGGTCATCGCCTGCGGGTCGGCAGCATTAGTCACCTGCTGCAGGCGCAGACGCACCTGCGTCACCCGGGTCAGGTACGACTGCAGGCTCAACTCCTGTGCACCTGTCTTGTTTTTGTCCATCAGTGCCAGTATCGGACCAAAGGTTGCATCTAGCGGGCCGTGAACACCGGCGCTCTGATCAATGGCATCCTGGTCATCACCGCCGAGCAGATTCTTCGCCGATTTCACCAGCGAATCCGAAATCGCCACCCCGGTCTGTCCGGTACGCCCCTGCACATTCAGGGTGTTCATCAGCGCCACCAGTGGTGACTGACGCACGTCGGCCATCAGGGTCAACTGGTCAATGGAATCCGACAGCGTGGCCGCCTGTTTCCAGTGCAGGCTGTTCAGAAACTCCAGCCAGACACCGCCAAAGTCGGCAAAGTAACGTTCCGTCAGGCGAGTTTTCAGCGCTTCAGGTGAAGTCTCGTCCTGCTTATTCACCTGACGCTTGCTGTCAGTCAGCACCCAGTCGAGCTCGTCCCGGCGCGCTTTCACCACCTTCTCAATAGAGGGCTGCACGGCCTGCTCCCAGGCCTGGCGGGTGAACATGCCCGGCACGATTTCCGTGGTGCTGAACAGACGGGATGCATCTGTATCGCCGGTCATGTCCTGGAGGCGCATATCGACATACAGGTGCGCCACCTGAGAGAGCATCTTCTGGTACAGGGTTAATTCGCTGTTACGTACGCCCATCAGGCGAACCAGCAGGGAACGCGCCTGGCTGACCAGGTTTTCATCAGCACGCAGTTTCCATTCAGGGTGCGCAACCAGCTGCGCGCCATAAAACGACAGCAAAGAAGGAGCCATCCCCTGCCAGACGCCGTCTTTTACACCGTTACGCGTCGGCCAGTCGTTAAGCAATGCAGAGCTGAACCAGGCCGCGTCCATATGTTCCGGACGCGCCAGCATCAGGTAGAGTTTGAGCTGGTCATAAGTGTTTTTTGCCATCTGCTCGCGCAGCGGGCTGCCCGGCGGCAGAGCATTGAAGGCATTAATGTGTTTTTGCAAATGGTCAGCGGCTGCATCCCGCAACAGCGGCAGTGCGCTGTCCTGATAACGTGGCCAGAGTGCGGCCAGCAGGGCATTGTTCTGGCTCAGTCCGGCCTGCTCGTACCACGGCACGCCATGCTCTGAACGGTATTGCAAACGAGCCAGGATTTTCTGGAGTTCAGACAACGCGTGCAGGCGCTGCTCCAGCGGCTGATTCTGTCGGGCGGCAAGTGCTGCCTGGGCATTCGCGCCATCAATCTGACTGCGGTTGGTGACATAGGCGATGCTCATCCAGAGAGCCCAGCCCACCATCGCCAGGGCGACAACGGACGAAAACACTTTGCGCCATGGAATGCCCGGTTTATGCGGACGCAGCCCGGCAGGAAGCGTCCGGACAAACTCAGGCAAAACATCCCAGCGTTTATCCATGCCCCAGTGGTGCGGCACGGCACGTTCAGCACCGGCAGAGGGCTGACTGAACACCACGCCGGCCAGCGGCAGCGGGCGGTACGGATTGAGCATCACTGACAGCGGTGCGGTCACGCTTTGTGGCTCACGAATAAGCTGGTCGGCAAGCGTCAGTAAGAAATTATGCTTCACCTCACTGCAGGTCTGCTGCAGACCCTGTGAAGTCAAATCCGGCGTCAGGGCGGTGAGTTGTTCTGCCAGCCCTTCAGTACGACAACCGGCAGGTAACAGGCAGCCGGTCGCTTGCGTAATGCGTCCTTCAGGTTTACCGGCGCGCGGGTGCAGGGACCAGACATACAGCGGGAGTTTCCAGCCAAGCGTTTCCATACGCGCGCTGATGGCGTGAGACAGGGAATCCATGGTGCTTTCAGACAGCACCGGCAGCGGCTGCTCCAGCCCCGGCGCTGAAATCTGGTCAAAGGCCGAGGTGACCCACACCAGCCCATCCACCGGGCGACGGCGCAGTTTGCGCAGCGCGGTCAGCCAGGCACTGTCTGCTGGCGTATTGAGGTCTCCGCCCCACAGCAACAGTGTGCCGCGGTCTTCCTGCCAGAGCTGAGCTGTAAGACCTGGAGTCAGTTGTTCGACCTCAGAAACGGTGCCAGTGACCAGCAGGATGCGCGTTTTACGGCCCCAACGCCGACCGTAGAGGTTACGCATGGCCTCACGGATGGTGTCAATAGTGACATTGCGGGGCGCGGTCTGCTTGACGCGGCCTTCATCGGCTGGCAGAACATTCTTTCGCTTAGACTGTAAACGATGCCAGCCCTGTTTAATGGCGAGCGTAATGGTTTTGCCGTGGCGGAACAGCATCAATAAAATCAGGGCTCCGACAATGACCAGCCCTTTAAGTAACGGGGTATGCAGCCCCATCTGATCACCATAGTGCCAGATGCCCCAGGCAATCCCGCCCGCTAAAAGCGCGGAGAACCCCAGTTTTCCCCAGCCTCCGCGCCATGCTGAATCACCCGTTGTCATCGTTTCTGTTCCCTGTTTGCACGGTATTAATAAATTTCTGCTCACCATCTGTAGAAAGCATCAGACAGTCGGCTTTTTGTATATTCACAATATCGCTGGCGACTGCGGCCATTACCCATGGAGAAAAGGGGCCGCTGAGCCCGGCATATTTTTCCAGCCAGTGGAGCTGTTCAGGTTTCCAGTGCCCTGTGTATACGGCAGCTGCTTCAAGCAGGTCAGGAAATGCATCACCCCAGGCAGCCTGATCGCCGATGATATTTTCTGTGACACAGGCCTGAGTCTGCGTTGAGAAAAACGTATCCAGTGATTGACAGATATCAACCATATCTAACGACATTGGCCGTAGCAGGCGGGCATCATGTGTAAGTTGATATTTTGTGGCAACATCATCTGATGTCAGCAACAAAGAGGCCAGGATGTCGCTATAACACCCTTTCCCCTGAGTCTGATGCACCAGAATAAGATCCACATCCAGCGTTGGCGATTTGATCCTTTCTTCCAGCCAGATAAAGGTCTTTGCGGTCTGTATATTCATAACAGGGACAGGGCGTAAAGGAACTGTGTCCTGCCAGACCTTCGCAAATTCGTCCTGCAGTTTCAGGGGATCTTCCTGCGAATCCGTCAGCAAAGAAACACTGAGGGGTAAGTCTGATGGAACCCTGACCAGGGCATCACTCGCACATTCAAGTAGTTGTGAGAAGGAATTTTCTGGAGCTGTGTGATGAAAATGCTGCGTCAAAGTTGTGTACTGCATCTGCTCTGCTGAGGCCTGCAAAAAGCGAGATGGCGTCAGAGCCTCCGGAAAAATGACACTGCTATGGAGCACTGCAATGTTTCTCCCGGCCCATTCAGTCCATTGTTGCTGGGCGTAATCAGCCTCATTAGCCTCGAACTCGTGCTTATCAAATGCACTATTGAAGACCCAAGCCCGCAGGCAAAGGAAGAAAAACCAGATAACTATGGGGCTTGCTGTGACGACCCAAATATTGAATGCCTGTAAAGGCCCTGAAAGCTTATTAGCATGCAGGACGAACAGCATCACACTCCCTACAACTGCAACAACTCCCAACATAAGCCAAAGAACAAAAGAAGGCTCTTCAGGCTTCTTGGATACCGTTGATTTCTGACGCTCCCAGCTCATTAGTTATCCTATTACACAATCCGGCGCGCTGGATATCAGCTGACAACCACATTCACAGCGGCAACCATTCACAGCAATCGCTTTACCGTCTGAAGACCATTCAGGCGAACCTTCAATAATGGCATTAACACCATGTCCTTCTTTCGGACAGCTAACTTTGTCTCCGATCAGTGCAACCTTTTTACCATTAACAATCATGGTCGATGACGCAGAAAGCACCTGCCCACCATGTGTAGTTTTATCACCGAGTAAAACGAATCCTTTAGACATAAACAGTTCCAGTTACAAATGGTGTTTGAGATACGGCGCAACGACTAAAATTTACTATTTATTCATCACACAATGGAATACATACTGTGGACCAATGCCAAACTTCTCATAATCGTCATCAGCATTGATCTTTGGAATTGGTAATTTAGATTGTCTGAACATTGTTAATAAATATTGGGGGTTACTTCCAACGGCCCCTCTCAACACTTTTTTAGTTCCGGTCTCCGGCCCTTGCGGATCCCTTTCAGGAGAATGCTCATAATAATTAGCTGAATACCAATCATTAGTCCACTCAGAGCCACTTAGTCCCATATCATAAAGACCAAGAGGATTTGGTGGATATTTACCTATGGGATAAAATGGAAAACCAAACCCATCAGTAAACTTATCTAACTCATCATCGCTTGATATATTCTTACCTTTTTCAAACTTACCATTATTGGTTGCAAATGGTAGATATTGGCCTCGAGATCTCGCGGCATATTCCCATTGAGCTTCCGTAGGTAAATCAATATTCTTTCCTGCCGTATGGCCCAACCATTGACAATAATCTTTGGCCTGTTGCCAAGTGACACTGACAGAATAATCACCTCCACCTAAAGAGGGATAATCCTTAACAAGAATGTTAACTGGTGGTTTTTCTTTTCCAGTTGCATTCAAATAGACAAGATAATTAGCATTTGTAACCTTAAATTTTGAAATTGAAAAATCACTTAAAACAACCTTGTGTAATTTTTTATCATCTTGGTTAATGCTAAATGGAAGTTTCTCACCTATCAGTGGGCCAAAATCGCCCATGAGAAACTCACCTCCCTGAACAGGGATCATGTTCGCGATGGACTTATCTGCAAGGATTTTCGCGGCCTGAGTATCGGCTGCGGCACTACCCTGATCGCAACCGGTCAGAAAACAGACTCCCACCGCGACCGCTATTAGCTTCTTATTCATCTCATTCCTTAAGGATTACGCCATCATGGTCCTTTCATGATGGTCGATGTAAGCGTTACTGGTTCATCACGCAGCGGAATACGTACTGTGGGCCAACACCATACTTCTCGTAATTATCATCTTTGTCGATTTTAGGTACAGGCTCTGACGATTGTCTGAACATGGTAAGAGCATATTGGCTGTCACCACCAATATAGCCTCGCAGCACTTTCTGAGTACCATTCTCTGGCCCATGAGGATCTTTCACTGTAGAGTGAAAGTAATAGTCTGATGCGTACCAGTCATTCACCCACTCGGAGCCACTTAAGCCCATGTCATAAAGCCCCAATGGATTTGGGGGGTATTTACCGATGGGGTAGATAGGCAGCCCCATTCCATCAGTGTATTCATCCAGTTGTTCTTCGCTGGGAATATTCTTGCCTTTCTCGAATTCCCCGTTATCGGTAGCGAAGGGAACGAATTGCCCTCTGGACCTCGCGGCGTACTCCCACTGCGCTTCGGTCGGCAGGTCAATCTTTTTACCTGACACCTTACCCAACCACTGGCAGTAATCCTTAGCCTGTTGCCAAGTTACGCCAACAGAGTAATTATCTTTTGCCAATGATGGATAATCTTTCAACAATATGTTGACTGGGGAGGCTTTATCCCTGTAGCCTTCAGATAAGCTTTGTAATCCGCATTTGTTACTTTGAACTTTGATATACCAAAGTCACTCAAAACGACCTTATGCAGCTTCTTATCATCCTGCTGAATACTTAGCGGCAGCTTCTCTTTTACTAAAGGACCAAAGTCCCCCATTAGAAACTCACCTCCCTGAACAGGGATCATGTACGCGATAGACTTATCTGCAAGAATTTTCGCAGCCTGGGTATCGGCTGCTGCGCTACCCTGATCGCAACCGGTCAGAAAACACATACCCAACGCGATAGTTATAAGCTTCTTATTCATCTCATTCCTTAATGATTACGCCATTATGGTGATTTCATGAGTCTTGATGAAAGTGCTACTTATTCATCACACAACGGAATACGTATAAAGGACTCACCCCATACTTTTCATAGTTGTCGCGCCCCCCGAATTTAGGAACTGGTTGAGACGATTGTCTGGACATCGTCAGGGCATATTGGCTGTCACCACCAACATATCCGCGCAATACTTTCCGGGTGCCTTTCTTTGGCCCCTGAGGGTCATTCACTTGGGAGTGAGAATAATAGTCAGATGCGTACCAGTCATTCACCCATTCAGAACCACTTAAGCCCATGTCGTAGAGCCCCAACGGGTTTGGGGGGTATTTGCCTATGGGGTAGATGGGAAATCCGTAACCATCTGTGTATTCATCCAGTTGATCTTCACTGGGTACATTCTTACCTTCCTCAAACTTACCATTGTTGGTTGCAAAGGGGAGATATTGTCCCCTGGACCTCGCGGCGTATTCCCACTGTGCTTCGGTCGGCAGGTCGATCTTTTTACCTGACACCTTACCCAACCACTGGCAGTAATCCTTAGCCTGTTGCCAGGTTACACCGACAGAGTAATCGTCCTTTGTCATTGATGGATAATCTTTCAACAATATGTTGACTGGGGGATGTTTTATTCCAGTAGCCTTCAGATAGGCTGCGTAATCCGCATTAGTTACCTTAAATTTTGAAATCCCAAAGTCACTCAAAACGACCTTATGCAGCTTCTTATCATCCTGCTGAATACTGAACGGCAGCTTCTCTTTCACAAGAGGACCAAAGTCTCCCATGATAAACTCACCTCCCTGAACAGGGATCATGTTCGCGATGGATTTATCTGCAAGGATTTTCGCGGCCTGAGTATCGGCTGCGGCACTACCCTGATCGCAACCGGTCAGAAAACAGACTCCCACCGCGATAGTTATTAGCTTCTTATTCATCTCATTCCTTAGTGATTACGCCATCATGGTGTTTTTCATGAGGGAGTTCGCGGGGTGTTGTTCATCCACCATCGCAAGGTACTCATCCATTTCATGGTCCGGGATAGAGACAAAAGGATCGTCGTGGTCGACAGAGGTGCGCAAATTGCCATATAAGAGCGCCAGTTTTTCGCCGTAGTGAGTGTAGAAAAATAGACTCCGTTCGCCTATACCAAGGAACTTAATAACATCCTGCTCATTAAGACCTTTATCACCTTTTCTCTCTCCAGGTGAAGTTGTCAGGTGCTGCATAACATTGTTGTAATCCGCCTGACTTTGTACCCACTTTAACGCCTTAAAAACGGCCTGTTTTCGGCGTTTCAAAGGGCCAATCTTCCAACTGTTAACCGAGAAAAAATCATTATTCTGGTTTCTGGGATCAACCCAATCCGCCCAGTTGTTATCTATCAGGGTGGCGATTACAGCTCCCTTTGTTTCTGGTGGGGTATATTTTAGTTGGTCAGGGTTATTGAGGATACTTTCCATTAACTTAACTCGGGAATTTTCATCCTCAAGATCTAATTTTAACCCATCAATTATGTTCGAAGATTCTTTATACATTGCGTCAATAGCTTGAATGCCCTGAGCAGCCATGACCAACGGAATAGCGCACAACGCTCGGAAGGCATCTCCCTTCATCATTTGCTCCAGCTTCTGATAGTCCACATTGCGGAGCATATAAAGAAAACTTTTCATAAAGGCAGCAAACGAATTACCGTCAACTTCAAAGCCTAAAGACCCCTTGGCACCAACACCCCAGCAAAGTGCTGCCTTGCAATATATTCTGAAACGGCTGTTAATATATGTTACGTAGAAAACTGCAGTACCCCCAGCCCCGGCCTGTGCCGTTACTCCAAGAGACAGTTTGGCAATCGCCGTAAACTTAGCCTCTTTATTCACAATCTGCTTATTACTGTCTTGAACATTTTTATTGCCATCATCAGGATGCGGATCAAACCATTCAATGGCCCCGCTGACATTACCTCCCGCCTGAACACCAGCAAAAACACCAATTTCTGCGCCCGCCTGGATATCAGGCTGGGGAATGGTCAAATTGATCGTCCTCTGACCGGGAGGTGGCGGCGGTGTCAGCTTCGCCGGACTTCCCTTAATTCCATAGCCCTTTGCCATTTCTCCACTAAAATCAGCTTCCACACCCAGCTCAATACCAAGGCTTGCCCCGGCATTACCGGATAACACCGCATTAATCGTGTAGCGGATAGCCCCCATATTACAGACACCACCTGCTACACCCGCAGTTGCCTTGGCAGGAAACAACAGTGCAGTACCCAGCCGATCGGGAATAAAAAGTTCAGCGGACGCTTTTGCCTCACCCAGTGCAAAACTTGAATGGCCTTCCATCTTCGCGGAGGCTTTCTTTTCTAAAGGGTTAAATTCAGCAGACAGCCCAGCCCCCTGGCTATAGCGCATCAGCTGTGCCTGTGCGCTGATGTCGACGTACTGATGATAAGTAGACTCATCGTCAGGCTTATCATTTTCTTTGGGCCAGGTAAGCCCTTTATTCATTTTTTTCGCCCAGTCAGTAAGAACAAAATTGCAGTCTTCTAATAATTCATCTTCAAACTTAAGGCTTACTGATGCTTCTTTTAGTTGTTTTTTTAACTCTTCGGCGTCTATTTTCCCTGAACGAACTATTTTTTGTTTCATTACCATCCGCATCGATACCAGTAACTTCTTTAGCTTCATATTTAATGAAGCTGGCTTCACCTCTTTTCTTATCAACTTCACTGAGTTTGTATTTTCGCCAGTGACTACGAATTTTATCCGAGCGAACATAAGTACTCTTAAATCCAGCAGTCTTTTGAAGAGGAATCAACTCCATAAGGCCGATAGCTGACCCTTTTGAGTTTTCATCAAGCAGTTCCCCCTCAGGAACCTTTGCAGTCAACGTTTTAAGCTCTGCTTTTAATTTTTCGTTAGCGTCATTGAGTTGTTGATAGGTACTCTGAAGTTTGCTCTCATAAGCACGTTGTGGTTGCTTGCCTGCCTGAGTCAACATTTCGAAATTGAGTTCATCCAGTGCAATTTGCGCTTTCTTCTGGTTTTCCAGCAACGCTGTCATTTTCAGCTGTTCCTGTATGAGTAAACGGTTATCTTTTGCATCAACGCAAAGTAACGTTGCACTGCCCGGGTGAAAATAAACCTGAGGGCCATGCTCTCCGTTGACGACAGTGTTTTTACTCACATTATCCAGACTACTTTGCTGTGTACCTTTAGTCATTATCTAACTCCCTGAATTAGCCGCCAAGCAGTTCAATATTGATTTTGCTTTTTGCCGCACCGAATATTTCAGCCGTCTTACCTTCACTGTCAGTACGCCCTTCATAAACAGAACCATCGGCAGTGGTTATCCGATATCGCGTGTTAGCCAGGATATCGCCAGACTCCTTATCCTGTGCAACAAAGTTCTCGCTATACCCTTGCGGAAGTTCTGGTTTAGGTGCGTCATAGTCCGCACTTCCCATTTTCTGAACGTTGGCACACTTCAATAGAATATTTCCCGGAGCACCGAGCTCCATATTTCCACCTGCCAGCTTCATAAATGCACCGTCACAGTTAACAACCAACTCTGTTGCACCCGTGATGACAACTTTACCTTCCACACTGGTCACCGTGACGTCTTTTTTCGCAATTGCCTCAAGCGCATCATCCTGTGCCTGAATTTCAACTTTTCCCTTAGCGGCAAAAAGTTTCATTCCGGCTTTTCGGGCCAGCATACTCACTGCTTCCCCCGCAGCCACAGTAAAACGCTTGAGCGCGCTGATATCAGTATTTTGCTGGGACATTATCCCTACACTGGCTGCACCAGAAGCTACACGCACAGCCTGAGGACTGGTGATACTCACCCCTTCAGGTGCATTCAATATGATCCCCGGTTTAGCGAGCTCTTTTAGAGCTGCGTTAAGCGTCTGCTGACTCGCAGTATCTGCTGAAAGGGCATCGGCCCCTTCAGCAGCAGATGACAAACTTTTTGCAATCGTCAGAGCATTTTCCAGTTGGGCAATGGCCTCTTTCATGGAGAGCATTTTGTCCCCGGCGAGCGTTTGTTTATCTGCCGTAATAAACACCCCAGCCCCACCTCGAATGGAAACATGTCGGTCAGTACGCAGCTCAGCGCCTTCACCGCGCAGTTCGCGGGAAGCATTCACGTTGTGACCTAAACTGAGTTGGGTTTTGCCACCGTACTCTGTACTGAGCTTGATGTGCTCTTCGCCGCGCTTATCCTCCATCCGCAGCTTGTTCAGGCCAGCTGTGCGGATAACATTGCGCGTGCTATTGGCCTCAGTGACGTGGTCGACGTGGCGGGAGTCGTGCATGGCATGGGCTATATACGGACGATCCGGATCGCCTTCGTGGAACGCAATGGCGACTTCAGTGCCCTGTATCAGCGGGAAGTGGAAGCCGTACTTGTCACCACCGTAAGGCTTAGCAAAACGCACTGGCATGCTTTCCATACCCTGGCATTTATCATCACGGTCGGCATCGAATTTCACCCGGTACATGCCTGATGCATCCTGCCAGGCGTAGATATCGTTATCTTTGGCGCTGGTCACGCGCGCCATCAGGGTGCCGCTGACCACCGGGCGTTTTTTAGCAGCAGGTCGCCAGCATCGGTTCTCGTAATATGGCATCCCCTCCCACATCACCATCAGGGCATCTTTACGACTGGCGATATAGCCCGTGCGGGTAATGACAATGCCGTTGTTCGTTTCTGATGGCAGGGTAGGCGACACCACACGTTCACTGATGGTCAGCACCTGGGCCGGAGAAAGCAGGGCATCATTACTGCAGCCGCTGACAGTCGTCTGCCCGGACAGGAAACGTTCATGTTCAAGGCGTGCCCAGAAGTTGCCAGTTTCTGCTATGGGGGTAATTTTGTCGCCACGTTCAAGATGACGTGGCAGGTAGTGATACACATCACCGTAGGTCACACCTTCACCATCCCCCCTCGTCATGTCTGCCGGTACAGAAGTCATGATATTCTGGGCTTCACGGTGATTGTAATCACTGGCGGTGACAGAGCGCTCAACCACATTCTGCCGGACGTTAACCCCCCATACCGAGTCCGCTGCATTGTCACTCATGCCCGATGGACTGCTCAGTGGCAGCGACTTACCGAACGTCCATGCACTCTGCTTGTCTGCAAAATGCACCACCTCAGTCTGGGTGTCAGGGTGCAGGGTAAAGAAGTAGAAAATCCCCACTTCAGCCAGCAGACGCTCAATGAACGCGAGATCGTTTTCCTTGTACTGGTTAATCTGTTCACGCTTCGGATAGTCGGCTTTGAGGGTGAATTCATACTCCCAGCCTTTCAGGCCATGCTCCTGCAATACTTCGGCGACGACTTCCGGTACCGACTTATTGACAAAAAACCGGTGGGTACGAAATTGCTTGCGCAGCAAAGACAGGAACGGCTCAATAATAATCTGGTACGTCGCCTGGTCACGTGAGCCACTGATACGCTTAAAATGCGTCACCACGCCATGCACCACTTTCTGCCCGGTGAGCCCCATCAGCGGCCCCGTTCCCATGGTCAGCGTGGCGGGCTTAGTCAACAGTTGCGCTGAGCTGATATTCTGGTCACTGCTGGTAAAGATTATCTGATAGTAGTAAAGCTCACTCATAAACTCCTTACCGGTGAAACTTTCCACATCCAGTGCTGCTGTACAGGATGCAATATCCAGGCGGTAGCGGTTCAGCCCACTTTCAGTTAATGCAGACAGGGGATTCTTAAGCGTATCGGTCAGACTCATTATATTGACTCCATGGGATAACCTGCTGTCCATGATGCTATTGCCGACGAGCACATTACAGGTTTAATCAGGGTACTCAGCGAGTACGAAAAAGAGTGATTACTACTTAGATCCAGTAGCGCGCATAAAGGTCTTTATTAGCGGCGCGATCATTTCAAAATTATCCATCGCATATTTCTCATCGCCACTAATGAGAATAAAATGCTAAACTGATATGTGAATAAAAGCTTCAGGAAGGAATAACACATCCGCCATCGCTAAACTAATAATGATAAAATCTTCATTATTTTGATAGCCAAGCCCTATTCAGATACCTCAATCGCGCCGTACGGCCTTGTAAACTCCCGACCGGACAAAGGAAAATTGTACACTTGATTATTATTAACACCCATGCCAACAACAAAACTTCTTGATTCATCATTATTTCGTTTCGAACGTAATATAAACTCGATAATATATTTATTGCCATTTATAAACCCATAAAAAGTTGAGGGAATGCAAAGCTCCCCATCAGAAACAATAAGATTGGGCGAAAAGTTATATTTTTTTTCTTTCGATGGTGTTCCCCGTAAATTGATAGCAATAGCAACGGGTTGATAATCCTGCGCATCTTTGATCTCAATACATACCTTCCCTCCCTTCCGGCTGGCCAGCGAGGTTTCATCCGGCACTATTCTGTCACCCGGACCAGGACACCCTGTAAGCATCATTACGCTAATACTGAGTAACAGTGTTGTAGATAATGTCCTCACCATGGAAAACCTCGCAATGCATTTCTGTATTGTTCTCTTATTATCGATTCAGATGTATCGCCATCAAGGGTAACAACCGGGTATTTTTTATTTCAAGATAATTCCATGCGTCATATCCAAACCTCTGGAGAACAAAATTATCGGCAATAATCTGTGCCTGCTGCTCCATCGGATATTCACTTAAGAGGCGTCCATCAAGCGTATAACGGTAGCTCACCATCCAGCTAACCAGCCCTCTGACGATGACATTCATCCCTTTTTCACGTTGCCAGACGTGACCCATTTCATGAATGAACAGATGCTGAAGACTGTCCGTTGTCAGGGAGAAATCATCGCAGTATTGATCGCGAAAATAGATCTCCCCGTCCGGCGTCATCGCCGTATTCTTGTCCTGTAAATTGAAAGGGAGGTAACTTTCCCTGTGGATCCATACTTTCGAATAATCAATAGTGGATAAAAAAACAGAGTGTGCCAGCTGTATCTCACCCGTCGTAAGTAGCCTGACACCACCTTCTTTAATTCTGAACGGATCCTGAGTTTCTTCAGCCATGTTTAAACTCCAGCCCAATCCCCTCTTCATCACTCCAGCCAAGCATCAGGGTATGTGGTTTCTGTTTCGCGGCCATGTGGGTCAGCAGTTGCTGACTCAGCACTGGCAGAATTTGTTGATTGAGCAGGCTGTCGACGTTGCGCGCGCCGGTATCCGGCAGCAGACAGGCGGCGGTCAGCGCGCCATACAGGCTCTCATCAATACGCGTGGTCAGGCCATAGTGACGGTTCAGGCGCTTACTGACCTGTGCGATCTTCATCTCCACTATGGTACGCATGGCAGCTTCCGTCAGCGGACGGTAAATCACGGTCTGGAAGCGGGCCAGTAGCGCCGACTGGAAGTGGTCGCGTAAAATCGGGCGCAGCAGTTCGTGCAGGTCACCTTCGGTGGCGTCCGGTTGTTCATCAAGCAACTGCATCAGGTGGTCGCTGCCGAGGTTGGAGGTCATCAGAATGACGGTGTTGCGGAAGTCGATTTCGCGCCCTTCGCCGTCGCGCATAAAACCGCGATCAAACACCTGATAGAACAGGTTCATGACGTCGCGGTGAGCCTTTTCCACTTCATCCAGCAGCACAACGCTGTACGGGCGTTTGCGCACGGCTTCGGTGAGAATGCCGCCCTGGCCATAACCGACGTAGCCCGGCGGTGAGCCTTTCAGCTGCGACACCGTGTGCGGCTCCTGGTACTCGGACAGGTTGATGGTGATGAGTGACTTCTCGCCGCCGTACAGCACATCCGCCAGCGCCAGCGCGGTTTCGGTTTTACCGACACCACTCGGGCCGACCAGCAGGAACACGCCCTGCGGGCCGTTCTCTGACGTCAGTCCGGTTTTCGCGGCACGCAGGCGCTGGGCGATGGCTTCCAGTGCCACATCCTGCCCGACCACACGCTTGCCGATTTCATTTTCCATGGTCAGCAGTTCAGTCTGCTCGTCTTTCATCAGCGACGACAGCGGTACGCCGGTCCAGTCGGCAATCACGTTGGCAACCGTACGGGCGTCCACATCCACCTGAACCAGCACGTCGCCCTGCTGCGCCTGCTCCAGCAGCTGCTGCAGGTCAGAAATTTCAGCCTGCAGGCTGATGTCCTGACGACTGGCCATCAGCTGCTGTGCCAATGCCTTTTCATTGCTGAAACGTGCTTCCTGCTCCTCGATACGTGCACCCAGTTCAGCCCGCTGCTGCTCAATGACGCTCAGGCGGTCACCATGACGGTTGCTGCCGGCGGCGATGTCTTCCAGCAGCGCCTGCTCTTCCAGCGCCAGCGCGGTCAGCTGCGCTTTCAGGCGCACAATTTGTTCAGGCACGGTGTCGAGGCTCATGCGGACGCGCGCAGCGGCAGTATCCAGCAGGTCAACCGCCTTGTCCGGCAGCTGGCGGCCGGTCAGGTAACGACGGGACAGCGTGACGGCGGCACGGACCGCGTCATCGGTGATGTGCACGTTATGATGTTCGCCATAGCGGGATTTCAGCCCCCGGAGCATCAGGCACGCCGTGTCATCGTCCGGCTCGTCCACCTTCACCATCTGGAAGCGACGCTCCAGCGCGGCATCGCGCTCGAAGTACTGTTTGTACTCGCTCCAGGTGGTCGCGGCGATGGTGCGCAGTTCGCCGCGGGCGAGTGCCGGTTTCAGCAGGTTGGCCGCATCTGCACCACCTGCCTGATTGCCAGCCCCGATGATGGTGTGAGCTTCGTCGATAAACAGTAGAATGGGCACCGGCGACTGCTGCACGGCGTCGATGACGTTTTTCAGGCGCTGTTCGAACTCGCCCTTCACACCTGCGCCCGCCTGCAGCAAACCGAGGTCGAGAGTACGCAGGCTCACCGGTTTGAGAGATTCCGGCACGTTACATTCAGCAATTCGCAGCGCCAGGCCTTCCACCAGGGCCGTTTTACCCACGCCCGGTTCGCCGACCAGAATCGGGTTGTTTTTGCGACGGCGCGAGAGAATGTCGACCATCTGGCGGATTTCGGTATCACGGCCAAACACCGGGTCGATTTTGCCCTCTTTGGCTTTGGCGGTGACATCAAGCGTAAATTTGTCCAGAGCACTCTGCAGCGCCGGGGTCAGCTCACCCTCTTTGAGTTCTGCAACCACCGGACGCCCCACAAACTCGACCTCACCGCCGTGACTCTGCGCCAGCTCTGCTTCCTGCTGCACTTCCGGACGTTCATCCGACTGCGCATCGAGCAGTGGTCGCAGACGCTCCAGCTGGCCCTGGCCAAGTGTCAGCAACGGCCACAGACCGTCACAGCGCACCAGATTCTGTTTTTCTACCAGAGCCATCAGCAGGTGCTGGCTTCGGATTTGTTCTTCACCGTTAAGCGAGGCAATCAGCCAGGCTTCCTGCATAAGCGACTGCACCGCGTCCGACAGCTGCGGGCGGCTGCGTACCGAACGCGGTTGATTATCCAGCCAGCCCAGCAAATCCTGCCAGATGGCGTCCATATCCCACTCATAGCGACGCGCCAGCACCGTCAGGTCCCCTTCTCCCTGCTCCAGCAGTTTCAGCAGCCAGTGTTCCGGCAGAATTTCTGCCTGGGCGCGGGTCTGACACAGCGAGGCAGCCCCTTCCATGGCGCGGGCGCAGTAAGGGTTGAGACGTCGAAGAAGGATTGCCGGGTTTTCCATGTTTGCTTGCTCACTGTTGAGGACCGTTCAGGCACGCTACCGCCCCTGGCCGTTACCGAGGCCCATAAGGTCTGTTTCCGGGATGTGATGTTTTTTGCTCAACGCCCGCGCAGGCAGACGCTCAGCAAAAACAAAAAAGGCGGACAGAGAAGCTCTGCCCGCTCGTGACTTACGCGGTGGCGCGTTCGTTCCAGGAATCGGAATGAATGATGTTGCCGTCTTTGTAGGTCCAGGTGATTTTTTCGTAACGCAGCTCGATCTGCTCGAGGTGGTTATGCTTCTCGAAAGAAGGATCCTTGACGTCGTGCATCACCGGATTCACTTTCACCACTTTGACGTTCTCGAGTTTGGTGTTGAAGTACTCAACTTCCTGACCCGCGTCGTTGATTTTGTACCACTTGAATTCCGCAGACTTGAGGGTCTGACCGGTGGTCACAGCTTTGTACAGGTACGGGCTGGACGAGTCGATTTCCTTAGTGAACAGGAACGGAGTGTGGATACGGGTACCAGTCAGCTTGCCGGTGTTGTTGTCGGTCGGGATGTACAGGTTATGCTCCTGAGCGACAACTTCGATGCTGCCTTCGCGATCCTGAACGTCCACAGAACCTTTAATGTCCGCGCCGCCGTCGTCTTTCAGCCAAAGATAAACAGGAATTGCCATGGAATTACTCTCCATTGTGTTGTGATGCGCCATCATCCTGCGATGACGCCTGGGTGTGGCCCGGTATCTGGCAGGCATTGGCCTGCGGTACCAGACTGATTTCGACACGACGGTTGAGCGCTCGCCCATCCGGGGTGTCGTTGGTTGCGATAGGACGGCTTTCACCATAGCCCTGCACCGCAAAACAGCTTTCCGGCACATCACCGGTATCACGCATCCAGTCGCGTACCGCTTCGGCACGTTTCAGGGACAGCGTCTGATTAAGCTTCGGGTTACCGGTGTTATCGGTATGGCCCGACACGACAATCAGCCAGCCCGGCTTCGCCTTAACGCCGACCAGCGAATTCACGAGCATTTTGGTGGATCCGGCTTTCAGTGCCGATTTGCCCGAATCGAACAACGACATGCTGTCGAGGCGAATGGTTTTCGGACCCTGAATGATTTTCTTAATGACCGGTGGAGGCGGTGGCGGTGGTGCCCAGTCACTGACGGCAACCTCAACAGGTGGAACCAGGCGCAGCCCCTGATACAGACCCAGGCGATAACGCAATGGCTCCCCGCGACGCGCCCAGTCGTCCAGCAATGCGCCATCGGCCCGCAGGCGCTGCTGCGCCCGCAGTTTCGGGGCAACAGGCTTACCCGTCAGTTGGTGATATATCGCCAGGTGATCGCCAACATTACGAATGAGACGCTGGTTGTTCATCCAGGACGCCAGCATGGCAAGTGCCAGAAAAATCCCGCCCAGTAATCCGGCATAACGCCAGAACACCATTCTGCGGCTGACACCATGTCGACGAGGCAACGCCGGCAGCAGCAGTTCAGGCAGCGGCAGTGGCCCGGTGGTGACAACGGCATCCGGTGGCAGCGCCGTCACGGAAGTGATGTGCTGTTGCCAGAGATTGCCCGTGATACCGCTCACCGGCACCATGCACATGCCCTGCACGCAGGGCTTCATCACCGGCAGTTCGCCCTGTCGTACCGACAGCAGGTCATTCACCGCGCTGTTCTGCCAGGCAAGCAGACTGTCCAGCCACAGCCCCTGACTCAGACGCGAAAGACGTCCGTCTGAGCCGGTCTCCCGGGTCCACTCCGTCAGTGACACATTGCCCTGACCAGGCTGATACACCTGAATACCGCTCCGCTGGCTGACCGTGGTAAACCAGACGGGCTCCGCCTCCTCGCAGGCCACAGGGGGCGATACCCAGGTCACAGTCCACAGCGGAGGGAGAGTCCCAAATGCCGCACGGCACTGCACGACAGCTCGTTGCCAGCCCCGCAGGGACTGGGTAAAATCATCGCCGGAAGTGTGCTGCTCAGGTACCACAGCCAGCATGACGGAGATTTGCGACACCAGGGTCGGGCGCACCAGGCTCAGGTGCTGTGCCAGGAGGGGCAGATGTTCCGCATCCTTCACCCACAGATACCATCCCTGCCGGGTTTCCCGGTGACGGGAACCGGACACAAACAGCGGAGCGTTGTCGCCACAAACGAGGATCACTGCCCCCTGAAAATCTTCCGGCGGCAGGTTTTCATCCACAATCTCCCGGACAGCGGTCGCCCGCGCCTGTGAAGCCCGACGCTGACGCCAGAACATCACCCCGGAGACCAGAACAACTAGCAAGCTGAGTGCCACACGGCTGCCCGTGGACAGTGGCCAGAATCCCAGAATGAGCCACAGCGCCAGAACGGCACCCAAGGCAGTTAACAGAATTCGGTACGCATCCCGCATCGCTTACCCCGGCCTGACGGTCTGGCTTACCAGGTCGGTAAGCGAAGACGAAAGGAAGAACCAGAGCGCCACCAGGGCAACAGCAGCCACAACCCAGGTCAGCCAGTACCAGCGACGGTCGCTGCGCAGGCGTGAAGCCCGGGCAACAATGGGAGCGTCCTGTGCCAGTGTGAAGGCCGGCACCCGTTCCGCGAGCGCACGAACGATATCTTCCCGACGCTCATCATCCTGGGCGCGATATTGCCCCACAAATCCCAGCTGCAGAGTCCGGTACATGCAGGTCAGAACAGCGGCGTCAGGAGCAGTTTCTTTCAGAAGGTTGCGGATCCGTTCCCACATCTCCTCGCCAGCATTGAGGGTGCCAAAGAAGTGTGCCTGCAGCGGATCACGGCGCCAGGTCAGGTAACCATCATCGGTGGTTCCCCGGTTCATCACACTTTCATCAAGCAGTGCACACAGGGCATACACCATATGGTCACGACTGATGTCGCTGTAACCTGCCTCCGTGAGCGCCCCTTTTGCCTCCTGCACCAGACGACAGGCCCGGCGATAGAGCCCTTCCCCGTCCCTGACTTCCTGACCACCTCGCAGCTGGCTGGCCATCAGCCAGCCCGGGTAGAAAATACGCTCAATTTGACTCATTTCTGATGTATTCATGTGCGCAGCACCGCAAAGAGTTCAAGTTTCACATCCCCCAGTGAGCGCGGGGTATAGAAGGTGCAGCTTCCCGCTTCCAGCATCGCCCGCGCTGCCTCACTACTCAGATCCAGCGAGAAATACTGGTTCTCAAGGCGTAACGGGATAGCGGCCGGCACATGGGTCAGCGGCTTGATAACCATCCCGCTCAGAGCCACATTCACCACATCCGACACATCTTCAAAGCTACCCGCTTTACACAGCTGCGGGAATTTCGTCTGAAGCTCATAGTTCGGCATGGAGGAACGTACGGAGAGGTAGAAATCCGCCCCTTCGCGCAGGCGCGCATCGTGCAGGGCACCTTTCCAGATCTGATCCTGATGCTCCAGGTGGACACTCACCACCCGTGACGGCAGGCTCGCTTCCAGAAGCTGGTCCAGCAGGGTAAACAGCGGCGGGAACACCTGCTCCGGCGCGTCATGCCGGTAACCGGGGATATCGTCAGTGTTGTGTTCGAGGGAGAAGGTCAGGAGGCTCCCGGCCAGCCTGGCCAGCTCGCGGTACAGCAGTTCAGGATGACGGGACGGCGTCTGGTACAGCTCCGTCAGTACCGGCTCCGCACTGTTCAGCGCATTAAGCAGCCAGAACAGGGAGACATCCGCCACCGCGAAATCCGCCATCCGTTCATTGCTTTCGCGGCGCATCGCCATCAGCCGCTTACGCCGGGCCGCAAGACGGTGCAGAAGATCCTTCAGCTCCCCCGTCAGTAAGGGACTGGCGGCGAGCGACAGCAGCGGAGGGATAAAGCCGGCATCCCGGGCCCACTGTCCCTGAGCGTTACGGGCCAGCCTCGCCACCGGGCAGGTCAGGTAAGCCCCGTTTTCCTGGGTGGAAAGACGCAGCGTCAGCGTATGGCGCAGTACCGCCAGCTCGCTACGTTCATGCCCGGCCAGCTCCTGCACCGTCACCCGCTCAGACTGCCAGCGGCGCGGACGCGCACTATCGCGCCCGTCATCCAGATTGCCGCCGTTCGCGCTGAGCAGAGGCAGGCACAGCAGCACCTCCACGCTCTCCTGCGCCACCGAAGAGACATCACACACCGGTGGCAGGTTATCGGCCAGCCCCGTGTCAACCAGCGTCCCGTCAGCGAAACGGACAACCAGTTTCGTCGCGTTCAGGCGTGAGAGCGCAAGCGCGCCCTCGTCGAACTCCGCGCACAGCACACCCCACGGGTGCGCCAGCGCCATCCGGGCCACGGTGTCGGCCACATGTGCATCCCAGCGGGCCTGCTGCTGGAACTGCTGCGGGGCCAGAAAAGCCCCGTCTTCCCATAACGGACGATAAATTTTCATCCCCGCTCCCGCGCCTTACGCCTTCGCCTTCGGCATCTGCGATACCAGAGACAGGTTCACGTCCATCCCTTCAACCTGGAAGTGCGGCACCGCATACAGCTTCACGCGGAAGAAACCTGGGTTATCTTCGATATCTTCCACAACCACTTTCGCGTCGCGCAGCGGATGCGAGGCCTGGAGCTCGTCGCCCGGATCGGTCATTTCGGTGACCAGGCCGCGTACCCAGGTGTTAAGTTCCAGCTCCAGCAGACGACGGTCTTTAGTGGTACCGATGTTTTCGCGTTGAATCAGCTTCAGGTAATGCGCGATACGGGAGAGCAGGAAGATATACGGCAGGCGCGCGTTGATGCGGCTGTTAGCGGTGGCATCCGCAGTGTCGTACAGCGCCGGTTTCTGCGTGGAGTTCGCCGAGAAGAAGCAGGCGTAATCGCGGTTTTTGTAGTACGACAGCGGAATAAAGCCGAGATTCGCGAACTCAAATTCGCGGGTTTCCGGGATCATTACCTCAGACGGGATTTTCACCTGGTTGCCGGTACCGAGATCGTACAGGTGGATTGGCAGGTCTTTCACCGCACCGCCGGCCTGCGGGCCACGGATCTGCACGCACCAGCCGTTATTAATGAAGCTCTTCACCATATTGGAAGCAAAAGAGAACGACGCGCTGGTCCAGAGATATTTCTCGTGATCCGGGCCTTTGACCTGCTCAACGTAGTTGAAGCTGCGCACCGGAATGGTATCCGGGCCATAGGGCAGACGCCCAAGTACGCGCGGCATCACCAGACCGATATAGCGGGAGTCGTCTGTATCGCGGAAAGATTTCCATTTGATGTATTCGGCGCGATCAAAATAGTTGCCGATATCTTTAATCGCAGCCACCTCTTCCATGGATTCTTTCAGGAAGAATTTTGGTCCAACAGAACCAATAAACGGCATATGCGCCGCGGCAGACACTTTAGAAATATTACGCAGCAGCGCCACATCCTGCGGGCTTGCGTCAAACTCATAAGAAGAGATCACCGAGCCAATTGGCTCACCGCCTGGGGTGTCGTACTCGGCAGTGTAGGTGTGCCAGTATAGTCCGCTTTGAATCAGCTCCGGCGCGTCTTCAAAGTCCTGGCGCAGCGCATCTTTGGAAACATCCAGAATTTCAGTTTTCACGTTCTGGCGGTAATCGGTGTTATCGACCAGCTGCTTCAGGCCGCGCCACAATGACTCTACTTTCTGGAACTCTTCATGGTGCATCACCGCGTCCAGCTGGCGGCTGATTTGATAATCGAGCTCCGCGATATGGTGATCGATAAGCGTTTTGTCGAGCTTATCTACCTGCTGGCCGGATTTACGGATACAGTCCATAAATACCTGCATCGCGGCCGTGAGGCGCTCACCCGCTGAGGCCTCGGCCAGCGCAGCATCATCCAGAAACGCATTAATATCTCCCAGGCTGGACGCCGGGGTCAGATTAATTTTTTCAAACAGAGAGGCATAAACTCCCTCTTTTTCCAGTACGGTAGTTTGCCCTTGAACAGAGCCATTTTCAGTATTTAAAGACATCAGCATATTCCCGGTTAATCCATTAAAAGACGTGTCCACACTTTATTTCGGGGCAAGTGCACTCATTTCGTCGCGCAATTCCTGAGACAACGCTGGATCTTTAAGAATTTTCTCGAGCTCTTTTCTGAAAGTGGCGTTATCAAGGAGATTGGATTTGAGATCGCGTAATAAATTGCGCATCGCCAGCATCGCGCGCAGTTGTGGAATTTGGCGGGCAACCTGTTCAGGTTCGAAATCTTTCATGCTCGAGAACTGAAGTTGGATATTCTCTTCCGCACCCTCTCCCGCCAGCGTGTTTTGTACGGCCAGATTAATTTCCGGGTTAAACTCTGAAAGTACGCTATCAAAGTTATTTTTATTGACGTTGATTTTCTCACGTTCAGATAGAACGCGTGATTCTTTACCATTACTGAAATCGCCAACCGTAAGAATTTTAAGTGGCAATTCAACTTTCTTCTGCGCGCCTCCGGTATGAAGAGCCAGTTTTAAATTTATTCGTGCCTTAGGCACTTCATTCTGGAACGAATCAGCCATAGCGGTCCCTTTTCCTTAAGGAATAGTTGTCGAGTAAAATTACATTTGTTCACGCACAGATATTAGAACACACAATTACAGAGGATCAACTAACTATTGTTCCAAAGTTGGACATTGACCCTACAACAGCCTGTAATTAAAATTGCAAGTATTACTACCTGACCTTTTCATATTAATAACACAAGACGCATCTTCACAAATAAATAAAAAACAATCCACAAAGAGATATGTATATTATATTTATTTTGAATTACTAATTTTATTGCAATTGATGATAATTATGATTTACCAGGAATAAAGAAATAAGGGCAAAAAAAGGCGCTGAAGCAGCGCCTTTTAAAAGTTATACGCATATTCTGATATCGATTAATGCTTCTCGATATACATCGTGCGGCTGTAAGCCACATCTTCAGGGTTGTTAATCGGATACCCTTTCACCCAGGGTTTGATCAAACGCCCGTTGGTGTACTGATAGATCGGCGCGATGGGTGCTTTTTCGGCGATGATTTTTTCTGCCGTATTGTAATCAGCGTTACGGGCCTTCTCCGTGGTTTCCATCGATGCCTGATTAATCACCTTGTCATACGCCGGATCGTTGAAGCGGGAGATATTGCCGGTGTGCGTTGAGGTCAGGAGTGAAAGGAACGTTGACGGCTCGTTGTAGTCCCCGACCCATGAGGCGCGGATCACATCGAAATTACCGGTATTTCGGCTGTCGATATAGGTTTTCCACTCCTGATTTTGCAGCTTCACATCGACGCCGAGGTTCTTTTTCCACATCGACGCCACCGCAATAGCGATTTTCTGATGGTTCTCGGAAGTGTTGTACAGCAGCGTCAGCTTCAGTGGTTTTTGCGCATTGTAGCCCGCCGCCTGCAGCAGCGTTTTTGCCTGAGCGTTCATCTCTTCCTGGCTCATCTGCTCAAACGGCGATGGCTCCGGGGTAAAGCCTGCGGTCACGTCCGGGGTGAAGTGCCACGCCGGTTTCTCGCCGGTGCCCAGCACTTTCTCGGCCATAATGCGCCGGTCGATGGTCATGCTGAGCGCCAGACGCACCCGGGCATCCGCCGTTGGGCCTTTCTGGGTGTTAAACGCGTAGTAGTAGGTGCCCAGCTGCGGCGGCGTGTAAACCTGGCCCGGGATCTCTTTCATCAGTTTCTGGTAGAGATTTTTCGGGAACGACTCGGTGATATCGATACCGTCCGCCAGGTAACGCTTGGTGGCTGAGGACTCCTGGTTGATTGGGACAAAGGTCACTTTCTGCAGGACGGTTTTGCCGTTATCCCAGTAATGGGTGTTGCGCTCGACCACCAGCTTCTCGTTGACCACCCGATCTTTCAGGATGTAGGCGCCATTGCCTACCAGCGCGCCAGGACGGGTCCATTCCGCGCTGCTCTCCACATTGGCTTTCTTTACCGGGTAGAAGGCGAAGCTCGCCGTCAGGTTAGCAAACCACGGCAGCGGCTTGTCGAGCTGCACGCGCAGGGTTCGGTTATCCACCGCCGTCACGCCGAGCTTATCCGGCGGTGCTTTACCGTCAATGATGGCCTGGGCGTTAACTATCCCGGCCAGCGCTGCAAACCAGGCGAAAGGCGACGTGGTTTTTGGATCGACCAGACGCTGCCAGCTGTAGACAAAATCCTGAGCGGTAACCGGCGTTCCATCAGACCACTGCGCATTCTCGCGCAGGGTGAAGGTCCAGACGCGGTTATCATTACTCTGCCAGCGGGTCGCGACACCCGGCACCAGTTCGCCCTTTTCGTTCTGATTCACGAGGCCTTCGAAGAGGTCGCGGATCACCTGAATTTCAGGCAACCCCACCGCTTTCGCGGGATCAAGGGAAGCAGGTTCATCTTTGATATGGCGCACCAGTTCCTGTTTTGAAGCCAGCGACGTTCCGGAGGGAACGTCCGCCGCAAAGGAGTAAGAAGAGAGGCCACACAACAGTAAGGCAGAATAAATCAACGAAACCGGATGCTTCATGAGATCCCCTTTGAAATGATGGGTAACGAGCAGATGCGTAATTATTTGTTTCAGAACAGGGAAATGCAAACAACTTCCATCGGAAAGTTGAGATCTGCCGGTTTTATCCCCAGGCTGAAACTATTTGAAAAACCGTGTGTTTTGCACAACACTGCCAGTAATACAACTCTGATCCAGGAACGACTATGTCACATACCCGCCCAAGAACGGAACGTGGCGCTTTCCCGCCGGGAACCGAACATTATGGCCGCTCTTTCCTCGACGCACCTTTAATCTGGTTCCCTGCCCCTCAGGCCGATCGCAACAGCGGCCTGATCATTGCCGGTACTCACGGAGATGAAAATTCATCGATTGTGACCCTCTCCTGCGCGCTGCGCACCCTTGCCCCGGAACTTCGCCGCCACCATGTGGTGTTAACCGTTAACCCGGACGGCTGCCAGCTGGGGTTACGCGCCAATGCCCGTGGCGTGGATTTGAACCGTAATTTCCCGGCGGCCAACTGGCGGGAAGGCGAGACGGTCTATCGCTGGAACAGCTCAGCCGCAGATCGGGACGTGGTGCTGCTGACGGGCGATAAACCCGGTTCCGAGCCGGAAACCCAGGCGCTGTGTAACCTGATCCATAAATTGCATCCGGCCTGGGTTGTTTCGTTTCACGATCCGCTGGCCTGCATTGAAGATCCGGCCCACACGGCTCTTGGTCGCTGGCTGGCGGATGCCTTCTCGCTGCCGCTGGTGACCAGCGTTGGCTATGAGACGCCAGGCTCGTTTGGCAGCTGGTGCGCCGATTTAAGCCTGCACTGTATCACCGCCGAATTCCCGCCAATCTCTTCTGATGAGGCCAGCGAAAAGTATCTGAAGGCGATGACCGAACTGTTGCGCTGGGAGCCTCAGAGATGAACAACGCCGGTGCTGTAATGCAGCGCCGGAGAGACATCCACCGCCAGCCAGGTCGGGCCATCGAGATCGGCAAACCTCACTTCATTGGCGAGCGGCAGCGCGGCGCCAATCGCCCGCGAGGTGCAGAGCATACAGCCGAGCATTAGTGAAAACCCCTGCTGGCGCGCCTCGGCGGCCAGCGCCAGCGCTTCGGTGATACCGCCGGTTTTATCCAGTTTGATGTTCACCATATCGTAACGCCCTTTCAGCGTCGGCAGGCTCTCCCGCGTGTGGCAGCTCTCATCAGCACAGATGGGCAGCGGGTGGATGAAATTCGCCAGCGCGGCATCCTCTCCCGATGGCAAAGGCTGTTCGAGCATGGCGACATCCAGATCTGCCAGCAACTGGCAGCGGGCGGCCAGCCCTTCGCTGTGCCAGGATTCGTTGGCGTCGACGATCAGCGTGGCCTGCGGCACGGCGCCGCGAATAGCGACCATCCGCTCGCTGATCAGACGATCGTCCAGCTTCACCTTCAGCAGGCGCGCCCCGGCGTCATACAGCGCTTTGGCACTGGACGCCATCTGTGCAGGCTCGCCGATCACCACCGTTTGTGCGGTGACCAGCGATTGCGGCAGCGTCACGCCCGCCAGCGCCGTCAGAGAGATCCCCTGCTGACGCGCGGCTAAATCCCACAGGGCGCAGTCAACGGCGTTACGTGCCGCACCGGGTGGCAGAAAACTTTGCAGCGCTTCCCGGGTCATACCGCGCTCCAGTTCGGGAGCCAGCGCCATGATTTGCGCCATCACCGAGTCGATGCTCTCGCCGTAACGGGGATAAGGCGTGCACTCTCCCACCCCTTTGACACCCTCTTCTTCTATTTCGACCACCACCACACGGGCCTCGCTCCGGGTTCCCCGGGAGATAACAAACGGCGTATGTAATGGCCAGGCTTCTTCATAAACCTTGAGGGTTCTCATCACTCACTCCTGTATAGCGGCTTCGCGTAAATAGGGTTTGCTGTGCTATCGGCTGATGACATACACTAACGGCGACGTTAACTATATGTAAACAGGAAGATAACTATGTCACAACTCGTTCATTTCCAGGGCAACCCGGTTTCTGTTGCAGGATCCATTCCTCAGAAAGGCAGCAAAGCGCAGGCGTTTACGCTCGTGGCAAAAGATCTGTCTGACGTCGTGCTGAGCCAGTTTGCCGGCAAGCGTAAAGTGCTGAACATTTTCCCAAGCATCGATACCGGCGTATGCGCCGCGTCCGTGCGTAAATTCAACCAGCTGGCGACCGAAATGGACAACACCGTTGTGCTGTGCGTCTCTGCCGACCTGCCATTCGCTCAGTCCCGTTTCTGTGGTGCTGAAGGCCTGAGCAACGTTATCACTCTGTCGACCCTGCGTAACCCGGAATTCCTGGAGCAGTACGGTGTGGGCATCGCTGAAGGCGCACTGAAAGGCCTGGCTGCTCGCGCGGTTGTGGTCATCGACGAAAACGACACCGTCGTGTTCAGCCACCTGGTGAACGAAATCACCACCGAGCCGGACTATGCTGCCGCGCTCGAAGCGTTGAAAGCGTAACGACAAAAAGAAAGCCTCCCTACGGAGGCTTTTTTATGTTTACTCATCACCTTTCTTCTGGCTCAGGCCGTACTCGCGCAGCTTGTTGGCGATAGCGGTGTGCGACACCCCCAGCCTTTTCGCCAGCTTACGGGTGCTGGGATAGTTACGGTACAGCTGAGTCAGCACCGAGCGTTCAAAGCGGCTGGTAATGTCATCCAGCGATCCTTCCATCGCCTCTTCCCCTACTGCCACCGTTCCGGCGTCATAATCCGGCAGTAAAATATCCTGCGGTCGCAGTTCATAGCCTTCAAGCTGGGTCAGGGCACGGTAGATCGCGTTTTTGAGCTGACGGATATTTCCCGGCCAGCCGTAGCGAGTCAGCACCGTGTTGAGATCCGCCGAGAACTTCGGACGAGGAATGCCCTGCTCGTCGGCAAAGCGGGCCACAAACAGCTCGGTCAACGGCATGATGTCCTGCGGGCAGTCGCGCAGCGGTGGGATGTTCAGGGTCAGTACATTCAGACGGTAATAGAGGTCTTCCCGGAACACGCCCTTCTGCACCAGCTCCACCAGGTTCTTCTGGGTGGCGCAGATGACGCGCACATCCACATGCACCTCATGATCTTCCCCCACCCGACGGAAGGTGCCGTCATTAAGGAAGCGTAGCAGTTTCGCCTGCATGCGCGGCGACATTTCGCCGATCTCATCCAGCAGCACCGATCCGCCGTTGGCCTGCTCGAAGAAGCCTTTTTTACCTTCCGGCGCGTGGCCGAACAGTTCGCTTTCAACGGCATCTTCCGGAATGGAAGCGCAGTTCAGCGCCAGGTAAGGTTTGGCCGCGCGCGGACCTGCCTGATGCACCGCATGGGCCAGCAGATCTTTGCCGGTGCCGGTATCGCCGGTAATAAGAAGCGGCGCGGTGAGGTTCGCCAGCTTACGTGCCTGATCCACCACGTGACGCATTTTCGGGCTGACGGCGATTATCTGGCTGAAGGCACCCATATCCTGGCTGGACAGATTCTGCAGCTGGCGCCCCATACGTACCGTGGAGCGCAGCATGATCACCGAGCCGGTCAGGGTTCTGTCGTCGTTTTCGCCCTGCAGATAAACCGGGGTGATCTCCATCAGGAAGTTCTGTCCGTTGATGATCACATGCTCGCTGTGGGTCGAGCGCGGGCTGCTCTCGAGCCAGCGCTGGAAATTGAAGCCAGGGATCAGCTGGGCGGCGTTGTGGTTGCTCAGTTTCTCTGGCTCCTGGGCAAACAGCTGGCAGCTCGCCAGGTTTGCCCGGTCAATTTTGCCCTTCAGATCCAGGGATAAAAACGGCTCAGGCATCGCTTCCAGCAGCGCGCTCAGCGCCAGATGTTCACGTTCGGAGGGCATCCATGGCACGGTGCGCACATCCGTAACGCCAGCGATACGGCGGATTTCAGCCATTAAGCTGCTGAATGTATCGAAGGCAATTTCAGCAAAATTCAGGTAAATCTTCCCGATTGGGTCAATCTCAATTCCGCGCAGGTCAATACTCCGCAAAACAAGGAGATCGAGTAACTCGCGAGTCAGGCCGAGACGGTCCTTACAAAACACTTCGAGACGCATGGGAAAATCACTCTATAAGCCGGTAACCCTGAAATGATAAGCCAGATATGCGTAATCGGGAAGATGGCTGTCAACAAATATTGACAGCCTGTGAGCGTGGTGACGGAATTTTGTTCGAGGAAGAGACGTTATTGCGGTTTTTTATTGAGTGTTTCTTTCAGCTGGCCGATTAATTCCCGACGGAAATCGCCAAGCCGGGGTTTATCGTTCTCTGTCCACGGCAGAGGACGGCACAGTTCCATCGCTTTGATCCCCAGCCGCGCGGTCAGCAATCCTGCGCCAATCCCCTGCGCCGCACGGGCAGATAGACGGGCAGCCAGGTCCTGCGACATCCAGTCCATCCCCACCTCGCGCACCAGTTCGCTGGCCCCGGCGAAGGCCATATTGAGCAGCACCAGGCGGAACAGGCGCAAGCGGCTGTAATAACCCAGCTCAATACCATACAGCGTGGCAATGCGGTTGATCAGACGCAGGTTGCGCCAGGCGATAAAGGCCATATCCACCAGCGCCAGCGGGCTGACGGCAATCATCAGCGTCGATTCTGCCGCCGAGCGGCTGATCTCCCGCCGCGCCTGGCTGTCCAGCACCGGCTGCACCAGATGGGCATACAGCGAGACCACTTCCCGGTCGTTTTGCGTTTCGTGAATGGCTGCGTACCAGCGCTGCAGCGCCGGGTGAGACTGATCGAGCCCGGCCTGTTTTGCCAGCTTTTCACAAAATGCCCGCCCGTTACCGGTGCCGTGGCTGTGCAGCAGATCCCGCGCTTCATCCCGCTCGTGGGCACGCTGGCGCAGCCGCCACAGACGTCGCCATTCGGTCGCGATCGAGCCCACGCCCGCCCCGACAATCAGGGCACCGGCCGCGCATCCGCCCAGCGCCACCCAGTCCTGGTTTTGCCAGGCGTTAATCGCCCACTGCACGCCTTGCCCCACCACTGTTACGCCCGCCACTACCAGACCCGCGCTGACCATTTTGCGCCACAGGCTACGTTTAGGCCGCAGCGCAGCCTCAACGACGGCTTCGGCCTGCCCCTCTTCGGCCGGGAGCATATCGGTCACCACCGGGGCAAAGTTCCCGGCCTGGGCGTCATCAAAGGTTTGAGCCGCTTTGAAGGCTTCGCGATTTTCCTCTTCCAGAGTGCCGGTAAAATCCATCCGCGGTTTTAAGGGTTCGGTCATCGCAATTTATCTCCAATTAAAAACTCCAGCGCGGCATCCAGGCGAATATGGGGTAGCGGCTGGTCAACATTCATGGTCTGCGGGCGGAAGGCTTCAAACTGGAAGCCCTGCTTCTCCCAGAACGCCTGACCGGGCAGCCGGGCAGGGACTTCGCCAGGATAGACCGTCAGCGGGGCCCGTCGATCAGACGATGGCCGCGCAGCGCCGGGATCTTATCGCCATTAACGTCAATCAGGCCACTCTGGGTGGCCTGCACCGAAGCCAGGCCCAGACAGTCCATGCTGATGCCCTCAAACGCGGCGTTCTGCCAGGCATCCTGAACCAGCTGTTGCAGGAGCGACACCATATTGGCGTGCTGATCCACCGTGACGTGATCCGCCTTGGTGGCGGCAAACAGCAGCTTGTCGATCACCGGGGAGAACAGACGCCGGAACAGCGTGCGCTGCCCGTAGTGGAAGCTCTGCATCAGCTGGGTGAGCGCGAGGCGCATGTCGTTGAAGGCCTGCGGTCCGCTGTTGAGCGGCTGGAGGCAGTCCACCAGCACAATCTGGCGGTCGAAGCGTAAAAAGTGGTTGGTATAAAAGCCCTTGACCACTTTTTCACAGTAATAGTTGAAGCGCTCGCGCAGCATACCGGCGTTGGTGTGTTTGTCGGCCTGGGCAAGTTTTGACTCGCCAAAGGCGTCCACGTCCGGCCACGGGAAAAACTGCAGCGCCGGCGCGCCCGCCATATCCCCCGGCAGTACAAAGCGGCCAGGCTGAATGAAGTGCAGGCCCTCTTTCTTGCACTGGTGCAGATAATCGGTCCAGGCTTCAGAGATCGCCGCCAGCCGGTTTTCGTCGGCAGGGGCCAGCGGATCGAGCCCCTCACAGAGCGAACGCCAGCGGGCGGACCACTCCGCACGTTGCCCCTGTAACAGGCCGGTCATCTGCCGCGACCAGCTGAGATAATCCTGGGTCAGCATCGGCAGATCGAGCAGCCATTCGCCAGGATAGTCGACGATCTCCAGATAGAGAGTCGAAGTCTCTTTGAAGTGACGCAGCAGCGAATCGTTGGAGCGAAAGCGCAGCGCCAGACGGATTTCGCTCACCCCGCGGGTGGGCGTCGGCCAGGTCGGCGGCGAGCCGTACAGCTGGGCCAGCCCTTCGTCATAGGTAAAACGGGGAATGCCGAAGTCGCGCTGGGGCACGCGCTTCACGCCGAGCAGACGCTCTTCGCGCACCGCACTCAGCAGGGGCAAACGCGCTCCGGCATGCAGGTTAAGGAGTTGATTGACCATCGCCGTGATAAAGGCGGTTTTGCCGCTGCGGCTCAGTCCGGTGACCGCCAGGCGCAAATGACGGTCAACCCCACGATTAACCAGAGAATTGAGTTCATTTTTAAGTCGCTTCATCGCCGTCCTGTTTTGCCTGAAGGAATTATTGTTGTGAGAAATATGACATGGGGGCAAGGAGAAAGGAATAAAAGCAGCGCAACGGCACGTCCAGTAATGTGCCGTTGCTGGTTATTTCAGTTTAGTGGAAAGTCGGTTGGCGAACTTCTTCAGCATCGGCTCGAGCGCCACCGCAAGCAGCATGCGGACAGGCTTACGGGCGACCGATTTAATCGCCCAGCCCGCTACGCCCGCCGGGCCGTAACGCAGTGCGGTCAGTAATACCAGTTTCCCTGCGATTTTCATGCCCGGCTTAACGCGCTGCCCGGCCTGTTGCCAGCGTTGGTTCATATCAGGTCTCTCAGTTAAAGCTGACGAAAACGGCTTCGCAGCGTAAAGGTGTCAGAGGTGACGTACCGCTCCATTTCCCGCAGGCGCTTTTCGCCTGCCGACAGTTCGGCATCCACCGCATCCAGTAATTCACTGCTGGTGGGGGCATTGTCATCGCTCATCGCGCCGTCCGGCATCGGGTCCAGCACGAAGGATAAAATGATATAGGCCACCAGGGTAATAAAGGCCAGGCCAAAGAAAATGGAGAGCACCGTCACCACGCGTACCAGTTTCACCGGCACGTCGAGGTAATGCGCCAGCCCGGCACAGACGCCGCGTACCATCCCCTGCTGGGGTATACGCCATAATTTTTTATTCAGGTTCAGAGCCATTAGCGATCCCTCCAGTTCGGATGTTCCGCATCCAGGATCGCTTCCAGCGCCTGAATACGTTCGCGCATTTTATTTGCGTCCTGAGTTAATTGCGCCAGGCGCTGGTGTTCGCTTTGCGACAGCTCTCCCCGGGAAGAACGGTTACTGTAGTGCAGCCACAACCAGATCGGCAGGACAAACAGCACGAAAATGGTCAGCGGAATGGCAAGAAAAAGCGCGCTCATGTCTACTCCTTGTTTTATGAGTGGCGGCGCCAGCAGGCGCCGCAGTCGTTATTATTGGTTGTCTTGTTTCATTCTGGCCTTCAGCGCGGCCAGTTGCTCGCTGATTTCATCATCCGCTTTCAGATCGGCAAACTGCTGCTCCAGCGTTTTCTGTTTGCCAAAGCTGTGGCTTTCCGCCTCGGCTTCCATCTGATCGATACGGCGTTCGAAGGATTCGAAGCGGGCCATCGCCTCGTCAATCTTGCCGCTGTCGAGCTGACGGCGCACATCGCGCGAAGAGTTGGCGGCCTGGTGACGCAGCGTCAGGGCCTGCTGACGGGCGCGTGTTTCGCTCAGCTTGTTCTCCAGCTCCGCAATCTCTTTCTTCATGCGGGTGAGCGTTTCATCCACCAGGGTCACTTCCTGCTCCAGGGTAGCGACGATATCGGTCAGCTTCTGTTTTTCGATCAGCGCAGAGCGGGCCAGATCGTCTTTATCTTTACGCAGCGCCAGCTCCGCTTTTTCCTGCCATTCGGCCTGCTGGGCGGTCGCCTGCTCAATACGGCGCGTCAGCTGTTTCTTTTCGGCCAGCGCCCGGGCAGAGGTGGAGCGCACTTCAACCAGCGTATCTTCCATCTCCTGAATCATCAGACGGACCAGCTTCTGCGGATCTTCCGCCTTTTCCAGCAGCGAGTTGATGTTGGCGTTCACGATGTCGGCAAAACGAGAAAAAATACCCATAATTGAATCCTCACATTTTCTGTTATCGGGCTGAGCCCTGCTGTTTAGCTAATACAATTCCCGTGCCAGTTTTTTATCTTATTGATTTTACGCGAGGTGATTGCTTTTTCGCCCAACCCGCCCTACTCTCGCTTAGTGAATCACACCAATAAGTGGTTAATTTCATCATGGCTGAATTTAAAGACACATTACTGGGGGAAGCCAACAGCTTTCTCGAAGTGCTGGAGCAGGTCTCCAGGCTGGCGCCGCTGAATAAGCCAGTGCTGATTATCGGCGAGCGTGGCACGGGTAAAGAGCTGATTGCCAACCGCCTTCATTACCTCTCCGGGCGCTGGGATGGACCGTTTATCTCCCTGAACTGCGCCGCGCTGAATGAAAATTTGCTCGATACCGAACTCTTTGGCCACGAGGCGGGGGCCTTTACCGGCGCGCAGCGTCGCCATCCCGGCCGCTTTGAACGCGCCGATGGCGGCACGCTGTTCCTGGATGAGCTTGCGACCGCCCCGATGCTGGTGCAGGAAAAACTGCTGCGGGTCATTGAGTATGGCGAACTGGAGCGCGTGGGCGGCAGCCAGCCGCTGCAGGTAAACGTGCGCCTGGTGTGCGCCACTAACGCCAACCTGCCGGAGATGGTCGAGCAGGACAGGTTCCGTGCCGACCTGCTGGATCGGCTGGCGTTTGACGTTGTAAACCTGCCGCCGCTGCGCGAACGGCGCAGCGATATCATGCTGCTGGCCGAGCAGTTTGCCATTCAGATGTGCCGCGAGCTGGGTCTGCCGCTGTTTCCCGGCTTCAGCCAGCACGCCCGGGAAACGCTGCTGGACTACCGCTGGCCGGGCAATATTCGTGAGCTGAAAAACGTGGTTGAGCGCTCCGTCTACCGCCACGGCAGCAGCGAAACCGAGCTGGATGAGATTGTGATCGATCCTTTTCATCGTCCCGCGCAGTCGCCTGTCAGTAAACCTCAATCTGCAAGCCCCACTCTGCCGCTGGATTTGCGTTTGTTCCAGCAGGAACAGGAGAAGCAGTTGCTGGAACAGAGCCTGCGCGAGGCGAAATTTAATCAGAAACGCGCGGCTGAACTGCTGGGCCTGACCTACCATCAGTTAAGGGCATTGCTCAAAAAGCATCAGATGCGCTGAGATATTCAGCACTTATCCGCAGACATTTTTACGAAGCAGGTGTAAGTGCGATACACTTTGCAGATCGTCACTAAAAACCTTAAAAATTATGCGTCTGGTTTTCTCATCCCTGATTGCGCTCGGTCTGCTCAGTAGCCAGGCCTTTGCCGCGCCTGAGCAGGCGGATAGCGCGGATATTCGCGACAGCGGCTTTGTCTACTGCGTAAGTGGGCAGGTCAATACCTTCAATCCGCAAAAAGCGAGCAGCGGCCTGATCGTCGACACCCTCGCCGCCCAGCTCTATGACCGCCTGCTGGATGTGGATCCTTATACCTATCGTCTGGTGCCGGAGCTGGCTGAAAGCTGGGAAGTGCTGGACAGCGGTGCCACGTACCGTTTTCGTCTGCGCGATGACGTCAGCTTCCAGACCACACCGTGGTTTAAGCCCACCCGCAAACTCAATGCGGATGATGTGGTTTTCACCTTCCAGCGCATTTTTAACCGCAACCATCCGTGGCACTACGTTAATGGCGGCAACTTCCCCTACTTCGACAGCCTGCAGTTTGCCGACACGGTGAAGAACGTGCGCAAACTGGATAACCGAACGGTGGAGTTCACCCTGGCGCGCCCGGACGCCTCTTTCCTGTGGCATCTGGCGACGCACTACGCCTCGGTGATGTCTTCTGAGTACGCCACCCAGTTGACCCTGCAGGATAAAATGGAGCTGATGGACCGCCAGCCGGTAGGCACCGGGCCATTCCAGGTTGAGGAGTACCGGGCCGGGCAGTACGTGCGTCTGGCGCGCCATGAGAAATTCTGGCGCGGCACGCCACTGATGCCGCAGGTGGTGGTGGATTTAGGCTCCGGCGGAACAGGGCGTCTGTCGAAACTGCTCACCGGCGAATGCGATGTTCTGGCATGGCCCGCCGCCAGCCAGCTCACCATCCTGCGCGACGATCCGCGCCTGCGTCTGACCCTGCGCCCGGGCATGAATATCGCCTATCTGGCCTTCAACACTAACAAGCCGCCGCTGAACAACCCGGCCGTTCGCCACGCCCTGGCGCTGGCGATCAATAACCAGCGCCTGATGCAGTCCATTTATTACGGTACCGCCGAAACTGCCGCCTCAATCTTGCCCCGCGCCTCGTGGGCTTACGATAGCGAGGCTAAAATTACTGAATACAATCCGGATAAATCACGCGAACAGCTGAAGGCGCTGGGGGCTGAAAACCTCACCCTGCAGTTGTGGGTGCCCACCAGCTCCCAGGCCTGGAACCCCAGCCCGCTGAAAACCGCCGAGCTGCTGCAGGCAGACCTCGCGCAGGTGGGGGTCAAAGTCGTGATTATCCCGGTAGAAGGCCGTTTTCAGGAGGCGCGCCTGATGGACATGAACCATGATTTGACCCTGACAGGCTGGGCGACAGACAGTAACGACCCGGACAGTTTCTTCCGTCCGCTGCTGAGCTGTGCGGCGATTGATTCCCAGACCAACTACGCCCACTGGTGCAACCGCGAGTTTGACGACATCCTGCGTAAAGCGCTGTCGACCCAGCAGCTGGCGGCGCGCATCGATGCCTATGATGAAGCGCAAATTATTCTCGCCAAAGAGCTGCCGGTGCTGCCCCTGGCCTCGTCCCTGCGTCTGCAGGCGTACCGTTACGATATTAAAGGTCTGGTGCTCAGCCCGTTTGGTAATGCGTCCTTTGCCGGCGTCTCCCGCGTGAACCAGGAAGAGGTGAAAAAACCGTGATTATTTTTACCTTACGTCGGCTGCTGTTGCTGCTGATCACCCTCCTCTTCCTGACCTTTGTCGGCTTCAGTCTGAGCTACTTTACCCCTCACGCGCCGCTCCAGGGTGCTTCCCTGTGGAACGCGTGGTGGTTCTGGTTTGAAGGGGTGCTGCACTGGGACTTCGGTGTCTCCAGCATTAACGGCCAGCCCATCGCCGAGCAGCTGAAAGAGGTGTTCCCCGCCACCATGGAGCTGTGCATCCTGGCCTTCGGCTTTGCGCTGGTTGTGGGGATCCCGGTCGGAATGCTCGCCGGGATCACCCGCAACAAGTGGCAGGACAAGCTGATCAGCGCGTTCGCCCTGCTCGGGTTTTCGGTTCCCGTCTTCTGGCTGGCGCTGCTGCTGACCCTCTTTTTCTCGCTGACGCTGGGCTGGCTGCCGGTGTCCGGGCGTTTTGACCTGCTGTACGCGGTGAAAACCGTGACCGGATTCGCCATTATTGACGCCTGGCTCTCAGATTCGGTCTGGCGGCATGAGATGATCATCAGCGCCGTGCGCCACATGGTGTTACCGGTGCTGGCGCTGGCCGTGGCACCGACCACGGAGGTGATCCGCCTGATGCGCATCAGCACCAGCGAAGTCTTTGATCAAAACTATGTTAAAGCTGCCGCCACGCGCGGGTTGTCGCGGTTTACCATTTTACGTCGCCACGTGTTGCATAATGCCCTGCCGCCGGTGATCCCGCGTCTTGGCCTGCAGTTCTCCACCATGCTGACGCTGGCGATGATCACCGAGATGGTCTTCAGCTGGCCCGGCCTCGGTCGCTGGCTGATCAACGCCATTCGCCAGCAGGACTATGCCGCGATCTCCGCGGGCGTAATGGTGATTGGCGCGCTGGTGATCATCGTTAATGTGATATCCGATATTCTGGGCGCTATGGCTAACCCGCTGAAACATAAGGAATGGTATGCCTTACGATAGCGTTTATAGTGAAAAGCGCACGCCCGGTGCGTTGCGCACCGTGTGGCGTAACTTCTATGGCGACACCACGGCGATGATCGGCCTGTACGGCTGCGGCGGCCTCGCGCTGCTGTGCATCCTCGGATCCTGGTTTGCGCCCTACGGCATCGACCAGCAGTTCCTCGGCTACCAGCTGCTGCCGCCGTCCTGGTCGCGCTACGGCGAAGTCTCCTTCTTCCTCGGTACCGACGACCTCGGGCGCGATGTGTTAAGTCGTCTGCTGAGCGGTGCTGCGCCAACGGTGGGCGGTGCCTTTGTGGTCACGCTGGCCGCCACGCTGTGTGGTCTGCTGTTAGGCATTGTTGCCGGCGCGACCCACGGTTTGCGCTCGGCGGTGACGAACCATATTCTTGATACGCTGCTGTCGATCCCCTCGCTGCTGCTGGCGATTATCGTGGTGGCTTTTGCCGGACCGCATCTGACCCACGCCATGTTTGCGGTGTGGCTGGCGCTGCTGCCGCGCATGGTGCGTTCGGTCTACAGCCTGGTGCATGATGAGCTGGAAAAAGAGTACGTGGTGGCCGCCCGTCTCGATGGCGCCACCACCTTAAATATTCTGTGGTTCGCGGTGCTGCCCAATATCGCCTCCGGGATGGTCACGGAAATTACCCGCGCCCTGTCGATGGCGATCCTCGATATTGCTGCCCTCGGTTTTCTCGATCTTGGCGCACAGCTGCCCTCTCCGGAATGGGGCGCAATGCTGGGCGACGCGCTGGAACTGATCTACGTAGCGCCCTGGACGGTGATGCTGCCGGGTGCGGCAATTATGATTAGCGTATTACTGGTGAACCTGCTTGGCGACGGGATCCGTCGCGCCATTGTGGCGGGGGTGGAATAATGCCGTTACTGGATATTCGCAATCTGACGATTGAATTTAAAACCGGCGAAGGCTGGGTCAAAGCGGTCGATCGCGTCAGCATTACCCTGAGCGAGGGCGAGATCCGCGGTCTGGTGGGTGAATCAGGTTCAGGCAAGAGCCTGATTGCGAAAGCGATCTGCGGCGTGGCGAAAGATAACTGGCGCGTCACCGCCGACCGTATGCGTTTCGATGATATCGACCTGCTGCGCCTTTCCGCTCGCGAGCGGCGTAAGCTGGTAGGTCACAACGTGTCGATGATTTTCCAGGAGCCGCAATCCTGTCTCGATCCGTCGGAGCGTGTGGGCAAACAGCTGATGCAGAATATCCCCGGCTGGACCTATAAGGGCCGCTGGTGGCAGCGTTTTGGCTGGCGCAAACGCCGGGCCATCGAGCTGTTACACCGGGTGGGGATCAAGGATCACAAAGACGCCATGCGCAGCTTCCCGTATGAGCTGACCGACGGTGAGTGTCAGAAAGTGATGATCGCCATTGCGCTGGCCAACCAGCCGCGCCTGCTGATCGCCGACGAACCGACCAACGCCATGGAGCCCACCACCCAGGCGCAAATTTTCCGCCTGCTCACCCGGCTTAACCAGAACAATAACACCACCATTTTGCTAATCAGCCATGACCTGCAGATGCTGAGCAAATGGGCGGACAAGATTGACGTGATGTACTGCGGGCAGACAGTAGAGACCGCCGGCAGCGAAGACCTGATCACCACACCGCATCACCCTTATACCCAGGCGCTGATCCGTGCGATCCCCGATTTTGGCAGCTCCATGCCGCATAAAAGCCGCCTGAATACTCTGCCGGGCGCTATTCCGCTGCTGGAGCACCTGCCGATTGGCTGTCGACTGGGACCGCGCTGTCCGTATGCCCAGCGGAAATGCATTGAAACCCCGCGCCTGGCCGGGGCAAGGAACCATCTGTATGCCTGCCATTTCCCGCTGAACATGGAGAGAGAGTGACATGGTCGAAACCCTGCTGGAAGTGCGCAATCTGAGTAAGACCTTTCGCTATCGCACCGGCTTATTCCACCGCCAGACCGTCGAAGCGGTAAAGCCGCTGAGCTTTACCCTGCGCGAAAAGCAGACTCTGGCGATCATCGGTGAAAACGGCTCCGGGAAATCAACGCTGGCGAAAATGCTGGCCGGGATGATCGAGCCTTCCGATGGTGAAGTGCTGATTGACGACCACCTGCTGAAATTTGGCGATTACTCGTTCCGCAGCCAGCGGATCAGGATGATTTTTCAGGATCCGTCGACGTCGCTGAACCCGCGCCAGCGTATCTCGCAGATCCTCGATTTTCCGCTGCGTCTGAATACCGACCTTGAGCCGGAGGCGCGGCGTAAACAGATTATCGAGACCCTGCGAATGGTTGGGCTGCTGCCCGATCACGTCAGCTATTATCCGCACATGTTGGCACCGGGCCAGAAACAGCGTCTGGGTCTGGCCCGCGCGCTGATCCTGCGTCCAAAAGTGATCATCGCCGACGAAGCGCTGGCCTCGCTGGATATGTCGATGCGTTCACAGTTAATCAACCTGATGCTGGAATTGCAGGAAAAACAGGGTATCTCGTATATCTACGTGACCCAGCATCTGGGAATGATGAAGCACATCAGCGATCAGGTGCTGGTGATGCATGAGGGCTCGGTGGTGGAGCGCGGCAGTACCGCCTCGGTGCTGGCCGCACCGCTTCACGATTTGACCAAACGTTTAATTGCTGGCCATTTTGGTGAAGCCTTAACCGCCGATGCCTGGCGAAAAGATCGCTGACCCACACCGTGTGGAGTGGTCGGATTAACACTGTACGCGACACATGCTATTATCGCCGCGTTTTAACGACGGTTGTCCAAACAGATGACGGCCGCCACAACAATGAATATAAGGATTAAGAGCTATGGGTTTTCTTTCCGGTAAGCGTATTCTGGTGACTGGCGTTGCCAGCAAACTGTCCATCGCATACGGCATCGCACAGGCTATGCATCGCGAAGGCGCTGAGCTGGCATTCACCTACCAGAACGACAAGCTGAAAGGCCGCGTAGAAGAGTTTGCCGCGCAGCTGGGTTCCAGCATTGTTCTGGAATGCGACGTTGCACAAGATGAAAGCATCGATGGCATGTTCGCTGAGCTGGCAAAAACCTGGCCGAAATTTGACGGTTTCGTTCACTCCATCGGCTTTGCACCGGGCGACCAGCTGGACGGCGATTACGTGAACGCAGTCACCCGTGAAGGCTTCAAAATCGCACACGACATCAGCTCCTACAGCTTTGTAGCGATGGCAAAATCCTGCCGCTCCATGCTGAACCCAGGCGCTGCCCTGCTGACCCTTTCCTACCTGGGTGCTGAGCGCGCAATCCCTAACTACAACGTGATGGGTCTGGCGAAAGCCTCTCTGGAAGCCAACGTACGCTATATGGCGAACGCGATGGGTCCAGAAGGCGTGCGCGTAAACGGTATCTCTGCGGGTCCAATCCGTACTCTGGCTGCTTCCGGCATCAAAGACTTCCGTAAAATGCTGGCACACTGCGAAGCGGTTACCCCAATCCGTCGCACCGTGACCATCGAAGACGTGGGTAACTCCGCGGCATTCCTGTGCTCTGACCTCTCTGCTGGCATCTCCGGCGAAGTGGTTCACGTTGACGGCGGTTTCAACATCGCTGCAATGAACGAGCTGGAAATCAAATAAGTTCGTAACCTTCCCGCTCCGGCGGGAAGGTTCTTCTCCCGTTCAGCCCCCCGCTTTCCCCTCGTTATTCCGTTCCGCTATTTGTTATCACCTAACAATATTTTTCCGCTTATCCAGCTTACGCCAGGATATTGATCGCTATTATGAGATCAAGGAACGCACATGGAACAACGCTGTATTTCTGGCAAAGGCCACTGGTATCATGAGACCCAGTCCAGTAGCAGCCCGACGGAAGTCCTGCCTTTGGTTCCCGAAGCCGCACAGGTCGCGGATCGTTTTTTGCTGAACCTCGTTTTACCAGCGACGCTGCTTGCCGCCTGTGAACGCTGGTTAACCCCGGCCCGGACGCTGTGCGACCTCTTTTTCCCGCGTACCCTGACGGTTACCCGACTGCGCACGTTGAGCGCGTATGACCGTTTCAGCACCGCCCTGACCGTGGCGCAGGTCTGCGGCGTGCAGCGTCTGTGTAACCACTACGCCGCCCTCCTCGCCCCGCTCCCCGGCCCCGACTCCTCCCGTGAAAGCAATCGCCGCCTCGCCCAAATCACTCAGTATGCCCGCCAGCTTGCCAGCTCGCCGGACGTGATCGACAGCAAAGCGCAGCAGGGGCTCGATGAAGTGGGCCTGACGGTGTATGACATTGTGACCATCAACCAGATTATCGGCTTCGTCGGCTTTCAGGCGCGCGTGGTGGCGGTCTTTCAGGCTCTGCTCGGCCACCCTGTTCGCTGGCTGCCGGGACACCACATTCAGCCTCACGCCCTGCCCGACGATAACACTTTGAATACATGGCAGCCCGCCGTACCGGGGGTCGAGCGATGTCAGGCCAGCCCAGAGCAGTTGGCGTCCCTTGAACGCTGGCAGGAGGAGCCGCTACTGCAGCAGCTTACGCCGGTGTTGTGTCATGAACCGGCAATCCTCGATCAAACAGGTGAAATTCTGGTCAGTGGCATTCACGCAGAATATGAAAACGACGAGTCGGTAAAGCGTGCCGTAGAGCAACTGGCGCGATCGCCGGACCAGTTTAGCGCCGCGCAGTTTACCCCGCTGACGAATGCCGGGCAGCCGCCGGTACAGGCCATCAACCTGCTTACCTGGAGCGCTTTTTGCGGTTGGCTGAACCGTCTGAAAATCGCCATCGGCAGGGGCGAATAACCACACTAATGACCTAAAGAGCGCTTGCTGTAACAGTGAGATTCGCGTAAAACTGTCAGCCGCTCATATGGCTACGAAAATAGATCACTATGCTCCAGGACAACCCGCTGCTAGCGCAGCTTAAACAGCAACTGCATTCCCAGACGCCACGCGCTGAAGGGGTCGTAAAAGCCACGGAAAAAGGCTTTGGCTTCCTTGAAGTCGATGCGCAGAAAAGTTACTTCATTCCGCCTCCGCAGATGAAGAAGGTGATGCACGGCGATCGTATTACGGCCGTGATCCATAGCGAAAAGGATCGTGAATCCGCCGAGCCTGAAGAATTAATTGAACCCTTCCTGACCCGTTTTGTGGGTAAGGTACTGAGAAAAGATGACCGTCTGTCCATCGTTCCGGACCATCCCCTGCTGAAAGACGCCATCCCCTGCCGCGCTGAGCGTGGCGTGACCCATGATTTCAAAGAAGGTGACTGGGCCGTGGCAGAAATGCGCCGTCATCCTCTGAAGGGCGATCGCGGTTTTTATGCTGAACTGACCCAGTTTATTACCTTCGGCGACGACCATTTCGTGCCGTGGTGGGTCACTCTCGCACGCCATAACCTCGAAAAAGAGGCCCCGGAGGGCGCAGCGACAGAGATGCTGGACGAAGGTCTGGAGCGTCGCGATCTGACCGCCCTCAATTTTGTTACCATCGACAGCGCCAGCACCGAAGATATGGACGATGCGCTGTATGTTGAAGAGCAGGCTGACGGCAAACTGCTGTTAACCGTAGCGATTGCCGATCCTACGGCCTGGATCGCTGAAGGTACACCGCTTGATAACGCGGCCAAAATCCGTGCCTTTACCAACTATCTGCCGGGCTTCAACATCCCAATGCTGCCGCGTGAGCTGTCTGATAATTTATGCTCGCTGCGCGCCAACGAAGTGCGTCCGGTCCTGGCGTGTCGCATGACCATCGCTGCCGACGGCACGATTGAAGAGAATATCGAGTTCTTTGCCGCGCTTATCGAATCGAAAGCCAAGCTGGTATATGACGAGGTCTCTGACTGGCTGGAAAACAGCGGCACCTGGCAGCCAGAATCTGATGCTATTGCCGAACAGATCCGCCTGCTGCAGCGCGTCTGCCTGAGCCGTAGCGAATGGCGTAAAACCCATGCGCTGGTGTTCAAGGATCGTCCTGACTACCGCTTCATTCTCGGTGAAAAAGGCGAAGTGCTGGATATCGTTGCTGAACCACGTCGCATCGCTAACCGTATCGTTGAAGAGTCGATGATTGCGGCCAATATCTGTGCGGCCCGCGTCCTGCGCGACAAGCTTGGATTTGGCATCTATAACGTGCACACCGGTTTTGATCCCGCCAACAGCGAAGCGCTGGCGGCCCTGCTGAAAACGCACGATGTGCATGTGGATCCGCAGGAAGTCCTGACCCTGAACGGTTTCTGTAAACTGCGCCGTGAACTGGATGCTCAGCCGTCTGGTTTCCTCGACAGCCGCATCCGTCGTTTCCAGTCCTTCGCTGAGATCAGCACCGAGCCAGGCCCGCACTTTGGCCTGGGTCTGGAAGCCTACGCCACCTGGACGTCGCCGATTCGTAAGTATGGCGATATGGTTAACCACCGCCTGCTTAAAGCGATCGTCAAAGGTGAAACCATTGCCCGTCCGCAGGACGACGCTACCGTGCAGATGGCCGAGCGTCGTCGCCTTAACCGCATGGCGGAACGTGATGTCGGTGACTGGCTGTATGCCCGCTTCCTGAAAGACAAAGCCGGAACCGACACCCGTTTTGCCGCTGAGATCATCGATATCAGCCGTGGCGGCATGCGCGTGCGTCTGGTGGATAACGGCGCCGTGGCCTTCATTCCAGCGCCGTTCCTGCACGCCGTGCGTGACGAACTGGTCTGCAGCCAGGAAAACGGCACCGTGCAGATCAAAGGTGAAGTGGCGTATAAAGTGACCGAAGTTATTGACGTGACTATCGCTGAAGTGCGCATGGAAACACGCAGCGTTATCGCCCGCCCTGCTGTCTGATTGTTGTCTGCTTAAAGGTCGGTTCACTCATTGCGGGCGAGCCGATTTTTTTTGTATTAACCTCACATTCATCATTTTTCCTTACCATTACCCCCCACAAATTCCGAAAAGCGATCACACTTATTAACGATAATCTGTTGAACTTCATAAGGTGTGACCGGAATATTCATTCGTCTGTATCCTTTTTTGCTAATCTCGTTCTAATATAAGAATACTGGGAAAAAACAATAAGTTTAGCTCGGCATTACCGCTATTTTAACGCGATTAAACCGACTGGAAATGCACGATGTGTGCAATTAAGTGCGCCTGGGAGAGAGCATGATTGACGATCTGGAGCAAAATTTGCTGTTTCGTTACATGGGCACCCACAGTCCCTGGTGGCGACTGACGGCGGACAGCAATGCGCTCCATCTTGCGGCCAGCGAAAGCGCCGAGACCACTCAGGTGGTGGCGCTGACTGACGAGCAGGCCGACAGCATTCGCCAGATGACGGTCATCACCTCCAGCATCACCATGACGCTCTCCCTGTACGGAACTGATGTGCCGGTGCACCTCGTGGGCCGTAAAACCACTAAAAAAGAGTGGGCCGGCACCGCCTCCGCCTGGAATGACACCCCCTCCGTCGCCCGGGATCTGGCCCAGGGTTTATCCTTTGCCGAACAGGTGGTTTCTGAGGCCAACTCGGTGATTGTTATCCTCGATCGGCACGGCAATATTCAACGCTTTAACCGTCTGAGCGAAGAATACACCGGGATGAAAGAGCACGAGGTCATTGGCCAGAACGTCTTTAAACTCTTTATGAGCCGCAGCGAAGCCGCTGCCTCCCGCCGCAATATCAGCGGTTTTTTTCGTGACGGCAGTTCTTATGAAGTAGAGCGCTGGATCAAGACCCGCAAAGGGCAGCGGTTATTTCTGTTTCGTAATAAATTTGTGCACAGCGGCAGCGGGAAAAACGAAATTTTTCTTATCTGTTCAGGTACGGATATCACCGAAGAACGCCGCGCGCAGGAACGCCTTCGGGTGCTCGCCAACACCGACACCATTACCGGCCTGCCAAACCGTAACGCCATCCACGATATGATCAGCGAAGCCATCGACACCCGTGGCGATGGCCAGGTCGGCGTGGTCTACCTCGATCTCGATAATTTCAAAAAAGTGAATGACGCCTACGGGCATATGTTTGGCGATCAGCTTTTGCAGGCGGTGGCGCTGGCGATCCTCAGTTGCCTGGAGGATGGGCAGGTGCTGGCGCGTCTCGGCGGCGATGAGTTTATCGTGCTGGCAACCGGCACGTCGCAGAGTGCGCTCGAAGCCATGGCTTCGCGGATCCTCACCCGACTGCGTCAGCCCTTCCGGATTGGTTTAATCGAAGTCTATACCGGCTGTTCGCTGGGTATTTCCCTCGCCCCACAGCACGGCACCGATCGCGAAAGCGTGATCCGCAATGCCGATACCGCGATGTATACCGCAAAAGAGAACGGGCGCGGCACGTTCTGCGTCTTCTCGCCGGAGATGAATCAGCGTGTCTTTGAATATCTGTGGCTGGACACCAACCTGCGCAAAGCGCTGGATAATGACCAACTGGTGATCCACTACCAGCCTAAAATTACCTGGCGCGGCGAGGTGAGAACCCTCGAAGCGCTGGTTCGCTGGCAATCGCCGGAGCGCGGGCTGATCCCGCCGCTGGAGTTTATCTCCTACGCCGAGGAGTCCGGGCTCATCGTTCCTCTGGGGCGCTGGGTGATGCTCGATGTGGTGCGCCAGGTTGCCAAATGGCGCGACAAAGGTATTAACCTGCGCGTGGCGGTTAACGTCTCGGCCCGCCAGCTGGCGGATCAGACGATTTTCAGCGATCTGAAGCAGGCCTTAAAGGACCTGAATTTTGAGTACTGCCCGATTGATGTCGAGCTGACCGAAAGTTGTCTGATTGAAAACGAAGAGCTGGCGCTGTCGGTGATCCAGCAGTTCAGCAAGCTGGGAGCGCAGATCCACCTTGACGATTTCGGAACGGGTTATTCGTCCCTGTCGCAGCTGGCCCGTTTCCCCATTGATGCCATTAAGCTCGACCAGGCATTTGTCCGGGATATCCATAAGCAGTCGGTATCGCAGTCGCTGGTACGCGCGATTGTTGCGGTCGCTCAGGCGCTGAATTTGCAGGTGATTGCTGAAGGGGTGGAGAGCGCAAAAGAAGACGCCTTTCTGACCAAGAACGGCGTCAACGAACGACAGGGTTTTCTGTTTGCTAAGCCCATGCCCGCTGTCGCATTCGAGCGATGGTTTAAACGTTATCAGGCACGCAACGCGCGTTAACTGGCTTTACGCAGGCCCGATGCGGTGTGGCGATCCTGCAGCAGAACCAGCCGCTGCATGTAGGCCACATCCTTCGGTTGCAGGCAGAATGCCGCATCCACCCAGTCTTCGGTGATATCCATCAATTCGCTGCGCGGCAGCTGCAGGACGCGCTGACGGGCGCGCAGCATCGCTCTGACGCCATTCATTTTGGGTTGTAACGTGTCGATGAAGGTGCGCGTCGCCACGTAGCCCTGGCCGGGTTCAAACAGCACGTCCACCAGCCCGTGTTGCTCGTGCCATTCCGCGGTGTGCGACTCCCCTTTATAGATAAGCTCCTCGGCCAGCTTCATGCCTGAGCGGCGCGCGACCAGCGAGTAGCCTCCCATTCCGGGGAAGAGATTGAAGGCGATCTCCGGGAAACCTAAGCGTGCATCCCTCTGCGCCAGTAAAAAGTGGTGCGCCAACGCGGCCTCAAAGCCTCCGCCCAGCGCACTGCCCTCCACCATCGACAGGGTGATCGCCCCGGTATCAAAGCCCCGCGACGCAGCGTGGACGCAGTCCACACAGGCGCGGGCATAGGCCCGAAGCGCTTCCCGGCGACCATTCTCAATGCAGTCGACAAAGAAGCGTAAATCGCCCCCGGTGTTGTACATATCGGGCACCAGCGAACCTGTCACCCAGAAATCAACCTCAAACCCGGACTGTCGTACCAGCCACGACAGGTTCATGATCTCCTCTATCAGCGCATGATTGAAGCAGGGCCGCGGCTGGGCCCGTAACATCATCCATACGGTACGTCTCTCTTCCTCGTAATAACCGGCGAGTTGGGTGAATCGTACAGAATCAGTGAACAGTTTACAGGTAGCCTGATTGATAATTGTCATAGTCCAATTCCTCATAGAAAAAAGCGCCTTGCGCGCAGAATTAGACTAAGCCACTACTAAAATCCTCTGTATAAAAAAGCATGAAAATATCACTACCATTAATGTGCTTTCGTTAGCACACTTTTTCCCTTCTCTTTTGCCTTCAATTTCTGCATCATTGAATTTATTCACTTTTCATTTAGGGATGAGATTATGTCTGATATCGATGCACTAAAAGTTGCGCAACGTATTGATACTGTGCTGGATATTCTGGTAGCAGGCGATGTGAACTCTGCTCTTCGTAATCTCGAGATATTAAAATCAGAATTACTGACCCTCGCAGGCGAGCAGAAAGACCCCGCTGCAGTACCGCCAAAATCACCGTGGGAAGTTTGACGATCGCATTGCCTCTCGTGTTTATGTCAGTTTTCAACTAACGGCTATGCCGTTTTAATATGGATGCTATGAATTCCCGACAACAAATAATATTACAGATGGTGATCGACACAGGGCGTGTAAGCGTCGTTGATCTGGCCAAAGCGACCGGCGTATCTGAAGTCACCATCCGCCAGGATCTCAATCTTCTGGAAAAAATGAGTTACCTCCGTCGCGCCCACGGCTACGCCGTGCCGCTGGACAGCGAAGATGTCGAGACGCGTATGATGAACAATTACGCGCTGAAACGTGAACTGGCGGAGTTCGCTGCTTCTCTGGTGAATAATGGCGAAACGGTGTTTATCGAGAACGGCAGTTGTAATGCCCTGCTCGCCCGCACGCTGGCTGAACAGAAAGAAGAAGTCACCATCGTGACGGTGAGCAGCTATATTGCTCATCTGCTCAAGGAGACGCGCAGCGAAGTCATTTTGCTGGGCGGCATCTACCAGAAAAAAAGCGAAAGTATGGTTGGCCCACTTACGCGTCAGTATGTTCAGCAGGTCCATTTCAGCAAGGCCTTTATCGGCATCGACGGCTGGCAGCCTGATACCGGCTTTACCGGCCGGGACATGATGCGCTCAGACGTGGTCAATGCGGTGCTGGAAAAAGGCGGTGAGACTATTGTGCTGACCGACAGCTCTAAATTTGGTGCGGTTCACCCTTACACGATGGGCCCGGTCTCCCGTTTCAGTCGGGTGATCACCGACGAAGGCATTAAAGAGGCGCACACCACCAAACTGCAACATGACGGCCTGGTGGTCGATATCGTCAAAAAACCTGCCTGAAGCCGTTTCAACGCCCGAGAATTCGGGCGTCATTCTCCCGCCCTTCGCTCTGAGACTATTCCGAGCAATCCTTTAAGACTATTTACCTGTCGGATCAGTGATAAAGACGTAAAATTATTGTTAGCGATATAACAGGAAGTAACTATCACTTGCGTGATCTTGTAACGCCTGCGCGAACAAGTTTCATGGAAAACGGCTTGAGGGGTATTGGTTTCCACTTAAGCGAAATAATTTCCGTGGATCAATATTTCAGGAGAATGAATTATGACTTTTAACAGCAAAAAATTATCCGCTGCTATGCTGGCCGTGACGCTGGCGTTTTCCCTGAGCGCTTGCTCTAACTGGAGCAAACAAAGCCGTAACACCGCCATTGGTGCGGGTGCAGGCGCAATCGGTGGTTCAGTCCTGACCGACGGAAGCGCGCTGGGTACCCTGGGTGGTGCCGCGGTTGGTGGGATTATCGGTCACGAGGTGAGCAAGTAAATAATATACCGATTGCCACCGCAGTCGTTTGATAATGCCCTGTTATTTCTGGCTTTATCTGAATATAAGAATATTAAGCCACGGCTCAGGCCGTGGCTTATTTGTTTCTGTAGCCTGTTAACCGCCAGCTAATTTTACTTTCATGCCTTTGGCTTCCAGCAGGGATTTAATCAGATCCCGCTTGTCGCCCTGAATCTCAATTACGCCATCTTTAACCGACCCACCGCATCCGCATTTTTTCTTTAGCTCAGCGGCAATTTGCGCCAGGGTCGCATCGTCGGCATCAATTCCGGTGACCAGACATACGCCCTTCCCTTTCCGCCCGCTGGTCTGGCGTTGTATACGCACAATGCCATCGCCTTTTGGTCGTTCGGCTACTTCTTTTGGTTCATCGATACGCCCGGTATCCGTTGAATAGACCAGGCGGCTGTTTGTATCGCGCATTACGCCCCCTTATGAAGTGATGCGTTGATAGCTTTCAGGGTTTGCGCCGGATCCGCAGACTGGGTTACCGGTCGTCCAATAACCATATAGTCCACACCCGCCGCCAGCGCCTGTTCCGGGGTCATAATGCGACGCTGATCGCCAGCGTCGCTCCCCGCAGGACGGATGCCGGGCGTAACCAGCTTGAAGTCCTGGCCGATAGCGCTCTTAAAGCGAACCGCTTCCTGGGCAGAACAGACAACACCGTCGAGCCCGCAGCTGTTCGTCAGGCGCGCCAGGCGCTCGGCATGTTCTGCCGGTGACAGCGTGATGCCAAGATCCAGTAGGTCGCTGGCTTCCATGCTGGTGAGTACCGTGACGGCAATCAGCAAGGGGGCATCTTTCCCGAATGGCACCAGTGCTTCGCGGGCCGCAGTCATCATGCGCGCGCCACCGGAAGCGTGGACGTTAACCATCCAGACGCCCAGTTCGGCTGCAGCCGCTACCGCGTGAGCCGTGGTATTTGGAATATCGTGGAATTTAAGGTCAAGAAAGACATCAAAACCGCGCTGCTGCATATCGCGAACAATTTGTGGGCCAAAGAGCGTGAACATCTCTTTACCGATTTTCAGGCGACAGTCGCGCGGGTCAATGCGATCAACGAACGCTAACGCATTGTCGCGATTGTTGTAATCCAGAGCGACAACAACAGGAGATTCAGTAACTACGCGGGAAGAAGATGAAGCTGCAGACGTCATGACCGGACCTTCTCGTCGATGGGCGCCGCATCGGCGCGGGAATGATAAACGGCGTGCATTCTACCTGCGCATCACAAAAATTAACAGGTTCCATTTTTAATCCTGCCAGACTACAGCGCGCACGGGCCAATAGATAAAAACCTGGGCAGTATGTTGTAACTAATATTGGGCTTTTTTAAAAATTACTGCCCATCGAGGCCGCGAATTGGCTTGATGGTGGACCAGGCGCGGCAGGACGGACAGTGCCAGTACAGCGTATAGGCTGTAAATCCACACTTCTGGCAGCGATAACGCGGCTTGCTGCGCACCTGCTCGCCAACCATGTCGCGCAGTACCATCAGGCTCTCTTTGGCGCGCCCCTCTTCCGCATCATTCAGATGGTAATCCATCAGCTTATGGAAGACGCGCATGGTCGGATGGCGCTGCAGCTGGCGAGTAATATACACCTGTGCGGTGTCGCTGCCTTCGTGCTCCTGGACCACATCCGCCAGCATCAGCTCAGCGGCGGCACCGGTGTTCTCTTCCACGCAGCGACGCAGGAAGGCAACCCACTCTTCGGCCATACCCAGTTGCTGATAGCAGGTTTGCAGCATCTCCAACGTTTCGCTGACCAGCTCTTTATCCTGATCGATTACCCGGAGAAGGCTATCTACGGCTTTCTGGTAATCCCCTTTCGCCATGTAGACGCGCCCCATCATGATGGAGACGCGCGCGCTGCTGCGATCGGCGGTAGCGCCTTTCCGGAGCAGCGCCATCGCCTTGTCCATGTCTTCGTTGCCCATCTGCTGCAGGGCCAGTTCACAGTAGAAGTGGGCGATTTCAACGCGCTGTTTGTCTTTACCGAGTTTCACCAGACGTTCAGCAACGTCGATGGCTTTCTGCCATTCGCTGGTAGCCTGATAGATCTGCAGGAGCTGTTGCAGGGCGCTGATGCGAAAATCGGTCTCATCTACCAGCTGTTTAAACATCTCTTCGGCGCGATCGTATAACCCGGCGGCCATATAGTCGCGGCCAAGCTGCTGTACGGCCAGCAGACGCTGCTCATAGGTTAATGAGGCGCTTTCCATTAAGGTCTGGTGAATGCGGATGGCGCGGTCAACTTCGCCGCGGGAACGGAACAGATTACCGAGAGTCAGGTGGGCCTCAACGGTACCGGTATCCTCTTTCAGCATCTCGAGGAACAGGTCTACCGCTTTATCCTGTTGGTTACTCAGGAGGAAGTTAACCCCGGCGACATAATCGCGTGAAAGGCGGTTCGCTTCATCCTGTTTATTTTGTTGCGCACTTCTGCGGCCCATATACCAGCCATAGGCTGCGGCTACAGGCAAAAGCAGAAACAACAACTCCAGCATCTTAGATTATTCCTTCGCTACCGGCACACCTGAACTTACCGGAACGTCGGTCGGAGGCGCAATTTGGTTTTCAAGACGTTTAATTTTACGTTCGGCACGGGCAAGCGTTACCCGAACTTTAAGCCAGAACAGACCACAAATCAGCCAGCCGATTGCAAATCCTGCAGCGAACAGTACCGCCAGGAGGCTGGAAATTCGATACTCGCCTTGCGCCAGCAGATAATTAAACGTTACCTGTTGATCGTTTTGCGCGCCCAATGTGACGGAAATGACAAAAATCGCCAACACCAGTAAGAAAATGAGTAAATATTTCACATTACTTCCCGTTATGTGGTTTGAGCGAATAAAGATTGTTCAACATAGCGTAACCAGCCTTATAAACTACCATTTCATGACGTGGGCGAAACGGAAAAAGCGTCGCGCCACGTTAAGATCTGCGGCTAAATATGAGAATTTCAACCTCAGTCAGCTTTCTTGCTCTCTGTCGGCGATTTCCCGTTTCTCTTCTGCCGGAGGCGTGAGCGGACCACAGAATCGCTGGGCAAGCCAGGTTGCACAGGTGATGAGCAGCCATGAAATCAGGGTCGCCACCACCAGATCCCGCGGCCAGTGCATGCCAAGCAGCAAGCGGCTTCCCATCACGCCCGTTGCCCAGACCAGCAGTACGATGATGGTCACCGTGCGCCGCCGCGGCCACAGCAGACCTACTCCCAGCAGTGCCCAGCTTGCAGCAAACATGGTATGCCCGGACGGGAAGGCAAACCCGGTCTCTTTCTGCCAGTGTTTACGTAAAAAAGTGGGAATAGTCTGTTGTTCAGCAAGCTGTTCTTTTACCAGCTCACCGCGCGCTTTACGCTTTAAATTGTAGAAGTCGTTCACCGGGACATGGTGAGTTTTTTCCATCCAGACCACGAAAGGACGCGGCTCCTGAACCCGATCCTTGACCCAGGATTTTACGCCCTGACCGATAAGAATGGCTCCTGCCAGGATGGCAAAGAGCATGATGGCGGCTCGCAGACGAAAACGCAGGCACCACAAAAACCAGGCGCAAAGAAGTGTGTGGGTGATAATCCCCCAGGGTTGGGTGACCGTCTCCGTTACCCAGAACAGCGCTTTCAACCATCCGCTATTCGCGCCTGGCTGCCACTGCCAGCCCGATATCCATAAAGCCACAGGCATAATAAGCAATATCCCTGCGCCAACCGCCGTGCGGCGGGCTATTGAAAGCATGTCGTCTCCTTTTTTCGATAAGCCTCACAATCATAACCGAAAAATTACAGCTGCGTAAAAATGTCGGATTGTGCGTTTAACGTTCGTTAAGCCGGGCGTGATTAGGTGAACCCGCGCAGCTTGTGGCAAAATAAGACAATACCGACAGCCAAACAGGCGACAGACACAAGGCGTGTCAGCATTTTCTGGAGAATCACATGCAGCTTAAACGTGTGGCAGAAGCCAATCTGCCAACCCCATGGGGCGATTTCCTGATGGTGGGCTTTGAAGAACTGGCAACCGGGCAGGATCACGTGGCGTTAGTGTTCGGCGATACATCCGGGCAGACGCCGGTCCTGGCCCGCGTTCATTCCGAGTGTCTTACGGGTGATGCCCTGTTTAGCCTGCGCTGCGATTGTGGTTTTCAACTGGAAGCCGCCCTGTCGCACATTGCGGAAGAAGGCCGGGGCATCCTGCTGTATCATCGCCAGGAGGGCCGTAACATCGGTCTGCTGAATAAGATCCGCGCGTATGCGCTGCAGGATCAGGGCTACGATACCGTTGAAGCAAACCACCAGTTGGGCTTTGCTGCCGACGAACGCGATTTCACCCTGTGCGCGGATATGTTCAAGCTGCTTGGCGTGGACGAAGTACGTCTGCTGACCAACAACCCGCGTAAGGTGGAGATCCTGACCGAAGCCGGGATCAATATCGTTGAACGTGTACCGCTGATCGTGGGCCGTAACCCGAAAAACGAACACTATCTGGATACCAAAGCGGCGAAGCTTGGGCATCTGCTTAACAAATAACATCAACAGCCCGGCAGCGTATGCGTGCCGGGCTGGTTTTGGTTTTAAGTCAGCATATTACGAATGACATAGTGCAAAATGCCGTCGTTCTGGTAGTAAGTGAGTTCCGTTGCGGTATCAATACGGCAGCGACAGTCAACGACTTCGGTTTGCCCATCGGCTCGCGTCAGTATGACCGGAACCGTTGCACCAGGCGTCAGATTTTGCAGGTCCGCAATATCAATCCGCTCCTCGCCTGTCAGCCCCAGCGTTTTACGTGATGCCCCCTGCGGGAACTCCAGCGGTAAAATCCCCATGCCAATCAGGTTTGAACGGTGGATACGCTCGAATGATTCGGCGATCACCACCCGTACGCCGAGCAGTCGTGGCCCTTTTGCTGCCCAGTCGCGGCTTGAGCCGGAGCCGTACTCTTTCCCGGCTATCACCGCCAGCGGAGTGCCTTCCTGCTGATACTTCATCGCCGCATCGTAGATGGAGATCACTTCTGTTCCAGGCAGATGACGGGTCATCCCACCTTCCACGCCCGGCACCATCTCGTTGCGAATACGGATATTGGCGAAGGTACCGCGCATCATCACCTCGTGGTTGCCACGACGCGAACCGTAGGAGTTGAAGTCACGACGCTCCACGCCACGGCCCTGGAGATAACGCCCTGCCGGGCTATCGGCTTTAATACTGCCCGCCGGGGAGATGTGGTCGGTGGTTACCGAGTCGCCGAGAATGGCCAGCACGCGCGCGCCGTGAATATCTTCCAGCGGTTTGGGCTGTGCCAGCATGTCATCAAAGAAGGGTGACAGACGAATATAGGTGGAATCATCCTGCCAGCTGTAGGTGTCTGACCGCGCCACCTCGATGGTTTTCCACTCCGGCGTGCCTTCAAACACTTCGGCGTACTCTTTGCGGAACATGTCGGTAGAGACTTTTTCAACCGCAAGGGCAATCTCCTGCGCCGACGGCCAGATATCTTTCAGATAGACCGGATCGCCTTTACGATCGTGCCCCAGCGGATCGGTTGCCAGATTGATGTTCATATTGCCCGCCAGAGCATAAGCTACCACCAGCGGCGGAGAGGCCAGCCAGTTGGTTTTTACCAGCGGGTGAATACGTCCTTCAAAGTTGCGGTTGCCCGAGAGCACCGCCCCTACCGTCAGGTCGCCCTGCTTGATTGCCGTCTCGATAGGATCCGGCAGCGGCCCGGAGTTACCAATACAGGTTGTACAGCCGTACCCTACCAGGTTAAAGCCCAGCTCATCCAGATAAGGTGTCAGGCGGGCCTGGGCCAGATAATCGGAGACGACTTTGGATCCCGGCGCCAGCGAGGCCTTGACCCACGGCTGGCGTTTCAGGCCAAGCGTAACGGCTTTTTTCGCCAGCAGCCCAGCCGCCATCAGCACGCTGGGGTTCGAGGTATTGGTGCAGGAAGTAATGGCCGCGATGACGACCGCGCCGTCCGGGAGCTGATACTGGTGACCATTCATCACGTAATCAATAGGCCGCCTGTCTTTCTGCGCGGTGTTAACTTCCAGTTCATTGCTGGCAGCAAAGGCTTTGGGCACATCCGCCAGGGCCACGCGGTCCTGAGGACGTTTTGGCCCGGCGAGGCTGGCTTCAACTTCGCCCATATCCAGCGCCAGCGTGCTGGTGAACACCGGCTCATCGCCCGTGTTACGCCACATGCCCTGCGCTTTGGCATAGGCTTCCACCAGCGCGACCTGCTCGCTGCTGCGCCCGCTGAGGCGCATATACTCCAGCGTCACACCATCGATCGGGAAGAAACCGCAGGTGGCGCCGTATTCGGGAGCCATATTGGCGATAGTAGCCCGGTCCGCCAGCGGCAGGGAGTCGAGCCCGTCGCCGTAGAATTCAACAAATTTACCCACCACGCCGTGCTTACGCAGCATCTGGGTGACGGTGAGCACCAGGTCGGTGGCGGTGATCCCCTCGCTCAGCTTGCCTGTCAGCTTGAAGCCGACCACGTCCGGGATCAGCATGGAGACCGGCTGGCCGAGCATTGCCGCTTCGGCTTCGATCCCCCCTACTCCCCACCCCAGTACGCCAAGGCCGTTGATCATGGTGGTGTGTGAGTCGGTACCGACCAGCGTATCCGGGTAGGCCACCCACTCTTTATCCTGCAATTCACTCCATACCGCTTTGCCGAGATACTCCAGGTTGACCTGGTGGCAGATGCCGGTGCCGGGTGGGACGACGCTGAAGCGGCTGAACGCCTGCTGGCCCCACTTCAGGAACACATAGCGCTCGTGGTTACGCTCCATCTCAAGCCGTACGTTCTCTTCGAAGGCATCATCATCGCCAAAATGGTCCACGGTCACCGAGTGATCGATAACCAGATCGACCGGAGAGAGCGGGTTCACTTTAGCGGTATCGCCGCCAAGGCGCTTGACCGCTTCACGCATCGCCGCCAGATCGACCACCGCCGGAACGCCGGTAAAATCCTGCATCAGCACCCTGGCGGGACGATAGGCTATCTCCCGGTCGGCATGGGCGCTCTGCAACCATCCGGCCAGGGCATGAATATCTTCAGCCGTAACAGAGACTTCATCCTGCCAGCGCAGGAGATTTTCCAGTAACACTTTAAGCGACTTGGGTAAGCGCGCGATATCCCCAAGTTCCTTTGCGGCCAGCGGCAGGCTGTAGTAGTGATAGGTTTTGTTCTCAGCCTGCAATGTGTCCTTACTGGCTTCGCGTAGGGTTAACGACATAAGCTCCTCCTTAATTACCGGGATTGCGATACCCTGACTTTGATCAGGGCCGTAATTAAAGATAACACATCGTCACCGTAACGATTTGATAACAACTCAAATAGACAAATTCGGCGGGAAAACAAAAAGCCCCGCCGGAGCGAGGCTTTCGTCATTCACTGGAGGGTGAGCCAGATCAGCTGGCACCAGAAGAGGATCGAGAGGGAAAACGCGGCCATCCACGACCAGTATTTAGCTCCGGATATATTATTCATCATTGCGACACCACGCTTTATTTATTCTTTGACAGCTGAGTTTGCCTCAGTTCGATATTGCTGATGTGTATTTATTAAAGAGTACAAAAGCGCATCAGATTATTATCACGCTACGCTGATAATACGAATTATTGTTTTTTGGCTTCGTCTTCTGCGAACAAATCAATAAAGGCTTGCTGCTGCGGTGACAACTTCCAGGACGCCGGAACGTTACCTGTAGCGTCATTACGGACTTTGCGACGCGTGTCACGCTGCTGACACACAGGCTTCACTGCTTCACTACGCCCCTGAACCGCCATAATTAACCCCAGAATTTCCAGACCAGAAACGCCACCACGACCCAAAACAGCGTGGAACCCAGAAACACCGCCAGCCAGGCTTTACGCTTAAGTCCTGGGTCCCTTTGCGGCTCGTGACTTCCTGACGGCATTGCTAACCTCATACAATCGATTTCGCTTATCATTTTGATACCAAACAATTGGTATAAGTAATCGTGACTGAGATAAATCCTAAAGAAACTTTAGTCGAAGATCCAGCGAATTTACGAATCCTGTAGCGTCAAATATTTAATCTTTTGAGCGGAAATATATAAATGAAACGTGGAATTTGCGTAGCGGTTAATTATTTTCTATTTTTGTCAGCTTTGCTGAGCAGTTTCAGGAAAAAAAACGCCGTAACCCCATGGTTAATGAGGCATGAGAGAAAACTGGAGGGGATTTTAATTCAGAACGACAACTGAGAAGGGTATCTTTCCCGAGGGAAAGATACCGAAGGTTATTATTTTTCCGGCAGCTTGATATCTTTAAACATCGCTTCGATATCTTCGTTCGAACGTAGCGCCACCGCGGTATCGACCACGTCGCGGGTCAGATGTGGTGCGAATCGTTGAATAAAATCATACATATAGCTACGCAGGAAGGTGCTGCGACGGAAACCGATTTTGGTGGTGCTGTGGCCGAACACCCCCTGGGTATCCAGTCGTACTAAATCGGGATCGGCCACAGGATCCACCGCCATGCTGGCAATAACCCCTACCCCCAGGCCAAGGCGCACGTAGGTTTTGATCACATCGGCGTCAGTCGCGGTAAAGACAATCCTTGGCGTCAGCCCTGCGCGGTTGAAGGCGGTATCCAGCTCCGAACGGCCCGTAAAACCGAAGGTGTAAGTCACCAGCGGATACTGCGCCAGCTCTTCAATGGATACCGAAGTTTTCGCCGCCAGCGGATGTTCCGGCGTCACCACAATCGAGCGGTTCCAGTGATAGCAAGGCAGCATCACCAGATCGTCATACAGATGCAGCGCTTCGGTGGCGATAGCGAAGTCCGCGTTGCCCTTGGATACCGCCTCGGCGATTTGCGTCGGCGAGCCCTGATGCATATGCAACGACACGCGAGGATAGCGCTCGATAAACCCTTTGATGACGCCCGGCAGAGCGTAGCGGGCCTGGGTGTGGGTGGTGGCGATATACAGCGAGCCTTTATCCGGCCAGGTGTGCTCCCCGGCAACGGATTTAATGGCATCGACCTTCGACAGCACTTCGCGGGCGATACGAATAATCTCCTGCCCGGCAGGCGTAACCTGGGTAAGGTGTTTACCGCTGCGGGCGAAAATCTGGATCCCCAGTTCATCTTCAAGCATACGGACCTGCTTGCTGATGCCGGGTTGCGAAGTATAGAGACCTTCTGCTGTCGAGGAGACGTTAAGGTTGTGGTTGACCACCTCAACGATATAGCGGAGCTGCTGTAGTTTCATGCCAGACCATCCGATTTAGCGCACACGGGCAATCGCTTAAGACGATTTGATAATAAGAAAAGGGTTAACTATAACCACTATATCACTTATATCTTTGCTGTATAGTCCGTAACAAAAAATAATAACCGGGCAATAAAAAAGGGCCGGAATTCCGGCCCTTTAAAGGTAACTTACAGTAAATTAAGGTTATTTCTTACCTTCAACCCATTTACCGTCAACATAAAATGCTGACCAACCTGTCGCTTTACCGTCTTTTTCAGCAGCAACATATTGCTGCTTAGTTTTACGGCTAAAGCGCACAACGGTCTTATTACCCTCTGGATCCTGCTGAGGAGCATCGGCCAGATAGCGCAGTTTTTCTGCCAGACGATCGCGGAAGCGATAAAGCTCTTCGACCAGTGGCGCACGCGTTTCACGAGATTTCGGGAAGGTGTTCGCCGCCAGGAAGACGCCCGCAGCGCCATCACGCAGAACAAAGTAGGCATCGGACTTTTCACACGGCAGTTCCGGCAGCGGAACCGGATCTTCCTTCGGCGGTGCCACTTCACCATTACGCAGGATCTTACGCGTGTTTTTGCAGTCGTCGTTGGTGCAGGCCATGTACTTACCAAAACGCCCCATCTTCAGGTGCATTTCAGAACCACACTTCTCACACTCCACAATCGGACCGTCATAGCCCTTGATGCGGAACTCGCCCTCTTCGATCTCGTAGCCGTCGCAGGTCGGGTTGTTACCACAGACATGCAGCTTACGTTTTGGATCGATCAGGTAGCTGTCCATCGCCGTGCCGCATTTGGTGCAGCGACGTTTGGCGCGCAGTGCGTTGGTTTCCGCATCGTCGCCTTCGAGCACGTTCAGCACTTCGTTTTCCGGCACCAGATTGATGGTGGTTTTGCAGCGCTCTTTAGGCGATAACGCATAGCCTGAGCAACCGAGGAACACACCGGTGGTGGCGGTACGAATACCCATCTTACGGCCGCAGGTCGGGCAGTCGATGCTGGTCAGCACCATCTGGTTCGGCTGCATGCCACCCTCTTCAGGGTCTTTTTCCGCTTTGTCCAGTTGCTTTGTAAAGTCGCTGAAGAAGCTGTCCAGCACCTTCTTCCACTCGGCTTCGTGGTTAGCCACCTGGTCAAGGCTGTTTTCCATCTGCGCGGTAAAATCGTAGTTCATCAGCTCGCGGAAGTTATCTTCCAGGCGATCGGTGACGATTTCACCCATTTTCTCAGCATAGAAACGACGGTTTTCGGTCCGCACATAGCCGCGATCCTGAATGGTCGAAATGATCGACGCATAGGTAGACGGGCGACCGATACCGCGTTTTTCCAGCTCTTTCACCAGCGAGGCTTCGCTGAAGCGTGCCGGCGGCTTGGTGAAGTGCTGTGCCGGGGTCAGCTCAACAAGGGTGAGTTCATCCCCGGTGTTGACCGCTGGCAGGGTTTTATCTTCATCACCCTTACGCAGCGCAGGCATCACTTTGGTCCAGCCGTCGAAACGCAGGATACGTCCACGCGCTTTCAGGCGGAAATCACCGGCACCCACGGTCAGGGTGGTGGAGTCATACTGCGCAGGCGTCATCTGACAGGCAACGAACTGGCGCCAGATCAGCTGATAGAGTTTCTGCGCGTCGGCTTCCATATCCTTCAGGGATTCCGCCAGCACAGCGACGTCGGAAGGACGAATGGCTTCGTGCGCTTCCTGCGAATTCTCTTTGCTGTTGTACTGATTTGCGCTCTCAGGCAGGTATTTCTTACCGAAGTTATCGCCAATGTAATCACGCACCATGTTAACGGCGTCCTGGCTCAGGTTGGTTGAGTCAGTACGCATATAGGTGATGTAACCCGCCTCATACAGACGCTGAGCCATCATCATGGTTTTTTTCACGCCATAGCCCAGACGGGTGCTGGCCGCCTGCTGCAGCGTGGAGGTAATAAAGGGTGCGCCGGGCTTGCTGCTGGTCGGTTTGTCTTCACGATCCAGTACCTGATAGCGGGCTTTTTCCAGCATCGCCACCGCGGCCATAGTCTGATCGCGGTTTTCAGGGCGGAACGGTTTATCGTTCTGATGGGAGACTTCCAGCGGCAACGTATCGCCGCCTGGCGTCGTTACGCTGGCGTCAATTTCCCAGAACTCTTCCGGCACAAACGCTTTGATTTCGCGTTCACGCTCAACCACCAGACGTACGGCAACAGACTGCACGCGGCCAGCAGAAAGACCACGCGCAATCTTTTTCCACAGCAGTGGAGAGACCATATAGCCCACGACGCGGTCCATAAAGCGGCGCGCCTGCTGAGCGTTAACGCGATCGATATTCAGCTCGCCCGGCTTTTCAAACGCCTGGCGGATCGCGTTTTTGGTAATTTCGTTAAACACCACGCGGCTATAGCGTGTGTCATCGCCACCGATCACTTCCCGCAGGTGCCATGCAATGGCCTCCCCTTCGCGGTCAAGGTCGGTTGCGAGATAGATGTGGTCGGCTTTTTCCGCCAGCTGTTTCAGCTCGGAGACGACTTTCTCTTTACCCGGCAGTACTTCGTACTGTGCCTGCCAGTTATCCCATGGGTTAACCCCCATGCGATTTACGAGCGCGCTACGTTCATCCTTTTTAGGCTTTTTGGCCCCTTTGGTGGAGGTAGAGTCGGCGCTCTTCTTGGCTGAGCCACTGGTCGGCAGATCGCGGATGTGACCGACGCTGGACTTAACCACGTAGTCACTACCCAGATACTTATTGATCGTTTTGGCTTTTGCCGGGGACTCAACGATAACGAGAGCTTTACCCATATTCACCTTTACCTAATTTGTTTCTTCCGGGAATACGTCGCGTGAGTTCACCTTCCACTGGCGACGAGACAGTTATATAGCGACGCCATCAGTGGATATCAACCCTCTTTTCAGTTCAGTCGCAAAAACGACGTCACACAAGCGGTTGAGATAACGCGCTTTTTCTCGCTTCAGTGTGACTGCACGACGAGACTTAGGTCGAATGTCAAGCAAATCTGTTGCCAGAATGACGAAAGCGCACACTCTACCTGATAAAATCCGTTACGCAACTTTATTAGCATGCAAAAGCAAATCGCGCCAGCGCTGTCCGTCTTGCCCGACATGCGCCAAAATGGGGAAAATTTGCTCCCGGGACCGCTGCGGCGTAGACTAATAACACTGTTTAAGGAGTGGATAATGCAGCAAACTACCCAACCAATTGACCGCGTAACCTTGCTTGCTGAAGCAAATAAACTCATTCGTGAACATGACGACACCATGGCAGGGATCGAAGCCACAGGCGTAGAGCAGCGCAATGGTGTGCTGGTGTTCAGCGGGGAATACTTCCTGGACGAGCAGGGTCTGCCGACCCCGCGCAGCACGGCAGTATTTAACATGTTTAAATACCTGGCCCATGTGCTCTCCGAAAAGTACCACCTGGTTGATTGATGCGAAAACGCGAGGCAAATGCCTCGCGTTTTTATTCAGAGCAGCGGTTTTTGCCCGCGCTGCAACCAGCGCAGCAGCAGACGATCCGCGCTTTCAGCGGCGCTATTGGTAAAGCGATCCATCAGCTTTTTACGACGCATATAGCGCACGCCAACCAGTTCGCGCCCTTCCATCAGAGATAGCAGCAGATCGTCGCTGGTGCCCACCTGATCCACCAGCCCCTTGTCCAGCGCCTGGGTGCCGTACCAGTGTTCGCCAGTGGCGACCTGGTCGATATCCAGTGAGGGTCGCATCTCTTTCACGAACCCTTTAAAGAGCTGGTGGGTATCATTGAGATCTTCACGGAACTTCTGTCGCCCCTCTTCGGTGTTTTCACCCAGCAGAGTCAGCGTGCGTTTGTACTGGCCTGCCGTATGAAGCTCCACATCAATATCTTTATTTTTCAGGAAACGATTGAAGTTCGGGATCTGTGCTACCACGCCAATCGAACCAATAATAGAGAAAGGCGCCGCGACAATTTTATCGGCCACGCAGGCCATCATGTAGCCACCGCTGGCAGCGACTTTATCCACCGCGACCGTCAGCGGGATCTGCTTATCGCGCAGTCGTTGCAGCTGGGAAGAAGCCAGTCCGTAACCATGCACCACCCCACCCGGGCTTTCGAGACGCAGAACAACCTGGTCTTCAGCTCTTGCCACCGCCAGCACCGCTGTCACTTCTTCACGCAGAGATGACACTTCATGGGCATCCATGCTGCCTTTAAAATCCAGCACATAAACGCGCGGTTTCGGCACTTCAGGGCGATGCTCCTGTTTTGCTTTCTGCTTTGCCGCTTTCGCTTCAAGCTTGTGTTTTTTCTTCTGCGCTTTGTGCCACAGCTTCTGCTCATGAGCATCAAGCAGCGCCACTGACATCTCTTCCTTCATATCAGTGTACTGCTCGCTTAAGCGGGTAATGCGCAACTCGCCGCGCTGGCGTTTGCGCTGCGTCAGGTTAACAATCAGAACGGCGATCACCGCAATGGCAATCACCACCGTCGCAATTTTGGCCAGAAATAATCCGTACTCAGAAAGTAATTCCACGCGTCCACCTTGGTTTAACCACTTGTTTTCTCACTCAGTGTACAACAGCCTTCAGCAGGCGTCTCTCAGCTGACGATACCCTTGCGAGCCGTCTTCAGAAATGTTTATTTGTGGATGAAATATTTGCAAATTGTTAATTTTACAGCGAACTCACCGGTAGACTGATTGTAATCAGCCGCGCTTTCGGGCATAAAGCCGAAAAGAGACCGCACAGCATGGGCCGCGCCAACGCGCGCCAGAGGAGTGACCTTGCACTATCAACCTAAAAAAGATCTTCTGCAAAATCGTATTATTCTGGTCACGGGAGCCAGCGACGGCATTGGCCGCGAAGCGGCATTGACCTACGCCCGCCACGGTGCGCGCCTTATCCTGCTGGGCCGTAATGAAGATAAGCTGCGCGATGTTGCTCAGGCTATCGCCAGTGAAGGCGGAGCCCCCACCCGCGAGTACATTCTCGACCTGTTAACCTGCACCCCGGAGAGCTGCCGGGAGCTTGCCGGGCGTATCGCCACCGAGTATCCGCGTCTGGACGGCGTGCTCCACAATGCGGGCCTGCTTGGCGAAGTCTGCCCAATGGATGAGCAAAACCCGGAGATCTGGCAGCAGGTCATGCAGGTGAACGTTAACGGCACCTTTTTCCTTACCCAGGCGCTCCTTCCTTTATTACTGCAGTCCGATTCCGGCTCGCTGGTCTTTACTTCGTCAAGCGTCGGACGCCAGGGCCGGGCAAACTGGGGTGCGTATGCCGCCTCGAAATTTGCCACCGAAGGGATGATGCAGGTGCTGGCTGAGGAGTATCAGAGCCGCCATCTGCGCGTGAACTGCATCAACCCCGGCGGGACGCGCACCAGCATGCGCGCCAGCGCGTTCCCGAGCGAAGATCCGCTTAAACTAAAAACCCCCGCCGATATCATGCCGCTCTATCTGTGGCTGATGGGCGACGACAGCCGCCGGAAAACCGGCATGACCTTTGATGCCCAACCCGGCCGTAAACCAGGAATATCGCAATGAGTGATGAACGTCATCAACAGCGCCAGCAGCGCCTTAAAGAACAGGTTGATGCCCGCGTTGCCGCAGCTCAGGATGAGCGCGGGATTATTATCGTCTTTACCGGCAACGGCAAAGGCAAAACCACAGCAGCTTTTGGCACGGCAACGCGCGCCGTCGGTCACGGTCAAAAAGTGGGCGTCATTCAGTTCATCAAGGGCGAGTGGCCAAACGGCGAGCGTAATCTGCTGGAACCGCATGGGGTGGAGTTTCAGGTCATGGCCACCGGCTTTACCTGGGATACTCAGAACCGCGAAACGGACACTGCGGCCTGTCTGGCCGTCTGGGAGCATGCGAAGCGTATGCTGGCGGACCCAACGCTGAATATGGTTCTGCTGGATGAGATCACCTATATGGTGGCCTACGACTATTTACCGTTGCAGGAGGTGGTTGAGGCGCTGAACAGTCGTCCGGCACACCAGACGGTGATTATCACCGGGCGCGGCTGTCATCGGGATATTATGGAGATGGCGGATACGGTTAGCGAGTTACGACCGGTTAAGCACGCTTTCGATGCAGGCGTTAAAGCGCAAATCGGCATCGACTATTAACAAAAAACCCGGCGTTGCCGGGTTTTTTATTTTTAGCCGTTGTTGTTACGGCTGCCAGACCGGCGATTGCTGCTGACCTGGCTATGACGTTTAACCGCCCGACGGATCTGGTTCGCTTTCATGCGACGACGATCTTTCTCCACCGCCACTTTCGAAGTGGTTTCCGGGGTCAGTTCCACCAGCTCACGCAGATAGTTGGTCTGGGTTAAATCCAGCTCCGTATAGCCGCCACGTGGCAGGCCCTTCGGCAGAAGGATGTCACCGTAACGGACACGGATCAGACGGCTAACCTGCACGCCAACGGCTTCCCACAGACGACGCACCTCGCGGTTACGACCTTCGGTCAGGGTCACGTTGTACCACTGGTTAATGCCTTCGCCACCGGTGAACTTAATGGTTTTAAACGCTGCCGGGCCATCTTCAAGCTGCACGCCGCGAGACAGTTCACGGATCTTATTGTCGTCAACTTCACCGAACACACGGACCGCGTATTCACGTTCGACTTCACGGCTTGGGTGCATCAGACGGTTTGCCAGTTCACCATCGGTAGTGAACAGCAGCAGACCGCAGGTGTTAACGTCCAGACGACCTACCGCGATCCAGCGCGCGCCGCGCAGTTTTGGCAGGCGGTCAAACACGGTTGGGCGACCTTCCGGATCGTTGCGTGTGCAGAGTTCGCCTTCCGGCTTGTAGTAAGCCAGCACGCGGCAAATCTGCTCGGCAGACTCTTTCACGGAGATCAGGTGGCCGTCGATACGGATTTTCAGGCCGGGTACGATGTCAACACGATCGCCCAGAGTGGCGATTTTACCGTCCACGCTGACACGACCTGCTGCGATAATGGTTTCGATTTCACGGCGTGACCCGTGGCCGGCGCGGGCCAGCACTTTCTGTAATTTCTCGCTCATTGAGCTTCCTTCAGGTGTCGCCTTCACAGGCGTCTGGTGTACTTTATAAAACAATGAGTTAAGCTCAACCAGAACCTAACTCAATGATCTGTAACTCTTTCACAGCACACATAATGGCAGACAATACGTCTCGCCCAGTGATTCATGGCCGCACATATTACATGAATTTTAGACTAAATGATTCAACAAGTTTTACGCGGCAGATTTCTTGTGCTGATGACCTGAAGTAAGCCCAACGAGCGGGCTATCAGTTTGCGTCAGGCCGTCGGGCGTTCATTCCAGGCATCGGTAAACTGGATGTTGCCGTCTACACTGCACCGCCATTTTCTTAACCCACATACAGGGAGGGTTGGCATTCTATTTCCTCCTTAATTTTTTGATTAACTTCATTGTTAAAATATAGACAGGAATTGCTATTGATACCATCACAGACAAATCTATATCGAAAAAAGCTTCATACAAGGATTCTGCGTCTTCACTTCCATAGAAGAACAACGCCCATTTTGTTGCAAAATCTTCATTAATATATAACTCTGCGTATGGGAGACTGTGACCTACACACATCAACAAAAAAACGAAATAAATAAATTTACCTATTTTACGCGCAATGTTTTTTATTATAGCCACCGCCGAGCACCTCCCCTGTCCTCGCTCCATCAAGGAACGCATTTTCCCAGGTGCGATGCGGGCTGGTTTTGCAACAGCCATACAGATTGAAAGGCGCATAATCCGCCCCGTTCAGAATGAGTGTCCCCTGTAACGCCACAGATTATCCCTCTATCTATAAATAAGTGTTCGTTTAACGTACAACCACTTATTCAGGCAAGCTGAGATGATTCCGGCAAAAGAATACTTTTCAGATAATAATAAGATTTTAAATACAGAAGGAAATAAGCGAAGCGTTACTATCAGGGCCATTATATTTGCTAATAAGATGGCCCCAGAGGACAGAAAATTACACCATTACAGGAAAGGCTTAACGTCCCCCACTCCTTCACGCAGCACGACCGGCGCATCTTCCGTTAAATCAATTACCGTGGTCGGTTGCTGGCCGAGATAGCCGCCGTGAATAATCAACTCCACCTGCTTCTCGAGGCGGTCTTTGATCTCATCCGGATCGGATTCGGTAAATTCGCTGCCCGGCAGCATCAGCGAGGTGGAGAGCATCGGCTCGCCGAGGGTTTCAAGCAGCGCCTGGGCAATCGGGTTCGACGGCACGCGCATCCCGATGGTTTTGCGTTTTTCCTGCAGCAGGCGGCGCGGCACCTCTTTCGTCCCTTTAAGGATGAAGGTGTAGTTGCCCGGCGTGTTGTTTTTGATCAACCGAAACGCGACGTTATCCACGTAGGAGTATGTGGATAACTCAGAGAGATCGCGGCACATCAGGGTGAAGTTATGCCCGTTCGGGATGTGGCGGATCCGGCAGATACGCTCCATCGCGGTTTTATCTTCGATCTTACAGCCCAGCGCGTAACCGGAATCGGTTGGATAGACGATAACCCCGCCCTTACGCACGATCTCCACAGCCTGATTAATCAAACGCGGCTGCGGATTGTCAGGATGGATATAAAAAAATTGGCTCATACTACCCTCTCTTCAATTGGCGTTGGCTGCTCCCAGAGTTGCCACACCGGCTCGACGCCAGCAGGTAACCAGAGCTTGCGTCCCAGCTCTATCCAGGGACAAGGCTGATGAAAATCAGAGCCCTGGGAGGCAAGGAGTCCATACTGGCGGGCATATTCAGCCAGCTGACTGCGCTCGTTGGGTGCCTGCTGACACTGGGCGACTTCCATCGCATCTCCGCCGTGTTCGGCAAAGTAAGCCAGCAGACGTTTCAGCCATTTGGCGGAGAGGTTATACCGCCCCGGATGGGCCAGTACTGCCTTGCCGCCAGAATGATGAATGACATCAATAGCTTGTTCTATTGTACACCACTGGGGAGGAACGTATCCGGTTTTCCCGCGGGCGAGGTATTTTTTAAACACATCCGCAATGTTATTTGCCTTACCGGCTTCCACCAGAAAACGGGCAAAGTGGGCGCGGGTCACCGCCCCGTCTTTCGCCAGCCGCATGGCCCCTTCCCAGGCGCCGGGAATATGGGCTTTCTCCAGGCGTTCGGCGATCATCTCTGCCCGCGTCACGCGCCGCGTTTTTTGCTCATCCAGAAACGCGCGCATCGCCGGGTTTTCGCTATCGATGTTTAACCCGACGATATGAATCTCATGATTTTCCCAGACGGTGGATATTTCCACGCCGGTTATCAGGGTCAGGGGCAATCCGCTGCGGGTAATTTCTGCCCGCGCGGCTGCAATGGCCTCGGTGGTATCGTGATCGGTAATGGCCAGCGTGCCCACTCGCATCTCATGGGCGCGATGGACAAGCTCTTCAGGCGTAAGCAGGCCGTCAGAGGCCTGCGTGTGGCTGTGTAAATCATAAATCACTGCGTAATTCGTGTCGCTCAAAGCGGCTCCCGTCACTGCTCGTCAATATCTGCGCCGCCATAATAACGGTATGTGGTGAAATTCTGAAATCGGGGGGTTGACAATAAGCCATCGAACTAGTTAACTAGTACACAAGTTCACTCAACGAGGTATCTGAAAATGACCGCACATTTTACTCTGCACAGCTGGTGGCGCACTTCCTGATTAACGGGCAGTGTCGTACGTCTGCGTCATGCATTCAGATACCTGGCCCGCCACTGAGCGGGCTTTTTTATGAACAGAATAAAGAGAACAATATAATGCAAACAGCCAAACCGAACCTCGAACTGCTGACCCGCGAGGCGGCGTATCGCCACAACCCCACCGTCCTGTTCCATCAGGTGTGCGGCGCGCGTCCCGCCACTCTGCTGCTGGAGTCTGCGGATATCGACAGTAAAGACGATCTGAAAAGTCTGCTGCTGGTCGACAGCGCCCTGCGCATCACCGCGCTGGGCGATACAGTAACCCTGCAGGCGCTTTCTGAAAACGGTGCGGCCCTGCTGTCGCTGCTGGACGATGTCCTGCCTGCAGGCATTGAGAATGAACATCGCCCTGACCAGCGCATCCTGCATTTCCCGCCGGTCAGCCAGCTGCTGGATGAAGATGCCCGCCTCTGTTCTCTGTCGGTGTTTGATGCCTTCCGCCTGCTGCAAAACCTGGTCAATGTGCCGGAAAGCGAGCGCGAAGCGATGTTCTTTGGTGGGCTGTTTGCTTACGACCTGGTGGCCGGTTTTGAAGATCTCCCTGAGCTTGAGCAGGGAAACCGCTGCCCGGACTACTGCTTCTATCTGGCGGAAACCTTACTGGTGATCGACCACCAGAAAAAGTACACCCGCATTCAGGCCAGCCTGTTTACCCCGATTCTGGCGGAGAAGCAGCGTCTGGAGCAGCGCATTGCCCAGCTGCAGGCGCAGATGGATGAAGTCCCACCGGAGCTGCCGGTGCAGCGCGTGGAGCAGATGCGTTGCGACGTCAGCCAGACGGACGATGAGTACGGCGTGGTGGTCCGTCAGATGCAGAAAGCCATTCGCGCCGGCGAGATTTTCCAGGTAGTGCCGTCCCGTCGCTTCTCCCTGCCCTGCCCGTCCCCGCTGGCGGCCTATGACGTGCTGAAGAAGAGCAACCCGAGCCCGTACATGTTCTTTATGCAGGATAACGATTTTACGCTGTTCGGCGCCTCGCCGGAGAGCTCCCTGAAGTACGACGCCACCAGCCGTCAGATTGAAATCTATCCCATTGCCGGTACCCGCCCGCGCGGTCGTCGTGCCGACGGTTCGTTGGATCGCGACCTCGACAGCCGCATCGAGCTGGAGATGCGCACCGACCAGAAAGAGATGTCCGAACACCTGATGCTGGTTGACCTGGCCCGTAACGACCTGGCGCGCATCTGCACCCCGGGCAGCCGTTACGTCGCCGACTTGACCAAAGTGGACCGTTACTCCTTCGTGATGCATCTGGTTTCCCGCGTAGTGGGCGAGCTGCGTCAGGATCTGGACGTGCTGCACGCCTACCGCGCCTGCATGAACATGGGCACCCTGAGCGGCGCGCCGAAAGTTCGCGCCATGCAGCTGATTGCTCAGGCTGAAGGCCGTCGTCGCGGCAGCTACGGCGGCGCGGTGGGCTACTTCACCGCCCACGGCGATCTGGATACCTGCATCGTGATCCGCTCCGCCTACGTCGAAGAGGGGATCGCCACCGTCCAGGCGGGCGCGGGCATCGTTCTCGACTCTGTTCCGCAGTCAGAAGCTGACGAAACCCGTAACAAGGCCCGCGCGGTACTGCGCGCCATTGCGACTGCCCATCACGCACAGGAGATTTTCTGATGGCTGACATTCTGCTGCTCGATAATATCGACTCCTTTACCTATAACCTGGCGGATCAGCTGCGTGCTAACGGTCACAACGTGGTGATTTACCGTAACCATGTTCCGGCTCAGACCTTAATCGACCGTCTGGCCACCATGCAAAACCCGGTGCTGATGCTCTCCCCGGGGCCGGGCGCGCCAAGTGAAGCGGGCTGTATGCCGGAGCTGTTGACCCGTCTGCGCGGCAAACTGCCGATCATCGGGATCTGCCTGGGCCATCAGGCGATTGTTGAGGCCTACGGCGGTTACGTCGGCCAGGCGGGAGAGATCCTGCACGGTAAAGCCTCCAGCATTGAACATGACGGTCAGGCGATGTTTGCCGGGCTGATGAACCCGCTGCCGGTGGCGCGCTATCACTCGCTGGTGGGCAGCAACATCCCGGCGGGCCTGACCATTAACGCCCATTACAACGGGATGGTGATGGCCGTGCGTCACGATGCGGACCGGGTTTGCGGCATGCAGTTCCACCCGGAATCCATTCTGACCTCCCAGGGCGCTCGCCTGCTGGAGCAGACCCTTAACTGGGCGCTGCAGAAACTGGAGCAGACCAACAGCCTGCAGCCAATCCTGGAAAAACTCTATCAGGCGCAGACCCTGAGCCAGCAGGAGAGCCACCAGCTGTTCTCCGCCGTGGTACGCGGCGAGCTGAAACCCGAGCAGCTGGCCGCCGCGCTGGTAAGCATGAAAGTGCGTGGTGAACAGCCCCAGGAGATTGCCGGTGCCGCCACCGCCCTGCTGGAAAACGCCGCCCCGTTCCCGCGCCCGGACTATCTGTTCGCGGATATCGTCGGCACCGGCGGTGACGGCAGCAACAGCATCAACATCTCCACCGCCAGCGCCTTTGTCGCTGCAGCCTGCGGGTTGAAGGTGGCAAAGCACGGTAACCGCAGCGTCTCCAGCCGTTCCGGCTCGTCGGATCTGCTGGCCGCCTTCGGTATCAATCTGGATATGAACGCGGAGAAATCCCGCGATGCGCTGGATGAGCTGGGCGTCTGCTTCCTGTTCGCGCCGAAGTATCACACCGGATTCCGCCATGCGATGCCGGTGCGTCAGCAGCTGAAAACCCGCACCCTGTTTAACGTGCTCGGGCCGCTGATCAACCCGGCGCACCCGCCGCTGGCGCTGATTGGCGTCTACAGCCCGGAACTGGTGCTGCCGATTGCCGAAACCCTGCGCGTGCTGGGTTATCAGCGGGCGGCGGTGGTGCACAGCGGCGGGATGGATGAAGTCTCCCTGCATGCACCGACCCTGGTGGCCGAACTGAACAACGGTGAGATCAAAAGCTACCAGCTTGAAGCGGCCGACTTTGGCTTAACGCCGTATCACCAGGAACAGCTGGCAGGCGGCACCCCGGAAGAAAACCGTGACATTCTGACCCGCCTGTTACAAGGTAAAGGTGAGCCAGCGCATGAGGCCGCTGTTGCCGCCAACGTCGCCATGCTGATGCGTCTGCACGGCGAAGAAGATTTACAGGTCAACGCGCAGAAAGTGATTGATGTGTTGCGCTCTGGCGCAGCCTACGACCGGGTTACCGCATTAGCGGCAAGAGGATAAACAATGCAGACCGTATTAGCGAAAATCGTTGCCGATAAGGCCATCTGGGTTGAAGCGCGGAAACAGCAGCAGCCGCTCGCCAGTTTCCAGAATGACGTGGTACCGAGCAGCCGTCGTTTTTATGATGCCCTGCAGGGCGCGCGCACCGCATTTATCCTGGAGTGCAAAAAGGCCTCGCCGTCAAAAGGGGTGATCCGCGACGATTTCGACCCGGCGAAGATCGCCGCCATCTATAAGCACCACGCTTCGGCGATTTCGGTGCTGACCGATGAGAAATATTTCCAGGGAAGTTTTGATTTTCTGCCCATCGTCAGCGGCATCGCGCCGCAGCCGATTTTGTGCAAAGACTTTATTATCGACCCGTATCAGATCTGGCTGGCGCGTTTTTATCAGGCCGATGCCTGCCTGCTGATGCTCTCGGTGCTGGATGACGAGCAGTACCGCCAGCTCGCTGCGGTGGCGCACAGCCTGAAGATGGGCGTGCTGACCGAAGTGAGCAACGAAGAGGAGCTGGAGCGTGCTATCGCGCTTGAGGCCAAAGTCGTCGGCATCAACAACCGCGACCTGCGCGATCTCTCCATCGACCTGAACCGCACCCGCCAGCTGGCGCCGCGTCTGGGCGCAGGCGTGACGGTCATCAGCGAGTCCGGCATCAACAATTATGCTCAGGTTCGCGAGCTGAGCCATTTCGCCAACGGCTTCCTGATTGGTTCGGCGATGATGGAGCAGGACGATCTCAGCGCGGCGGTACGTCGCGTGTTGCTGGGTGAAAACAAGGTCTGCGGCCTGACGCGCCCGCAGGATGCCGTAGCGGCTTATGAAGCAGGCGCGATTTATGGCGGGCTGATCTTTGTTGATACCTCCCCGCGCAATGTGTGCGTTTCGCAGGCGCGCGAGACGATCGCCGCGGCCCCGTTGCAGTACGTGGGCGTGTTCCGTAATGCCGCGATCGACAGGGTGGCAGAGGTTGCAGACCAGCTCTCCCTCACCGCCGTTCAGCTGCACGGTAGCGAGGATCAGAGCTATATCGATGCCCTGCGCCAGACGCTGAAACCGCAGGTGCAAATCTGGAAAGCCCTGAGCGTGGCGGACACCCTGCCGCCGCGCACGCTCAATCATGTTGATAAATATGTTCTGGATAACGGCCAGGGCGGAACCGGGCAGCGTTTTGACTGGTCGCTGCTTAACGGTGAGAAGCTGGATAACGTCCTGCTCGCCGGTGGTTTAAGCCCGGACAACTGCGTTGAAGCCGCCAAAGCAGGCTGCGCAGGTCTCGATTTTAATTCAGGCGTTGAGTCGCAGCCGGGCATAAAAGATGCCAGCAAACTGGCTTCGGTGTTCAAAACGCTGCGTGCATATTAAGGAAGAGAAGATGACCACATTATTAAATCCCTATTTTGGTGAGTTCGGCGGCATGTATGTGCCGCAGATCCTGATGCCCGCCCTGCGCCAGCTGGAAGAAGCCTTTGTCAGTGCACAAAAAGATCCGCTCTTCCAAGCTGAGTTTACCGACCTGCTGAAAAACTACGCCGGTCGTCCAACGGCCCTGACCAAATGCCGTAACCTGACGGCGGGCACCAACACTACGCTGTATCTGAAGCGTGAGGATCTGCTTCACGGCGGTGCACATAAAACCAACCAGGTGTTAGGCCAGGCATTGCTGGCAAAACGGATGGGTAAAACCGAAATCATCGCCGAAACCGGTGCCGGACAGCACGGCGTGGCGTCGGCGCTGGCCAGCGCCCTGCTCGGTCTGAAATGCCGTATCTACATGGGGGCAAAAGACGTTGAGCGTCAGTCACCAAACGTCTTCCGTATGCGTCTGATGGGCGCGGAAGTGATCCCGGTTTACAGCGGCTCGGCCACCCTGAAAGATGCCTGCAACGAAGCGCTGCGCGACTGGTCTGGTAACTATGAAAACGCCCACTATATGCTGGGCACCGCCGCGGGTCCGCACCCCTTCCCGACCATCGTGCGTGAATTCCAGCGCATGATCGGGGAAGAGACCAAAGCGCAGATCCTCGAAAAAGAGGGGCGTCTGCCGGATGCGGTGATCGCCTGCGTTGGCGGCGGTTCAAACGCCATCGGCATGTTTGCCGATTTCATCGATGACAGCAGCGTGGGGCTGATTGGCGTTGAGCCTGCCGGCCACGGCATCGAAACCGGTGAACACGGCGCGCCGCTGAAACACGGTCGCGTGGGCATCTACTTCGGCATGAAAGCGCCGATGATGCAGACTGACGAAGGCCAGATCGAAGAGTCGTACTCCATCTCCGCCGGTCTGGACTTTCCGTCCGTCGGACCACAGCACGCCTATCTGAACAGCATTGGTCGCGCCGAGTACGTCTCTATTACCGATGACGAAGCGCTGGAAGCGTTCAAAACCCTGTGCCGTAAGGAGGGGATCATCCCGGCGCTGGAGTCTTCCCACGCTCTGGCCCATGCCCTGAAAATGATCCAGGACAACCCGGAAAAAGAGCAGCTGCTGGTGGTAAACCTTTCCGGTCGCGGTGATAAAGACATCTTCACCGTTCACGATATTCTGAAAGCACGAGGGGAAATCTGATGGAACGTTACGATAACGTGTTTGCTGAACTTAAGGCCCGCAAGGAAGGCGCGTTTGTTCCCTTCGTAACGCTGGGCGACCCCTCTCCTGAGCAGTCGCTGAAGATTATCGACGCCCTGGTTGAGGCGGGTGCCGACGCGCTGGAGCTGGGCATTCCCTTCTCCGATCCGCTGGCTGACGGCCCGACCATCCAGAGTGCCACCCTGCGCGCCTTTGCCGCAGGCGTAACACCCACCCACTGCTTCGAGATGCTGGCGACCATTCGTCAGAAATACCCGGCTATCCCGATTGGCCTGCTGATGTACGCCAACCTGGTCTTTAACCGTGGGATCGACGAGTTTTACGCTGAGTGCGCCCGCGTGGGCGTGGATTCGGTGCTGGTCGCCGATGTGCCGGTTGAGGAGTCTGCACCGTTCCGCCAGGCGGCGATGCGTCATAACGTCGCGCCGATCTTTATCTGTCCGCCAAACGCCGACGACGAACTGCTGCGCCAGATCGCGTCCCACGGTCGCGGCTATACCTATCTGCTGTCGCGTGCTGGCGTAACGGGCGCGGAAAACAAAGCCGCCCTGCCGCTGCACCATCTGGTGGAAAAACTGGCGGAATACAACGCCGCACCGCCGCTGCAGGGCTTTGGCATTTCGGCACCTGAGCAGGTTACTGCCGCACTGGGTGCAGGCGCTGCCGGGGCTATTTCCGGTTCAGCGATTGTCAAAATTATCGAGAACAACGTCGATAAGCCCGAGCAGATGTTGAGCGAGCTGAAATCCTTCGTCAGTGCCATGAAAGCAGCCACCCGTCCGCAATAATGGAATCGCCGTCTGGTTTTGCCAGACGGCTTCATGCATAAATTGATCCCTTCGAGCTTTAACGCATTTAACACTTTCCAAAATAGTTTCCCGGCGTATTATCCCCCTGTCTTATAAGTCTTCCTCCTTAATCCTTCTGAGTTCAGAGGTTTAACTATGTCATGGCACCACTTTAAGCAGGCTTATTTAATTAAGTTCTGGTCACCTGTTCCTGCGGTTATCGCTGCGGGGATCCTCTCCACCTACTATTTCGGCATTACCGGCACCTTCTGGGCGGTCACCGGCGAATTTACCCGCTGGGGCGGACAACTGCTGCAGCTGGCTGGCGTTCACACCCAAGAGTGGGGTTATTACAAACTGATTCACCTTGAAGGTACTCCGCTCACCCGCATCGACGGCATGATGATAATCGGCATGTTCGGCGGCTGTTTTGCGGCAGCGCTGTGGGCAAACAACGTCAAGCTGCGCATGCCGCACAGCCGGATCCGCATCGCCCAGGCGGTTATCGGCGGCATCATTGCCGGATTTGGCGCGCGTCTGGCGATGGGCTGCAACCTGGCCGCCTTCTTCACCGGGATCCCGCAGTTCTCCCTGCACGCCTGGTTCTTTGCTCTGGCCACCGCCGTGGGCTCGTACTTTGGCGCGCGCTTTACCCTGCTGCCCCTGTTCCGTATTCCCATCAAAATGCAAAAAGTGAGCGCCGCTTCGCCGTTAACCCAGAAGCCGGATCAGGCGCGCCGTCGTTTTCGCCTCGGGATGCTGGTCTTCTTCGGCATGCTGGCCTGGGCGCTCTGTACCGCACTCAATCAGCCTAAGCTGGGGCTGGCGATGCTGTTCGGCGTCGGCTTTGGCCTGCTGATTGAACGGGCGCAGATCTGCTTTACCTCGGCGTTTCGCGACATGTGGATCACCGGCCGTACCATGATGGCAAAAGCGATCATCGCCGGGATGGCGGTGAGCGCCATCGGGATCTTCAGCTACGTCCAGCTGGGCGTTGAGCCGAAGATCATGTGGGCGGGCCCGAATGCCGTCATCGGCGGACTGCTGTTTGGCTTCGGGATTGTGCTGGCAGGCGGGTGTGAAACCGGCTGGATGTATCGCGCGGTCGAAGGCCAGGTGCACTACTGGTGGGTCGGTCTGGGTAACGTCATTGGCTCCACCCTGCTGGCCTATTACTGGGATGATTTATCGCCCGCGCTGGCGACGAACTGGGATAAGGTGAACCTTCTCAACACCTTTGGTCCACTGGGGGGACTGCTGGTGACCTACCTTTTGCTGATGATCGCCTTTTTACTGGTGCTGGCGCAGGAAAAGCGCTTTTTCCGTCGCGCTGCCGTGAAAACTGGAATCCGTGAGGAAGCCGCATGAAAGAGATCGTACCCGACTACCGCCTCGATATGGTGGGTGAACCCTGCCCTTACCCGGCTGTCGCCACTCTTGAGGCGATGCCGCAGTTGAAGAAAGGCGAGATCCTGGAGGTGGTGAGCGACTGTCCGCAGTCCATCAACAACATCCCGCTCGATGCGAAAAACCACGGCTATACCGTGCTGGATATTCAGCAGGATGGGCCGACTATCCGCTATCTGATCCAGAAGTAATCTCAGGGTGGTGACAGGCCACCCTTTTAAGTATTAATCCCATTTTCTTCAGCATCTCCCCGTGGCGTCTATGCTTTACATTGACTACAAAAGGAGAACGTTATGTCAGACCATAATCTTGATAATGATGCACAATATGCTGGTGAAAAGGCCAAGAACAAGCTGGATGAAGCGGCCGGTGCTGCACAGCAGCAATTTGGTGAATTTGTTGATTCACCAAAACATCAGTTGAAGGGTGCCGGACGTAAATATGCTGCACAGGCCAGCGACGTGGTAACCGAGGTTACCGACGCGGTGAAAAATAATCCGCTTACCGGCCTCATTGCCGCAGGTGCGGTGGGTATTGTCCTTGGCCTGTTGTTGGGTCGTAAATAAAAGACAGAAGGCCCTTCGGGGCCTTCTTTACGTCAGAAGCGATATCCCGCCGAGAACATAAACACCCACGGATCCAGACGGGTGCTGATACTTTGTTGCTCCCCACCTGCTTTGAAACGGACGTCGGTATCAATATCCATGTACCAGACCGAGGCGTTAATTAACCAGTCGCGGTTAATCAGATAGTCCAGCCCCACCTGCCCCGCCATTCCCCAGGAATCTTTCAGGCTCAGATCAGAGAGGCCCGCCGCTTTACCGGTGTCGTTAAATTTCTCATCAAAGAAGGTGGTGTAGTTGACTCCGGCACCCACATAGGGGCGAACCTTGCTACCGGCATCGCCGAAATACCACTGCGCCATCAGAGTAGGCGGCAGATGGTGAACCGTGGCGATATCTCCGGTTGGGCCCGTCCCTACCCGGTGACGAAACGGCGTGGCCGCCAGCAGTTCAACGCCGACATTGTCGGTGGCCATCCAGGTGAAGGTCATCCCGGCCTGGGTATTGTTACTGACGTTAAAACCGCCTAAACCCAGAACATTTTCCGAGCCTTCCGTAGGACGTACCGTGGCGGTCCCCAGGCGGAAGAAGAACTCACCTGCTTCGTGGGCAATTGCACTGCCGGAAAGCGTACCCAGAATCAGTGCTGCGAGCGCTGCTTTTTTCATATCCATTCCCTCGTTATGGTTTTATTGGCGTCGGGAATATACCTACAAATGATTAATCATGATCCAATCGGGATCACATTGAATTCAGAGATTTAACATTCATTGATCTAAATTAATTTTTTCGGTCGCGGGCAAAAATTGGTAGTAGCCGCCTGAATCAATTTTGCTTTTTCAAGCAAACAGAGCACAGTGCGATAACAACCGCGCAAAATTACAGCGGGGGATTACGGGCGCTTTACAAAGATATGCTTTTCCATACAAGGCTTGATACTGCCACCGTACAGTTATCCAGGGTACAATTGCCCGCTAATTAATACCTGCAATACTCAAGGAGAGTGCATGTCTATCACGGCGAAGTCTGTCTACCGTGACACGGGGAATTTTTTCCGCAATCAGTTCCTTACCTTTTTACTGATTGCCTTGTTGTGCGCATTTATCACGGTGGTACTTGGTCATGCCTTTTCGCCGAGTGAGGAGCAGATTGCCAGCCTGAGCGAAGGCGATCAGATTGCCAGCAGCGTCGGGCTGTTTGAGATGGTGCAGAACATGACCCCTGAGCAGCAGCAGATCCTGTTGCGGGCTTCGGCGGCCTCGACCTTTTCAGGCTTAATCGGTAATGCCATTCTCGCCGGCGGCGTGCTGCTGATGATCCAGCTGGTGTCTGCCGGACAGCGCGTCAGCGCACTACGGGCCATTGGGGCCAGCGCGCCGCTGCTGCCAAAACTGTTTATCCTGATCTTTTTAACCACCATGCTGGTGCAGTTAGGGATTATGCTGGTGGTAGTGCCGGGCGTGCTGCTGGCCATCGTGCTTGCCTTCGCGCCCGTGATGGTAGTACAGGACCGCATGGGGATTTTTGTCGCCATGCGTAGCAGCATCCGGCTGGCATGGTCTAATATGCGTCTGGTTGCCCCGGCGGTGATGAGCTGGCTGCTGGCTAAAACCCTGCTGCTGCTGTTTGCACCGAATCTTGCCATTCTGACGCCTAACGTCGGTGCTGTGGTGGCAAATACGCTGAGCAATCTGATCTCCGCAGTCCTGCTCGTCTATTTGTTCCGCCTGTACACGTTAATCCGCCAGTAATTTTTCTGATGGCCTGGGCATCACGCGCAGGCCGTCGCTGATGATGGAATCGAAGAATGAAGCAGTTTCTTGATTTTTTACCCCTGGTTGTCTTTTTTGCCTTCTACAAGCTGTATGACATTTACGCGGCCACTACTGCCCTGATCGTCGCCACCGCGGTGGTGCTGATTTACAGCTGGGTGCGCTACCGCAAGGTGGAAAAGATGGCCCTGATCACCTTCGTGCTGGTGGCCTTCTTTGGCGGACTGACGGTCTTTTTCCACAACGACGAGTTCATCAAGTGGAAAGTGACCGTCATCTACGTGCTGTTTGCCGGTGCGCTGCTGTTCAGCCAGTGGGTCATGAAAAAGCCCCTTATTCAGCGCATGCTGGGTAAAGAGCTGGCGCTCCCGCAGGTCGTCTGGTCACGTCTGAATATCGCCTGGGCGGTGTTCTTTATTCTTTGCGGCCTGGCGAATATCTATATCGCCTTCTGGTTGCCACAGAATATCTGGGTCAACTTCAAAGTGTTCGGGCTGACCGCACTGACGCTGATTTTCACCCTGCTGAGCGGCATCTACATCTATCGTCATATGCCGCAGGATGATAAGAACTGATCTTCCGGCCAGCACAACTCACGCGCTGGCCACATCGTTACAAGCAGAGAAAAGAATGACTACACAAGAAGCCCCTCAGGGTGAACTGGTTTTACGCACACTTGCAATGCCCGCCGACACCAATGCGAACGGCGATATTTTTGGCGGCTGGTTGATGTCGCAGATGGATATGGGCGGGGCCATTCTCGCTAAAGAGATTGCGCACGGCCGCGTGGTGACCGTCCGGGTCGACGGGATGACCTTTTTACGCCCTGTGGCCGTGGGAGATGTGGTCTGCTGCTACGCGCGCTGCGTGAAGCGTGGGAATACCTCGGTGTCGATAAATATCGAGGTGTGGGTGAAGAAGGTCTCTTCAGAACCTATCGGTCAGCGTTATAAAGCCACCGAAGCGCTGTTTATTTATGTGGCGGTGGACAGCGAAGGTAAACCTCGCCCGTTACCTCAGGCATAAAAAAAGCCTCCCGATGGGGAGGCTTTTTTATTATTCCATCTGTGCCCCGCCATTCAGGCGGAAGACAATATTCACGATCAGCCCGCTGCCTGGCTTACCGGCTTCATAACGCCATTTGCGCATCGCGGTTTTCACTTCACGCTCAAACATATTCGACGGCTGTGCGGAGAGGATCTGCACATTATCCACGCGTCCGTCGGCGGTAACGTCAAATTTCACCCGTACACGGCCTTCAATACGTAATGCCTGAGCTCGCGCCGGGTATTGCGGCTGGTTACGGCTCAACGCGCGTGGACCTGCCGGGGCCGCTGCTACCGGCTTCGCGGTGGCGGGCGAAGAGTTCATGACCGGGCGAGCCGGGGCCGCTCTCTCGACCGGCTGGGTGGTGCGAGGCTCAACCGGGCGCTCTTCACGCTTCGGACGCTCCTCCACCTTTTTCACCGGTTTTGGTTTCGGCTTCGGTTTTGGCTTGGGCTCCGGCTTATGAATCACTACAGGCGCTTCTTTAGGCGGTTCAGGAACGATTTCAGGTTCCGGTTCCGGCTCGGGTTCAGGCTCTGCAACAGGTTCCGGTGGTGGCGCCACCTGCACGGGCTCCAGCTCCGCAGGTGTTACCATGGTCACAGAAATCGGCTGCGCGGGCGCTGGCATTTCAATAACCTGATGTACCGATGTGTAAAGCAGACCCGCCACGACGGCTCCGTGAATGCCGACGGACAACAGCGTCGGCCAGGGAAAGCGGCGAGGTAAATCAAGGGTCATTGAAGTCATAATCGTTTCAGTTAAAAAGCCAGGCCTCGATTTTAAATGCAAATAGCAATCATATTCAATAAGCCAGTTAAACTTCGCCCGATTTAACCGTTCAGCTGGCGAAAAAAGGCACGTGTTGAGAAGGGTTTTAACATTGTCGCTATCTTTGCGTTGCAGTCACCTGTACTTTCACATAACGTAATTCCCACTTTTATCGGTTAAGGAGCTCCGCTGTGCTTTATGTGATTTTTGCTGCAGATGTTGCTGATTCTCTTGAAAAACGCCTCTCCGTACGCCCTGCCCATCTTGCGCGCTTACAGCTGCTGCATGACGAAGGCAGATTACTGACCGCAGGTCCAATGCCTGCCGTAGACAGCAACGATCCGGGTGCGGCAGGATTTACCGGCTCGACGGTGATTGCCGAGTTTGAATCTCTCGAAGCGGCACAGGCCTGGGCCCAGGACGACCCCTATGTGGCAGCAGGCGTGTATGATAACGTCGTGGTGAAGCCTTTTAAAAAAGTTTTCTAGGATAAAAAAAGGCTCCGCACCGGGAGCCTTTTCTCGTCAGTTCAGCGATGCCAGCCGCGCCGCGAACCCAACAAACAGTAAACCAATCAAGCCATTTCCCAGCTTCGCCAGTTTCTTTTTGGTTTTCAGGTAGCGCGTCACAAAGGCTCCGGAGAAGATCAGGAAGCTCATATAGACAAAACTGATGATTTCCAGCGTGACCGCGAGGATCATAAAGGCTACGCCGGTATGCTTCGCCTGAACATCAATAAACTGTACGAAGAACGAGACATAGAACAGTATCGCCTTCGGGTTGGTCATGCTCAGCACCAGCGAGCGTTTCATTATTGTTTTGGCTGGTTCAAGACCGCCCGCTTCGCCCTGCTGATTATGCCTTATCACTGACCAGAGCATCTTGCCGCCCAGCCATAACAGATAGAATGCCCCAAGATAGCGAACAATATTAAACAGCATCGGTGTGGTCTGGATCAGCGCAGCCACGCCCGCCCAGGCCAGAAACATCAGCACCGCATCGCCGATAAACACGCCGCTGGCGGCCAGATAGCCCTTTTTCACGCCGTGACCAATACCGGTCTTTAAGACAAACAGGGTATTTGGCCCTGGCACCAGTACGATAAAAATAGCCCCAACGACATAAGTCCAGAAATTCAGTACACCCAAATCCGCAAACACCTCATCCTCCTTTTCGAAATAGCGAATCATATAAAAACATCGGGCACCTCTGAGGGTGCCCTTGTGTCATTCAGTAATCCTGAACGGCGAACAGCAACGCATTGCGATGACGGTTCATACTGCACTTTCTGATGGCGTGGATACGCATATTACGGCGGGATTGTGCTTCCAGCCAACGCGCTTTGCGACGACCTGTCTGTCGCAACATGCGCCAGCGCCCTACTTCTGTTCTACTGCGCTTCATGTTAACAACTCTTCCCAAAACAGAACGCTCATTATAGTCCCTTGCCTGCGTCAGACCAGTGCTTTTATCTGGCGTTTTTATTTGCCAGAAAAATCCTGACGCGTAAACTCATAACAATACGCTTTCAAAAGGATTTTTTATTATGACAACCTTCTACACCGTGGTGAGTTGGCTGCTCATTCTGGGATACTGGCTGCTCATCGCGGGGGTAACATTACGCATCCTGATGAAGCGCAGAGCCGTTCCTTCTGCCATGGCATGGCTGTTGATTATCTATATCCTGCCGCTGGTCGGTATTATTGCGTATTTATCCTTTGGCGAACTTCACCTCGGCAAACGTCGGGCAGAGCGCGCACGGGCGATGTGGCCTTCGACTGCGAAGTGGCTTAACGATCTCAAATCCTGCAAACATATCTTCGCTGAAGAGAACAGTGACGTCGCCGCGTCATTATTCAAGCTCTGCGAACGCCGCCAGGGCAATGCCGGGGTGAAAGGCAATCAGCTGCAGCTGATGACCACCTCCGATGACGTCATGAACGCGCTAATCCGCGATATACAGCTGGCGCGGCATAATATTGAGATGGTGTTCTACATCTGGCAGCCCGGCGGCATGGCGGATCAGGTAGCGGAATCGCTGATGGCCGCCGCGCGTCGCGGTATCCACTGCCGCTTAATGCTCGACTCCGCCGGGAGTGTGACCTTTTTCCGCAGCAACTGGGCATCAATGATGCGCAATGCCGGTGTGGAAGTGGTCGAAGCCTTAAAGGTCAATCTGATGCGTGTGTTCCTGCGCAGGATGGATCTGCGTCAGCACCGCAAAATGGTGCTGATCGACAACTACATTGCCTATACCGGCAGCATGAATATGGTTGACCCGCGCTTCTTTAAACAGGATGCCGGCGTGGGCCAGTGGGTCGATCTGATGGCGCGCATGGAGGGCCCGGTCGCCACCGCGATGGGGATTGTCTACTCCTGCGACTGGGAAATCGAAACCGGCAAACGCATTCTACCCCCGCCGCCGGATGCGAACATCATGCCGTTTGAACAGGCCAGCGGACACACTATTCACACCATTGCCTCCGGCCCGGGCTTTCCGGAAGATCTGATCCACCAGGCGCTGCTGACCGCAGCCTATTCCGCCCGTGAATACCTGATCATGACCACCCCCTACTTCGTGCCGAGCGACGATCTGCTGCACGCCATCTGTACCGCCGCCCAGCGTGGGGTCGATGTGAGTATCATCCTGCCGCGCAAGAACGATTCGGTGCTGGTGGGCTGGGCCAGCCGGGCGTTCTTCAGTGAACTGCTGGCGGCCGGGGTGAAGATTTACCAGTTCGAAGGTGGGCTGCTGCACACCAAGAGCGTGCTGGTCGACGGCGAACTCAGTCTGGTAGGAACCGTGAACCTGGATATGCGCAGCCTGTGGCTCAACTTTGAGATCACCCTGGTGATCGACGATGCCGGTTTTGGCGGCGATTTGGCCGCCGTGCAGGACGACTATATCTCCCGCTCCCGCCTGTTGGATGCCCGTTTGTGGATGAAAAGACCGCTGTGGCAGCGAATTGCCGAACGACTGTTTTACTTCTTTAGTCCGTTGCTGTAAAACGTGCCCAACGATGTTAAAAGGTAGTCATCATGGAAATGGATCTAAACAATCGCCTGACCGAAGACGAAACGCTCGAGCAGGCCTACGATATCTTTCTTGAACTGGCCGTCGATAATCTCGATCCGGCTGACGTCATTCTCTTTAATCTGCAGTTTGAAGAGCGTGGCGGCGCGGAGTTGTTCGACCCGTCTGAAGACTGGGCTGAACATGTCGATTTCGACCTGAACCCGGATTTCTTCGCCGAGGTGGTGATTGGCCTGGCGGATACCGACGGCGGTGAGATCAACGACATCTTTGCCCGCGTCCTTCTGTGTCGCGAGAAAGACCACAAGCTGTGCCACATACTCTGGCGTGAGTAAAAATCTGGCGCGAATAAAAAAAGGCTGCAAATGCAGCCTTTTTTATTACCTGTTATCCACTCAGAGCGGGTCGACCTTCAGGCAGGAGACCGCATGGCGGAAGCTGCCTTCCAGCACCGGACGCGTCTTCGCGCACTCCGGCCCGGCAATCGGACAGCGGGTACGGAACACACAGCCCGACGGCGGATTGATCGGCGACGGCAGTTCCCCTTCCAGCAGCTGAATAGTTTTATTCTGCTCGAGGTCAGGATCCGGCACCGGCACCGCAGACATCAGCGCTTTGGTGTAGGGGTGTAACGGGTTGTGATAGACCTCATCATAGGTGCCCAGCTCAACCGCATGGCCGAGATACATCACCAGGACGCGATCGGAGATGTGCTTCACTACCGCCAGGTCGTGCGCGATGAAGATCAGCGACAGGCCCATTTCACGCTGCAGCTTTTGCAGCAGGTTAACTACCTGCGCCTGGATGGACACGTCCAGGGCGGAGACCGGTTCGTCGCAGATGATCAGTTTCGGCTCGAGGATCAGCGCGCGGGCAATACCGATACGCTGACACTGGCCACCAGAGAACTCGTGCGGATAGCGGTTGATGAGGTTTGGCAGCAGGCCCACTTTCATCATCATCGCCTTAACACGGTCACGCACTTCTGTACGCGGCATCTTCGGATGATAGGTGCGCAGCGGCTCGGCGATGATCTCACCGATGGTCATACGCGGGTTCAGTGACGCCAGCGGATCCTGGAAAATCATCTGGATGTCGCTGCGCACTTCGCGCCACTCATCCGGTTTCATCCCCAGCAGATCTTTACCCAGCCAGGCCACTTTGCCGTCGGTGGCTTTCACCAGGCCGATAATGGCGCGGGCGAAGGTGGATTTACCGCAGCCCGACTCACCCACCACGCCGAGGGTTTCCCCTTCGTACAGACGCAGGGTCACGCCGTCCACCGCTTTCAGGGTTTTGGCCGGCTGCCAGAACCACTGCTTGCCATCCTTAATGTCGAAATGCACCTTCAGATCGGCGATTTCGAGCAGAACATTTCTTTTTTCGTCGGTCGCGTTCATACCAGCTCCTCGTACGGCTTAAAGCAGGCGCGCAGACGGCCTGGGGCAAACTCTTCCAGCGGCGGAGCGCTGTTGCAGATTTCCATCGCGTGCGGGCACCGCGGCTGGAACGGACAGCCCTTCGGCAGACGCAGCAGGTTTGGCGGGTTGCCTGGAATGGTCAGCAGCGACTCCCCTTCCGCATCAAGACGCGGTACCGCATTCAGCAGGCCAATAGAGTACGGGTGCGCCGGATGGTAGAACACATCGCGCGCTTTACCGTACTCCATAGTACGACCGGCATACATCACCAGCACCTTGTCGCAGATCCCGGCCACGACGCCCAGATCGTGGGTAATCATGATGATCGCGGTGTTAAACTCGCGCTTCAGCTCGTTCAGCAGGGTCATGATCTGCGCCTGAACGGTCACGTCCAGTGCGGTGGTGGGTTCATCGGCAATCAGCAGTTTTGGCCGGCACAGCAGGGCCATGGCGATCATCACGCGCTGGCGCATCCCGCCGGAAAACTCGTGCGGGAACATGCGCATACGCTTACGCGCTTCCGGCATTTTCACCGCATCCAGCATCTTCACCGACTCTTCAAAGGCTTCGCCTTTGCCCATCCCTTTGTGCAGCATCAGCACTTCCATCAGCTGCTCGCCCACACGCATATACGGGTTCAGGGAGGTCATTGGATCCTGGAAAATCATCGAGATCTGCTCGGCGCGCAGCTTGTTAAGCTCGTTTTCCGGCAGGTTAAGGATCTGTTTGCCGTTAAAGAGCGCAGATCCGCCGATAACACCGTTTTGTGCCAGCAGGCCCATCAGCGCGAACGCCGTCTGGGATTTACCGGAACCGGATTCACCCACGATACCCAGCGTTTCGCCAGCACGCAGGCTGAAGTTAAGATCGTTTACCGCGGTCACGTCGCCATCGGGCGTTTTGAAGGTAACGCGCAGATCTTTCACATCCAGCAGAAGGTTGCTCTGCTGATGCGCTTGTGGGGCAGATGCCGTTTCAATAATAGTCATGGCGGCACTCCTTAACGGTCTTTCGGATCGAGGGCATCACGCAGGCCATCGCCGATAAAGTTGAAACAAAACAGTGTTACCACCAGGAAACCCGCCGGGAACAGCAGCAGCCACGGTGAAACTTCCATAGAGTTGGCGCCATCACTCAACAGCGCACCCCAGCTGCTCAGCGGCTCCTGGGTACCCAGGCCGAGGAAGCTCAAGAAAGATTCAAACAGGATCATGCTCGGCACCAGCAGGGAGGCATACACCACCACTACGCCCAGCACGTTCGGCACGATGTGGCGAACCACGATATTGCCGGTAGAGACCCCGCCGACCTGCGCCGCTTCGATAAACTCTTTGCGCTTCAGGCTCAGGGTCTGGCCGCGAACGATACGCGCCATATCCAGCCACGACACCATGCCGATGGCCACGAAGATCAGCAGAATGTTCTGGCCAAAGAAGGTCACCAGCAGGATGACGAAGAACATAAACGGGAAGGAGTTGAGGATCTCCAGAATACGCATCATCACCGAGTCGACTTTGCCGCCGAGGTAGCCGGACAGCGATCCGTATAAAGTCCCCAGAATTACCGCAACGAAGGCCGCCGCGATCCCGACCATCAACGAAATGCGTCCACCGATGGCCACACGCACCAGCAGGTCACGCCCGGAGGAGTCGGTACCAAAGTAGTGGCCCGATTCGGTATCCGGCGCGCTGGACATCATGCCCCAGTCGGTATCGAAGTAGGTGAACTGCGACAGCATCGGCGCCAGCGTCACAAACAGGGCGATAATGACCAGCACAATCAGGCTGGCAACCGCGGCACGGTTGTGCATAAAGCGACGGCGGGCATCCTGCCAGAGACTACGCCCCTCGACTTCGAGTTTTTCACTGAAGTTTTCCAGCGCCTCGCTGTTTTTCTTACTTAACATCATGGCGAGCTCCAGTGTCAGTAGCGAATTTTCGGATCGATAACGGCATACAGCACGTCGACGATCGCGTTAAAGAAGATGGTGAGCGCGCCAACGAGAATGGTCAGACTCAATACCAGAGAGTAGTCGCGGTTAAGGGCGCCGTTAACGAACAGCTGACCGATTCCCGGCAGACCATAGATGGTTTCGATAACCATCGAACCGGTGATGATCCCGACAAACGCAGGGCCCAGGTAAGAGAGCACCGGCAGGAGCGCTGGCTTTAACGCGTGACGGAAGATAATGCGGCGCATCGGCAGCCCTTTCGCACGGGCGGTACGGATGAAGTTAGAGTGCAGCACTTCAATCATCGAACCACGGGTAATACGCGAAATACTGGCGATATAGGCGAGAGACAGCGCCACCATCGGCAGGATCATGTACTGCAGCGCCCCGCCGTTCCAGCCGCCGCCGGGCAGCCATTTCAGGGTGATGGCAAATATCATTACCAGTAAGGGTGCGACGACAAAACTCGGTATGACGACGCCGGTCATTGCCACCCCCATCACGGCGTAATCCCATTTGGTATTTTGATTAAGCGCGGCAATAACGCCCGCCGTCACGCCAAGAATAACGGCCAGTAAAAATGCCGCGGCGCCTAATTTTGCCGAAACGGGGAAGCTCGAAGCTACCAGGTCGTTTACGGAATAATCTTTGTATTTAAATGACGGACCAAAATCACCGTGGGCCAGCTGTTTCAGATAGTTGAAATACTGGGTGGAGATAGGATCGTTTAAATGATATTTCGCTTCGATATTCGCCATGACTTCTGGTGGCAGCGTACGTTCACCGGTGAAAGGACTTCCCGGGGCGAGACGCATCATAAAGAAGGAGATCGTTATAAGAATAAATAGCGTTGGGATCGCTTCAAGACAGCGACGTAGGATAAATTTCAACATTGCCCGTACCTTCTGGCCTGTGCCTATATAGTATTACGATGAGTAGACACCGTGGGGCAGGCATCGCCCGCCCCACTCATTGCCATTAATGCTTGATAATATACAAGTTTTTAACGTAGATATTATCCATCGGGTCTTTCCCGGTATATCCACCTACCCACGGTTTGACCAGACGGGCGTTCACGTAGTAGTAAACCGGCACGATTGCAGAGTCTTTATCGAGCTGCTGTTCTGCTTTCGCATACAGGTCAGCACGCTGCGCTTCGTCAGTGACTTTCAGGGTATCGCCAATCAGCTTGTCGAACTCTGGGCTCTTATAGTGCGCGGTGTTGTTCGAGCTGTCGCTCAGCATGGTGTTCAGGAAGGAGGTCGGTTCATTGTAGTCCGCACACCAGCCTGCACGCGCCACATCAAAGGTGCCCTGATGACGGCTGTCGAGGAAGGTTTTCCACTCCTGGTTTTCCAGCTTCACGTTCGCACCCAGGTTTTTCTTCCAGATGGAGGAGACGGCGATAGCCAGTTTCTTATGCAGGTCAGAGGTGTTGTACAGCAGGTTAAAGGTCAACGGTTTCTCAGCGGTATAACCGGCTTCGGCCAGCAGTTTCTTCGCTTCTTCGTTACGTTTTTCCTGTGACCAGCCGAACCACTCTGGCTGGGTCAGTTTTGCGCCATCGGTATACGGTGGGGTGTAGCTGTACGCCGGCAGGTCGCCCTGGTTTTTCACTTTATTAACGATGATGTCGCGATCCAGTGCCAGTTTCAGAGCGGTACGAACGCGAACGTCATTGAATGGCGCTTTCTGGTTGTTGATCTCGTAGTAATAGGTGCAGAGGTACGGGTCAACGTGTACTTCAGCCGGGATCTCTTTTTTCAGCTTCTGGAACAGTTCAATTGGCATGTTGTTATAGGTCATGTCGATTTCGCCGCTGCGATAGCGGTTAACGTCGGTCACTTCAGAAGAGATTGGCAGGTAGGTTACCTGATTGATAACGGTTTTTGCGTTATCCCAGTAGTTGGTATTACGCTCGAGGTCGATACGTTCGTTAACAACCCAGGCTTTCAGCTTATAGGCGCCGTTGGTCACGATATTGGCAGGCTGAGTCCACTTCTCGCCGAATTTCTCAACCGCGGCTTTCGGAACCGGGGAAACGGACGGGTGAACCAGCAGCTTATAGAAATACGGAACCGGCTCGCTCAGGGTCACTTCGAAAGTGTTGTCATCGATCGCTTTTACGCCGAGGTCGGTAACAGGTTTTTTGCCAGTGATGATGTCGTCGATATTGGCGATATGGCCATACTGCAGATAGCTCGCATACGGAGAAGCGGTGTTTGGATCCGCCAGGCGCTGCCAGCTATAAACGAAATCTTGTGCGGTGACCGGGGAACCGTCAGACCACTTTGCGTCTTTACGCAGGTGGAAGGTCCAGACTTTACCGTCTTTGTTTTCCCATTTTTCAGCCACGCCCGCAACCGGGTGGCCGTCTACGTCAGAGACCAGCAGACCTTCGAACAGATCGCGGTTAACGTTAGACTCAGGTACACCTTCAATTTTGTGCGGGTCCAGAGACTGGACTTCAGCACCGTTGTTACGGACCAGCGTTTGCTTCTCCGCCAGTTGGACCCCAGCAGGTACGTCAGCAGCCATTGCAACGTTGCCTGCGATTAGCGCAGTTAAGATCCCCGCAGCGACCAGACTTTTTTTTGTGATGATGGACATTGTGTTGATACTCCACTCTTTATAATTACTGGTTTTTTACCAGCCTGTTTAATTCCCCTTTTTGGGGTTCCCTGACAACGTAGGAGTTTATGCTGCCGTCAGGCGTTTTTTTACTTCTTGCTATCACCGACTTTACTATTACTGGCGACTCGTCTGGCCGCCTTGCGTCGATTTGTGACACGCCTCCCCTGTCGAGGCGTGTATTAATTCTTATAGGTCAGAATCGTTAATGAAAAAGATTCTCAACTAAAGGAATTACGCTGAAATGGAATGGCCGGAAAGTACCAAATGGCTTACTTAGGTGCCAATACATTTTGCAAATTTGTTAACCAATTCTCTTTTACGAAATTTACTGCAACGCTGTGGGCTACCCTGCCGCGCATCAAAAGCGGGAAAAGTTACCGCTATTCAATGGGATGTTGAAAATGTTGTCGATGACTGCCTGGCGCTGCCAGAGACGAACCGTTATTTGTACAAAAAATTAACAACTGTCTATTATTTAGCACATTCATCTAAATCATTCATCAAATTACTAATATCATCTCAGTAATCTTGCAGCAAGCCCCAGAGTATCGTGTGAGTAAAATAACAGTCGCATTGCGCGGATTGTGACCAGCACAGGAGGGTGATGGAAGGCAAGTTATTGAAAGTTATAACAACAAAATTATTAATAAAATTTATTATAGATAGAGCGATTTTCAACTTTCATTATATGATTTGCTGATAATGACAAAAAAAACGGAGCCACAGGCTCCGCTCTTTCGTTTGAAATGGCTAACTGAGTAAACCCGGGAAAATGGATTTCAGACCGGTAACAATAAATTCGATCCCCAACGCCATCAGCAACAGACCCATAATTCGGGTAATAACGTTAATGCCGGTCTGCCCCAGCAAACGCACCAGCCAGGGTGCGAGACGGAATACCCCCCAGCAGCAGAACGCAAACAGCGCGATGGCTACCGAGAAGCCAACCAGATGCATCAGATTATGGTAGCGCGTTCCCCATACGATAGTGGAGCTGATTGCCCCCGGTCCCGCCATTAATGGCAGCGCCAGCGGTACTACACCAATACTCTCGCGGATGGCGGTTTCTGATTTCTCCTGCTTGTTTTGTTTGTCCTCACCCAGCTTGCCGCTGATCATTGACATTGCAATAGTCACCACGAGGATCCCGCCGGCAATTCTGAACGAATCAATGGAGATGCCAAAAATTTGCAATATTGAATCGCCAAGATAGAGCGAGGTCAGCAGGATGATTGCCACCGACAAATTTGCCGTCAGGTTGGTTTTATTCCTGGCCACAGCGGTTTGATAGCTGGTCATACTGATAAACACGGGGATGATGCCCACCGGGTTCACCAGCGCAAACAGGCCGATGAAAAACTTAAAATAGGTTGGAAAATCAAAGAGCGATAGGCTCACTGTTAGCTCCGCTGATAAGCAAGACGTAATATAAAATGTGGCAACAACAATAACCGCGCAGAAGATACGCCTTTTATGCCTGCCTTTCATCACATTAATGCTAAATATAGTGATGTTGCACTGTAAAATATTTGTGTACTTTATAGGTGCTTATGGTTCAATTACTTTTGCAATTATTTAACATCTGACGAAATGCCCCAAAATACCCCTGCTGAAAGGTATCAGCTTATGGATAAATTGATACAGATCATGTTTTCGGTACTCAGAAGTGAGTAATCTTGATTACGCCACCACGGAGATGCAGAGTCTGAACCCAGGCTACTGATAGGAGGCTCTTTTAGTAAATCAGGGGAAAGATAAAAACGTTAACACCTTGTTTTTACGTAATTAAAGCAAGTGGCAATGACGCTGACTATACTGTTTTCTTGTCGAGCAGCTGATTTACTAAAAGAGTTTAACATTATCAGGAGAGCATTATGGCTGTTACTAATGTCGCTGAACTTAACGCACTTGTAGAGCGCGTAAAAAAAGCCCAGCGTGAATATGCCAATTTCACCCAAGAACAGGTTGATAAAATCTTCCGCGCCGCCGCCCTGGCTGCTGCAGATGCTCGAATCCCTCTCGCTAAAATGGCCGTTGCCGAATCCGGTATGGGTATCGTTGAAGATAAAGTGATTAAAAACCACTTTGCTTCCGAGTATATCTACAACGCCTATAAAGATGAGAAGACTTGTGGCGTCCTGTCAGAAGATGACACCTTCGGAACCATCACCATCGCTGAGCCAATCGGCATCATCTGCGGTATCGTTCCAACTACCAACCCAACTTCTACCGCTATCTTCAAATCGCTGATCAGCCTGAAGACGCGTAACGCAATCATTTTCTCTCCACACCCACGTGCTAAAGATGCAACCAACAAAGCTGCGGATATCGTTCTGCAAGCGGCGATCGCTGCAGGTGCACCGAAAGATCTGATCGGCTGGATCGATCAGCCTTCTGTGGAGCTGTCTAACGCACTGATGCACCACCCGGACATCAACCTGATTCTTGCGACCGGTGGTCCAGGTATGGTTAAAGCAGCTTATAGCTCCGGTAAACCGGCTATCGGCGTAGGTGCGGGTAACACCCCTGTTGTTATCGACGAAACCGCCGATATCAAACGTGCTGTCGCTTCTGTACTGATGTCTAAAACCTTTGATAACGGCGTAATCTGTGCTTCCGAGCAGTCCGTTGTTGTTGTTGACTCCGTATACGATGCCGTTCGCGAACGCTTCGCCAGCCACGGCGGCTACCTGCTGCAGGGCAAAGAGCTGAAAGCTGTTCAGGACATCATCCTGAAAAATGGCGCACTGAACGCCGCCATCGTCGGTCAGCCAGCGTACAAAATCGCTGAACTGGCAGGTTTCACCGTTCCAGCCAGCACTAAGATCCTGATTGGCGAAGTGAAAATCGTTGATGAAAGCGAGCCGTTTGCGCACGAAAAACTGTCTCCGACCCTGGCAATGTACCGCGCGAAAGATTTTGAAGACGCGGTCGTTAAAGCTGAGAAACTGGTTGCGATGGGCGGTATCGGTCATACCTCCTGCCTGTATACCGACCAGGATAACCAGCCAGAACGTGTTGCTCACTTCGGTCAGATGATGAAAACTGCCCGTATCCTGATTAACACCCCTGCTTCTCAGGGTGGTATCGGTGACCTGTATAACTTCAAACTCGCGCCTTCCCTGACTCTGGGTTGTGGTTCATGGGGTGGTAACTCCATCTCTGAAAACGTTGGTCCTAAGCACCTGATCAACAAGAAAACCGTTGCTAAGCGAGCTGAAAACATGTTGTGGCATAAACTTCCGAAATCTATCTACTTCCGCCGTGGCTCCCTGCCAATCGCGCTGGATGAAGTGATTACTGATGGCCACAAACGTGCGCTCATCGTGACTGACCGCTTCCTGTTCAACAACGGCTACGCAGACCAGATCACCTCTGTTCTGAAAGCAGCTGGCGTAGAAACTGAAGTGTTCTTCGAAGTTGAAGCTGACCCTACCCTGTCCGTTGTGCGTAAAGGCGCAGAGCTGGCAAACTCCTTCAAACCAGACGTGATCATCGCGTTGGGCGGCGGCTCCCCAATGGACGCAGCCAAAATTATGTGGGTAATGTACGAGCACCCTGAAACGCACTTCGAAGAACTGGCGCTGCGCTTTATGGATATCCGTAAACGTATCTACAAGTTCCCGAAAATGGGCGTGAAAGCGAAAATGATCGCCGTAACTACCACTTCCGGTACCGGTTCTGAAGTGACTCCGTTTGCCGTTGTAACCGACGATGCAACCGGTCAGAAATACCCACTGGCAGACTACGCTCTGACGCCGGATATGGCGATTGTCGATGCCAACCTGGTTATGGAGATGCCGAAATCACTCTGTGCATTCGGTGGTCTGGATGCGGTAACTCACGCCCTGGAAGCCTATGTTTCTGTACTGGCGTCTGAGTTCTCCGACGGTCAGGCTCTGCAGGCACTGAAACTGCTGAAAGAGAACCTGCCAGCGTCCTATAACGAAGGCTCTAAAAACCCGGTTGCCCGTGAGCGTGTGCACAGTGCTGCCACCATCGCCGGTATCGCGTTTGCTAACGCCTTCCTGGGCGTGTGTCACTCCATGGCGCACAAGCTGGGTTCACAGTTCCACATTCCTCACGGTCTGGCGAACGCCCTGCTGATTTCTAACGTTATCCGTTATAACGCGAACGATAACCCAACCAAGCAGACTGCATTCAGCCAGTACGACCGTCCACAGGCTCGTCGTCGCTACGCAGAAATCGCTGATCACCTGGGCCTGAGCGCTCCTGGTGACCGCACTGCAGCGAAGATCGAGAAGCTGCTGGCATGGCTGGAAAGCCTGAAAGCTGAACTGGGTATTCCTAAGTCAATCCGTGAAGCAGGCGTTCAGGAAGCTGACTTCCTGGCTCACGTTGACAAGCTGTCTGAAGATGCCTTCGATGACCAGTGTACTGGTGCGAACCCGCGCTACCCACTGATTGCCGAGCTGAAACAGATCCTGCTGGATACCTACTACGGCCGTGAATACTCTGAAGGTGTGGTTGCTGCACCTGCAGTGGAAGCCCTGGTGAAAGCGGATAAGAAAGCGAAGAAAAGCGCTTAATTAATCGCTCAATAAAAACCCGCTTCGGCGGGTTTTTTTATGTCTGTTAAGAAACAGGGATGCTAGCGACGAAAGGCGTCCTGAATCGCCGTCAGAGAGCCTGTGACCAGCGCCTCTTTGTAATGCTTACGACAGACGGATACATAGCGCTCATTGCCGCCAATAACCACCTGCTCGCCTTCCGCATAGGGTTTACCCGACTGATCGAGGCGCAGCACCATACTCGCTTTACGCCCGCAGAAGCAGATGGTTTTTAATTCCACCAGTTTGTCTGACCAGGCTAGCAAATACTGGCTACCGATAAATAACTCGCCGCGAAAATCAGTACGCAAGCCATAACAGAGCACCGGTATATCCAGTTCATCAACCACTTCTGAAAGCTCATGTACCTGCTGACGCGTTAGAAACTGGCTTTCATCTACCAGCACGCAATGCACCGCCCGATCGGCGGCTTCTGCTCGAATTTCATCCAGCAGATTGGTTAGTGGATTAAATAGCCTGGCGGGTGAAGAGAGGCCAATTCGGGAGCTGACCTTCCCGGTGCCAAAGCGGTCATCGATTTCAGCAGTGTACACCACCGTGCGCATCCCACGCTCCTGGTAATTGTAGGAGGATTGCAGTAATGCGGTCGACTTACCTGCGTTCATTGCTGAATAGTAGAAATACAGTTGTGCCATTGGCCCTTAAACCCTAATCAATGTGTATTATTACCGATGCGCGATTGTACCATATTTTGTCGGGTCTTCCGTGCTCCAGCGCGGTTTACCGGGATTTCAGAAGATTTTATCCCTTAACAAGGATATAGGGATCATACTAAAAAGAGGAAATATCTGAGCTTTATCACCGTGCTAAGTTCAGGAAAAACCTCTTATTTTAATGTCGTCACAGGGTTCAAAATGAATCAATAATAATTAACCATTTTGGCGAGAAACCGTGTTTTCAGTACTAATACGAAAGGTTGATATTTATCCTGAGAAACAATAAACCCTGACAAAATTGCAGACGAAAAAGAGTTCACCGTCAGGTTTACAACGCATCATTGGATAACCGGGGTTACCTTTTGCCCTACCAAATTTAAGTTGGCTTAATTATTAATAGCGTCGAATATTAGGTATTTTTGAATTCCTTACATTATGACCTATTGCATATATCAATTTATGCCTCTATTATTACTTCAACAAACCCCCCACATTATAAGTTTGAGATTACTACAATGAGCGAAGCACTTAAAATTCTGAACAACATCCGTACTCTCCGTGCCCAGGCGAGAGAATGTACTCTGGAAACGCTTGAAGAAATGCTGGAGAAATTAGAAGTCGTTGTTAACGAGCGCCGTGAAGAAGAAAACGCTGCTGCTGCTGAAATCGAAGAGCGTACGCGTAAACTGCAGCAATATCGTGAAATGCTGATCGCAGATGGTATTGATCCAAACGAATTGCTGAACAGCATGGCTGCCGCTAAAACCGGTACTAAAGCTAAACGCGCTGCGCGTCCTGCTAAATATAGCTACATCGACGAGAACGGCGAATCTAAAACCTGGACTGGCCAGGGTCGTACTCCAGCTGTTATCAAAAAAGCCATGGATGAGCAAGGTAAACAACTGGACGACTTCCTGATTCAGGAATAAGTCAGAAACTTATCCGAAAAATCCCGCTTAATGCGGGATTTTTTATGCCTTTATTTTATACAGTGTGACATTCTGTTACATGCTGTCATAAGGATTGAACCAGATTATTCTCGTGCCCTGGTAAGAAACGCCTTAAAAAGGCCATAAAAAACCGGTGTAGCCTGGCTATCACCGGTTTTTGCTTAGCGCGTCATCGCAAAATTAGTTTTTAATGCCCAGAGTATCTTTCAGCCAGCCTTTAAATTCCTCACCTAAAGACTGGTGACGAATACCATATTCAACGAATGCCTGCATGTAACCGAGTTTATTACCGCAGTCATGGCTCTTACCTTTCATGTGGTAAGCTTCAACGGTCTCTTTTTCGATCAGCATATCGATGGCATCGGTCAGCTGGATTTCATCCCCAGCGCCTGGAGGTGTTTTAGCCAGCAGTGGCCAAATCTCCGCGCTCAGGACGTAACGCCCTACTACAGCGAGATTAGACGGCGCTACGTCGGCTTTTGGCTTCTCAACCACGCCGACCATTGGCACGCTGTCACCCGGGTTCATGCCAACGCCTTTGCAGTCAACCACGCCATAAGCGGTAACGTCTTCAACCGGCTCAACCATGATCTGGCTGCTGCCCGTTTCGTCGAAGCGCTTAATCATTTCTGCCAGGTTATCCTGTGAGAGATCGGATTCAAACTCATCGAGAATAACGTCAGGTAAAATAACCGCTACCGGCTCGTTCCCGACGACCGGGTGTGCACACAATACGGCATGGCCCAGACCTTTTGCCAGACCCTGACGAACCTGCATAATAGTCACGTGCGGCGGGCAAATAGACTGAACTTCCTGCAGAAGCTGACGCTTAACACGTTTTTCCAGCATAGCTTCAAGTTCAAAACTGGTATCGAAATGGTTTTCGATAGAGTTTTTGGATGAATGCGTTACCAGCACAATTTCAGTAATGCCAGCGGCAATACATTCGTTGACCACATACTGGATTAATGGCTTATCAACGAGTGGCAGCATCTCTTTTGGAATTGCCTTCGTTGCCGGCAGCATCCTGGTTCCCAACCCGGCAACCGGGATAACGGCCTTTGTCACTTTCGAATTTACGGCAGCCATTGAAACTCTCCTGAACTGTTCATGTTTTGAACTTTAGTCTGCATTAATAACGCGTTCAGTATATCAGCCTGAAGATGGTGTCCGGGTCTGAAAAGGACGCGCTACCGCTTAATTAGGATAAATACGAATGAAAACAGGCACCGATAGTAGCATTGCCCGTAAAACGACGGTAAAGCTATCTACCGTTTAAAATTCAACTGACTATTCTGTGGACAACATTAAGCGCAACCGTCCCCCTGTCCCCCAAATTTGGCATTGCCATGAGGTGCAGCGGTGGCTTATTTGATTAAGATAAGTATTACCTAACGTGCCTAACGGAACGCCGTTACTGACCTGAATATGATGCTCACCTGTATTAAGCGTGGCATTAAGTCCGGCAGACACCAGAATCAAATTTTTCAGGCCGCTGTGGTAATAACCGACCAGTAAAGGAAATTGACCAGGCAGACTGGCTTGTCGCAGCAGCTGGTTAACCTGTTTCAACAAGCTGCCCAACTCAGGCAGACGCTGCCCCTGGTGAGAAAGTTGTTCCTGGAGCAGGCCATTAAATAATGCCCGCAATAATAACGCCGCCAGCACGCCATTATCGCCTGCCCGGGTGACGTCCAGACAATAAAATGCCAGATCGTTTTCAGACAACGGTGCGATATCCAGCACCAGACCTGGTTGATCGGCCGCCATCAGCTGGCGGTAATTCACCTTGCACCCGGAGATGGTCTGTTGCACTGGCGGCTGAAGTTCCTGTAACAGCTTTGCTGCCGCAGATGGGTTATTGACCAGCGCATCCCAGTCCTGAAAAAGTCGCTCTTCTTCTTCAACGCGCGAATTGAACATATTGGGATAGAGGCAGGCGAGCACGGTTTCACGCAGGCGATTGAGATCTTTTACCGGCTTAAGCAATACATCCTGGACTCCAAGACGTAACGCTTTTGCGATATCGGCCATATTTTCCGTCGCGGAAATAACCAGAATTGGAAGCTGGTTACCTGCGTTACGCAGATGCTCCACCAGCTTCAGGCCATTCATACGCGGCATGGCGATGTCGCAAATCATCAAATCGGGCTTAAGCCCTACCATTATTTCCAGTGCGTCGATCCCATCAGCTGCAAGCGCGGTGGTCGCCCCCAGCGATGATAGCCATGAATCCAGTAAAGAGCGGAAAACAGGCTCGTCTTCAACTATCAGAATTTGTTTTCCGGCTAGTGGTTGTGTCATGGTCTCTCCCGGCGCTGACAATAGATAAATAGTGGCATGCTATCGGTACTATCGCCTGTCAGATTTTGCTGAAGTAATCAAAAAAACGTGCTCAGGCTGTTGCCCGCACTAAAGGTAATAATTCATCCATTTTCTTTTCGACTGCCTGCGCGCCTGCGGTAATGGCTGCCTCTGCACGATGGAAATCGAGCGTTGAAATTTGTGGACAAAAAGGTTGGATCAATATATCCGGCGGATCTCCCGCCATTCGATTGCGCTTCAGGCGATTTTCCAGCACCTGAATTGACGTCGTCATGATTTCCATGGCGGTAGGCGCAGTGACCAGCTTACGGGTGGTCCGCGTGAAGCGTCCTCGCAGGCGTTTATGCCAGGCGAGATCTTCTGGCGCGCCCTCATCAGTATGGGTATTGACCGGCATAAGATCTGCTGCATCAGGTGGGCATCATGCTGGAGGTCGACGGCAATGACGATATCGGCCCCCATCGCGCGGGTCAGTGAAATGGGCACCGGATTAACAACGCCGCCGTCAACCAGCCAGTAGCCATTATGCGGAACCGGCGCCATCAGGCCAGGCATACTGCAGGAGGCACGTACGGCAAGATGAAGATCGCCTTCGGTGAACCAGATTTCCCTGCCGGTGCTGAGATTGGTAGCTACCGCACCGAAAGGCATCTGACAGCTTGAGAATTCGGTCAGGGGCATGACCTGGCGAAAACGGTTAAAGACGCGCTCACCGCGTAATAACCCGCCACGTTGCCAGGAGAGATCCATCAGGCGCAGGACGTCCCAGTAGCTAAAGGAACGAACCCAGGTTTCCAGCTCCGGGAGCTTGCCACACGAGTAGGCGGCCCCCACCAGTGAACCTATTGAACAGCCTGCAACAATATCAATTTCGATACCTAAACGTTGTAAGGCGTTGATTACGCCAATATGCGACCAGCCCCGGGCTGCACCTGAGCCCAACGCCAGTCCAATTTTTACTTTTCTCATTAGCCCTGTTTAACGTCCCCTGGATTCCTGGCATAGCGTCATTGCACACGCTCAGTTAACATAGTGCCACCCTGGCGTTGTCAGCCATTCATATTTTAATTTCAGGAAGAGAATCGTGTCTCAACTCTGTCCCTGCGGTAGCGCTCTCGATTATAGCCTATGTTGCCAGCGATATCTTACTGGTGAACAGGTTGCACCGGACCCGGCATCACTTATGCGCTCCCGATATGCCGCTTTTGTGACGCGGGACGCAGACTACCTGATCAGGACCTGGCATCCATCCTGCCATGCTACTGATTTTCGTCAGGAGATCGAGGCCGGATTTGCAAATACGCAGTGGCTCGGCCTGACTCAGTACGAAACGGCAGCAGGCCGGGATGAAAACGAGGGGTTCGTCAGTTTTGTCGCGCGCTTTACCGAACAAGGAAAAGCGGGTGCCATCATCGAACGCTCGCGTTTCTTAAAGGAGGGCGGACAGTGGTACTATATTGACGGTACGCGTCCACAGTTCGGTCGTAATGACCCCTGCCCCTGTGGTTCAGGTAAAAAATTTAAAAAGTGTTGCGGCCAGTAAGGCCTGACGACACCATTTCAGCAAACACTTAAGGATTTTCCGGCAATGCAATCAACACAACGCAAAGTGCTGCGCACCATTTGTCCCGACCAGAAAGGGCTGATCGCCCGTATCACCAATATTTGCTACAAGCATGAACTGAATATCGTGCAGAACAACGAGTTTGTTGATCACCGTACCGGCCGCTTCTTTATGCGTACCGAGCTGGAAGGGATTTTCAATGACGCGACGCTGCTTGCCGATCTGGACGGTGCCCTGCCGGAAGGTTCGGTACGTGAACTGACTCCTGCCGGTCGTCGCCGCGTGGTTATCCTGGTCACCAAAGAGGCGCATTGCCTGGGCGACCTGCTGATGAAAGCCAACTATGGCGGGCTGGACGTGGAGATCGCTGCGGTCATTGGCAACCACGAGACGCTGCGTACTCTGGTTGAGCGTTTTGATATTCCGTTTGAGCTGGTCAGCCATGAAGGCCATACCCGCGAAGAGCATGACAATTTAATGGCTCAGGCAATTGAAGCGCATGATCCGGACTACGTGGTGCTGGCGAAATACATGCGCGTTCTGACGCCGTCATTTGTTGCCCGCTTCCCGAACAAGATTATCAATATTCACCACTCGTTCCTGCCGGCGTTTATTGGCGCGCGTCCTTATCACCAGGCGTACGAGCGCGGCGTGAAGATCATCGGCGCAACGGCCCACTACGTGAATGACAATCTGGATGAAGGTCCAATCATTATGCAGGACGTGATTCATGTCGATCACACCTACACGGCGGAAGATATGATGCGTGCCGGCCGCGACGTCGAAAAAAATGTATTAAGCCGCGCGCTGTATCAGGTGCTGGCTCAGCGTGTCTTCGTGTACGGTAACAGAACGATTATTCTTTAATCCTTTATAAAATGAATTGATTAGCTTTGCGTCTTTATGCATAAAAATCAGGCAAACGATTCAATTTAGCAAAGGAAGTCTTTACAGGGGCGCGTCATTTGATATGATGCGCCCCGCTTCCCACAAGGAAGCAGGCCAGTAAAAGCATTACCCCGTGGTGGGGTTCCCGAGCGGCCAAAGGGAGCAGACTGTAAATCTGCCGTCATCGACTTCGAAGGTTCGAATCCTTCCCCCACCACCATCATTTTCAAATCCTATTAAATCTGTTATTCGCAACATGTCTCATGCATTTTTTGATGCAGCCGAGTAATCTTTCCTTCTCCACCATTACTTCCCAAATCAATGTATTTATCCAGCTCCCGCGCACCTGTATTCCCCGGTGGCGCTGCGCTTACCGGGGCTACAAAACGACAACACCGCACCGTATCCGTAGGCCGGGTAAGGCGCAGCCGCCACCCGGCAAAAAACACTACACCGGCGGCAACCGACGCGTTACCGGTGAACTCTTCACAATAGACGTATTGCACTGCGCGTGTTCTGCCAGCCCATCCAGCAACGTATCCAGCTGTTCAATCGAACGCACCACCAGCCTGATAACAAAGCAGTCTTTGCCGGTTACTTTGTCGCTCTCTATACATTCGGGCATCTGCTGGATGTATTTATCCACCTTATGCAATAACCCCGGCAACGGCCGCACGCGGACCAGCGCCTGCAGCGTATACCCCAGCGCAGCCAGGTTTACCCGGGCACCGTACCCCTGAACAATCCCCCGCTCCTCCAGCCTTTTTAAACGCTCCGCCGTACTGGGTGACGTGAGTCCAACCCGGGCGCTCAACACCTTCAGCGACATACGCGCGTCCTCTACCAGACAGCGCAGAATATGGCGGTCGATCTCATCAATAACGTAATCCATAGCATTTACCTAATTTATAAAAGCAAATCCTGACTCTTACCTTACTTCAGCACTGTAAAACCAGACACAATTTTTTAACAATAAAGGCATTAATCAGGAGGTGTGTGATGAGTGACATTCAAAAAGGCGTCTGGCAAATGAGCCTGGCAATGCTGATATCCGGCTCCATCGGCGCGTTTGTTTTGCTTTCCGGTTTACCGGTGACCGAGGTAGTGTTCTGGCGCTGCCTGATCGGGGCCATGGCGCTGTTTCTCTTTATTCGTTTCAGTAAACGCCCTTTCAGCCCCTTAACTAAAGTCACTCTGGGGCTGGCCGTGCTCGGCGGCGTTGCGCTGGTCATTAACTGGCTGCTGCTGTTTGCCGCCTTCGACCGCATCTCAATCGGGCTTTCAACGGTGGTTTATAATACCCAGCCCTTTATGCTGGTGCTGATGGGCATGTTGATGGGTGAACGGGTGAGCCTGGTGAAATGGGGCTGGCTGTTCCTCGCCTTTGGCGGCGTGGTGATACTGCTCTCCAGCGAACTGACCGGCGGGCATAACGCACAATGGCTCGCGGGGATCGCCCTCGCGCTGGGCGCAGCCTTTTTCTATGCCCTGACCGCCATCATCACGCGCAAATTGAAGACCATCGCGCCGCAGCATATCGCCTTTATTCAGGTTTTAACCGGGGTGGTGATGCTCCTGCCACTGGCAACTATGCCAACTTTCTCCGGCGATTTTCCTTGGGCGATTTTACTCACGCTGGGGATTGTGCACACGGGGGTGATGTATCAACTGCTCTACAGCGCCATTCAGAAACTCCCTACGCCCATCACCGGTTCGCTGTCGTTTATCTATCCGGTTGTGGCATTGATTGTCGATAATCTGGTCTTTGGCCATGCGCTGAATCTCACCCAACTGGCCGGTGGGGCGCTGATCCTGTTTGCCGCGGCGGGGAATAACCTTGGCTGGGGCGAAAAAAAACCCCGCGAGTGCGGGGTTCAGATTAAAACGGCTGATTAGCGACGGGCACGCACAATCTGATATCTGCGCGTCAGGTACTCTACCGGCGCGCTCCAGATATGCACCAGACGGGAGAACGGGAACAGCAGGAACAGGGTCATGCCCAGCACCAGGTGGACGCGGAAGACAAACGCCACGCCGTCCAGATGTTCAGATGCCCCGCCGTGGAAGGTCACCACCGACTGTGCCCAACCCACCAGCTTCAGCATTTCGCTGCCGTCCATGTGCTGCGCAGAGAACGGAATGGTCAGCAGACCCAACGCACACTGCACCATCAGCAGGGAGAGGATCAGGATATCTGCCCCGGTGGTGGTGGCGCGAACGCGCGGGCTGAACAGACGACGTTTCAGCAGCAGCAGGCCGCCGACCAGGGTCATCACGCCACAGGCGCCCCCGGCAATCATCGCCATCTTCTGCTTCACGTCCATCGGCAGGAAGGATTCATACATCCAGTGCGGGGTCAGCATCCCGAGGAAGTGACCGGCAAAGATGCCCAGAATGCCGATATGGAACAGGTTCGACGCCAGGTTCATCCCTTTGCGATCCAGCATCTGGCTGGACGCGGCGCGCCAGGTGTACTGACCGTAGTCGTAACGCAGCCAGCTACCAATCAGAAATACCGAACCGGCAATATACGGATAGATATCGAAGAAGAACATATTCAGGAAGTGCATTATTGCTGTCCTCCGTTAGAGATATTCAAATATTGCGGGGCAACGGCACCGGCAAAGCGACGCTGGTGAGCGGCGATCTCCGACTCACCGCAGCTCTGGTCAGCAAAGAACTTCACCTGCTCCTCTTCCCAGACCGCATCCAGCGCCTGTGGGGTATCATCGCGCGCTTCATCGGCGATTTTTTCCGCCACTTTTTCACTGTCGACCGAGGCGTTTGCCAGTTTCACCAGCAGATCGAACAGCACCGCATAGCGGCTTTCACGCTGTTGCAGACGCGCGCTCAGTAACGCCAGAATCGGAGCGATATCCTGCAGGCCGCCCAGCGCCTCTTCTTTCGGCAGCTGCGCCAGATACTCCAGGTACAGCGGCAGGTGATCCGGCAGCTCGCGGCTGTCGAGATGAAGGCCGTGCTGCTCGTACTGCGACATCAAATCGACCATCGCCTGACCCCGGTCACGGGATTCACCGTGAACGTGTTCGAACAGCAGCAGCGAAGTGGCGCGGCCGCGGTCGAACAGCTGGCTGTAGTCAGACTGCACGTCCAGCAGATCCCGGGAGAGCAGATCGCGGAGGAAAACGCCCAGGGTCTGGGCATCCTCTTTGTCCAGGTTTTCCGATGACGCGAGTGCATCAAAGAGTTCCTGTTGATGCTGCGCCAGGGCAGCATCCGGGTACTCGAGCAGACGCGAAACAATGACGAGTTCAATCATTGGTGCGGCTCCGTTTTGCTGGTCACATCCATCGCGTCGATGCGACGGCTGTTAAACAGGTTGAATTTGTTGTCTGAACCGTGGCAACCGTCGCCGAAGGTAAAGCCACACCCACTTTTTTCCGGGAAGGCTTCACGGGCCAGCTCACGGTGGCTGCTGGGTACCACGAAACGATCTTCGTAGTTGGCAATCGCCAGATAGCGGTACATCTCCTGAGCCTGAGCTTCGCTTAAGCCCACCTCTTCCAGCGCGCGGGTGTCGATGACGCCGTCAACGGTTTCCGCACGTTTGAAGTGGCGCATCGCCAGCATACGTTTCAGCGCCAGCAGTACCGGCTGGGTGTCACCCGCGGTAAGCAGGTTCGCCAGATACTGAACCGGGATACGCAGGCTTTCGACATCCGGCAGAATGCCGTTGCTGCCCAGCTCGCCCGCGTCAGCCGCAGACTGAATCGGAGACAGAGGCGGCACATACCAGACCATCGGCAGCGTGCGGTATTCCGGATGCAGCGGCAGGGCCAGCTTCCAGTCCATCGCCATTTTGTACACTGGCGACTGCTGCGCAGCGTCAATCACGCTCTGCGGAATGCCGTCTTTCAGCGCCTGAGCGATCACTTTTGGATCGTTCGGATCGAGGAACACGTCCAGCTGTCGCTGGTACAGATCTTTCTCGTTCTCGGTGCTCGCCGCGTTTTCAATGGCATCTGCGTCATAGAGCAGCACGCCGAGGTAACGGATACGGCCTACGCAGCTTTCAGAGCAGACGGTTGGCATCCCGGCTTCGATACGCGGATAACAGAAGATACACTTCTCGGACTTGCCGCTCTTCCAGTTAAAGTAGATTTTTTGTACGGGCAGCCGGTGATGCACATACGCCAGCCGCGGCATTTGTCCTGGTCGATCAGCACGATACCGTCTTCTTCACGCTTGTAGATGGCACCGCTCGGGCAGGTGGCGACACAGGCCGGGTTGAGGCAGTGTTCACACAGGCGCGGCAGATACATCATGAAGGTGTTTTCGAACTGGCCGTACATCGCCTTCTGCATATTCTCGAAGTTCTGGTCTTTGGCGCGCTTTTCAAACTCGCCGCCCAGAATTTCTTCCCAGTTTGGCCCGCTGGTGATCTTGTCCATGCGCTGACCGGTGATCAGCGAGCGTGGACGGGCGATCGGCTGGTGTTTACCTTCCGGGGCGTTGTGCAGGTTCTGGTAGTCGAAGTCAAACGGCTCGTAGTAATCATCGATGCCCGGCAGGTGCGGGTTAGCGAAGATTTTACCCAGCAGCAGCGCTTTGTTACCCATGCGCGGCACCAGCTTGCCGTTGATTTTACGGATCCAGCCGCCCTTCCATTTCTCCTGGTTTTCCCAGTCAGTCGGGAAGCCGGTGCCCGGCTTGCTTTCCACATTGTTGAACCAGGCGTACTCCATACCTTCGCGGCTGGTCCAGACGTTTTTACAGGTGACTGAGCAGGTATGACAGCCGATGCATTTATCCAGATTCAGCACCATGCCGACTTGTGAACGAATTTTCATTTTACGCTCTCCTGTACCTGGTCATTACCTTCGCCATCTAACCAGTTAATGTTCTTCATCTTACGTACCACCACGAACTCATCGCGGTTCGATCCTACGGTGCCGTAGTAGTTAAAGCCGTAGGCCAGCTGCGCATAGCCGCCGATCATATGGGTCGGTTTCGGCGTAATACGGGTCACGGAGTTATGTATACCGCCGCGCTGTTCCGTTATCTCAGAACCCGGCAGGTTCACGATACGTTCCTGAGCGTGGTACATCATGGTCATCCCGGCCGGTACACGCTGGCTCACCACCGCACGGGCGGTCAGGGCGCCGTTGCTGTTGAACACTTCGATCCAGTCGTTATCTTCAATGCCCAGATCTTTGGCATCCGCTTCACTCATCCAGACAATCGGGCCGCCGCGTGACAGGGTCAGCATCAGCAGGTTGTCGCTGTAGGTGGAGTGGATACCCCACTTCTGGTGCGGCGTCAGGAAGTTCAGCGCCTTCTCCGGGTTGCCGTTGGATTTCGCACCCATCACGGCTTTCACCGAGCGGGTATCAATCGGCGGACGGTAGACCAGCAGGCTCTCACCGAAATCACGCATCCACTGATGATCCTGATACAGGGACTGACGGCCGGACAGGGTACGCCATGGGATCAGCTCGTGAACGTTGGTGTAACCGGCGTTATAAGAGACGTGCTCATCTTCCAGACCAGACCAGGTCGGGCTGGAGATAATTTTGCGCGGCTGAGCCTGAATATCGCGGAAGCGGATCTTCTCGTCTTCTTTGTTCAGCGCCAGATGGGTATGGTCGCGACCGGTAAACTCGCTCAGCGCCGCCCAGGCTTTCACCGACACCTGACCGTTGGTTTCCGGGGCCAGGGTGAGGATCATCTCTGCCGCATCAATCGCCGTGTTCAGCATTGGCTGGCCTTTGGCCGGGCCGTCCGCTTTGGTGTAATTGAGCTTACGCAGCAGATCCATTTCGCTCTGGGTATTCCAGGCAATGCCCTTGCCGCCGTTACCGATTTTCTCCATCAGCGGGCCGATAGAGGTAAAGCGCTCATAGGTCGCCGGGTAATCACGTTCCACCGGAATAATGTGCGGTGCAGTCACGCCCGGGATCAGGTCGCACTCGCCTTTTTTCCAGTCCTTCACGTCCAGCGGCTGCGCCAGTTCGGCGGCAGAGTCGTGCTGGATTGGCAGGGTGACCACGTCGGTCTCTTTGCCCAGGTGCCCTACGCACACTTCGGAGAATTTCTTCGCGATATCTTTGTAGATATCCCAGTCGCTTTTGGATTCCCATGCAGGGTCAACGGCAGCAGACAGCGGATGAATAAACGGATGCATATCCGAGGTATTCATGTCGTCTTTTTCATACCAGGTAGCGGTTGGCAGCACGATATCGGAGTACAGGCAGGTGCTGGACAGACGGAAGTCCAGGGTCACCACCAGATCCAGTTTGCCGTCGAGACCGTTGTCTTTCCACTCCACCTCTTCAGGCTTCACGCCGCCCTGCTTGCCGAGATCTTTCCCCTGGATACCGTTTTCAGTACCGAGCAGGTATTTCAGCATGTACTCGTGGCCTTTACCGGACGAGCCCAGCAGGTTGGAGCGCCAGATGAACAGGTTACGCGGATGGTTTTTACCGTTTTCCGGCTGCTCAGCGGCGAAACGGATAGAGCCATCTTTCAGGGATTTAACGGTGTACTCCGCTGGCGTCATGCCGGCTTTCTTCGCTTCCTCTGCAATGCGCAGCGGGTTGGTCCCCAGCTGTGGCGCAGACGGCAGCCAGCCCATGCGCTCTGCGCGCACGTTAAAGTCGATTAAGTGGCCGCTGTAGCGGGATTTGTCCGCCATCGGCGACAGCAGCTCCTGGGCGGTAACCGTTTCGTAGCGCCACTGGCTGGAGTGGTTATAGAAGTAAGAGGTGCTGTTCATGTGACGCGCCGGACGCTGCCAGTCAAGGGCAAACGCCAGCGGCTGCCAGCCGGTCTGCGGCCGCAGTTTTTCCTGGCCCACGTAGTGTGCCCAGCCGCCGCCGCTCTGACCGACGCAGCCGCAGAAGATCAGCATGTTGATCAGCCCGCGATAGTTCATATCGAGGTGATACCAGTGGTTCAGGCCGGCACCGACGATGATCATTGAACGACCATGAGTCTTATCGGCGTTATCAGCAAACTCACGCGCGGTACGGACGATCTGCGCCCGCGGTACGCCGGTGATCTGCTCGGCCCAGGCCGGGGTGTAGGCTTTTACGTCGTCATAGCTGGTAGCGCAGTTTTCGTCGCCAAGACCGCGCTCCAGACCGTAGTTGGCCATGGTCAGGTCATAGACGGTGGTGACTAACGCGGTAGAGCCGTCGGCCAGCTGCAGGCGTTTCACCGGCAGTTTGTGCATCAGGACGTTTTGCAGCTCAACCTTGTTGAAGTGTTCAGATCCTTCGCCGCCAAAGTACGGGAAGCCGACATAGGCGATCTCGTCCTGGCTGCCCAGCATGCTGAGGCGCAGTTCGGTCTCTTCACCGGTTGTGCCGTTACGCTGCTCGAGGTTCCATTTGCCCTTCTCACCCCAGCGGAAACCGATGGAGCCGTTAGGGGCAATCATGTCGCCATTGCTGGTGCAGGCAACGGTTTTCCACTCCGGGTTATTTTCCTGGCCTAGCGCATCCACCAGGTCGGCGGCACGCAGCATACGGCCTGCGGCGTAGTAACCGTCGCGCTCTTCCAGCATCACCAGCATTGGCATGTCGGTGTACTTGCGTACGTAGTCGGTGAAGTACTGGCTTGGTTTGTCGAGGTGGAACTCACGCAGCATGACGTGGCCCATCGCCAGCGCCATCGCGGCATCGGTACCCTGTTTAGGGGCCAGCCACAGGTCGCACAGCTTGGCGATTTCGGCGTAGTCCGGGGTAACGGCGACGGTTTTGGTACCTTTGTAACGCACTTCGCTAAAGAAGTGGGCGTCCGGGGTACGGGTCTGCGGAACGTTGGAGCCCCAGGCGATGATATAGCTGGAGTTATACCAGTCGGCGGATTCCGGCACGTCGGTCTGCTCACCCCAGGTCTGCGGAGAGGCAGGCGGCAGGTCGCAGTACCAGTCGTAGAAGCTCAGGCAGGTACCGCCGATAAGCGACAGATAGCGCGCGCCAGAGGCGTAGGAGACCATCGACATCGCCGGGATCGGCGAGAAGCCCGCCACACGGTCCGGGCCGTAGGTTTTAACGGTATAGACGTTGGAGGCGGCAATCAGTTCGTTCACTTCCTGCCAGGAGGAGCGCACAAAGCCACCGCGTCCGCGAGCCTGTTTGAAGCTCTTCGCTTTGTCGGCGTCTTCGATAATAGAGGCCCAGGCCAGCACCGGATCGCTGTGCTGCACTTTCGCTTCACGCCACATCTTCATCAGGCGTTTACGCATCAGCGGGTATTTCAGGCGGTTAGCGCTGTACAGATACCAGGAGTAGCTGGCGCCACGTGGGCAGCCACGCGGTTCGTGGTTTGGCATATCCGGGCGGGTGCGTGGGTAGTCGGTCTGCTGCATTTCCCAGGTCACCAGACCATTTTTGACGAAAATCTTCCAGCTGCAGGAGCCGGTGCAGTTTACGCCGTGGGTAGAACGCACCACTTTGTCATGTTGCCAACGCTGACGGTAACCGTCTTCCCAGTCCCGGTTAGTCTCCAGAACCTGGCCGTGCCCATCGGCAAAAGTTTCACCCTTCTGTTTGAAGTAGCGAAACCGGTCCAAAAATTTGCTCATCGGGTATCTCCTGTGTGGAGCCTGTGGCTCTCTAAATCGACATTGCTGATTTGCTGCGAAGGTAACGCTCTGAAAGAGGAGGAGAATTGATAACGATCAAGGGGGATGGGGGATGTTCAGCGCGGTAAATTTTCAGCTACCACTAAAGCGGTACAAAAGTAAACAATGTAATATATTGTTTTATATGATTATTATTTATTTATCGTACAAAACAGCACTGGGCATTTATCCCCGGTGGTATTAAGGGGTAGGCCATCCTGTTTAGCGATAGCGATCACAGCGGCTACGGCCTGGCAGTCGTGCTGGTCATAAGTATGTTGTAACTAAAGACGGCGTAAAAAAAGCGCGGCCTTAGGCCGCGCAAACGGATAATCAAACTTACTTACTTTTTATTAGAATTCCGTCCGTATACCAGCCAGGTGACAAACACGCAGGCGATATAGAAAACAAGGAACACTTTCATGGCGCCTGCCGGTGAGCCGGTCAGGTCCAGAGAGATACCAAAGGCTTTCGGGATAAAGAACCCGCCAATGGCGCCGATTGCTGAGATAAAGCCCAGTGCGGCTGCGGTATCGGTGGCCGCTTCACGCATTGCCTGCTCCTCAGAGCCGCCCTGCGCTTTAACGCGATCCATCGTCAGTTTACGGAAGATCACCGAAATCATCTGGAAGGTTGAGGCGCTACCCAGCCCGGCGGTCAGGAACAGGACCATAAACACCGCGAAGAAGGCACCGAAGTTGCCGCCCGCACCGTTAACCGGCAGGGTCATGAACAGCAGCGCACAGAAGAGAGCCATCACCACAAAGTTCACCAGCGTGACGCGGGTGCCACCCAGACGGTCGGAGATCATCCCGCCGGTAGAACGTGCCAGCGCGCCAATGAACGGACCGAAGAAGGCATAGTGCAGGATCTGCACATCCGGGAACTGGGTTTTCGACAGCATTGCGAACCCGGCGGAGAAGCCGATGAACGAGCCGAACGTGGCCAGATAGAGCAGCGCCATGATCCACAGATGGGCACGCTTAAGCACCGGCAGCTGTTCGCTCAGGGAGGCTTTCGAGGCCGCCAGATCGTTCATGCCAAACCATGCCGCCAGGGTGAAGATCACCAGGAAAGGCACCCAGATCCACGCGGCGTTCTGCAGGAACAAATAAGAGCCATCGGCCTGCTCAACGCCTGCGCCACCGAAGGCGGCAAAGATACCGACCGAGATCGCCAGCGGTGCGATCAGCTGCATGACGCTGACGCCCATGTTGCCCAGGCCGCCGTTGATCCCCAGCGCCCCGCCCTGCTTCTGTTTAGGGAAGAAGAAGCTGATGTTCGCCATGCTGGAGGCGAAGTTCGCACCCGCAAAGCCGCACAGCAGAGAGATAATCACGAAGGTGCTGAATGGCGTAGAGGTATCCTGTACCGCAAAGCCCAGCCACACGCATGGGATGATCATGATCCCGGTACTGAACGCGGTCCAGCGGCGGCCACCGAACAGCGGCACCATAAAGGCATAAGGCACGCGCAGCAGCGCGCCGGAGAGCGCAGGCAGTGCGGTTAACATAAACAGCTGGTCGGTGGTAAACGTGAAGCCCACTTTCGGCAGGTTGACGGCGACGGCGCTGAACAACATCCAGACGCAGAACGCCAGCAGCAGGCAGGGAACGGAAATCCACAGATTACGACTTGCTACACGTTGGCCCCGCTGTTGCCAGAACGCCGGATCTTCCGGACGCCACTCGGTAATGACTGCGCCAGAATCCCTTTCGGGGGTAGTTGAGTGACTCATAGACACCTCTGATTCTTAAAAGATGCTACAAAGATCAGGGTTTTAAGCTGGCGGGAAGTTGATATAAATCAATGGGAAGGTGAGCAAAATTCTGGCCTGAAATCCGCCATCCTCCAAAGTGAGTAGCGTTTTCCGGTAAAAAAGGTGTGGTTTTTCACGGCGCTGCTACCCCCGATGCCCCCTCTCCTCCCATTCACCCCTTCAATGGCAATTAGTAGGTAATCCTTTTGGGGTATGGGTATACTCCAGGGGTTGCCTGAGAATAGAGCCCTTGCCGAGTCCAGGCATTGTCAGGAGCCAGACTGCCCTATGTTTAAACGCTGTTTTTCACCTTTAACGCTGGTTAACCAACTGGTGCTGATTGTCATGCTGTCTACCGCCATCGGGGTGACAGGGATGGCGATCTCCGGCTGGCTGGTGCAGGGCGTACAGGGCAGCGCGCACGCCATTAATAAAGCCGGTTCGCTGCGCATGCAGAGCTACCGCCTGCTGGCGGCAATCCCGCTGGAAGACAAAGATCGGGTATTACTCGACGAAATGGAAGCCACGGCGTTCAGCCCTGAGCTGGAGCTCGCTGCGCGTCGGGATAATCAGCAGGCCCAGCTGAAGGCCCTGCAGACCTACTGGCATACCCAGCTGGCGCCCGGGCTGCGTCAGGCGCGTAACCCGGATGCGGTAGCCGCAGACGTATCCGGTTTTGTCAGCCGTCTGGATAATCTGGTCTCGGCGTTCGACCACAGCACCGAGCTGCGTATTGAGCGGGTGGTGCTGATGCAGCAGCTGATGGCGGTCTTTATGGGCCTGCTGCTGGTGTTCACCATCCTCTGGCTGCGCGCCCGGCTGCTGCACCCCTGGCGGCAGCTGCTGGCGATGGCCCGCGCCGTGACCCAGCGTGATTTTACCCAACGCGCGCACATCAACGGGCGCAACGAAATGGCGATGCTCGGCGAGGCGCTGAACACCATGTCCGGCGAGCTGGCGGAGAGCTATGCAGTGCTGGAGCAGCGGGTTCGCGAAAAAACCGCCGGGCTGGAGCAGAAAAACGAGATCCTCTCTTTCCTCTGGCAGGCCAACCGCCGCCTGCACTCCCAGGTGCCGCTGTGCGAACGTCTTTCGCCGGTGCTCAACGGGTTGCAGAACCTGACCCTGCTGCACGATATCGAATTACGCGTCTATGACCTGGAAGACGAAGAGAACCATCAGGAATTTACCTGTCAGTCCGATGCCAGCTGCGATGAAATTGGCTGTCGCCTCTGCCCGCGCGGCCTGCCGCCGCTGACCACCAGCGGCACCACCCTGAAGTGGCGCCTGGCGGACAACCTGACGCAGTACGGTATTTTACTGGCGACGCTCCCCGCCGGACGCCATCTCAGCCACGATCAGCAGCAGCTGGTCGATACGCTGGTAGAGCAACTGACCGCGACCCTGGCCCTCGACCGTCATCAGGAAAAACAGCAGCAGCTGATTGTGATGGAAGAGCGCGCCACCATCGCCCGGGAGCTGCACGACTCTATCGCCCAGTCGCTCTCCTGCATGAAGATGCAGGTCAGCTGTCTGCAGATGCAGGACACGGACCTGCCGGAGAGCAGCAAACAGCTGCTGAGCCAGATCCGCAACGAGCTGAACACCTCCTGGGTGCAGCTGCGTGAACTGCTGACCACCTTCCGCCTGCAGCTGACGGAGCCCGGGCTGCGTCCGGCGCTGGAAGCCAGCTGCCAGGAGTTCAGCGCCCGCCTCGGCTTTACCGTCTCGCTGGATTACCAGCTGCCGCCACGTTTTGTGCCGTCGCACCAGGCCATTCATCTGCTGCAGATCGCCCGGGAAGCGTTGAGCAACGCGCTGAAACATTCCGGGGCGACGGCGGTCTCGCTCACCGTGAGCCAGCATGACAACCAGGTCAGACTGGTGGTCCGTGACAACGGCTGCGGGCTCCCGGAGAACGCCGAAAGAAGTAACCATTATGGTCTGATTATTATGCGTGACCGCGCACAAAGCCTGCGTGGTGATTGTCAGGTCCGCCACGGCGAATCTGGCGGAACTGACGTCATCGTCACCTTTATTCCCGAAAAGCCTCTTTTCACTGCTCAAGGAGAACATCATGTCTAATCAGGAGCCCGCTACAATCCTGCTGATCGACGACCATCCGATGCTGCGCACCGGTGTTAAACAACTTATCAGCATGGCGTCGGATATTACCGTCGTGGGCGAAGCCAGCAACGGGGAACAAGGTATTGAACTGGCCGAGGCACTCGATCCTGATTTGATCCTCCTCGACCTGAACATGCCCGGCATGAACGGCCTCGAAACCCTGGATAAGCTGCGGGAAAAATCCCTCTCCGGACGCGTGGTGGTTTTCAGCGTCTCGAACCATGAAGAGGACGTGGTCACCGCCCTGAAACGCGGCGCCGACGGCTATTTGCTGAAGGATATGGAGCCGGAAGAGCTGCTGAAATCGCTGCAACAGGCGGCAGCAGGCGACATGGTGCTGAGCGAAGCCTTAACCCCGGTGCTGGCTGCCAGCCTGCGCGCCAACCGCGCCACCTCCGATCGTGACGTCAGCCAGCTGACCCCGCGCGAGCGCGATATCCTGAAGCTGATTGCCCAGGGGCTGCCGAACAAGATGATTGCCCGCCGTCTGGACATCACCGAAAGTACGGTCAAAGTGCATGTGAAACATATGCTGAAGAAGATGAAGCTGAAGTCTCGCGTGGAAGCGGCGGTGTGGGTGCATCAGGAACGCATTTTCTGAGTTTACTCGTCCGGCAGCAGCGTCCAGCGCGGATCGTCCTCTGGCAGAGCCAGTAACGGCTGCGTCAGCGCAAGCGTGATCTCATTGGACGAGACACGCTGCCCCGCCTCATCTTCCACCACCACCGACAGCCGCCAGCGGTTGCTCGCCCCTTCACTGCTATCCCACGCCGGCAGGATAATGCTCCAGCCCTCGGTATCACTGGCTTTCGCCGGTGAGGTCAGGCTCAGGGCCTGAACATCCCCCTGCCAGTGCAGCGAGCGCACCCCGTGACGGCTGCGAATGTCCAGCTTCAGCATCACCGTTTCACCCGGCTTAAGATCCCAGGGCGGCGTTGCCAGCCAGACGGATAGGGTTTTGCGCTGGCGGAACTCCAGCACCGGCAGATTCTGGCGCTCGGGCGGATCGTAGCGGCTGCCGCGCAGGGATCGGCTTTCGGCCACTTCGCCAGCGGAGAGTTGTTTTTTAAGCGGCACCCCGAAGCGGTAGTTGAGCTTCAGGCCGAGGTTGTTCTGGCTCACCCCGCTCTCCCCCTGCTTATGCCCGGCGGAAAAGGTCACCAGCGGCACCGGGGTATAATCCAGACCCAGGTTTACCGCCAGCGGGTTGTGGTATCCGGTGCCAGTCTGGAACAGATCCACGCTGTCGCCAAAATATTGTTCAAAGCTGACGCTGGTGTTGAGGTGATGCCAGAACGGCAGCCAGGCTTTGGCGGTGACATCATATCCGCGCGCCATGCGCTGCTCCTGCACCTCTGAGCTGTCACGCCAGCTGGCAAACGGCTGATAGTAGTTAGCCGACAGGCGCAGGTATTCGCCCCAGGCTTCGGCGCCCAGCCCGGCGCGCTGGAGATTTTCATCGAGCAGATTGTCGTAAAAAGTGTTGTAACCAAGCAGCCATTTGCCCGCCACCCAGCGCTGGCCGATGCCCGCATTGCTGACCAGTCCGTCCTCCTGCTGGGTCAGGCCAAGCTGACTCCAGGTAAGATAGTGGTTGTTATCCTGCCAGGGGATAAACCAGCTGCCTTTACTCCCGGTGAAGCGCCCTTCGTCGTTGACCAGCAGATCGACGCTGGCATTGCCCCACGGCGAGAGCCATGACTCAATGTGCTGGTTCACCTCCTGGCTGACGGCCTCCCGCACCTGGCCCAGGGCAAACTGCCGGGCCTGCTCCTCGGTGGTCAGGCCGTTGTCGGTCATGCTGGCTTCGCCGAACGCTTTCGCCATCTCCGCCAGATGCTTTTCGCCTTCTCCCGTCGGGGTCGCCATGCCTAAGTCCGGCAGGCTGTCGCCATTGTTATCGAACGGGTTTTGCGCCTGATGGATGAAGGAATTCGGGGCACCGTGAACGGCTCCGGCATAACAGAGGAGGAGGAACAGCGAACGAATGCGGGGAGATACAACCATCACCGTCGTGAAAGGTAGCCTGTGTTGTCGGAAACAGAGTTAATACCTTAACGTGATTGAGGAAAAATGACAGCCCAAAGGGAAATTTCAGGAATATCCTGAAGTCTTGTTGCCGGGTGGCGCTGCGCTTACCCGGCCTACGGGGGTACGGTGCATGATTGCCGGGTGGCGCTGCGCTTACCCGGCCTACGGGGGTACGGTGCATGATTGCCGGGTGGCGCTGACGCTTACCCGGCCTACAGGGGTACGGTGCATGATTGTCGGGTGGCGCTTCGCTTACCCGACCTACAGGACCGTAGGCCTGATAAGCGCAGCGCATCAGGCGTTTACACCCGCACGGAAAGTATCGCTTTTAGCTCCGGCACGCAGGAGCCGCAGTTGGTGCCGCAGCGTAGCTTCGCGCCCAGCGCGGCGGCAGAGTCGCATCCCCCGGCAATCGCCTCGCGAATGGCGTTTTCACCCACGCTAAAACAGCTGCAGATAATCCGCCCCTGCTCCACGCGCTCGCCAGGGCTCTGGCCGTTCAGCAGGGCGTGCCGTTCCGCCAGCTCTACCGGCGCGGTGTGAAACGCCGCTTCGATAAAACCATGCGCCAGCGCGGGCACCTGAGTGCCCTGCCAGAAGCCGAGCATCAGAGCCCCCTGATGCCAGGCGAGCAGGCTGCTGCGCTCCCCCGTTTGCGCGATTTGCAGCTGCCAGCCCTGCCCGGTGCAGTGCGCCAGCAGCCACTCCAGCAGCGGCTTATCCCCGGCCAGCGTCAGGCGTGAGACTCCGGTCACCGCCTTGCGCCACCAGTGGACGAACATCGGCAGCGTCATCTCTTCCCGGCTCCAGAGCTCCCCCTGCCAGGCGGGCTGCCACGGCATCAGCCGCACCGCCGTCTGCTTGCTCTCCGGCTGACCGGAATGGGGATCGCAGCGCCCCTCCACCAGAGCGTTCACCTTGCCCTGGCGGGAAAAGCAGCTGTTCCAGTGCATCGGAACGAACAGTTGTCCGACGCGCTGGCCCTCGTTGATCCGCGCCCGGGCCACCATCACCCCGCGCGGGGCGCTGATCCGCGCCAGCTGTCCCTCCTGCAGCCCCAGCCGGGCGGCATCCTGCGGCGAGATATCCACCGTCGGCTCATCGCTGTGCTGCATCAGGCGCGGCACATACCCGGTGCGGGTCATGGTGTGCCACTGATCGCGAATGCGTCCGCTGTTGAGCGTAAAGGGATAGAGCACACTCCCGGTGGCGCCGTGGGGCTGCGGGTTAACGGGGAGCTGGCGTCCACGGGTAAAGGCTTCGCGGTTGACCGGCCACTGCCAGGGCGTCAGCCCGTCCCACTCCTCGCGGGTAAGCTGTGCCAGCGCCCCGAGGTTTAGCATCCGCTCGCCCTGATTTTCGAACGCCGTCAGGGCAGCGTGTTCGGAAAAAATGGCGTGGGGATGGTCCCAGGCGAACGCCGCGCCATGGCCGAGCCGCTCAGCGATGCGGGCGATGATCCACCAGTCGGGTTTTGCCTCCCCAGGTACTGGCAGAAAGGCGCGCTGGCGCGAGATACGGCGCTCGGAGTTGGTGACGGTCCCGTCTTTCTCGCCCCAGCCCAGCGCCGGGAAGCGGATATGGGCGAAGCGGCTGGTGTCGGTGTCGCGCATCACCTCCGAGACTATCACCAGTGGACAGGCGGCCAGGGCCTGACACACCGCATGGCTGTCCGGGAGCGACACCGCCGGGTTGGTGCCCATGATCCACACCGCCTTGACGTCGCCGCGGGCGATGGCCTCAAACAGCTCCACCGCCATCAGGCCCGGCGTCTGCGCCAGCCGCCCGGTTCCCCAGAAACGGGCCACGCGGCTTAAATCATCCGGGGTGAAATTCATGTGCGCCGCCAGCTGATTCGCCAGCCCGCCCACCTCGCGCCCGCCCATCGCATTGGGCTGACCGGTCAGCGAAAACGGCCCGCAGCCCTCGCGGCCGATCTTACCGCTCGCCAGATGGACGTTAATAATGGCATTGCACTTGTCGCTGCCGCTGGCGGACTGGTTGATCCCCATGGTGTAGAGCGTCACCGCCCGCGGGGCGGCAGTAAACCAGGCGTAGAAGGTCGCGACTTCGTCAGGCAGCAGGCCGCAAAAATCGGCCACCCGTTCGGTCGGCCAGTCGCTGGCACGCCCAGGCTCGATGGTGTCCAGCAGGCCGACAAACAGCCCCGCATCGCTGCCGGGCGTCAGGGCCAGATGCAGGTCGGCGATATCGCAGGTCGCAGTGCGGCGCGGGTCGATCACCACCACCTTCAGCGCCGGATTAGCGGCGCGCGCCTGCACCAACCGCTGATACAGCACCGGATGGGTCCAGGCGGCATTGGATCCCACCAGCACCACCAGATCGGTCTTTTCAATGTCCTCGTAGCTGCACGGCACCACGTCTTCACCGAAGGCCCGCTTGTAGCCCACCACCGCCGAAGACATGCAGAGCCGGGAGTTGGTGTCGATATTGGCCGCGCCGATAAAGCCCTTCATCAGCTTGTTGGCGGCGTAGTAATCCTCCGTCAGCAGCTGGCCGGAGGCATAAAAGGCCACCGCCTGCGGCCCGTACTGGTCGATAATCTCCCGCAGCCGCTCTCCGGCGCGATCCAGCGCCTGATCCCAGCTCACCGGCTGGTCGTCCACCTCCGGGTGCAGCAGACGGCCCGTCAGGCCGGTCGTCTCCCCTAACGCCGAGCCTTTCACGCACAGGCGGCCAAAGTTGGCCGGATGGCTGTCGTCGCCGCGCACGCTCACCCCGCCGTTCTCAACGCGGGCGATCACCCCGCAGCCCACGCCGCAGTAAGGACAGGTTGTCCGGGTTTCCGTCATGAGGCCTCCGCACGCATCACCAGCTCTTCGCTGCCCACCAGCACGCGGTTGCCATCCACCTTCACCGGCCAGGCGCGCACCGCCACTTCGCCGGTGTCGACCAGACGTCCGTCGCGCAGGCGGATGCGGGTTTTATACAGCGGGGAGATCACCACCGGCTCGCCGCTGGCATCCCCAAGAATGCCGCGCGACAATACGCTGGCGCTGCCGCCCGGCTCCCTGTCTTCGAGGGCATAAATCGACTTGCCGAAGCGGAACAGCGCAATCTGCTGCGAACCCAGACGGGCGCCTATCCCGGCCTCCTCGGGGATGTCGTCCAGGTTGCAGATATCCTGCCAGCGTTTTGCTGGTGCCGGGGCGGCGTCGAGCGTGCGGAACTGCGCCAGACGGCCCGGATCCTGCAGCGTGGTCTGCCATTCGCACTGATAGGTATCCACCACCCGCTGCATCTCCAGCTCCAGCTCACCGGCAATGCCCAGGCTGTCTTCGATGATCACCTCGCGCAGATACTCCAGCCCGCCTTCCAGGTTATCCCGCCAGGTGCTGGTGCGCTGCAGGCGGTCGGCGGTGCGGATATAGAACATCAGGAAGCGGTCGACGTAGCGCAGGAGCGTGGCGTCATCAAGATCGCTGGCAAACAGATCCGCATGGCGCGGCTTCATGCCGCCGTTGCCGCAGAGATAGAGGTTCCAGCCCTTGTCGGTGGCGATCACCCCCACATCCTTGCTCTGGGCTTCGGCACACTCGCGGGTGCAGCCCGACACCGCCATCTTGATTTTGTGCGGGGCGCGCAGCCCCTTGTAGCGGTTCTCCAGCGTCACCGCCAGCCCGGTGGAGTCCTGCACCCCGTAGCGACACCAGGTAGAGCCGACGCAGGATTTCACCGTGCGCAGGGATTTACCGTAGGCGTGGCCGGTTTCAAACCCGGCGTCAATCAACTGCTGCCAGATCTCCGGCAGCTGCTCCAGCCGGGCGCCAAACAGGTCGATACGCTGCCCGCCGGTAATTTTGCTGTACAGCTGATAGCGTTTGGCGATCTGGCCGATGGCGATCAGCCCGTCGGCGGTCACCTCCCCCGCGGCCATACGCGGCACAATGGAGTAAGTCCCGTCTTTCTGGATGTTGGCAAAGTAGCGGTCGTTGGTGTCCTGCAGCGGCAGGTGAGCCGGTTTCAGCAGGTATTCGTTCCAGCAGGAGGCCAGCACCGAGCCCACCAGCGGTTTGCAGATCTCACACCCGTGCCCCTGGCCGTAGCGGCTGATGAGTTGCTCAAAGGTGTGGATGCGGTTGACGCGCACCAGGTGGTAGATCTCCTGGCGGGAGTACGCGAAGTGCTCGCAGATGTCTTTTTTGACCTCCACACCCTGGGCCGCCAGCTGGAACTCCATTACCTGTTTCACCAGCGCGCTACAGCCGCCGCAGCCGGTGGCCGCTTTGGTGCACTGCTTCACCGCCCCGATGTCGGTCGCGCCGTTGCTCACCGCCTGGCAGATATCGCCCTTGCTGACGTTGTGACAGGAGCAGATCTGCGCGCTCTCCGGCAGGGCCGCCACGCCCAGCGCTTTCGGGGCGCTGCCGGCTACCGCAGGTAAGATCAGGGTTTCAGGATCGTTGGGCAGGCTGATGCCGTTAAGCATCATCTGCACCAGGGTGGCATATTCGCTGGCATCCCCCACCAGCACGCCGCCGAGCAGGGTTTTGTTATCGGCGCTGACCACGATCTTCTTGTAGATCTGCTGCGGGCCGTGGGTCCACTGGTAGCTCTGCGATCCGGCCGTGCGGCCATGGGCATCGCCAAACGAGGCCACGTCCACACCCAGCAGCTTGAGTTTGGTGCTCATGTCCGCCCCCATAAAGGCGTTCTCTTCCCCTGCCAGCGCGGCACAGGCGACGCGCGCCATCTGGTAGCCGGGAGCCACCAGGCCGAAGATTTTGTTCTCCCAGAGGGCGCATTCGCCAATGGCGAACACATCCGCATCCGAGGTGCGGCACTGGTTGTCGATAATTATCCCACCGCGCTCGCCAAGCCCCAGACCGCATTCGCGGGCCAGCGCATCCTGCGGGCGGATCCCGGCGGAGAAGACCACCATGTCGGTAGCCAGTTCGCTGCCGTCGGCGAAACGCAGCACCATTCCGCCGTCGGTTTCGGCGATCTCCGTTGTCGCTTTGCTGGTATGCACGCCCACGCCGAGCGCCTCGATTTTGCGTCGCAGCATGGCGGCCCCGTCGTTATCGAGCTGCACCGCCATCAGGTTGGGGGCAAACTCCACCACGTGGGTCTCCAGCCCAAGCTGTTTCAGGGCGTTGGCCGCCTCCAGCCCCAGCAGCCCGCCGCCGATCACCACCCCGGTGCGCGAATCTTTGGCGCGGGCGGCGATGTTATCCAGATCGTCCAGGGTACGGTAAACAAAACAGCCCGGCAGGTCGCGTCCCGGCACCGGGGGTACGAACGGGTAGGACCCGGTGGCGAGCACCAGCTTGTCCCAGTGGGTCTCATGCCCGCCCGCCGTGCGGATCACCCGGGCGTCGCGATCGATAGCCACCACCTGCTGAGAGAGGCGCAGCTCAATGCCATTTTCCGCAAAGAAATCCCCGGCGACCATCGACAGCGAGTCGGCGCTGCGTCCGGCAAAGTATTCTGAAAGATGGACGCGATCGTAGGCGGCATAGCGCTCTTCACCGAAGACCACAATCTGATACTGCTGATGCAGACCACGGTTTACGCAGTCTTCAAGAAAATGGTGGCCGACCATACCGTGTCCAACCACAACCAGAGTAGGTTTTGTCATAGCGTTCTGTCCTGCAACCTGCGGCTGCGTAGTGAATCGATCGAACAGCCAGTCCGCCCGGGCGGTTCTGACGTTGCCAGTAAATCGGTGAGGGTGGCCGCACTGCGACACGCCCCCATCAGCAGCACGCCTGCCAGCGTGCCGTTACGAACCAGTAAGCGGCGGTAATGGCGGGTCAGCGGATCCCAGCTGGTCCACACCGCGTCATCCTGTTGCGCGCTCACCTCTCCGGCGCTGAACAGCTCAATGCCGGTGACCTTCAGGCGCATGCCGTTTTGCGTCGGGGTAAAGGGGGTGACGCTGTCGCCTGCAAGACGGGCGGCGAGGATCTCCGCCTGGGCCAGACAGGGCGCCACCAGCCCCCACGTCTGCCCGTCGATTTCGCAGCACTCGCCGATGGCGCTGATGCCCTCAAACGCGGTGCGCATCTCGTTATCCACCAGGATCCCGCGCCCGCACGGCACACCGCTTGTCTGCGCCAGGGTGATGTTGGGTATGACGCCCGTGGCCAGCACTACCCGGCTGGCGGCCAGAGTGCGTCCGCCGCTGAGGGTGACGCTGTCGGGGGTTATCTGCGCAATACCAGCGTTAAGCTCGCAGCCGATACCCCGCGCCGAGAGCGCCTCCTCCAGCAGCAGCCCGGCGTGCTGATCCAGCTGTTGCTCCATAAGCCACGAGCCGCGATGCACTAACGTGACGTTGTCACACTGAAGGCGTAATGCCGCGGCCGCTTCCACCCCGAGCACGCCGCCGCCCAGAATCACCGCCGGACCGGGCGTCGCCAGAATGGCGTTCACGTCATCCAGGGTGCGGAAGGTAAAGACGTGGGGCAGATTGCTTCCGGGGATCGGCGGCACGAACGGCTGCGATCCGGTGGCGAAGACCAGTTCATCCCACCCCAGCAGGCGTTTATCGGTGCGCAACATCCGCGCCGCGCACTCCACCCCCAGCACCCGTTCGCCGCACAGCACAGTGACGCCGCGCGCCCGATACCAGGCGTCGTCATGCAGCTGCGTTGCCGCGGCCGCTTTCTCGCCCCCCAGCACCGGCGAAAGCTGGATACGGTTATAGGCGTGCCCCCGCTCTTCACCGATGACGGTGATGTCGAAGCGCCCGGGGGCGCGGTCGGTCAACGCCTCGATCAGCCGCGTTGCCGCCAGTCCGTTTCCAATGATGACCAGGCGCATGGTGGTGCTCCTCAGGCCGCTTTCGGCTGTTTTTCGTAGAGGAAGTGGAGGATCTGCTGGCGCATATGGTGATAGCGGCTCTCTTCCGCCAGCTGCACCCGGTTACGCGGCCGCGGCAGATCGACGCGCAGGATCTCGCCCACCGTCGCCGCCGGACCGTTGGTCATCATCAGCACCCGATCCGAAAGCAGCACCGCCTCGTCCACGTCGTGGGTGATCAGCACGATGGTGGTGTTCAGCTCCTGCTGGATGTGCATCACCGAATCCTGCAGATGGGCGCGGGTCAGGGCGTCGAGGGCGCCGAACGGCTCATCCATCAGCAGCACTTTTGGCTTCATCGCCAGGGCGCGGGCAATGCCCACCCGCTGCTTCATGCCGCCGGAGATCTCCCCCGGGCGCTTGTGGATGGCGTGCCCCATCTGCACCCGCTCGAGGTTATGTTCGATCCACTCCCGGCGTTCCGCTTTGCTCATGCTGCGGCGGAACACCTGATCCACCGCCAGCGCCACGTTGTCGAAGCAGGTCAGCCACGGCAGCAGGGAGTGGTTCTGAAACACCACCGCCCGCTCCGGCCCCGGCCCGGCGATCTCGCGGTTATCGCAGAGAAGTCCGCCTTCACTCGGCAACGTGATGCCCGCGATCAGGTTCAGCAGCGTGGATTTGCCGCAGCCGGAGTGACCAATCAGGCTGACGGTCTCCCCTTCGTGAATATCAAAAGAGACGTTCTGCAGTGCCAGAAACTCGCCGCTGGCAGTGGAAAAACGCTGGCTGACGGCCTGGACCTGAATTAATGGTTTCATGTGCGCTCCTTATTTTTCCTGCCAGCTGAAACGACGGGCGATCAGCATCAGCCCCTGCTCCAGCAGCAAACCCACCACGCCGATAATGACGATGGCGATGAGAATGTTTTCAACGTTGAGGTTGTTCCACTCGTTCCAGATCCAGAAGCCGATCCCCAGGCCCCCGGTGAGCATCTCGGCGGCGACAATCACCAGCCAGGCGATGCCGATGGAGAGCCGCACCCCGGTCAGCACCGCAGGCAGCACGGCCGGGAAGAGAATGCGGCGCATCACCGTCCACTCAGACAGTTGCAGCACCCGGGCGACGTTGAGGTAATCCTCCGGGATGCGGCGCACCCCTTCGGCGGTATTGATGACCATCGGCCAGATCGAGCAGATAAAAATGGTCCAGCTGGAGGCGGGCTCCGCCTTCTGGAACAGCAGCAGGCCAATGGGCAGCCAGGCCAGCGGGCTGACCGGGCGCAGCAGGGCAATCAGCGGGGTGAACATGCGGGACATAAAGGTGAAGCGGCCAATCATAAAGCCCAGCGGAATGCCCACGATGGCCGCCAGGCCAAAGCCGATGGCAACACGCTGCAGCGAGGCCAGCACGTTCCAGCCCACCCCCATGTCATTCGGGCCGTCGCGGTAGAAGGGATCGGCAAACAGGGTGAGAGCCGAATCCAGCGTGCTGAGCGGCGTTGGGAAGCCTTTGCTGTTGATGGCCGCCAGCTGCCAGGCAATCACCAGCAGCCCCAGGCCGAGCAGCGCCGGAATGAGGCGCTGCAGCAGATCGTTAATCCGCCGGGCAAAAGCCGGGGTGCGACGGCGCACCTGCACCGGCGGGAGGGTAATCACTTCACCGCTGACCGGCTCGGCGGGTGCGGCTTTGGTGTTAACTTTTTTCATATCAGGCCCCTGTACGGTGAATAGCGAAACTGTTGGCGTAACCCTTCGGATCGGCGCCGTTCCAGACGGTGCCGTCCATCAGGGTGCTGCTGCGCAGCGGCGAAGATGGCGCGCGAATGCCCCCTACTGCGGTGGCGGCGTCCTGCCAGACGTCGGTGCGGTTGATGCGCTGCGCGATGGCGGCATAGTCAGGATCGGTTTTCAGCAGCCCCCAGCGACGGAACTGGGTCAGGAACCACATCCCGTCGGAGTGCCACGGATAGCTCACCGCTCCGTCCTCAAAGAAACGGATCGGGTTGGCATCCTGCCAGCGGTGGCCGGTTCCGTTGTCGTACTCCCCCAGCATGCGGCCGGTGAGGTACTGCTCCTTGGTGTTGAGCCAGGCGCGACGGGCCAGCAGCTGAGCGGTTTCTTCTTTGTTCTGCGGCGAGGCGTCGATCCAGCGCTGAGCCTCCAGCAGGGCGCTCACCAGCGCCCGGGCGGTGTTCGGATGCTGCCCGACCCACTCGCTGCGGGTGCCCAGCACTTTTTCCGGGTGTTCCGGCCAGATCGACTGCGAGGTGGCGGCGGTAAAGCCGATGCGATCGTTAATGGCCCGGGCGTTCCACGGCTCGCCGACGCAAAAGCCGACCATATTGCCGATGCGCATGTTCATCACCATCTGCGGCGGCGGCACCACCACGGTGCGCACGTCGTCAAACGGGTTGATGCCCGCGCTCGCCAGCCAGTAGTAGAGCCACATAGCGTGGGTGCCGGTGGGAAAGGTATGGGCGAAGGTATAGCTGCCCGGCGCCTGTCGGGCGATGAGCTTTTTCAGCCCCTCAACGTCGCGCACGCCCTGCTGAGCCAGATCGCTCGACAGGGTGATCGCCTGCCCGTTGCGGTTGAGGGTCATCAGGTTGGCCATCGGTTTGGGTTTACCGGCGATCCCCAGCTCCAGACCGTACAGCAGGCCATAGAGGATGTGCGCCGCGTCCAGCTCCCCGGCGACCAGCTTGTCCCGCACCGCCGCCCAGCTGGCCTCTTTAGTGGGCACCAGGGTGAAGCCGTATTTTTTATCGAAACCTTTATATGCCGCGATGGCCAGCGGCGCGCAGTCGGTCAGCGGAATAAAGCCGACGCGAACGGTATCGAGTTCCGGTTTATCGGAGCCTGCGGCCCACGCAGCCTGCATCACGCCCGGCAACATGAGCGCCCCGCCGGCCAGCGCGCTGGCCTGTAAAAAACGCCGTCTTGTCCATTCCACCATGCTCACTCCCGAAAAAATGCCAAAAAAAAGCGCCCGGCAGTGCCGGAGCACTGCAGGACGCCTTTATCCTTCGTCACGACCCACCGCCGTTGGCGCGTCGTTAAAATTGTTATGTTGATTAATGCAAGGGTGATGCCAGGTTTTAAACGCTCAAATGTCTTGCCTTTTCTGCCTGCGGGTCAGGAAAACGCACCTCAACCATGCAGGCCTTGCCCAGCCGGGGTGCATTCACTCCTGCCAGAGGGCTTTGACCGTCAGCAGCGCCCGGGCGATATCCACCATCCTCTGGTTTTTATCCATCGCCATCTTGCGCAACTGGCACCAGGCCTGCTCCTCGCTCATCTGCTGATGGGTCATCAGCACGCTTTTGGCCTTGTCGATGATTTTGCGCTCCTCCAGGGTGTCGCGCATTGAAGCCAGCTGGCGGGAGAGCTGTTCGATCTCCTGCGCCTGCTGGCGCACCAGCGGCAGCAGGGGTTTCTGCGGGTAGAGCGCCAGCGGCTCATACGTTTGCGGCTCGGCGGGCGGTTCGTCGTCGGCGCGGCTAATCAGCGACTCTACCGCCAGCATCAGGTCGTCGATGAGCATCTCTTCCAGGGTGCGCAGATGTTCAAGGCGCTCGGTTTGCAGCGAGAACCAGTGCAGCGCCAGCACGCCCTGATCCGCGGCGGGTTGACGGGTACAGGCCAGCCGCCGCAGCTGTTCAACTTCCGCTCCCGGCACGCTGAGTGTGAAGTGGTCATGCAGGCTGGCAGGCGTGAGGGAGAGGAAGATCTCGAAACAGGTTTGCTGCCCGTCGATCCGGTCCACCAGCGTCTGGCGCATTTCGTCGCTGAAAAAGCCCTGGGTAAAGCCAATCGCTCCCAGGGCCCTCTCCTGTCCTACCAGCTCTTTGCCTTGCATCAGGCTGTAAAGGGCGACAAATCTGCCCGCGATTTGCGGATCGTCAATGCTGTCATTAAGTTGCGGCACAATACTGAGCAGGTTACGCAGCATGCGGCCATAGCGCTCCATCGCCGTCGTCGCGGGCAGCGCGCAATCTGTAATTGCCTCGCGAAGCCCGGGAAGTTGCTCCAGACTTTGCAGGGCGTTGGCGACCCGCTCGCACAGGGCACCGCTGGCCATCAGCGGCGTGCCGAGAGCCTGATGCAGCGCCTGCAGATGATCGTCCACCAGCGCGCGGCTGGCTTTACACTCCAGGGCGTACAGCGCCCCCTGTGAGCAGAGCCAGATGTTGGAGGCTCCGCGCTCGCACTGTAGCATGTGGGCAAGATGGCCGATCCGGCTGACCAGGGTGCCCAGCTGCGCCAGTTTGCACAGCTGGGCTTTCCGCAGCAGTCTGGCCTGCTGGTACCATTCAGTGGCGCCGGGTGGACGGCCCGTGTTTATCGTCATGCTTTCTCTCCCGGATCGATATCTAATGATGAGAGAAGCAATTTTCATGCCTTTTCATTGTTCAGGAGTCAAGATGCAGAAGATTGTGATTGTCGCCAACGGCGCGGCCTACGGCAGCGAATCCCTGTTTAACAGCCTGCGGCTGGCCATTGCCTTGCGCGAGCAGGAGAGCGACCTGGATCTGCGCCTGTTTTTAATGTCCGATGCAGTGACCGCCGGACTGCGCGGCCAGAAGCCTGCGGAGGGCTATAACATTCAGCAGATGCTGGAGATCCTGACGGCGCAGAACGTGCCGGTAAAACTGTGCAAAACCTGCACCGATGGCCGCGGCATCAGCGCCCTGCCGCTGATCGAGGGGGTCGAGATTGGCACCCTGGTAGAGCTGGCGCAGTGGACGTTATCCGCCGATAAACTATTAACATTTTAATAATCCTTTAACTGAAATATTATTTTCTTATGAGCGCGGTTCCAGCATCAAGTTTGCCTGCCCGATGCCGATAGGCATTTAACAACAACACAGCAGGTATAACATTTATGTTCAGGTCAATTCGCGCTCGTATTATTGCGGCGACGGTCGGATGTCTGATCGCCGCGCTTGTACTGAATACCGTGATCAATTTCAAGGTCACGCGTCAGGATAATCAACAGTCGCAACGCTCCATGCTCGCCAGTACCAGCGCCAGCCACAGCATGGCGATTGCCGACTGGGTCAGCAGCAAGACAACCATCATCAACTCCCTGCAAAACGTGGCCCTGAGCGACGATCCGGTCCCGGTGTTTAAACAGCTGGCGCAGGCGGGCGGATTTATCAACGTCTATGCCGGATATGCCAGCAAAACCGCGAAGTTCTCCAATCCTGACGGCGTGCCCGCCGACTACGATCCGACGGTACGCCCGTGGTATCAGCAGGCGGTGAAAGAGGATCGCGCCATTGTCACCGCGCCCTATGTGGATACCGGCACCAAAAAGCTGGTGGTGACCTTCGCCGTGCCGGTGAAAGAGAACGGCGAGTTAAAAGCCGTGCTGGCGGGCGACGTGGCGATGGACAGCGTGATCGCCAACGTGCGCGGCATTCATCCGACCCCGGCCAGCAGCGGGCTGCTGGTGGACAGCGATGGCTCGGTCATTGCCGCAAGCGATCCTGAACTGACCCTGAAACCCTTTAAGGATGTCATCAGCGGCGTCGATCTGGCGGCGCTGAAGAACGGCAACAGCGCCGACGGCCAGTACAACGGCGTGGCAAAAACCTTCTCTGCGACCCCGATTGCCGGCACCCAATGGAAGCTGATTGTGGCGCTCGACAGCGATGACGCCACCTCGGGGATGCGCACCCTGCTGAAAGCCTCCTCCCTGTCGCTGGTGATCCTCGTGCTGCTCAGCGCGGTGGTGGTGCATTTCGTGATCGCCCGTCTGCTGAAACGCCTGTCGGAGATCCGCGATGCGATGCACGCCATTGCTAACGGCACCAACGATCTCTCCCAGCGCCTGCCGGAGAAAGGTGACGATGAGGTGGCGCAGATCGCCCATGCGTTCAACGCCTTCAGCGACAAGCTCTCGGTGGTGATGGTGCAGCTGCGCGACGCCAGCGCCTCGGTGAAAAACGCCGCTCAGGAGATCGCCGCCGGTAACCAGGATCTCTCTGGCCGTACCGAGCGGGCCGCCTCCAGCCTGCGTGAAACCGCCAGCGCCGTGGAGCAGATCACCGCCTCCGTCGCCCAGTCCACCGAATCTGCCGCCGTGGCGAACGAGCAGGCGGGCAAAGCCGCCGAGGCCGCGACGCGCGGTGGCAGCGTGGTATCGCAGGCGATCACCACCATGCAGTCCATCGAGGCCGCCTCGACCAAAATTGGCGACATCACCAGCGTGATTGACGGCATTGCCTTCCAGACCAACATCCTGGCGCTTAACGCCTCGGTAGAGGCGGCGCGTGCCGGTGAACAGGGTCGTGGCTTTGCGGTCGTGGCAGGGGAAGTACGCAATCTCGCCAGCCGCAGCGCCCAGGCGGCAAAAGAGATCAAGAGCCTGATCGACTCTACCACCGACAGCGTGGCGACCGGCTCGCGCTACGTGCATCTCGCCGGACAGAGCATGGATGAGATCGTCACCAGCATTGGCAGCATGTCGGGGATCATGCGGGAGATCACTGTAGCCACCAGCGAGCAGATGAAAGGCATTCAGGAGATTAACCGCGCGGTGCTTAACCTGGACAGCATGGTGCAGCAAAACGCCGAGCTGGTGGTGGAGTCGGCCGCTGCGGCCAGCGCCCTGCAGGGTCAGGCAGGCGACCTCGCTGAAACCGCAGGCCATTTCCGCATTTAATGTTAAAGCAATGCCTGAAAGCCGCGTAAAGCGACGTCAGCTGAACCCTTTCAGGCATATTGTCATTTTTGTTTAAGGTTTATGCCATTTTTTGATCAAAATCAGCACCCCTGACCTTCCCCTTTGGTGTTATGCCATGAGTGAATTGTGAACAACATCACGCTCAGGATTGGCCGCAAGGAGAGCGTCGTTTTCAGATACGGGGTAATAAAATGGCACTGGTAAAAGCAAGTCTGAAGTTGTTTGGCGGGGATACGGTAGTGGTGCGCTGCTCAGAGCGTTGCCATATTCATCTGATGAGTAACAAAGCACCACGTAAAACGCAGGCGGATATTTTAAGCGTGCAGGACAGAGACAACGCCTGGCTCACGGTGCCCTACACCGGGACCTGGGAGGTACTCATCGACAGCCACAGCCAGTCCCTTGAGCACTCTATCAGCTACGTCGCAGCCTGATAACTAAGCCCGGTGGCGCAAGGTCACCGGGCGTTTTTTCAGGCAAAGCCCGGACGCAGTTGGCTGTCAGGCGAGGCGTTATCCAGCAAGGCCCGCACCCGCGACACCAGCTCATTCAGACAATCATCCTGCATACCCAGACGCGTTAACTCCTGATCGAGGGAGAAGAGGTACTGCGCGTTGGTGCCAAGCGGGCCGCTGGCGGCGGCAATCAGCGGGGCAATGACCTGCGCGCGGGTATCGGCTTCAAACAGCGGATGGCGCGGATCCATAATGAACACCAGCGCATTAACGGTACGTCCGTCATCCAGTTCCAGCTTACACCAGCTCGGCATATAGCAGCCGGTGATCATCTCGCGCTTCCACAGCAGCGCCAGCTCCTCTTCCAGGCTCGCATCCGGCAGGCGATAGGCCACCCCCGTGGTGCGTCCGCCCTCTTTCAGTGCAAGCATGCGCCCTGGCTGACAGGCGCTGCCGCGTCCGGCGGTCAGGCGCAAACAGAAGGCGCGATGCCAGCCCGGCAGCGTACCGGTTGCCGATTCGACAAACTCCAGCGCCGGGTTCCACATCAGGGAGCCGTAGCCAAACAGCCAGACCGGACCGTTGTCCGGACGGCAGGCAAGGGTTGCGGCCAGCGACGCCGCTCGCTGCTCGGCTGACCACAAAAGCGACTCTTCAATCGCACCGAAGGCCGTTTTACAGTCGGCCTTCATCAGAAAATCACGCGTTAACATATTGCACCTCCGCCACTGCCTGCTTCCATTCGCACACTTTTTTGAACCTTCCGGGTCCTTTTACTGCTCAATTAGAAAGCAGCTACCGTGACGATATGCAATAAACTCGCCGGGTGCAACAGAGCGGCGCGTCGAGAGCCTTAAAAGTCAAAGCGCAGTGTGCAAACTATTAAGCACAGCGCACTAAGCAACGGCTATTTCTTCTTGTGCCACTTATCATCCTCACCCTTTTCATAATCCTGCTTCACCGCCGCCCAGGCCACCTTGTGCGCGGTCTCTTCGCGGCTGTCATCGCCCCGACGGTCCTCTTTGTCTTTGTACTGATCCCAGGCGCTGTTGAAGGCTTCTTTGTAGATATCCTGCGCGTGGGCGGGCAGAACGTGCTGAACGTTATCCGGTAAATCACTTTTCGATTTGTATGGCATGGCAAACCCCTCTTTTTAATCAATTATTAAGTGTGGTCCACAATTCCGGAGCCTTCCAGTCGAAGTGATAATCGGATAATTCTATTGCTTAATTCACTGTTATTAAGAATATATTTAATAAAATCTTCTTATTATGACGCTCTCACGTAAAAATGAAGTGATACCGTAAAATTAAGTAAAAGATAAGCAGAAATTAACGGTAATCTGTTAATTTAACGTCCTCTTTTTCTGTCTACAATAATAAGCACCTGCAACTCTGGAGATATACATGACAACAGCACACGAGGCGGTGAAAACCCGCCATAAGGAGACGTCTCTCATTTTCCCGGTGCTGGCCCTGGCCGTGCTGCTCTTCTGGGGAAGTAGTCAGTCGCTGCCAGTGGTCATCGGTATTAATTTGCTTGCCCTGGTGGGTATTCTGAGCAGCGCCTTTAGCGTTGTCCGCCATGCCGACGTGCTGGCCCACCGCCTGGGCGAACCCTACGGTTCCCTGATTTTAAGTCTTTCCGTCGTTATTCTTGAAGTGAGCCTTATTTCCGCCCTGATGGCGACCGGTGACGCCGCGCCAACGCTGATGCGCGATACGCTCTATTCCATCATTATGATTGTCACCGGCGGGCTGGTCGGCTTCTCGCTGCTGCTGGGCGGGCGCAAATTCGCCACCCAGTATTTGAACCTGTTTGGCATTAAGCAGTATCTGATCGCCCTCTTCCCGCTGGCGATTATCGTGCTGGTGTTCCCGATGGCACTGCCGGGGGCCAATTTTACTACCGGTCAGGCCCTGCTCGTGGCGCTGATTTCCGCGGCGATGTACGGCGTGTTTCTGCTCATCCAGACCAAAACGCACCAGAGCCTGTTCGTGTATGAGCATGAAGATGAGAGCGACGACGATGACCCGCACCACGGCAAGCCGTCCGCGCACAGCAGCCTGTGGCACACGGTCTGGCTGGTGGTGCATCTGATTGCGGTGATCGCGGTCACCAAGATGAATGCGAACCCGCTGGAAACCCTGCTGACCGAGATGAACGCGCCGGTGGCCTTTACCGGTTTCCTGGTGGCTCTGCTGATCCTCTCCCCGGAAGGGCTGGGGGCGTTGCGTGCGGTGCTGAACAACCAGGTGCAGCGTGCCATGAACCTGTTCTTTGGTTCAGTACTGGCGACCATCTCTCTTACCGTGCCGGTGGTGACGCTGATCGCCTTCCTCACCGGGAACGAGCTGCAGTTCAGCCTCGGCGCACCGGAGATGATTGTGATGGTGGCGTCGCTGCTGCTGTGCCAGATTTCATTTTCAACAGGGCGCACCAATGTGCTCAACGGTGCGGCGCACATGGCGTTGTTTGCGGCGTATTTAATGACGATATTTGCGTAGCCTGACGCCCGGCGGCGCTGCGCTTGCACGGGCCTACGGGTTTTGTAGGCCGGGTAAGCGCAGCGCCACCCGGCAAAATCACCCATAAAAAAACCCGCCGAAGCGGGTTTTTATTAGTTGCTGGTATCCAGCTCTTCAAAGCTCTTAACCAGGTCGTCAATCGCTTTAATCTGCTTCAGGAACGGCTCCAGCTTATCCAGCGGCAGCGCGGATGGGCCGTCGCACTTGGCGTTGGCTGGATCCGGGTGCGCTTCAATGAACAGGCCCGCCAGACCGGTCGCCATACCGGCACGCGCCAGTTCAGTCACCTGGGCACGACGGCCGCCGGAGGCTGCGCCAAACGGGTCGCGGCACTGCAGGGCGTGGGTCACGTCGAAGATCACCGGCGACTGGTTAGAGACGTTTTTCATCACGCTGAAGCCCAGCATGTCGACCACCAGGTTGTCGTAACCGAAGTTAGCGCCACGGTCGCACAGAATAACTTTGTCGTTACCGCCTTCGATAAACTTATCGACGATGTTCCCCATCTGGCCTGGGCTTACGAACTGCGGTTTTTTCACGTTGATCACGGCACCGGTTTTCGCCATCGCTTCGACCAGGTCGGTCTGACGGGCGAGGAACGCGGGGAGCTGGATCACGTCGACAACGTCAGCGACAGGCTGCGCCTGGCTGGCTTCATGGACGTCGGTGATCACTTTTACGCCAAAAGTCTGCTTCAGCTCCTGGAAAATCTTCATCCCCTCTTCCAGGCCCGGGCCACGGTAAGAGTGAATGGAGGAGCGGTTGGCTTTGTCAAAAGAGGCTTTGAACACGTACGGAATGCCCAGCTTCTGGGTCACGGTCACGTAATGTTCGCAGATACGCATCGCGAGGTCGCGGGATTCCAGAACGTTCATGCCGCCGAACAGCACGAACGGCAGGTCGTTCGCCACGTTGATATCGCCAATGCTAACCACTTTTTGTTTCATAGGATCGCCTTATTCAGGGGTGAATCGGAATTAAGATTAATGCAGTGTAATCTGTTTGTGCGCGATGGAATTAATCTGCGCGCGGATCATTTCGCTGATCGGATCTTCCGGACACTGCTCAACAAAATAACTCAAATCATTCAGCGCAACGTGGTCGCACTCAAGCTGGACGTAGATCAGACCGCGGTCGCGGATCTCATACGGATCTTCCGGGTTAAACTGCAGCAGCACCTCACTGGCACGCAGCGCCAGCTCCATCTGCCGCTCTTCCATCAGCGCCGACTTCAGGGTGTCCAGCAGCTTGCGGATCACCTCGGCGTTATCCGCTTCATCCAGATCTTCGTTGTACAGCTCCGCCATCGGACTGATGTTGCCCTTCAGCCAGACATCCAGCGTATGGTCGTCGAGGGTCTCGCCATTGAACGGGTTGATTAACCACATTTCACCGTCGAGCCACTCGGCGCGCAGCAGCATCTGCGTCGGGAAGATGACCGGCACCAGCGGGATATCCAGACGGTGCGCCACCCATAATAAAATCGCCCCCAGGGAGACGGCGCTGCCCTGACGGTTTTTCAGTACCTGATCGAGCCACAGCGCGTCGGAGAGGCGATACACGCCGCGCGTATCGCAAAAGCCCCACTCGCCATAGAAAAGCTCAATCAGTTTTTCCAGTTGCCAGTCCTGAGGGCGCGCCTGATTAATCTCTTCACGCGCCAGACTCACCAGCTGCTCCAGCTCGTCATAGACATACTGCGAAATGAAATCATCGCGGATCAATTCTGATACCTTAATCATCCCATCGCACAGCGGCACTTTGTTAAATTCGAAATCGGCCAAGGACCTCATGACTTACCCCAGTATCGGTATTCTTGTGGTGGCGAGTTTAATGATGATGTACAGCACCACCAGCCCCAGCAGAAAGGCAATAAACCCCACCTGCTGGCTGCGCTGACGATGACGCCCCAGCGCAATAAAACCCAAAACGATGTAGATGATAACGCCAAACAGCTTTTCAGTCAGCCATGAGCCTTCATCTGTAAATGGCAGATAGCCCGTTATCCACATCAGACCCGCGCCGGAGAGAAACAGCACGGTGTCGATGCAGTGCGGCAGCACCCTCACCCAGCGCGCGTTGATTAGGGCATTACTGCTGTAACGCCACCAGTAACGCAGCGCAAAAAAACTGACGGTCAGGGTGACTGCCGTCAGATGCAGGGTGATGAGTAGAGAAAAGCTATTCATGCCATTTGCCAAGGGTCAGGCGCTCATTACCGCCATAGTCGCGACAGGTTTCAACCTGGGTAAAACCGGCCTGCCGGAAGAGGTTACGCACCGGTTCGCCCTGGGTCCAGCCATGTTCCAGCAGCAGCCAGCCGCCGCTCACCAGATGTTGACGAGACTGGATGATAATATGGCTGAGATCCGCAAGGCCCTGATCCGCTGCAACCAGCGCGCTGCGCGGTTCAAAACGCACGTCGCCCTCGCCGAGGTGCGGATCGCATTCATCAATATAGGGCGGGTTGCTGACGATGGTCTCAAACTGCTGGTCAGCGAGGGCCGCAAACCAGCTGCTCTGTCGCACCGTCACGTTTTTAAGCCCCAGACGCTCAAGGTTACGCTGTGCCAGCGCCACCGCGTCGGGCATCACGTCCACCGCCGTCACCTGACAGTCCGGACGCTCGCTGGCCAGCGCCAGAGCGATAGCCCCGGTGCCGGTGCCTAAATCGAGAATGCGCGCAGGCGTGGCGGGCAATCTGGCCAGCGCCTGCTCCACCAGACATTCGGTGTCGGGACGGGGGATCAGCGTGGCGGCAGAGACATACAGCGGCAGCGACCAGAACTCACGCTCGCCCACCAGGTGCGCCACCGGCTCGCCGGTTTTACGCCGGGCCAGGAGAGCATCAAGCTGCGCCTGCTGATCGGCGGTGAGCTCGGTTTCACCAAAGGCGAGAAGAAAGGTGCGTGGTTTGCCGGTCACGTGCTCCAGCAGGATCTCCGCATCGCGACGGGGGCTATCGCCGCCCGCCAGCGTCGTTATCGCCTGCTGTAACCAGTGCTGAAAATCCATTAATCCTGCTCTGCCAGCGCCGCCAGCTGATCGGCCTGGTACTCCTGCACGATAGGCTCGATCAGCGAATCCAGTTTGCCTTCCATGGTCTCATCCAGACGATAGAGGGTCAGGTTGATGCGGTGATCGGTCACGCGCCCCTGCGGGAAGTTGTAGGTGCGGTTGCGATCGCTGCGATCGCCGCTGCCCAGCAGGTTACGACGGGTTGAGGCTTCCGCCTGCTGGCGTTTTGCCATCTCTGCGGCATGGATACGCGCACCCAGCACCGACAGCGCTTTGGCCTTGTTTTTGTGCTGGGAACGTTCGTCCTGACACTCCACCACAATGCCGGTTGGCAGGTGGGTAATTCGGATCGCGGAGTCGGTGGTGTTAACGTGCTGACCACCCGCGCCGGACGAGCGGAAGGTATCGATGCGCAGATCCGCCGGGTTGATATCCGGCAGTTCGGCTTCCGGCAGCTCGGGCATAACCGCCACAGTGCAGGCGGAAGTATGGATACGGCCCTGTGACTCGGTGGCCGGTACGCGCTGAACGCGATGACCGCCGGACTCAAACTTCAGACGACCGTACACCCCGTCGCCGCTGATTTTGGCGATCACTTCTTTATAGCCGCCATGCTCGCCTTCGTTGGCGCTCATGATCTCCACGCGCCAGCGACGCGACTCGGCGTAGCGGCTGTACATGCGGAACAGATCGCCGGCAAACAGGGCCGCTTCATCCCCGCCGGTGCCGGCGCGGACTTCGACAAAGGCGTTACGCTCATCGTCCGGATCTTTTGGCAGCAACAGCACCTGAAGCTGCTGCTCCATCTCTTCAGAGCGGACTTTCGCTTCCTGCAACTCTTCCTGCGCCATCTCGCGCATTTCCGGGTCGTCGAGCATCATCTGCGCGGTTTCGATATCTTCCTGAACCTGTTGCCAGTCGGTAAAGCAGCGCGAAACATCGCTTAACTGTGCATATTCGCGCGACAGGGCGCGGAAACGTTCCTGGTCGGCAATGGTCGCGGCATCGCCGAGCAACGCCTGAACTTCTTCATGGCGCTCGTGCAGCGCTTCCAGTTTGGCGACGATAGAGGGCTTCATAGGCGTAAGTGCACCTTTTAATTATAAAATGGGTATGGCGCGCTATTCCAGCCCGAGGCTGTCGCGCAGAATGTTCAGGCGTTCGTCGTCCCCGTCACGGGCAGCCTGTTGAAGTGATTTGGTTGGGGCATGGATCAGACGGTTGGTCAGTTTCCATGCCAGTTCCTGCATGATGACCTGCGGATCGCCGCCCTGTTCCAGGGCCGCCATCGCTTTGGCAGTGAGTTCATTACGAACCTGTTCCGCCTGACCGCGGTATTCGCGAATGGTCTCGCTGACGCTTTGCGCGCGCAGCCAGGCCATAAATTCGCTGGTTTCCTGCTCGACAATCGTTTCGGCCTGCACCGCCGCCGCTTTACGCTGGGCGAGGTTGTGGGAAATGATGCTCTGCAGATCGTCCACGCTGTACAGATAGGCGTTCGCCAGCTTGCCGACTTCCGGTTCGACATCACGCGGTACGGCGATGTCCACCAGCAGCATCGGCTGGTTGCGGCGGGACTTAAGGGCGCGTTCTACCATGCCTTTGCCGATAATCGGCAGCGGGCTGGCGGTGGAGCTGATGATGATATCCGCCTCGTTCAGACGGGCGTCGATGTCGCTCAGGGCGATCACTTCCGCGCCCACCTCATCCGCCAGCGCCTGGGCGCGTTCACGGGTGCGGTTGGCGATAATCATCTTCTTCACTTTGTGCTCGCGCAGATGACGCGCGACCAGCTCGATGGTTTCACCCGCGCCGACCAGCAGCACGGAGACCGTCGAGAGGGATTCAAAGATTTGGCGCGCCAGAGTACAGGCGGCAAACGCAACGGAAACGGCACTGGCGCCAATGTCGGTTTCGGTTCGCACTCGCTTGGCGACGGAGAAGGATTTCTGGAACATGCGCTCCAGCTCGCTGGCCTTAAGATGGCCTTTTTGCGAGTCGGCAAAGGCTTTTTTAACCTGCCCGAGGATCTGCGGTTCACCCAGAACCAGCGAGTCAAGGCCGCTGGCCACGCGCATCAGGTGGCTGACCGCATCGTTATCCTGATGCCAGTACAGGCTGTTGCGCAGCTCTTCTTCGTTCAGATTGTGGTATTCGCATAGCCAGCGGATCAGCGCTTCGTGCAGGTTATCCTGCTCTTCCACGCTGAGATAGAGCTCAGTACGGTTGCACGTCGACAGCACCACGCCCCCCTGCACCATTGGCTGGGCAAGCAGACTTTCCAGCGCCTGGTCGAGCGTGTCCGGCGAAAACGTGACGCGTTCTCGCAGTGAAACCGGGGCCGTTTTGTGGTTAATACCGAGTGCTAAAAGGGTCATATGAGCGGGAGTAGTACCAGCGTTAATAAGGTTAGCAGGCCGCATCATACAGGATGCGCGAGATCAATAAAAGAGACTGCCCCCTTTCGGAGTAATAGGTTATTAGTTGTTATTAACGGTTAAATTCAAGTTTTAAGACAACTTGAGCGTAGACGCTGCCGCTACCGGGCGCTAGCATTAAGCGATATAACTGCCACGTATCTCAAGGATTTGTCCTCATTATGACCAGACTGATTCGCCTGCTGCCCCTCGCCGCGCTGGTGCTTACCGCATGTTCCATTACGCCGCCCAAAGGGCCAGGCAAAAGCCCCGACTCGCCGCAGTGGCGTCAGCACCAGCAAGAGGTGCGCGGTTTAAGCCAGTACCAGACCCGCGGTGCTTTTGCTTATCTGTCGGATCAGCAGAAAGTGTACGCCCGCTTCTTCTGGCAGCAGACCGGCCAGGATCGCTATCGCCTGCTGCTGCTCAATCCGGTGGGGAGCACCGAGATGGAGCTGATTGCTCAGCCAGGCAGCGCGCAAATCACCGACAATAAAGGGCAGAAATATACCGGCACCGATGCCGAAGAGATGATCGGCAAGCTGACCGGAATGCCTATTCCGATCACCAGCCTGCGCCAGTGGATCCTCGGCCTGCCGGGCGACGCCACCGATTACAAACTCGACGACCAGTATCGTCTGAGCGAAGTAAACTACAGCCAGAACGGCAAAAACTGGCACGTGGTTTACGGCGGCTACGACAGCAACACCAAACCGGCTCTGCCGTCCAGCCTGGAACTGACCGAAGGCGGCCAGCGCATCAAGCTGAAGATGGATAACTGGATTGTCAAATGATGACCCACTGGCCTTCACCGGCAAAACTGAACCTGTTTTTATACATCACCGGCCAGCGGGCTGACGGCTATCACACCCTGCAGACGCTGTTTCAGTTTGTCGACTACGGCGACACGATTTCGATTGAACTCCGTCAGGATGGGCAGATCCGTCTGCTCACCCCGGTGGAGGGCGTGGCAGATGAAGATAACCTGATCGTCCGCGCCGCCCGGCTGCTGATGGCTGCGGCGCAGCAGAGCGGACGCCTGCCTGCGGGCAGCGGCGCGGATATCAGCGTCGAGAAACGCCTGCCGATGGGCGGCGGGCTGGGCGGCGGGTCGTCAAATGCCGCCACCGTCCTGGTGGTGCTCAATCACCTGTGGGGCTGCGGACTTTCGGTGGATGAACTGGCCGCGCTCGGGCTGACGCTAGGAGCCGACGTGCCGGTGTTTGTCCGGGGGCATGCCGCCTTTGCCGAAGGGGTGGGCGAGATCCTCTCCCCGGCAGAACCTGCCGAAAAATGGTATCTGGTGGCCCACCCGGGTGTCAGCATCCCCACCCCGATTATCTTTAAGGATCCGGACCTTCCACGCGATACCCCGGCCCGGTCAATAGAAACGTTATTAAACTGTGAATTCAGCAACGATTGCGAGGTTATCGCAAGAAAACGTTTTCGCGAGGTTGATGTCGCGCTTTCCTGGCTGTTAGAATACGCGCCGTCGCGCCTGACTGGCACAGGAGCCTGTGTCTTTGCTGAATTTGATACGGAATCCGCCGCACGTCAGGTGCTCGAGCTGGCTCCAGAGTGGCTGCATGGTTTCGTAGCGCGTGGTATGAACATCTCCCCGCTACAGCAGGCCATTCTGGCGCAATCTGAGTTTCGGTGACAACGTCACCCTGTTCCAGACGTTGCATCGCGCTCTTTAATACACCGCCTGGATAGCGTTCGCCTGGCCCGCACAGTTTTCGGCGACACTATCCACCACTGGACGCATGCCTGAGGTTCTTCTCGTGCCTGATATGAAGCTTTTTGCTGGTAACGCCACCCCGGAACTAGCACAACGTATTGCCAACCGCCTGTACACTTCTCTTGGCGACGCCGCCGTAGGTCGCTTTAGCGATGGCGAAGTCAGCGTACAAATTAACGAAAATGTACGCGGTGGTGATATTTTCATCATCCAGTCCACCTGTGCTCCAACTAACGACAACCTGATGGAACTGGTTGTCATGGTCGATGCCCTGCGCCGTGCTTCCGCTGGCCGTATCACTGCTGTAATCCCTTACTTTGGCTATGCCCGTCAGGACCGTCGCGTCCGTTCCGCACGTGTGCCAATTACCGCAAAAGTTGTTGCTGACTTCCTCTCAAGCGTAGGCGTTGACCGTGTTCTGACGGTTGACCTGCATGCCGAGCAGATCCAGGGCTTCTTTGATGTTCCGGTTGATAACGTATTCGGCAGCCCAATCCTGCTGGAAGACATGCTGCAGCTGAACCTGGACAACCCGATTGTGGTTTCTCCGGACATCGGCGGCGTGGTTCGCGCTCGCGCTATCGCCAAACTGCTGAATGACACCGACATGGCGATCATCGACAAACGCCGTCCACGCGCTAACGTTTCTCAGGTGATGCACATCATCGGTGACGTCGCTGGCCGTGACTGCGTGCTGGTTGACGACATGATCGACACCGGCGGCACTCTGTGCAAAGCCGCCGAAGCGCTGAAAGAGCGTGGTGCTAAACGCGTGTTCGCCTACGCAACTCACCCGATCTTCTCCGGCAATGCTGTAAACAACCTGCGCAACTCCGTCATTGACGAAGTTGTCGTCTGCGACACCATCCCACTGAGCGACGAAATCAAAGCGCTGCCAAACGTGCGTACTTTGACTCTGTCCGGGATGCTGGCCGAAGCGATTCGTCGTATCAGCAACGAAGAATCCATCTCTGCGATGTTCGAACACTAATCGGCCGCAGTCTGAAAACCCGCTACGGCGGGTTTTTTTGTCTGTAGCATTTATTTGTATGATTAATGCCTCCTTCACCTGCCATTGATATGACAGATGATGCGCAACTGGATAATGATTGTGAAAAACGCTTCCTCTCATGTTCTTCCCTTCCGCGCCCTCATCGACGCCTGCTGGAAAGAGAAATACACTCTGTCGCGGTTTACCCGTGACCTGATCGCCGGGATTACGGTCGGCATTATTGCGATTCCGCTGGCGATGGCGCTGGCTATTGGCAGCGGCGTGGCGCCGCAGTATGGCCTGTACACCGCCGCCGTTGCCGGGATTGTCATTGCCCTGACCGGCGGGTCACGCTTTAGCGTCTCCGGGCCGACCGCAGCCTTCGTGGTGATCCTCTATCCGGTTTCTCAGCAGTTCGGCCTTGCCGGTTTGCTGGTGGCGACCCTGATGTCCGGGGTATTTTTGATTCTGTTCGGCCTGGCGCGCTTTGGCAGGCTGATTGAGTACATCCCGCTTTCCGTCACCCTCGGCTTTACCTCCGGGATCGGCATTACCATCGGGACCATGCAGATTAAGGATTTCCTTGGCCTGCAGATGGCCCACGTACCGGAACACTACCTGCAAAAAGTAGGCGCGCTGGTGATGGCGCTGCCGACCGCCAACCCCGGCGATGCCGCGATCGGCGTGGTGACGCTGAGCACGCTGATCCTCTGGCCACGGCTGGGTATCCGCCTGCCGGGCCACCTGCCCGCCCTGCTGCTGGGCTGCGCGGTGATGGGGGTGGTCAATCTGCTGGGCGGCCATGTCGCGACGATTGGCTCACAGTTCCACTATGTTCTGGCCGATGGTTCGCAGGGTAATGGCATCCCGCAGCTTCTGCCTCAACTGGTACTGCCGTGGGACATGCCCGGTTCCAGCTTTACCTTAAGCTGGGACTCCCTGCGTGCCCTGCTGCCTGCCGCTTTTTCTATGGCGATGCTGGGGGCGATTGAGTCCCTGCTCTGCGCCGTGGTGCTGGACGGGATGACCGGCACCAAACATAAAGCCAACAGCGAACTGGTCGGTCAGGGGCTGGGCAACCTTATCGCGCCGTTCTTCGGCGGGATCACCGCCACGGCGGCCATCGCTCGCTCGGCAGCCAACGTGCGTGCGGGTGCCACCTCGCCGGTCTCGGCGGTGATCCACTCGATACTGGTGATCCTCGCCCTGCTGGTGCTGGCGCCGCTGCTCTCCTGGCTGCCGCTCTCCGCCATGGCCGCCCTGCTGCTGATGGTGGCATGGAACATGAGCGAGGCGCATAAAGTGGTCAACCTGCTGCGCCGCGCGCCGAAGGACGACATCATCGTGATGCTGATCTGCATGTCGCTGACGGTGCTGTTTGATATGGTGATTGCGATAAGCGTCGGGATTGTGCTGGCATCGCTGCTGTTTATGCGCCGTATCGCCCGCATGACCCGTCTGGCGACAGTGAACGTTACGGTGCCGGATGACGTGCTGGTGCTGCGGGTGATCGGCCCGCTGTTCTTTGCAGCCGCCGAAGGGCTGTTCAGCGAACTGGAGTCGCGCATCGCGGGCAAACGCATCGTGGTGCTGAAGTGGGACGCGGTGCCGGTACTGGATGCCGGTGGGCTGGACGCCTTCCAGCGTTTTGTGCAACGTCTGCCGGAAGGCTGTGAGCTGCGGGTCACCAATCTCGAGTTCCAGCCCCTGCGCACGATGGCGCGCGCAGGGGTTCAACCTATTGCGGGTCGTCTGGCGTTCTATCCGAACCGCGACGCTGCGTTAGCGGATCTGTGACATCCGCCGCTGCATCATGATCCCGATCGCCTGCTGGAGCCACTCAAGCACTGCAGGCGTCATCCAGGTGCCCTTCATCAGATGCGGCTCCTGCTGCATGGCAAGGCGGAATTTTTGCTGGGTCGCGGGGTGTGTTCCGGCGTAAGACTGGAACAGCTCCAGCCAGTTCTCTGCCAGCCGCTGGGCTTCCGGGCTATCTGCACTCACGCCGTCCCGGCTCGCCTGATGCAGTTTTGCCACCAGCGCCGGCCACTCCATCATGCGATCAAAATAGTGCGCGCGGGTAAACGCCATCTCCTCGGGCGTCAGGTAGCGCGCCCAGATTGCCAGCTTGCTCTCGGCAAACGCCCGGGTGATGAAATCCAGAATTTCAGCGTTGATCCCCGTCTGCTCACGCATTTGTGGTTCCACGCTATGCATCTCATTCAGCCGGGTCAGGAAGGCCGGATTGCTCGCGGTATCCTGCTCAAGCTGCGTCATCCAGCGCGTCGCCAGATCGGTGGCGCGCGGGTCGGCAACGTCCACCTTTTCCGCCAGCAGGCTTTGCACTTCCGCCACCAGCCCGGCCCAGATCCCGGACAGGGCGTCACTCTGCTGCGCAAAGGGTAATGCCTGTAACTCTTCTTTACTGAACCAGCGATCGTACATCGTCATTAACTCCAGAGTTTGTAACCAGGATTCCAGATCGGGCTCTGCCCCTGCGGCCATCGCGCCACGCAGGCCCATCAGCTGTTCGCGCAGCGTCTGTATGCCGCGCAGCTGTTTATCCAGCAGGGCGATTTGCACACTCAGTACGTCCACCATGGAGCGGAGATCCCGATCGAGAATCTCTTTGATTTCGGCAAGTTCCAGCCCCGCTTTGGCCAGCACCTGGATTCGGTGCAGCCGCTGTACATCCGCGAGGGTATAAAGACGGTAACCTGCCGCACTTCTGGCGGAGGGAAGCAGCAAGCCGGTTTGCTCATAGTGGTGCAACGTGCGAACGGTGATCCCCGCTCTCTTCGCCAACAGGCCAACCTGGATTAACATTGCTGCTCCTTTTATCTCGCCATCACGGTCACTCTGGAGCCTTACGTTACGTGAGGGTCAAGGAAAAAGGCAAAAAACGGCTTCCGAAGAAACCGCTTTTCGCGCTGTCGCAGGTTAACTGTGCTTATGCTGATCGCGACGGCAGCGTTTATCGTAGTGGCGCACCCACCAGTATCTGTCGCAAACCTGCTCGTGGCCGCTGACGCGAGCCCCCGCGAGCCACAGCACCGCACCCAGGAAGATGCTGAGCACCGCGCCATGCGCGAAGTATTGCGGCAGGTCAAGTTGCGGAAGCTGGTTTAAAATGGAATAACCGACGCCGACAACCATGACGACTAATCCCAACCCCATCAGCACGTTACCGAGTAGCGAAGCGTTTTTGCGTTTCATATGTCACCTCCGGAACTTTGGGTTGTCAGGGAATAATCTCCCTAATCCTTGTGTGTAAAGTATAGACAACACCCTTTTTGCGGAGTGCGTGAGCGATCACAAATACGTACTTCAGTGCAACAAAACTTTACAAATAAGCCTTTGAGTAGCATGAAATTCTAATGGTTCAAAGGCGGTATTATTCAGCTTTTACGTGGCTGCACGCAGAATTTTGTCAACCGACGCGGCAGACAGTACACTACGCGCCAGTCTTAGCACTTTCAGGAACAAAAACGTGACGATTAAACTGATTGTCGGCCTGGCCAACCCCGGCGCGGAATATGCGGCCACCCGCCATAATGCGGGCGCATGGTATGTCGATCTGCTGGCCGAGCGGTTGCGCGCTCCCCTGCGTGAAGAACCTAAATTCTACGGGTTTACCTCACGCATTAACCTGGCCGGAGCCGATGTGCGTCTGCTGGTGCCGACCACGTTTATGAATTTAAGCGGTAAGGCCGTTGCCGCAATGGCGACCTTTTATCGCATCAACCCGGATGAAATCCTGGTGGCGCACGACGAACTGGATCTGCCGCCGGGCGTGGCTAAATTCAAACTGGGCGGCGGCCACGGCGGGCATAACGGCCTGAAAGACATCATCAGCAAACTGGGCAATAACCCCAGCTTCCACCGCTTACGCGTGGGGATTGGCCATCCGGGCGATAAAAACAAAGTTGTCGGTTTTGTCCTCGGTAAACCCCCGGTTTCCGAGCAGAAACTGATCGACGAAGCGGTAGACGAAGCGGCGCGTTGCACCGAGATCTGGCTGCAGGATGGCTTAACCAAAGCCACTAACCGTCTTCACGCTTTCAAAGCGCAATAACCGGCGCGAAACGCCTTTTTTGCCCCGCAGGCTGCGGCTTACGTGTATAATAGGCGTAGTTTTTTACTTTTCTTCGACTCGTTAATGTTAACGCGTTGAATATCAAGATATTAAGGTGATTCAGAAATGGGATTCAAATGCGGTATCGTTGGTCTGCCTAACGTTGGCAAATCCACCCTGTTTAACGCGCTGACTAAAGCGGGCATCGAAGCGGCGAACTTCCCGTTCTGTACCATCGAGCCAAACACCGGTGTCGTACCCATGCCCGATCCGCGTCTGGATCAGCTTGCCGAGATCGTAAAACCGCAGCGTATTCTGCCGACCACCATGGAGTTTGTGGACATCGCAGGCCTGGTAAAAGGCGCATCCAAAGGTGAAGGCTTGGGTAACCAGTTCCTGACCAACATCCGTGAAACCGAAGCCATCGGCCACGTTGTGCGCTGCTTCGAGAACGACAACATTATCCACGTGAACAACAAAGTGGATCCGGCTGACGATATTGAAGTTATCAACACCGAGCTGGCGCTGTCTGACCTCGACACCTGCGAGCGCGCCCTGCACCGCGTGCAGAAGAAAGCCAAAGGCGGCGATAAAGACGCGAAAGCTGAACAGGCTGCGCTGGAAAAATGTCTGCCACAGCTCGAAAACGCAGGTATGCTGCGCGCGCTGAAAAACCTGACCGAAGAAGACAAAGCGGCGATCAAATACCTGAGCTTCCTGACCCTGAAGCCAACCATGTATATCGCCAACGTCAACGAAGACGGTTTTGAAAACAACCCGTACCTCGACAAAGTACGCGAAATCGCGGCGGCGGAAGGTTCTGTTGTGGTGGCCGTGTGTGCTGCTGTCGAGTCTGATATTGCCGAACTGGACGATGCCGACCGTGAAGAGTTCATGGCCGAACTGGGTCTGGAAGAGCCTGGCCTGAACCGTGTGATCCGCGCCGGTTATGAGCTGCTGAACCTGCAGACCTACTTCACCGCAGGCGTGAAAGAAGTGCGTGCATGGACCATCCCTGTCGGTGCGACCGCTCCACAGGCTGCGGGCAAGATCCACACCGACTTTGAGAAAGGCTTTATCCGTGCCCAGACTATCGCGTTTGAAGACTTCATCACCTACAAAGGTGAGCAAGGCGCGAAAGAAGCCGGCAAGATGCGTGCAGAAGGGAAAGACTACATCGTTAAAGATGGCGATGTGATGAACTTCCTGTTTAACGTCTAAGCGCCACCGACTGCGCTACACCATTTAATAAAAATCCACGCTACGACGTGGATTTTTTATGTGTGTAATTCCTTTGATTGTCGTCAGGCCCTGCCCGGTCATGCCTCCGCTAAAAACACCTCAACGCCAAATGACGACAGGGGGTATTGATGCCCCTTGCGCTCCGCCCTCAATAGCGGTTTAAGCGCCCGGTTCTCTTCAGCCAGATCAAGCGTCACCGTCCGATCGCTATAGTTCTGCACAACGATGTACGACTGCCCTTCACGCTGCCTTGCCGTGGCCACAACCCCTTCCGGCAGTTGCAGGCTGGTGCAGGCTGCAAGGCCATGATGATCCGCCACCGTCCGGTAGAAATCCTGCAGGCAATCCGCATCGGTTCTGGCCGCCAGATAATACGCCTGCCCGTTGCCGTACCGGTTACAGGTGATAGCTGGCCTGCACGCATAAAAGTCCTGCTGGTAAACCGCCAGTACGTCTGCCGTTTCGGCGTGAATGAGATCGCACAGCTCCCGGCATACATAGCCCCGCGACGGGCTGGCCCAGTTGGACGCGGTGATGTCGATATGATTGGTTTCACCGTCATACAGGCTGTCGATCTCTTCCGACCATATGCCCAGAACCTGGCGCAGCGGGCCGGGGAAACCGGTGGTGAAGCACAGGTCGTCCGGGTTGACGATCCCCGTCCAGTAGGTGGCAATAAACACCCCGCCCTCCGCCACAAAGTGGTTAACGCGTTCGGCGAAGGCTTCATCCACCATATAGAGCATCGGAGCGATCAGCACCCGATAAGCGCTGAGATCTGACTGCTGAGAAACGATATCCACCGGGATACTCTGCTGCCACAGGGCCTGGTAATGCTGCTGCACTGTCTCTTCAAACTTGATGCCGCCATTGCGCGGCCCGGCAGCATCATTGACCGCCCAGCGGTTGTCCCAGTCATAGACCAGCGCCACCTCTGCCTGATAACCGGCCCCCGCAAGGTGCGCGATTTTTTCCAGCGCAGCGCCGACCTGCTTCACGTCCTGTCCGACGCGGGTATTGAGATGACCGACGTGATCCACCACCGCCCCGTGTAATTTCTCGACCGAGCCGCGGCTTTTGCGCCACTGGAAATACTGCACCGAGTCCGAGCCGTGGGCCACCGCCTGCATCGCCGACAAGAGATGCATCCCCGGTTTTTTCAGCTTGCTGATCGGCTGCCAGTTGGTGGTCCCCGGCGTGGACTCCATCAGCAGGAACGGCAGTCCGGATTTCAGGCTGCGCATCAGGTCGAAGGTGAACGCCGTGTAAGCGGCAATGTCCTGCTGATCGCGCGTCTTATGCCACTGCGGGTAGCTGTCCCAGGAGATGAAATCGACCTCCCGGGCGAGGCGCCAGTAATCGTAATCATAAAAGTCGCCGTGGAAGTTGGTGGTAGCAGGAAGTCTCGGGTTATAGGCTTTAACCGCCTGAATCTCATGGCGGCAAAACAGGGCAACCTGCTCGCTCACAAAACGTCGCCAGTCGATATTCAGGGCATGAACTGACTGTTCTCCCTTTGGTCCAGGGGAATGGATCTGGCTCCAGGCTGAATATTCGTGGCTCCAGAATGAACTCCACCAACGCTGGTTCAGGTTCTCCAGGGTCTGATATTTGTTCTTCAGCCAGTCGCGGAACGCGTGCTGGCACGTATCGCAGTGGCACTCGCCGCCATATTCATTGGAGATATGCCAGGCCAGCACGGCAGGATGGTGCGCGTAGCGTTGTGCCAGTTGCTGGTTAATGTTTTTAGTCAGACGTAAATAGTCGGGTGACGATGGACAGTGATTATGTCGTTCACCGTGCAGGTTTTTCGTCAGATCGCTATTGGTGCGCAAAACCGCCGGGTATTTTTCCGATACCCAAGCGGGCTTAGCGCCGCTTGGGGTAGCCAGAAATACATATATTCCATTCGAGTACAGTTTATCCAGCACATTATCCAGCCAGTCAAACTGGTACTGGCCTTCTGCAGGTTCCAGTTTCGACCAGCTGAATATCCCCACCGACATGACATTGCATTTTGTCTCTTTCATCATCGCGATATCTTTTTCAAGAATATCAGGTTGGTTAAGCCACTGGTCAGGATTGTAATCCGCCCCGTGTAATAAATTGAGTTGTGGAAATAACCGGCTCATAACCCTCTCCCTTATGCCAGTGACGCTGTGTTTTGCGCATGGTCAATGACCTTGTCTTTTCTGCTGCGCAGCGAAAAGGCTGAGAACAGCGTAAACAGACCTGAAATAACGCCCAGAATGATATAGGTGTTAGCAAAACCAATGGTGTCGTAGAAATGCCCGACCATTGGGGAATAGACCGTAGTGGCGATGGATGCCGCAAACAGCACTAATAAATAGATGGTGGATGACAATTTATGGTCGAAATTTTGAGCAATAAACTTAAATACCGAAATCAGGATCAACGGTTTTTCGATGGCATGCATCATCTTCACCGCCGCAATCCACACCGGCCCCAGCGGCACGGCGGAGCCAAGAATACGCACCGACATAATGGTGCCGGCAATCACCAGCGCCCACTTCGCTCCGACGCGGTTAACAAACCACGGCATCAGCCCCAGGAACAGCGTTTCGCCACAGACCTGGATTGAGGCCAGCGTGCCGTACCATTTATTTCCTTCATCGACACTCGGGAACTGCAATGAGAAATACTGCGCAAATTGCTGGTCGTAAGTGTCATAAATCTGGGTAACGAACAGGGTAAAAATAATCAGCATCCAGAACTGCTTGTCTTTCATCAATTCAAAAACGTGCCCTGCTTTCAACGAAGAGGTCATTTTCTCCTCTTCAAGCGTGACGGTAATTTTCGTCATCATGAAGCAGATCCCGGCTAATACGATGGCAATGCTCGCCAGCCAGAATGAGAGGTTGGGATTGTCGTTAATATTACGGCCGACAATATATGCCGCCGCCGCCCAGCCTAATGAGCCCCACATTCTCACCCGCCCGTATTCGAACGCATAGCGACGAGAGATTTTGTCGATATAGGAATCAATCACCCCGCAGCCGGAGTTAAAAATAACGCCCAGATAGATGCCGCCTAATATTGCCCCTAACCAGAAAGAGCTGACCAGCAAAGGCGCGTAGACATAAATAAAGAACGGCCCAACCGGCAGCAGTAAGGCAATAATCCAGAAGATCAGCGATTTTTTGGTGCCGAATTTATCGGAGATAAAACCAAAGAACGGCTGCATGGTCAGGGCAATAAAGGCATTGATCGCATACAACCACCCCGTCTGGGTCGCACTGATCCCTAAATGCTGTGTCGTCCAGATAACAAAAAAGGCCATCGTCGACGACCAGGCAAACAGGTAGAGAAAATCGAAAATGCTTAAAAGAATGTAGTTCCTTTTACCGGTAACCATATTTTTCTTCCTCAAGAAGGAACAGGATCGGTGCTTCGCTGATTGCTCAGTGAATGGTAAATGTATGACGCTCACATCAATGCGTTACATACAATACCTGACAAATGGCGCGAACAACTCCCGGGTGTGAAAAGTGCAATCAACCTCACAAATCGCAATTTTAAAAGCAGTAAAAGGTGAGCAAGATCGCCAAATTTCACCATGTGAACGTATGACATTTTGATATAATGTCCATTCAGCGCAGCGAAGACGCGTGTATTTTCATCACAAGAAAATAAGGATTGAGAGTGAACAAAAACAGAAATGCGACGCTGGAAGATGTCGCTCGCCAGGCGGGGGTCTCTTACCAGACCGTCTCCCGGGTGCTCAATAAATCGGTGAACGTTGCCGAGAAAACGCGGATCCGCGTCGAGCAAGCGATTGAAGATCTGCGCTACATTCCTAACCGTCTGGCGCAACAGCTTGTCGGTAAACGCACCCAGACACTGGGGTTAATTACCACCTCCCTTGCGCTGCACGCGCCGTCGCAAATCGCCGCCTCCGTGAAAAAGCATGCCCGTGAGGCGGGCTATCAGGTCATGATTTCGATGATTGATGAAGGTGACCCCAGCGCCATTCAGCAGTCGATTAACGATTTTAAATCGCAGTTTATTGATAAAATCCTGATTAACGTCCCGCTGGAAACCGCTGTCGCCCGGCAACTGGCTGAAGATAATACCGATGTCACCTGCCTGTTCCTCGACGTCGCGCCGGACAGCGGCGTGTTTCACGTTATCTTCGATCCGGCAAACGGCACTCAGGAGAGCGTTAAACGCTTATGCGAACTGGGGCATCAAGACATCGCTCTGATGCCCGGCCCGCAAAACTCTGTCGCGGCTAAACTGCGTCTGGCGAACTGGTTAAGCGGCCTGGCATCCTTTAGCAAAACCCCTGCCGCCGTCGTTTACGGAACATGGGATGCACAGAGCGGCCACGACGGTGCGCAGCAACTTATCGACGATCATGTCAAATTTAGCGCCCTACTGGTGGGGAACGATCAGATGGCGCTTGGGGCATTGAGTGCGTTGAACAAGGCGGGAATTGTGGTCCCTCACGACGTTGCCGTTATCGGCTACGATGACAGCTACGAAAGCGCCTTTTTCATACCCTCTCTTACCACAGTGCGCCTGGATCTGGATGCCCAGGGCAAGGAAGCGGTGACCAGAGTACTCGCCGCGACCGAAGAGAGTGTGCCGGACAACTGTATTTTGCCTGCAGAGTTTATTGCACGGGATTCGACCAACGGGTATCGACCGGGATAAGCCATTACGCATGCCACTACTACCGCTCCCTGCAGCATAGTCTGGACGATGCTACGCCACTGGGTACGCAGGACCCGATCGTCCGGGTCCACTTCCTTCTTTTTTTCCTGCTTTTTCAGCTCCCCGCGATGACGCACTTCCTGGCAAATCTGGGCTACAGAACGTCGGCAGGAGAGACAACGTCATCATCAACCCGCAATCGACCCTGCGTAGCAAGCGTGCTAATACGCTCTTCCAGCACTGCAGAAACTTTTGCCGTTGCGCGTCCAAACCCCAACAAACCTAACGAACCTGAAATGGCATCTTCACGGCTCATTGAAAAACCGAGTGTGACCGTTTCGATTAAGGCCTGATCCAACTCTTCGGGGCAAACCCACTCGAACTTACGCTCTGAGCTTCCCAGATGTTCCCGGTTACGCACGGTAATGGGGCGTTCGTCTATGGAATAGATAAAACCGTTGCGCCCGGAGAAAAACCGATGTTGTTGACCGAGCCGAATGGCCTCATCAACGGCATTGGTAATACGCGACCCAGCCCGGGTTACACCAAAAGCTTCCAGAAGTCGACGCGTGACTTCGCTGGTATGGACGGGGGTTTCTACCTCTACGACTGATTGAATCATTCTTGCGAGTTGCACAGGTTTTTCCTGATGTAACTCATTAGTCGATGGCGAAGGTAAAGACGCCTTGATATAGGGCTTACTTACAGGTGTGACAGATTCTTTCGGCGACTCGCCGCGCACTATTTCATGCTTTTGTTCCTGTACTGGTACCGGAATAGAGTCGCGCCCTTCAGCAATCCGGATGCGGGCAGACTCAATCGACGCCACAACGCGATTGATCTCCTGTTGCGGATTGCGGAACCAGTCAGTACTCCAGATACGATGGAAATTCCATCCCAATCCTTCGAGTACGCCCTGGCGAAGACGATCGCGATCGCGCGCCGAGCGGGAGCTATGGTATGACGCACCATCGCACTCAATAGCCAGTACATAACGGCCAGGGTATTGCGGGTCCTTCACTGCGATATCGATAAAATAGCCGGCAGTCCCGACTTGAGGTTCTACCTCGTAGTTCCTCTCGCGCAGCGCCTCTATAACCTCGAGCTCAAACGGCGAATCTGGAGCTTTTCCTGTCTCCCGTGCCACCTCGAGCTCCCCTGTTTCAGCATACTTGAGGAAATTTTTCAATGCCCGCACCCCAAGGCTGGCACCCGCATCAATATCAAGCTCATCGGCTTTAAAATTACAGAATATACGCATTGCCAGTTTGGCACGCGTGATCAAAACGTTGAGCCGTCGATGCCCACCATCCCGGTTTAACGGACCAAACTCTTTCGCAATTCGACCTGATTCATTGCGTCCATATCCAATACTGATGAAGATCTTGTCTCGTTCATCTCCCTGAATATTTTCCAGGTTTTTAACGAAGAAAGGTTCACTGCCTGTGGAAGTGAAAAACGCCTCAGCCTCCGGATTTTGCCGACGCAACATTTCCACTTCGACCTGAATCAAATCACGTTGGGCCACACTAAAAGCAGCCACGCCAAGCGATAATTCTGGAGATTCAATCGCATGCTTCATAACTGCCTGTGCGACAGCTCTTGCCTCACCTTTGTTGGTCCGGGTCCGGCCCCGGTCATAGAGGGCTTCCGGGAGATAATCGAAGCTCACCCCTTTAGCATGAGGATGCTGACCTGCAGAGGGGAAAACCACCAGTTTGCTGTCATAAAATTCGACATTGGAAACCGCGATCAACGACTCGTGACGGCTCCTGTAATGCCAGCGGAGATACCTTTCCTGACTGCCGGATGCCTTGAACATACTCAGGATGCTTTCAATGTCTGCTGTCGCAACATCCTCGTCATCTAATTCGACGTCTCGCCCGAAGAAATCGGTCGGCGGCATCTGGCGAGTATCGCCAACCACGACAACCTGTTTACCGCGCAGGATGGCACCGAATGCGTCAATCGCTTTCACCTGCGAGGCCTCATCGAAGACCACCACGTCGAACTCGAGCTTGCCCGGTGGCAGGAAATTCGCAATCGACATGGGGCTCATCATAAATACAGGCTTGATTTGCTGAATTGCCCGTCCGGCTCTCTCAATCAGTTGTCTGATCGGCATATGCCGGCGTTTCTTGTTTAACTCAGCGCGCAGCACTGACATTTCACCTGGCTGATTGATATTGGGCATTGCTTCCCAAACCTGTCTGGCCAACTGGGTCTGAGCATGATTGAGGGATGCCATATCCAGTGTTCTGAAACGTGTTATCTGATGTTCATGTTTAATACGATCGAACCGCTGCAACGCAGGTTTTTCAGCATAAACCTTCTGAACTAGACCCGAATACCAGGAGAAATCAAGAATCGCAGCAAGCTGCTTTGGTTCGTCAGAAGAGACTGCAATTTCCAGCAACTGATCTAACCTGGCCTGGCGAAACTGCTCTGCGAGCACGTTGAATCGAGCAATATGATAAAGCGCAGCCAGATTTTGATGCCATTGTTGTAAGCGCTCGCCAAGTGCCACTAGCCCCATGTCTCTGACATCTGCTTTGTTGTTTTCCGTCTGCATACCGGTGATCTCAAGGGCACTCCCCAGCGCTTTATTCAGCCCCGAGACATGTTGCTCGATCCCGCTCACTTCATCACCCATTCCGCTTGCATCGGTATCACCCGCTAAAAATGCAAGAATACCCGCCGGGATCTGTCCACTGCCTAAATCATCGTGCAGCCTGATCACCCACGCGCTCAGGCGTTCAAGTACGGCCCAGTCTGTTTTTTGACGTTCCCATTGCGCCCCAAACAGCGCACTTCCTAATGTTTCGTGTTGATCATAAACCCGTTTGTTTTGCTGATACGTTAATACTGAATCCACGAGCTCTAGCATCCCGCTTGATGTTCGCGGTAACTCCCCACGTACTAACCCTTGCAGGCGACCGCGCGCGGCACGGAAGCGTCCTGAAAAAACTTTCCACCATTTGTCACCATATGCCACGACGCTTTGTCTGACCTCGAGCAGATCCTGCTCCCAGGCCGCATCGATTAGCTGGCTTTCGTGCCGATTACGGCAATCGGACATTTGCTGCCCTGCTTCCAGGAGTTCCCGAATGACATCGCGTCTTGCCTGCCATTCACCGGTTGAAAGCTGCACCCCGTCAAGCCGGGGTGCCTCAGCGGCTCTTCGGGCAGCACGGCAGACTACGTCAACATCCGTCAATGTGGCAGGTTGGGTGAGCATAAGTCTTTCAGAAAGTGCGGCCGCTGCCGACTGTAGCGCAGCGAGATGGGAACTGGCTGAGGTTAAAGCATCGTTTGCACTGCTCTGTTCGATGGGTGAAAAGTAGGTTCGATCACTTCCCCAATAGAGACTCTTGTCTGGACGTCCCATCACCTCCAGTTGCAACACCAGTTCATCCACCAGTTCACGTCGTTTCTGGTGCTCAAGATGGCTCCACGTCGCCATGGGTGCAAAAGGGATGATCGGTAATGTGGAATACTCACGTTTAAGTTTTAAATAACGACCGAGCACGTCGACAAGGGTAAACCACTTGCACCGGCGTTGACGCTGACGGCGTCGCAGTATTGATTGAGGCTGTCCTGCAGCTCTTTTAAACTCGCCAGATCGCCTTCGCCGGCATTTGTAAGAGGCTTTCCCTGATCCAGGGTGCGTGCAATCTCTTTAAGTACCGCCTGTTTACCGGACTTGTGGCTATGTAACTCAAGAACCGCATCCCCTAGATGGCTTTCATCGAGGCGACGTTTTACTACCTCCAGCGCCGCCATTTTCTCTGCAACAAATAACACCGTTTTCTTCTGACCAATCAATTCGGCGATGATATTGGTGATGGTCTGTGACTTCCCTGTGCCAGGAGGTCCTTGAATCACAAGGTTCGTCCCTTCACGAACCTCCAGGATCGCCTCTGTCTGGCTACTGTCAGCATCCTTCACAAATCGAACATCGCCAGGTTTGATAACCGAGTCGATATTCACATCTTCCGAATATGCCGCACGCAAGTCGCCGAAACCCAAACCCAGCAAGCGTTTCATCACACCGTTCGCACCGGGCTGTTTATCCTCCGGCCAGCTTTTCGGATCGAGATCCTTGAACATCAAAAACTTGCCAAATGAAAAGAAGCCAAGTGCCATTTCGTTGTTAACGACTTTCCAACGACTTTGCTTAGCGATCACATCGGCGATTTCACCAAAGTAGCGATCCAGACTGCACTCATCGGAAGCAAAGGTATCCTCATCAAACGAGCACAATGACATATCCAGCCCGAAATCCGTTCTGAGCTTGGCGGCCAAAGAGAGGTTTGCCATTAATTCTTCACCTGAAAACGTCAGTTTGAAGGCATCTTTAGCGCCACTGCGTTCAAGGCTCACGGGTAACAACAATAAAGGAGCCTTACGCACTTTCTCAGAGCTATCGGCTTCATACCAATGTAAAAAGCCCAGCGCCAGGAACAGTGTGTTAACACCTTGCTCCTCCATGAAACCTTTCGCATCGTTATGAATTTTCAGTAGCTGAAGGAATAAACGGTCACTTTCCAGCGCGGTTTGCAGGCGTGTATCAACATGACGACGGAGCTTACCCGCCTCATCCTCTTCAGTATTATCCGCAACGCTGGACCAATCGATATCATCCAGGTGATTTAGCAGATCTTCGCGGGTACCGAAATCATCTTCATCATCGACCGCCGTGCTGCCCTTTGCCAGGGCTGTCAGTTTTTTAGGCTCCATTGACGCAAAGGTCATGGTTTTGTTTTGACGATACAGAATGTTAAAAACTTGCTCAGATAGCTCATCAACGATCATTAATGTTTTCGCAGACTTGCGAAAGTTGAGCATGCTGTTGCGCAGCCCAATATCTAACAACTCTTTACGACTGCTCTGTAATTTTTGATTGATATCGGTGTTCATTTAAATCTCTTCAATCATATTTGTTTTATGTCTAAACGTGCCCCACCAGTACTCCCAGACAAGATTTATCTCATCTGTTGTATTATCTGATTCCAGTACATTCCCGATGTAAAACAGGAGGGCGGACATGATAGCTTTGGGGTATTCAGACAGGCTCGATAACAACGTATGAAAATATTTTAAACAACCACATTTCTCTTAACTTTGCGCCATGTCATAGCAGAATGAATTTTGGGTTTCTTTTTAAATATAAATAGATTCGGCGAAAACAATTAATTTTTAAAAATGAACAGTTTCACTAATTAACTGAAAGCTGCTATTAACAATATTTACTCAATTAAAGAACATTTCGAGCCGGTAGAATAAATCAGTTCTAACTGTGGTTACCTGATTATTTAAAGTTGTCATTCACCCGCAGGCTCAGCAAACCCCTTCCTGTACGCCGCAGGCGTCGTCGACAGCTGGTTTCTGTAGTGATGGCGCATCGTCGCCACGCTGCCAAATCCTACCTCCTCCGCAATCCGTTCTATCGACAACCTGCTGTTCTCCAGCAGATCCTGGCTGCGGCTCAGGCGGGTGTGGAGCAACCACTGGGCGGGCGTTTTACCGGTTGTCGCGGCAAAGCGGCGCAAAAAGGTTCTCGGGCTCATCCCGACAAATTTCGCCAGCGACCCGACGGTATGGGGTTCCGCGAGCCTGGCGTGCAGGTAGTCAAACAGCGCGCCAAGGCGATGGCCTTCGTAGGCGACAGGGACAGCCTGCTGAATAAACTGGGCCTGGCCGCCATCGCGATGCGGGGACACCACCAGCCGACGCGCCACGCGGTTGGCCGCGACGCTGCCGTAATCCCGGCGCACCAGGTGCAGGCAGAGATCGATGCCTGCCGCACTACCGGCGGACGTCAGCACATCACCGTTATCGATATACAGCACGTCAGGCATCACCTGAATGGCGGGATAACGCTGCTGCAGCAGGTCGGTGTAACGCCAGTGGGTGGTGGCCCGGCGGTTATCGAGTAATCCTGCGGCGGCCAGCACAAACACCCCGGAACAAATCGACAGGATCCTGGCGCCTCGACGGTGCGCCGCGACAAGCTGTTCGCACAGCGCGGCGGGCACCGGGACATCCGCCCCCCGCCAGCCGGGAACGATGATGGTTCCGGCCTCACTCAGCAGCTCCAGCCCGCCGTCGACCACCAGCCTGAAGCCGCCCGTTGCGCGCAGCTCTCCCGGCTCAACGCCCGCTACCGCAAAGCGATACCAGTTATCACCCATCTCAGGGCGGGCAAGGGCAAAAATCTCAACGGCGATGCCGAATTCAAACGTACAGAGCCCGTCATAGGCCAGCGCAACCACCAGAGGATTATTCATCACTGCACTCAATGCTTTTTGTCATGATCTTGATGTTATCTGGCATTTCTGCCAGCTGTCAAAACTGCTGCTCAGCCGTAGAGTAAAGGCTCAATTATGGAGGTGTTTATGAGCTATGTGACTGATTATCCTGCTGCGCCAGCAGAGACGGCGGCGAACCATTTTTTACAGCGACTGAGTGTGGAAACAGACTGCGACGATGTCCACACCGCGTTCAAAGCGGGTGATGTCGATTTTGTGCTGCTGCATGTGGTGGGTAGCCCGGAGGCGTTCGCCCGCCGCCATATTCCGGGGGCGCTGCACCTGCGGCATCGGGATATGAACCCACAAAGAATGGCTGAGTGGCCAGCCGACACGTTATTCGTTGTCTATTGTGCCGGGCCGCACTGCAACGGTGCCGATCGGGCCGCGCTGAAGCTGGCCCAGATGGGCCGCCCCGTAAAAATTATGATTGGCGGCATGACCGGCTGGGCCGACGAAGGTTTTGCTTTTAACTCTCAGTAAAGCGCAGCGCCCCGTATTTCGATGGGGCGCTGTAATCTCTTTACCTCCCCGACGCCGGATAGATCGTCTCTTGCGGCAGTACCCGACGGTCAAAGCGTCGCAAGCCATAGTACAGCGCCGCCGTGCAGAACCAGCCAATCACCCACGAGACATCGTTGTCGGCAAAAATCCAGGTCAGCGAACCGTGATAGAGCGGGTTCTCAATAAACGGCAACTGGATTAACACCCCAACGGCATAGACGCTGATCGCAAACAGATTCCAGTGGCCGTAGCGCCCCCGGGCATCAAACAGCGCCGGGATATCCACCGCTTTGCGGGAAATAATAAAGTAATCGGTCAGGCTGATGGCGCTCCAGGGTACAAAGAATGCCAGCAGGAACAGCAGGAAATGGGTGAAGTGTTTCAGGAACGCGGGTTCGCTGAGCAGCGCAATCACGCAGGAAATCGTCACCATCAGCACCACGAAAGTGATGCGGCTCTTCTGGCTCAGCGTGGTCTGTTTACGAAAGCCCGACACAATGGTGGTCAGCGACATAAAGCTGCCGTAGGCGTTCAGGGTGGTGAAGGTAATTTTGCCGAAGCAGATCGCAAAGTAGATCACCATCGCCATCGCCTCGCTTTTACCCAGCCCGACGATGTAACTCACCTCATGGCCCTTGAAGGCGCTGCCGGCAATCGCCGCAGCGATCACGCCGAGCGTCATCGAGGCCTGAGTGCCGAGCACCGTGCCGCTGAAAACGGACAGGAAGGTTTTCACTCCGGAAACGTCGCGCGGCAGGTAGCGGGAGTAGTCCGACACATAAGGGCAAAACGCGATCTGCCACGAGGAAGAGAGCGACACCGCCAGCAGGAACATCGGCATCGAGAAGTGGTTGTTTTGCGCGACAGCGCTCAGATCGCTGGACATCAGCAAAGCGATAAACAGGTAGACGAATGCCAGCACCCCCACCACGCTCGCCACCTTTCCGAGTTTGTGGATCACCCGATACCCCAGCACCGCAATCACGATAATAATTGCGCTGAAGAGGATCATCCCGGCCACGTTCGACACCGACAGCAGCCTGGCCATTGCCTGTCCGGCCAGCACCGTACCGCTGGCGGAGAAGCCAACGTACATCACGCACACCAGCACCAGCGGAATGACCGCGCCCAGCACGCCAAACTGGGCACGGCTGATGATCATCTGCGGCAGACCGAGGCGCGGCCCCTGCAGAGCGTGAAACGACATCACCACGGCGCCCAACACCTGACCCACCAGCAGGCCAACGATCGACCACACCACGTCGCCGCCCAACACCACCGCCAGCGCACCGGTCACAATGGCGGTGATCTGCAGATTGCCGCCAAACCACAGCGTAAACTGGCTGAAGGGGTGGCCGTGACGTTCGTTATCCGGGATGTAATCGATGGATCGCGTTTCCGATATCCGCGCCCCGCTTTGCTTTGACTGCTCTTCTGAAGACGAAAAAGACGACATAGTTTCCTCTCTCAATGGATGATTCATGACCGTCAGACACCCTGCCTGTACTACGCAACGCCATATGACAGAACATGTATATACAACCATTGACATCCGCCGACACGGATCTGATGATGGATTTGTGAGCTCAACTGTGAATAATTTGTAATTAATATGAAAATTATCTGTATCTCAGATAGCGCGACAATCCACACTCAGATGAGGCATTACCGCGGCCGGCGGCATCGATCGCCATGATAAGCAACCCGCTTTAACAGGAGCGCAGATGAGTAACAACAGACGAGCGGTTCCCGGGATCCGCCATTACGCCGGACCGGCAGGCGGCTGGGGAGCCTTAAAAGCCACGGCGATAGCCGTTCGCACGCAGATGGACGCCTTCGACGCGCCCGCCACGCTACTGCGCACCAACCAGCCAGACGGCTTTGACTGCCCGGGCTGCGCCTGGCCCGACAAAGAACACAAATCCACCTTCCAGTTCTGCGAAAACGGCGCCAAAGCGGTGACCTGGGAAGCCACCACAAAACGCGTCACGCCGGAATTTTTCGCAGAGCACACCGTCAGCAACCTGTGGGCGAAAAGCGATTTTGAGCTGGAAGGCTATGGCCGTCTGACCCATCCCATGAAGTACGATCCGCAGAGCGACACTTTCCGCCCGCTGGCGTGGGACGAGGCCTTTGCCCGCATCGGTGACGTACTGCGCAGCCTGGCGCCGGATCAGGTGGAGTTTTACACCTCCGGGCGCGCCTCGAACGAAGCCGCTTTCCTGTATCAGCTGTTTGCCCGCGAACTGGGCACCAATAATTTCCCCGACTGCTCCAATATGTGCCACCAGGCCACCAGCGTCGGCCTGCCCCGCTCCATCGGCATCGGTAAGGGCACCGTCTCGCTGGAGGATTTCGACCACACCGACCTGGTGATCTCCATCGGTCATAACCCGGGCACCAACCATCCGCGCATGATGGGCACCCTGCACGAACTGGCCCGCCGGGGCGTGCCGATTATCGTCTTTAACCCGCTGCGCGAAACGGCTCTGGAACGTTTCGCCGATCCGCAGAGCGTGCGGGAGATGGCGACTTACAGCGCTACCGATATCGCCTCAACTTACTACCAGGTGAAAGCCGGGGGCGACGCCGCCGCCTTAAAAGGCATCGCCAAACATCTGCTGGTGCTGGACGCGCTGGATCACGACTTTATCGCCGCCCATACCCAGGGGTTTGCCGACTTTGCCGCCGATATCGCCGCCACCAGCTGGGAGGCCATTGAGCGCGAATCCGGCCTGAAGCGCGCCGATCTGGAGAGTGTGGCGCAGATCTACGCGAAATCCAGCGCCGCCATCATTACCTACGGGATGGGGATCACCCAGCACAACAAGGGCACTGCCAATGTGCGCCTGATTGCCGATCTCCTGCTGCTGCGCGGTAATTTTGGCAAGCCCGGGGCAGGTATCTGCCCGCTGCGCGGCCACTCCAACGTGCAGGGCAACCGTACGGTGGGGATCACCGAGAAGCCGACCGCGGCGTTTCTGGATCGGCTGGGCACGGTGTTTGGCTTTACCCCGCCTGCCGCCCACGGCCACGACGCGGTGCAGGCTGCCCAGGCGATGATCGACGGCCAGGCCAAAGCGCTCCTCTGTCTCGGGGGCAACTTCGCGGTGGCAATGCCCGATCACGACAAAGCCTTTCCGGCGCTGAAAAGCCTCGATCTGAGCGTCCATATCGCCACCAAGCTCAACCGCACCCACCTGCTGGTCGGCAGGGAGACATATCTGCTACCCTGCCTCGGTCGCACGGAACTCGATATGCAGCAGAGCGGCCAGCAGTCAATTACCGTCGAAGATTCCATGTCGATGGTACATGCCTCCAGCGGCAAGCTGAAGCCCGCCTCCCCCTGGCTGCGTTCGGAACCGGCCATTGTCGCCGGGATCGCCCATGCCACTCTGGCGAACAGCAATACCGACTGGCTGGGTCTGGTAGAAAATTACGACCGCATCCGGAATTACATTGAACAAACTCTCCCCGGCTTTGAGAACTTCAACGCGCGCATCCGGGTGCCCGGCGGTTTTCGCATGCCGCTCCCGCCGACTGAGCGCGTCTGGCCCACCGCCAGCGGCAAAGCGATGTTCTCGCTGTTTGACGGCGTGGCGGAGAACAGCCCGGGCGTTGGCGAGAGCGTGCTGCGTCTGGTCACCTTAAGAAGCCACGACCAGTACAACACCACTATCTATGCCCTGGATGACCGCTATCGCGGGGTATTTGGCCGTCGCGACGTGCTGTTTATGAACGAAGAAGATATGCAGCAGTTGGGTCTGGAGCATGGCGACAGGGTGGATATTCACACTGCCCTTGCCGACGCTCAGCAGCGGCTGGATGACATCACCGTGGTGGCCTATAGCATTGCGCCGGGCACGGTTGCCGCCTATTACCCGGAAGCTAACGTGCTGGTACCCCTGAATTATCTGGATAAAGAGAGCGGTACGCCGTCGTATAAATCGGTGCCCGTTCGTCTGACCCTGCGCTCAAAACAGATCCGCTCCCTGTAATTTCCCCCCGCATCCCTGACCGAGCCGGCGTTTCGCCCGGATCGGTCAGCTGTCTTCATATAGACAAAATAAACTTTTTAGTCCACACTGAGACATGACATTATTACCCTTAGCGGGGGCATTCTATGACCAGGCACCTGAATCCGGCCTCTGAGACTCGCGGCGACCGTGACCTGATCGCTATCCGGGCGGCGATGAACATTCTCGATAAGTGGGGCTGCACCCCCGAGCAGCAGCAGAACATCCTGCAGCTTTCCCGGGCGGCGCTGTACAAGTATCGTCACGGCGACACCAAATCCGCCTCCCTTAGCCATGACCAGTTAACCCGCATCAGCTACCTGCTGAACATGCACTCGGCGCTGCGCATTGTGTTCAGCAACCCCGAGAACGTGTACGGGTTTATGACCATGGCCAACCACAATGCGTACTTTAACGGCGCCACGCCGCTGTCGCTCATAGAGGGCGGCGAGTTCGGCAACCTGCACGAAGTGGCGAAACGGGTGGACGTGCTGCGCGGAGGCCTCGCCGGATGATCCATCCCGACGTTCCCCGTACCGCAGTGGTGCCGATCAGAAACTACCGTCTGCTGCACACCAAGTACCCTGCCATTTATGTGTTTGAAGACGTCGCCACGCCCGAGGCGTTCGACGTGCTGTATGAGATCCAGAAACTGACCAACCCGCGTCTGTCGGACGAGGTGGGCAATCTCAGTTTGTTGCCGCGCAAGGAGTGGGTGCTGGGGATCCGCGGGGCGCATTACGCGATGGCCGCCTTCAACCACGTTAACCCGGACGGTAGCCGCTTTTCCAACGGCGATTATGGCGTCTATTACCTCGGCGACAGCAAAGAGACGGCGCTGGCCGAAATCGTCTACCACTGCGATCTCTACTGGCATAACGTGCCGGAGCTGAAATTCGAACGCTTCGAGTACCGCTGTCTGGAGACCGAGCTCGGCGGCTGCGCCTTTGCCGACATCACCGGCCTGCCGGATTCACACCCCTGGTATCATCCCACCGACTACAGCGAGCCGCAGCGGTTTGGCGCCAGCCTGCGCGTTGCGGGCGAGACCGGCGTGACCTACCGTTCGGTGCGCAGGCCAGGCGGCATCTGCTGGGCGCTGCTCACCCCGAAACCGATCACCAGCATTATCCAGACCTCCCTGCACCAGATTATCTGGGATAAAGGCATCGTCAGCGTCGGCCTGGTCACGCCGGTGAGCAAATAAAACGCTTCAGACGGTTTCTGCAGGCTCAACATCTAAAACAGACGTACCGTAAGAGTTATCGATGGTGCACAGCCAGCGGTCGTTTTCCTGACGGAAGACATAGGTCGCGCGACGGGTGATCTCAGTCGTGCCGCCCAGTTCATCCGGGAAGAACAGCTGGGTTTCCATGATCACCAGCGCGTCGCCGCCGCCTTCGATGATCTGCATTTCGCCCTGCTTGACGGTGAGCTGCTCCTGAAAATAATCCGCGATGGAAATAAAGGCGTTACGGATATTGTCTTTGCCTCTGACGATCATTCCGGGCTTAACCACCAGCGCGGCGTCCTCGGCGTAATACTCCATCAGCGCGTCGAAATCTTTGGCCGAGATCGCCCTGTCACACGCCTTGATGATCTGGTGAAGCGGATGTTCGTACATGTGCTTTTCTCCTGTTAAGTGACTGCCTGTATTGAATCTACCACCAGACTGCCAAATGTGCAGGCCGGGCACGCATAGCGCGTCCGGCTGGCCTTTCTGGAAGACGCCTCGCAAAGCTGAAAGTAAGCCTATGAAATTCAGGGTTATGGCTTTTCATCCTTTTATCATGGTCATAAAGTGACCGCATTGCGTCACATACGCAATCAGGCCAGGGAAGCGAGTGGGCATTGCATGCAGGGAGCGATATGTGCATATAGAAGAAGAGGTTTTTCTCGACGATTATGGCATGAGGCGCAAGACGTTTTTCTATGATCATCGGGTACATCACAGCTACGTCTTTGTTGCCGGGAACGAGGTTTACACTGTAATTGTGGGTAGTTTGCTGGATGAAGTCACGTTTTCGCGAATCGGATACGAAATGCCGTCTGGTATTCCATTCCCGATCAACGGAATGGCAGAAGTATGTTTTGATACTTTCGATGGTATGGGCGGTTTGGCTGATTTTCGCCATATTAAATTTAAAGGATTAGGTAGCGCTGTCGTTTTGCAATCAGTCTCCCTGGCGTTAATCGCCCATGCGGAGAAACTCAACATTGGTGGTTTTGTTTTCCAGGCGGCTTCAGGAGGTGTGGTTGATAAAGACCGTCGCACTTCCCTGGAAGAGACCTATGACATTATGCTTGGGTTAAAAAATGTACCGCGCTACAATTCACGAACAGGGTTGCCAAAGCGAATTCCGCGACCACTGATACAGGGAAATTTCCATGCGTACAAGAGAGTTACAGAAGGGAGAGCCAGCTATGTCGTATTGCAATAAGCATGAACATTCCACGCTTCTTGCCCCCGGAGAAAGGGAAAAGAGAGTATTTCAGGCATTAGCGTCTGCTGAATTAAAAGCGCACGGCATCAGCGCAGAGGCCTATATCCGCGACCTCAAAACTGAACTGGCTGCGGTTAAAAAACGCTCCTCAGCCGCCCTGCTTCGCAAAAAACTGAAAGAACCCTTTGGCCGTGTATAAAGCGCATCTGACCAAATCTCTTTCAGCAAAAGGCCCTACGACTGGGCCTTATTTTTTCAGCAGATTACGCCAAAAAATACCCCGCCGCGCAGAACGCCACGACCCCGGCAATCACCGTGGCAAATAGCCCACGGGTAACAATGCCCACCAGGGTTGCAACCGCCGCCGCCAGCAGGGAAATGCTGATCCCCGAGTCCGTCATGGCGGGCTTACTCATCAGTTCACCGGCTACCAGCGCGGCCATAATGGCGGTGGGGATAAAGCTCAGCCACTGCAGTAGTACCTCAGGCAGGCGGAAGCGGGAGAGCAGTAATACCGGCACGGTGCGCATCAGGGCGGTGACCAGCGCAGAGGCGAGGATCGCCAGCAGAATATTTCTTTCCATCTTATTTTCCTTTCGGGGCGCGTAACAGCAGCGTCGCCAGGGTGGCGGCAAGGGATGCGGCGACAATCACCACCATACTGAGCGACGTGCTCCCGGCCATCAGCAGCGTGATGACCACCGCGACGGCTATGTTCAGGGTTTCCAGTATTTTTCTGCGGCTGGCAAACCACATCATCAGGATCAGGCCGATAAACATCGATACCAGGCTGAAGCCCAGCCCCTCCATCAGCGACGCTGGCAGCGCGGTCGCCAGCCAGGCCCCGGTTACGCAGGCGATGATCCAGTTCAGCCAGGCGGTGACATTCAGCCCCAGCATCCAGTAATAGTTGATCCTGCCCTGCGGACTGGCGCGCTGCACCGCCACGCCAAAGGTTTCATCCGTCAGCAGCAGGCCGCTGACCACTTTCTGAAAGGTGGTGTAGTCACGAAAAAAGACGCTCATGGAGGAGCTCATCAGCAGGTAGCGCAGGTTCACCAGCAGCACGCTCAGCACCACCGACGCCATTTCCGCCCCTGCGGCCCACAGCGAGTAAAACAGAAACTGCGCCGAACCGGCGTAGAGGGCGCTGGCCAGCAGCGCGATTTGCCCGGTAGTAAACCCGGAGAGTGTGCCAATCGCCCCGGCGGCAAAGCCTATGCTCCAGTAGCCCGCGATGGTGGGCAGACAGGCGGCAATACCGGCCCGAAATTCGTCCACGGCGGACGCGGGGTGTCCGGTATTTATCTTCATCAACATCGTTTCATCCCTTATATTACTTAGTTCAATAACTATCTTAAGAATCAGCAGCAATCGCTATAGTAAAATCCTGCTCAGCAGTGAAATTTACGAAGGCCAGGGAGACGCGACGTGGGGCAAGTAAAACGCGATGAGATTAGCCTGTGGCGCGACAGCCAGCTGCATGGCGGGATGGAGATCCTGCAGGCCACCTGCTACGAACACAGCTACCCGCCCCATTTTCATGATGAGTTTGTGATTGCCGCCTTTGCTCGCGGGGCGCAGCGCACCCGGGTGTGCAGGCAAAACGGGATTGCCGCAGCAGGGTCGGTGATGATTATCGCCCCCGGCGAAGTCCACACCGGCGAGGCGGTGCAGCGCGATGAAGGCTGGGATTACTGCGCCTTCTATCCGGGCGAGACGCTGGTCAACGAGGTGGCGCAAACGGTTCTCAGCGGCAAAGGCGAGGTGAATTTCGGCCAGCAGGGAATTCGCCACGATCCGCTTATGGCCCGCCGCATGTTGCAGGCCGCGAGCGTGATGAAACAGAGCAACGACCCGCTGGAAAAAGAGTGCGTGATGTACCAGATCCTTAACCTGCTGGTGGGTCATTACGGCGAGCGCAGCGTAAAAGGCTCGCGTCAGCCCTTTTTGCGCGCGGATATTCGTCAGGCGATCGACTTCTTGCACGGCAACTACGCCCTGCCCCTGACGGTAAAAGAGATTGCCCAGGCGGCAGGCTTAAGTGAGTTCTATTTTATGCGCACCTTCCAGAAAATGACCGGCCTGTCGGTGCATCAGTATCTGACGCAGATCCGCCTGATGCGCGCCAAGGGGTTGCTGGCGAAAGGGATCGGCGCCGCGCAGGTTGCCAGCGATATCGGCTTCTTTGACCAGAGCCATCTAATCAAACACTTCCGCGCCCATTTTGGTACCACGCCGGGGGTGTTTGCGGCGGCGTCTGTTTGACGATTTTGTAGGCCGGGCAAGCGAAGCGCCCCCGGCAAGCCCTTTCAGGCATTCAGCTTCAGCAAGCGAAATATCGCCATCACCACGCCAATAATAATGGCGGCGAGCACGACGATTTGGTTCGGGAATGGCTCAGGGTGACCCACTACCTCCACATTCAGATATTATTACAACGTGAACTGTTCACTAAATCAGCATATTATGCATTACCATCACAGTTCAGAGGGATATTGAATGCAGGCTTCAGACTATTTAAGAGTGAAGTTTCAAAGTGACAGGCAGTTTGCCATCCATGCTGAAAATGGATTTACCAACACGATAAAGGCAGCAAGAGGTGTTGCATCTGATATTTATTCGGGGATTGAGCGCGCCAGCTGGTACTCTAGCTGTTTAATTCCCAGTTATAACAACGTATGTCAGGAACTCAAAGCTGAAGAGATAAGGATGGTCTATTCCATTATGTCTATTTACAGATACCGCAATGTCATTGCCCACATGCTTTATTTGTACTTCCAGACCCTATGCAAGGATGTGAAAGAGGGCAATCATGACGGTTCGGCTCAGAACATGGTTCGCAATGCTGCAAGCCTTGCGGCAAGTATGGCAGTAGCGGGTGGAACGCGGTTCGTCGTAGCGGCGGCGATGGCGGAAGCCATCGCACAATCTGAGTTTCTTTCGAAGTCCGTTGCACAGAAGCTGGCGGGGAAAATGCCCGTTGGCGTTTATCTTCTTCAGGTGTATGGCATCCAACAAAAAGCGGCCATGGCTGCTCGGGGGCTAAAAGCCATTGATCCTAATTATTACTGGATCCTTTATCAGGCAAAGCTGGAAATGCTCTATTACTTCATCGAGCCCGTACTCGCTGACATTATAAAAAAAGTGAAAGCAGGTCTCTATTCTTCCCTCGACGACCTTACCGATGAAATCAGGGAGAAATTCAGTGTTTAAAAGCGTTATCTCACTTTTACTCTATAATCTGGTGCTCCCTACTATTCTTATCGGCTTCGCTGTGCTCTGGTTATATTTATTTCCTGATTATTGGTGGGGACTAATGCTCGTTACAGTTATCGCTATCGTTTGGTTTTTCCCGCTCATCACTGCGAAATTCGAAAAGTTTAAATAATGAATCACACACATATATCAACGTAGTCTATAAACACAAGGAATGTATATGTCTAATCCTGCTTATCTTTGGTTAGAGGATGCCAATGGTTCTCCGCTTGTCGGTTCATCTCTGATTGCTGACCGGATCGGTGCGATCGAAATCAAATCTCTTACCCATAACGTGAATATCCCAACAGACGGGAATACAGGGCGACTAACAGGTTCGCGCATTCATGCCCCGATTTAATTTCAGAAAGAGTTTGATCGGGTCACTCCCTTTTTATATAAGGCTCAAAGCGAAGGTGCCACGCTAAAAAGAGCAACAATAAAAATGTACACTATTACCGAAGTTGGCATGGAAAAGGAATATTTTAATATCATTCTTGATAACGTAAAAATAACATCAATTACCGCCGACCTTTACCCGGGGGCATTAACCGGAACACACCTTGAAACCGTTCTGCTGCGCTATGAAAGCATTACCTGGAAGCATTGTGAAGGGAATATTATCTATACGGATGCCTGGAATCAGCGCGTTTTCGCGTAGTGGTCAGAGCCCATTACAGGGCTGTGAAAACAGCCCTGTAATTATTTTCTTACCGCATGGTGAAATGATTTTTCCCATGTGGACGGATCATTTTACCTCACAACTTCGGTTTTGTAGGCCGGGCTAGCGAAGCGCCCCCGGCAAGTTCTTTCAGGCATTCAGCTTCAGTAAGCGAAACACCGCCATCACCACGCCAATAATAATAGTTGGTGAATGAAAGCTGATGTTCACGATCTCTCCCCTCTTTTTATGTGACTAAAGGGGAGTGTAGTTATCGATGCAGGGCAAGCCAATCACCCGGTATGACCTTTCTGGAAGGCACCTCGCAAAGCCGTAAGTAACCTTATGTAATCTGTGGTTAACCCTTTTTTTCAGGGGATCGGCATCGTAGAGTGATTGCGTTGCGGCACATCCGCAATCGGGCGTAGGAACCCGCTGGCACAAGCGACATTTATTATGTCGCAGCAGCGTATATCCGTTAAAATCACGGTGGCGCTGGCGGAGCAGCCGTAAGGCTGGCCGTTTTCATTGTGCACGGCATTCCTACCTCCGTCAGCGCTACCACCTCGAGCGTAGGAACTCACAGGTGGTTAATCAAAACTGCACAATGAGGATGCCCTATGGCTAATATCCCTGCTTTTTCTTATCTCCAATCTGACGATAGCATTCTTCACCCGCTTATCGCCCTTCCCCTTCCTGCTGATGCAGATCTCTTTGAGACCGCCGACCACTGCGCTGCATTGGCGATCATGCTGATCGAAACTGACGATACGGCAACATGTACTGCGCTCTGCGAGCGCCTGCTGCATGGCCTGCGCCAGCTACGAGAACTCTGCGATGCCGATCTGCCCCCACATCTGATCGCACAGCTCATCGCGGGTGAGAAAATCACCTCCTGTGTACCGGAGTGCTGGCAGGAAACCGCGTTACAGGTGGATTATGCGCTGGCGTTAACACAGGCGCTGCTGGCTGGCACACTGCCGCCTGGCATTGCGAAGGAATTAACGGGTTTGCTGCATGATATGGTGTGGCTGTTGGATGAGTTTGTGAAAGAGCCCTATATCACTGTGCATTAAGCGCATTTAAGACATTGAGAAAACCCGGTCGCAAAGACCGGGTTTATAGTGGCTATGCTTGTCTGTTTCTCAGGGTGGCGACGATATAAATTAATAAGGTATTGATTATTACTGACGCCCCAAGAATGGCTAACATGAATAAATCATTCCATGCCTGTTCGGTAATAAAACCAACCAGATCGCTGAAACGCCTATACAAATAAATCTCAGGCAAGAACAGGTAAGATGCTGAAAAAATTAGCAGAAATGACAAGAAATGGATAAGCCACAGCCCTGCTTGTTTTGCTGGCGTCATTGTTAACAAGATCCTTATCATTGATATAGCTAATGGCTGGAAAACTTCTATTGTCACTATTTACAGTAACGCGTAGCAATAATATCCAGAGCTTTACTTATCGTCAGTGTGAATAAATAGTTATTCATGAGCGCGTCCATTATCTAAATTTACTTTCCCGCTATTATTTTACAAGTAAATCTGTAGTACGATGCCCTTAATCAACGTAAGCAAACAGGATAGCTTATGGCATTACATGGAAAATTGTTGTTAAACGGGGCTGATTATGCGCCCTTCAATCTGTACGGCGTCGGCGTATTTATGGCCCATTCAGGTAAAGGGGTATATCGTAATAAAGGCGCTTGCGGGGCAATTCCAAATGACGGCCCATTGCCACCAGGTAAATACTGGATTGTTGACAGGGGCTCCGGCGGAGCAGGATCATGGCTTAAAGCTAAATCTCAGGATCTGGTTAACCGGGCTTTTTACGGTGCAGAATTTGACAGGGATGAATGGTTCGCACTCTATAAGGATGACTGGGGGATTGATGATGGCACGTGGGTTAACGGCGTAAGTCGTGGATTATTCCGCCTTCATCCGGGTAAGATTTCTGAAGGCTGTATTACAATAGCCCACAATTCTGATTATGCCCTTATCCGAAACGCACTATTAAGAACATCACTGGTACAGGTTCCCTGTCAGCGTTCTCTTATGGCCCGGGGTTGGGTTGAGGTGATTAATACCTATGGCAACACTTGTCCGTAGAGCGTTAAAAATCGCGTACTTCCTGATGCTTTCTGTGTGTGTAGGCCGCACGCTGGGGAGTCCTGAAATATGGATGAACTATAACGTATCACAATGGATCGGCCACTCATTATATGGCCCGGGAGAAATAGGTGCAGATAATTTCTATGACCTCTATTTTTATATCTCAATACTCACAGTATTCCCGATAACAACCGTTATCTACATTTTAACAATGAAGTTAATCAAAAAAATAAGGAGCTTGTAAAATGCCTATCCCTCCCTATTTATGGCTTAAGGACGACGGCGGTGCGGACATTAAAGGTTCAGTTGATGTTAAGGACCGTGAAGGAAGTATAGAAATAATCGGCATGAGTCATGGTATCAACCTGCCTGTAGACAGTGCAAATGGCAAAATCACTGGTACGCGGCAACACTCTTCTATGATGTTAGAAAAAGAGGTAGACAGTTCTACACCTTATCTCTACAAGGCCGCGGCATCTGGGCAAACGCTCAAAAGTGCTGAAGTTCGTTTCTACCATATCAACTATTCTGGGCAAGAGGTCTGTTATTACACCGTATTAATGGAAAATGTAAAAATTACGGGTGTCAATTGTGGAGTGCCAAACGTAAAACTTTCTGGTAACGATAAAATGAATCATGTTGAAAGCATCAGCTTACAATATGAGAAAATCACCTGGCGCATTGTAGATGGAAACATCATGTTTACCGATGCGTGGAATGAGCGCCCGACGGCTTAAACAAAGAGGGCGCATTGCGCCCTCTTTTTTTTTGTTCAACTGATAGGCTTATGTAGAAGCCTTCTAAATAAAATCTGTGTAATTGGCTGTTTCATTGACGGATGTTTGTATCCTCATCCCATTACTACCACTGCCTTTTTGGCAGCATTGTAAAAATTTTTCATATGCATCCAAGGTTAACATGATCCAAAATTTCATTATTAATTTTTTCTTACTTCGTTCAGGAAATTACGAGGATATTGTGAGTTTGTTGACTGAGTTTTGAAGAAACAGTATTTCAGTGCACTAAGATAGGTGATATTCGTTAGGGTTATCAAAGGGACTGTACAGGCCCCTTTGATATTTAAGTCAGTACAAAATTCATAGCAATGCGAATCAAAACATTTAAGTTTGACGGTTTCCCTAGCCTCAGTGGTAGTTTAATTGTATTTCCTTTTTGAATTTGACTTATATACCGTTTGTGATATTTCTGATGTAAATATATCTTCATCCAGAAAATCAAGTAATGCTTTTATTTCTTTTTTACCTTGGGGCATAACTATTCTCTCAATTCCCCCTGCAATATTTGTCTGTAATGGAAAATTGATTTTCTGTGCTGCTTGCTTAAGTTTTGAAATAGATTGAGTGTTCAATGTTCCACTTTTATTAATAAGGGTAACTTTGGTTCTTATAACAGTATCAGCTACTGTATCCAATTTAAAATCTTGTGATACTTCAAAGGATGCATGTTTTGCAAAATCATTAACTTCTTGATCTGTTGCTTCCTCAAAATAGCTTGACATGTCAAATATACTTCTTAGTTTAAAGAAACTTTTAAAATAAATATCTGAACCATTAATGACCGCAACTAATTTATCGTCTAGATTAAATCCAACATTATCTGCTTTACTGAATGTATTTGCCGAACTAAATAACTTCATAACGAATGATTTGGACGTATCCAGTATTTGTTTTTTATTAAATGTCTGAATTGCTATTAAGTTATTATTTTGAGGTGAAGCAATATCAACGAACAGAGCTTTTATATGAGTTGGGTCAATAACACTTGGCTCCCAAACAGGGATGGCAGTGTTCCTAGTAACAGCATCTATAAGTATCACTGCCTCTTTAAAATTCGTAAGTTTAAAACATTCACCATAACTAGGAGTATATCCAGCGTAAAAATTTAGTACTGTGCCATGATGAGATTCAAAGTGAAGTTTTTGATCAGAAAAAATTGTATTTATAGTTGAACTAGCATTGCTGTCCAGTTCAATGCGTAATATTTTAGTTGCTACATTATCATCCATCAATGCAAATAAGGCCATAATATCACCGTGTTACATGTAAAAAAGTGTAGTCTGTCAGTTTTACAACAGGAAATTGTTTTTCTTTGATGTCTGTAATAACTTCTTTAGAAATCAATACAAAACCAACACCCGTATCGTCCTCAGCTTCATAAAATTTATAACCATGTAATGATAACACAGGGTTAAAATTGTAGTTTTCAGAGAAGCAAATATAAAAAAGCAGCGAGAGATAAAAGAATATTGCATATTCTTTTTTTCAGCGATCGAATCCGTCCCTAATAATGGGAAAAGATAACTTAAAAAATAGTTTGTTACTTCTTTGTTAGCTGGCGAGAGAGAATGAATGTTTTTATGCAAAGTTTCCAGTTTCAGCTCAGCAAATTTTACTAGTACTATGCAAAGAAACCAGCTCACTAGTGCAGTGATCAAGCTGTATTTGACCAGCCAGGTAGAATCAGTCACCCATCCAATGAAAATCAATGTAATACATACTGGCGCTATAGAGCTTGCTGTAAGTAATAGTCTTGCTAATTTGTTCATTTTACCCCCTTAACACTGGATTTATGTACAGTACTATAGGGTAGGTTAGGGATGGATTCCACCTATCGTTGTAACGACATAACCATATCAATCGAAAGGTTAAAAGAACACTCACTTCTAAACAAGATTTTTTAACCCCAGTGACAGACTATTTCTTGACTTATATGTGATCGCCTTATCTCTTTGCTGCCATAGCAACACGCAACACAGGACTGATGTGGCTTTTTTCATGATTTAGTGGACAAGGCATTTACCAACGGTGATGAAGTGGAATGCAGAGTAAGCGGTACTATCTTAAACCTTCTTTCTATTATTCATGTAAGTGAGGAACTAACTGTAAATGCCTACGTCTGCCAATACTAACGCTATCCAATTACCTCCCTATAAAAAAAACCGGGCCCGCTCACGCGGCCCCGGCCCTTTCTACTCAATGAGTGCTGACTAAACTCACTCCTTCACGCGCGCCCGTTTCCCTCTCTGCTCTTCCTCGCTCTCCGCCGCTTTCACCAGCGTAAAGTTAAAATTCACCTCCGTATGCTCCCCGTTGAGGTCGCGCTCCCGGGCAACAGCCGCATCGGTAATCTTCACCGGATCCGCAATCAGCTCCGCCCTCGTCGCGAACGCAAAGTCATCCCACAGATACTCATCCCCGTTCAGGTTGATCTGCGTGGTCAGGTGCTTGTACCCCGGTGCCGACACAAAGAAGTGCACATGCGCCGGGCGGTTGCCGTGACGGCCAATGGCGGTCAGCAGCTTCTGGGTTGGGCCATCCGGTGGGCAGCCGTAGCCGCACGGCACGATGCTGCGCACGGTGTAGCGACCGTCGTCACCGGTGCGGATGCGGCGGCGCAGGTTGTATTCGCTCTGGGACTGGTCGAAGAACGAGTAGCCGCCGAGGGTGTTGGCGTGCCAGATGTCCACAATTGCACCCGCCACCGGCTTGCCGTTCATATCGGTCACCTGGCCCTGCAGCCACATGGTTTCCGCCTGCTCTTTACCGTCGTCCATGCGGGCAAAGCCTTCGCTCAGCGGGGCGTTGGCCACGTACAGCGGCCCTTCGATGGTGCGCGGGGTGCCCACTTCGTTGCCGGATGCCGCCTCTTTCTCGTCGGCACGCATATCCAGATAGTGCTCCAGCCCCAGACCGGCTGCCAGCAGCGCCGCTTCCTGACGTCCGCCCAGCTCGTTGAGGTAGTTCACCGCAACCCAGAACTCTTCATCGGTCACGTCGAACTGCTTGATGGTCTTACACAGGTCGTTCAGCAGCTGGTGCATGATGTTCTTTAAACGGTCGTTGCCGCCGGTGGAATTTAAGCCGCTGCTGATTGCCAGTAAGGTGTCCAGTTCGGTTTGGTGTACAGGATTCACAGACATTGCATATTCCTCTTGTAGGGTACGATTGTTGTAGTTATTGCGACGACTATTGTTCGTTGTGAATGGATGACGGATGCGTGCACAGAGGCTGCACACTGATCTCCATCCACGGGTAGAGCGGCAGCGCGGTCAGGATGTCGTGCAGCTCCTGGTTGTCCGCCACGTCAAAAATGCTGACGTTTGCATACTGTCCGACCACGCGCCAGATGTGCGGCCACTTGCCTTCACGCTGAAGGCGCTGGGAGTAGGCTTTCTCTTTCGCCTTGATGGCGTCGACGTCTGCCGAAGGCAGCGACGACGGGATGTTGACCGTCATTTCAACTTTAAAAAGCATGATGTTTTCCTTTATTGACGCGCGTAATGACGCAGCTTGTCTTCGTCGATATCAATGCCTAATCCTGGCCCCTGGGGTAACGTCACCTCTCCCTGGCTGAAATCCAGCGGACGTACCACGATGTCATCCTTCAGCAGCAGCGGGCCGAACATCTCGGTGCCCCACTGCATCTTCACCGTCGACCAGGCGTGCAGCGAGGCGACGGTGCCGAGCGTGCCTTCCAGCATGGTGCCGCCGTAGAGCGCCACCCCTGCCGCCTGCGCCACGTGCGCCAGCTTCAGGGCCTGCACCGGGCCGCCCGCCTTGGCGATCTTCAGGGCGTAAACGCCGGTAAAGCCGCCGCTCGCCAGGGCGTAGCCGTCATGGCTGGTCGCCACCGCTTCGTCGGCGAGGATCGGCACCGTAAATCGCTGGCTGAGGGTGATAAGCCCTTGCCGGTCCCACAGCGGGATCGGCTGTTCCACCAGGTCGATGCCGCCCGCCTGCAGTTGGGTCATCCCTTTGATGGCGGTGGTCAGATCCCAGGCCTGGTTGACGTCCACCCGCACGCTCACCTCATCGCCCAGCGCGGCCTTGATCGCCAGGGCGTGGCGAACGTCCACGTCCAGTCCGCGAGCGCCGATTTTCAGCTTGAAGGTGTTGTGACGCCCCTCCGCCAGCAGGCGTTTGCCCTCATCGATGTCTTTCTGCGTGTCGCCGCTCGCCAGGGTCCAGAGCACCGGGAGGCGATCCGTCAGCGCCCCGCCCAGCAGCGCGCTGACCGGCTGGCCCAGCGCCTTGCCCTGCGCATCAAGGAATGCGGTTTCGAGGGCAGATTTGGCAAAGGTATTGCCCTTCACGTGGGCGTTCATCTTGTCGGCGAGCGCCGCCACACCGCTGAACGACTGGCCGCACACCAGCGGGGCCAGATAGGTCTCAATGGCGGATTTGATCGCTTCCGGGCTTTCCGGGCCGTAGCTCATGCCGCCGATGGTGGTGGCTTCGCCCCAGCCGGTGACGCCGTTCGCGCAGGTCATTCTGACGATGGCGAGAGTCTGGCAACCCATGGTCGCCATCGACAGCTTGTGCGGGCGAATAGTGGGAATGTCCACCAGCCAGCAGGCCAGGGATTCAATAGTAAGGGTCATGTCGTGCTCCTGCGGGTTAAAAAGGTCAGCACCTGCTGGTTAAAGGCCTCCGGGCAGGCGACGTTCGACAGATGCGAGGAGGGTAGCGTCACGGACTCCGTCTGCTTTGCCTGGGCCGCGAGCCACCGGGCGTCCTGAACCGTGGTGACCGGATCGTCTTCGCCTGCGATGGCCAGCATCGGGCGCAGCATGGCGGCCACCTCTTGGCGCAGATCGGCGGTGGCCAGCGCTTCGCAGCAGGCGGCGTAGCCTTCGGCGGGCGTGTCGGCCAGACCGTCAATCAGCAGCTTCACCATCCCGGGATTGCTCTGGCGATATGCCGGGGTGAACCAGCGCTCCGCCGCCGTGCTGGCGACCGGGGCCATCCCCTGCTGGCGCACCGTTCCGGCACGCTGTTGCCAGCCTTTCGCCTCGCCGATTCTGGCTGCGGTGTTCGCCACCACGAGGCGTGAGAAACGTGACGGGGCGTGGCGGTTCAGCCACATCCCGGTCATCCCGCCCAGCGAAATGCCGCAAAAACAGGCGCGTTCCACGTCGAGATGATCCAGCAGGGCAATCACGTCCTGCCCCAGCGTGTCGAGCGTGATGCCCGCGTCCGGCACCGGCGAGTGGCCGTGGCCGCGGGTGTTGTAGCGCAGCACGCGAAAATGGCGGGCAAAGTCAGCCATCTGCCCCTGCCACATCTGCCAGGTGGTACCGAGCGAGTTAGAGAGCACCAGCAGCGGGGCCTCTTCCGGTCCGTCGAGGCGATATTCCAGATCCATTTACGCCTCCTCGGTTTCAGCGTTCAGGGCAAAGGTCAGCGACACCGGGGTGACGGACTGCAGATACTCCGCCGTCACGTCGCCAAACAGCTCGCGCACCACGATGCCATCCGGGGTGATATCCATCACCGCCATGTCGGTGTAGATCCGGTCGATGCAGGCCATGCCGGTCAGGGGATAGGTGCAGGCCTGGACGATCTTGCAGTCGCCCTGACGGGTCAGATGTTCGGTCATCACATAGACGCGCTTCGCGCCAATCGCCAGATCCATCGCCCCGCCAACCGCCGGAATCGAGGAGGGTTCGCCGGTGCTCCAGTTCGCCAGGTCGCCGCGCTCGGAGACCTGATAGGCTCCCAGCACGCAGATATCCAGGTGGCCGCCGCGCATCATGGTGAACGAGTCGCCGTGATGGAAATAGCAGCCGCCTTCGAGCAGCGTCACCGGCTGTTTTCCGGCATTAATAAGCTCAGGATCTTCTTCTCCCGGCGCAGGCGCCGGGCCCATGCCGAGAATGCCGTTTTCACTGTGCAGGAAGATCTCGCGATCGGCAGGCAGATAGTTGGCAATCCGCGTCGGCAGGCCGATCCCGAGGTTCACATAGGCCCCTTCCGGGATATCGCGAGCGATACGTTCGGCCAGCTGTTGATGGGTCAGTTTATTCACAGGCTCTCCTTATGCCGTCTGCGGCAGGCGTTGCGGCGCGACCGTCACCACGCGCTGGACAAAAATTCCCGGCGTTACCACCGCCTCCGGATCAAGCTCGCCCAGGCGCACCGTCTCGCTCACCTGCGCAATGGTGCAGCTGGCGGCGGCGGCCATGATCGGCCCGAAGTTGCGCCCGGTTTTGTCATAGACCAGGTTGCCCCAGCGGTCGGCCTTCAGGGCTTTGATCAGGGCGAAATCGGCTTTTAACGGGTACTCCAGCACGTAATCCCTGCCGTCGATGTGCCGGGTCTCTTTGCCCGCCGCCAGCTCGGTGCCAAAGCCGGTCGGGGTGAAGATCGCCCCCAGCCCGCTGCCGCCCGCCTGAATGCGCGCCGCGAGGTTGCCCTGCGGGACCAGCTCCAGCTCCACTTCGCCGCGACGGTAGAGGTCGTCAAAGACCCAGGAGTCGGTCTGGCGCGGGAAGGAGCAGATCACCTTTTTCACGCACCCGGCCTTCAGCAGCGCCGCCAGGCCGTAGTCGCCGTTTCCGGCGTTGTTGCTGATCAGGGTCAGATCCCGCGGTCTGCGGCGGATCAGGGCATCCAGCAGCTCGGCGGGCTGTCCGGCCGCGCCGAAGCCGCCTACCATTACCACCGCGCCGTCAAAAATGTCCGCCACGGCGGCATCGGTGGCGGCAATCCGTTTATCAATCATTTGCTTACCTCGTTATTATTCGTTGACGGCAGGCTGCGCAGGGCGATCCACGCCAGCAGCGCATAGGCCATCAGCAGAAGGGAGACCGGCCAGGAAGCGTCGAAGTGCATCAGCAGCGCCACCGCCAGCATCGGCCCCAGTCCGCCGGAGAAGATCGAGCCCACCTCATGCCCCAGCGCCAGGCCGGAGTAGCGCACGCGCACCGGGAACAGGTCGCTCATGATGCAGGGCTGGGTGCCGATCATCGCCCCGTGGCAGAACGGCAGGCCGAGCAGCATCGCCAGCATGATCCAGCCGTAGTCCCCGGTGGAGAGCAGCCAGAAGAACGGGAAGGCCATCACCAGCAGGCCGATGACGCCGATGTAGTAGACCGGCTTCAGGCCGATGCGGTCCGAGAGCGCGCCCCAGAACAGGATCGAGAAGAACTCCACCAGCATCGCCAGGGTCACGGCGCTGATGATCTCCCCGGTGCCGATGCCGATGTGTTTGGCGTAGACCACCGAAAAGGTGAAGAAGATATAGGAAGCGCCGTTCTCGGGCAGGCGCAGGGCGATGGCCTGCAGCAGCGCTTTCGGGTGCTCGCGCACCAGCACCATCAGCGGGATCTTCTCGTGTTTCTCTTCGGGCTTCGCCTGAGTGAAGGCCTTGCTCTCGCGGATGTTTTTGCGGATATAGACTCCAACCAGGAAGATGACGATGCTGAGCAGGAAGGGCACGCGCCAGCCCCAGCTCATCAGTTCGTCTTCCGGCAGCTTTTGCACCAGATAAAAGGCAAACGCCGAGAGGACAAACCCGCCGGAGACCCCCATCTGGCTCCAGGCGGTAAAGAAGCCGCGACGCGACGCCGGAGCGTTCTCGCTCAGCATCAGCACCCCGCCGCCCCACTCGCCGCCCGACGCCACGCCCTGTAAAAAGCGCAGGGTGATGAGCGATATCGGCGCCCAGATGCCAATCTGGGCATAGACCGGCAGCAGGCCGATGACGAAGGTGGTGGCCCCCATCAGGGTCAGGGTCATGATCAGCGTCATCTTGCGGCTGTAGCGATCCCCGAGATGGCCGAAGACGATCCCGCCCAGCGGACGGGCAAGGAAGCCCACCGCAAAACCGGAGAAGGCCAGCAGCGTGCCCTGCATCGGGTCGCCGCCCACCGGGAAGAACAGCGGGCCAAACACCAGCGCCGCAGCGGTGCCGTAGAGGAAGAAGTCATACCATTCCAGCGCGTTACCCAGCACCGAGGCGAACACCAGCTTGCGCATCTGTCCCGCATCCTGCGGTTGTACTGCCGAAGCGGCGGATGTTTCAGTCACGACATTGCTCATCAGCGTTACCCTTATGGTTGGTTTTACGCTTCCACGTCATGCCCGATGGCATGGTAGCGACGGTTGAAGTAGACCAGCCCGCGCGGGGCTTCGCTGATGCGGATCGCCTGCACCTGGCAGTAGAACACCGTGTGGCTGCCCACTTCATGGCAGGTGTCGATCACGCAGTCGAAGCTGGCGACGGACGAGCTCAGCACCGGCGCGCCGCTGGCCATCACCTGCCAGGTGTCGTACTCGAAACGTTGCTCGGAGCGCAGGCTGGCGTTGGCGAAGATCCCGGAGAGATCCTGGTGGTCGCTGGAGAGGACGTTGACGCACAGGACCCGGTTCTGCTTGAAGGGCTCATGGGCGTAGGAGTTGCGGTTCATGCACACCAGCAGCGTCGGCGGCGAGTCCGTGACGCTGCAGACGGCAGAGGCGGTAAACCCAAACTTGCCCGCCGGGCCGTCGGTGGTGATCACGGAGACCGCACTGCCCAGTTGCGCCATGGCATTACGAAATTCGGTTTGCAGTGTCATAAGGAATTCCTCACAGATCGATAACTAAACGGGCGCTCTTTGCCCGGGAACAACACAACAAAATCTGGTCGCCGTCGGCTTTCTCTTCGTCGGTCAGGTAGCTGTCGCGATGATCCGGCTCGCCTTCCAGCACGTCGGTCAGGCAGCTACCGCAGATCCCCTGCCTGCAGGAGACGCATACCTTCAGCCCGGCCAGCGCCAGCGCCTCGACGATGCTCTGGTTCTCCAGCACCTGCACGGTGATGCCGCTCGTGGCGGCGAACACTTCAAAGGCCGCCCCGCCGGTGATCACCCCGGCGCTGAAGCACTCCTGATGCACCTGCTCCGGGCGATAGCCCGCTGCCGCGGCCTGTTCGCTGACCGCATCCATCAGCCGCGTCGGGCCGCAGGTGTAGACGTGGGTTTTGGCCGGAACGTCGCTCAGCACGGCCGCCAGGTTCAGGCGCTGGATATCGCTGAAGTGCAGATGAACGCGGTCGGCATACGGAGCCTGCTCCAGTTGAGAGATAAACGCCGCCTGTTCCCGCGTCCGGGCGCAGTAGTGCAGGCTGAACGAGCGCCCGCTGGCGTGCAGTTCGGCGGCCATCGCCAGCATCGGGGTGATGCCGATCCCGCCGCCAATCAGCAGGCAGTGGCTGGCCGTTTCCTCCAGCGCAAACAGGTTGCGCGGGTCGCTGACCTGAATCGAATCCCCTTCGTTCAGGGCGTGGGCGGCAAGAGAGCCCCCCTGGGATTTACTCTCTTTGAGAATGCCGAGCTGGTAGTGGCGGCGATCGTTTGGGTCGCCGCACAGGGAGTACGGACGCACCAGGTCTTCTGCCAGATGCAGATCGATATGCGCCCCCGCGCTGAAGGGCGGGAGGTCGATACCGTCAGAATGCGCCAGCGTCAGCAGGACTACCTCGCCCTGCAACTCCCGCCTGATAACCTGTAATGTCAGCATGTTGACTCCTTAACGCATAAACAGGCCGCCGTTGATGTCCCAGGTTGCCCCGGTGACAAACGACGCCTGCTCTGATGCCAGCAAGGCCACGGCCTGTGCGACAAACTCTGCTTCACCTAATTTGCCGACCGGGATCATCTGCAGCAGTCCGGCCATCTTCTCTTCCGGTACCAGGGCGTGAACCATCGGCAGATCCATCGGGCCCGGGGCAATGGCGTTTACCGTCACGCCGGATTTACTCAGCTCGCGGGCAAACACTTTGGTGAGGGTCAGGATCCCGCCCTTGGAGGCCGCGTAGTGGGCCCCGGATGCGGTTCCGCCGTTCTGCCCGGCCAGTGAAGCCAGGTTGATGATGCGGCCATAGCCTTTGCCCGCGAAGTAGCGCCCCATGGTCTGGCAGCCGACAAAGGTGCCGCGCAGGTTGGTGGAAATCACCCGGTCGAACTCGTCGACCTCAATCTCCATCACCGGGGTGGCGAGGGTCAGCGCGGCGTTGTTCACCAGCACTTCAAGGCTGCCGAAACGCTCGAGGGTGGCCGTCAGCGCTTTGGCGAAATCCTGCGGCTGGCGAATATCCAGCCCCAGCGCCAGGACTCTGCCCTGCCCGTTATCCAGGCGATCCGCGGCCTGCTGCGCCCGGGCGGCGTCGACGTCGGTCAGCACCACCTGATATCCCTGCGCCAGCAGGTGGGCGGCAATCACGTTGCCGAGACCGGCGGCGGCGCCGGTTACTAATACGGTTTGCGTCATGGGCGGCTCCTCAGAGGATGTAGCCGATGCTGTGCAGCACATCGTCGCTGTTGACCAGGCAGATCACCTTTTGGGTAATCAGCAACCTGCCGTCCTGCGGCTTGAGGTGCCAGGTGATGTCCGCCGCGTAGTGGCGGCTGTGCCCCTTGCGGTGCTCCCACAGGGACTGCGCCCCGCGCACCACGATCAGATCCTCGCTGGATTCCAGCAGGCGGAAGCGCGACAGGGTGCGCAGCGTTCTGGCGCGTGGCGTGGTGGAGATGGACTCCCCGCTGTAGAGGCGCTTCACCCGGCGCTCGCGCATGTGGTGATCGTCGCAGGCGTAGTTGAGGGTGTTTTTAAAATCGGTTTCGTTCGGGTCGATGGGCACCACGTACAGGCCGTCGCGCTGCCACAGCTCCAGCCAGGCGTTGAACTCGCCCTGGTCCAGCAGATCGCCTTCGAGGTTGATTACGGACATGGCCGCAAACAGGACAGAATCTGGGGTCATCATTTTTCGCTCTCCGTCATCAATTTTTTCCACTGCTGATAGGCCGCCCGCATGCCGGTCTCGGCGCTGACGTCGCTGCGCAGGCCATCGTCGGTGCGGTACTCCCCGGCCAGTCCGCGGTTGAGCATGATCCACAGATCATCCCCGGCGGTGGCCCCGCGCTGTACGCGCTCCCAGGCTTCGGAGTCGTCCGGGGTGCCAAAGCCCATCGGCCCCTGGAAGTGTTCGTGCAGACGCAGGCGCGCCTGGTTGGCAATCTCCGGCCCGCCGTCCATGGTGATCACCGCGTGGTGGATTTCGGTTTCCATCACTGAGATCGGCTGCAATACGCGGAAGAAGGCCATCGAACAGGCGATATTCGGGAACAGGTTGAGATTGAAGCCGGAGCCGCCCACCGCGCGCACGATGCGGCGTACCTGCTCTTCGTCGTGATCTTTGCGCAGTTCGTCAGCCAGTTCGACAAAGCGCTCCGGGATTGGCGCGTCGAGGTTAGCTTCCAGATCCACCAGCTCGGGGATCATCACCATCACGCTGTGGCCGTTGCCGAGATCTTCCACATAGCCGCTGCCGTCCACGAAGTTGAGCATCTCTTCGGTCTGCTTATCCACCGAGCTCAGGAAGGAGCGGTGCACCACCGGGAAGTGGTAGCCGTCGGTGGTGTTCTCCAGCTGAATTTTCCAGTTGCCCGGGAAGCGGAAACGGTGCGCAGGCCCGGTCTTGATCGGGTAGCCCGCCCCCTGCTTCATAAACAGATCCATCCACTTCTTCGCCGCGCCGAGGAAATCCTCCAGCGGTTCGATCTCGTCGTTAAAGGTGGCGAAGACCATGCCCGCATACTGTTCGGTACGCAGCGACACCAGACCCAGCTCGTTTTTCTCAAGCTGATCGGCATAGCTTTCCGGGTGCGGCACGCCGCGCAGGCTGCCGTCGAGGGCGTAGCCCCAGCCGTGGTACGGGCAGACGAAGCTGTTGGTCTTGCCGCTGCGGTGCTCGCAGACGGTGGCCGCGCGGTGGCGGCAGCGGTTCAGCAGGGTGTGGATCGCGCCTTTACGATCACGCACCACGATCACCGGCTGGGTGCCGATCTCGGTGGTTTTGAAGCTGCCGGTCTCCGGGATCTCGCTGACGTGCGCCACCCAGACCCAGGTTTTGCTGAAAATACGGTCCAGCTCCAGCTGGAAGAGTTCGTCTGAGGTGTAGAGCGACGTGTGGACGCGGTCATGCTTTACCAGGCCCGCAATCTCTTCCCGGCTCAGGCTCGGCTGCGCGGTGGTATCGATATTCTTGACGTTGATGATGTGGTCACACTGCATAATCTTTCTCCTGCTGGCGATCGAGGTTCTAGTTTTTGTCAGGGACAGGTAACGCATCCGCCGCATGCCAGTGGCTCACCGGCCGGCTGAACAGGTTGCGGGTGGTGAAATGGTGCATGGTCATCTCACCCGCCTCGCGACGGAAAATAATCTGCAGCTCGGCGGCATTCAGATGCGCGCCCCCGGCGGTAAAGGCGGAGGTTTGCAGCATCTGCCAGCGGCCATGCAGCACGCCGTCGGCATCGTGATACAGCGCTTCGGAGCATAAAAAATGGCCGTTCAGGGCGAAGTGCGCGGGCGTGCGGACGTAGCCCGCCATCATCGCCACAATCGCCTCGCGTCCCTGATGTCTTCCCAGCCGGGTGGCGTAAGGCTCACCCAGCCCTTCCCAGCAGGCGTCTGCGCTGAACAGGGCCCCGATGGCCTGCACCGTCGCCATGTCGTCCAGCCGATCGCACAGCCGCATGTAGGTGCTGATACAGACCCGGGCGGCCTGCTGATCTTCAAGCTGCTGTAAACGCAGCGCATCCTGTGGGCTCATGATCCGCTCCGTTACTGAATGATCAGTTCGCGACCGACGCGGGCTTCGATCTTGCAGTACTTCCACAGTTTGCTGTCGCCGTCGCCCACCGGGGTGGTGCGGAACAGGTTGCAGGCGGCCACCACGCTGTCGAGGGTGTCGGCATCGGCCAGCACGTAGGTGGTCCACGGCGAAGTAGTGGACGGGCCGACCATCAGGCGGTCATCGTCCATGTTGCCGATGACGCGGATGCCCTGGGTTTCGTCGATGCCCTTCATCATCACGCCGAATGCGGCCCACACCTGTTTGGCTTCTGCCGGGGTGGCGTCAAAGAAGTTCTGGTTCACGCCGATGCAAAACAGCACGCGTAAGGTTGTTGTCTGGCTCATCTGTTGCTCCTTTCGTAAAAATTACAAATAACCCGGCAGAGGCTGGCCACCGAAATAGACCGTACCGGCGTTGAGATAAGAGAGGTCGCCCATAAAGGCGTGCTGGGTGATCACCATGGTGTCGCGCACGTAGCGTTGCAGCGGGCTTTTCATGGTGATGCCGCCCATGCCGTTCAGCGCCAGCGCCTGGCGGGTTACCTCGGCGGCCACGCGGGTGACGTGGGTGGACGACAGCCGCAGGGCGTTGATCTGCTCGCAGGCCGGATCATCCCCGGCGAGAATGCACTGCCAGACGTCGTCAATGGCGTCGTAGAACCAGGCCCGGGCGGAGCGCAGATCCGCTTCGCAGCGGGCAATCTGCATCTGCGCCTGCGGGCGGTCGGCGAGGCGCGGCGCGCCGGTGACCGACTGCTGGCGATGGGCAATGGCATAGATTTCGTTGAGTGCCGCGCGGGCGACGCCAAGCGCCACCACCGACAGCACCTGGGTCGCGAGGGACAGCACCGGATAGCGATAGAGCGCCCCTTCCAGGTTGAGCGCGCCGCCGCGAACGAAGGTCCACTCCTGCGGCACAAAGGCGTCGTTCACCACCAGATCGTGGCTCCCGGTCCCGGCCAGGCCGACGGTGTTCCACACCGGGTCGATCTGCACGCTGTCACGCGGCAGCACCGCCATGCGCGGCAGGGTTTCGCCACTCTCCGGCAGGATCCCGACGCCAAACACCGAGGCGCCCATGCTGCCGCTGGCAAAGCCCCAGCGTCCGGTGACGCGGTAGCCGCCATCCGCCAGCACCGCTTTCTGCGGCGGGAAAATGCCACCGGCAAAGACCACGTCCGGGCCGTCGCGGTAGAGTTCTTTTAAGGTGTCCGGCGGCAATGCGCCGAGGTAAAACGGGCTCATGCCGAAGCTGGCGACCCAGCCTGCGGAGCCATCGGCGGTGGCGATCTGCTCGATCAGCTCACAAAACTGCGCCGGGGAGCACTCTTCGCCGCCGTAGATTTTTGGGACTAAGGCGCGATAGACGCCAATCTGCTTAAAGCGGGCGATGATGTCGTCAGAGATATGACGCTGTTGCTCAAAATCGGCGCTGCGGGTGGCGACTTCATTCAGCAGTGGAACGAGTTCCTCACGAACATGAACGGCAGACATAGCTTCCTCCCAAAAGAGTGTGCGGCCCGCAGAGAGACGAGTGCTGCCGCAATGAGTGGTACTCACTGAGTTATGGTTAAAACTGAACGGGAAAGCGGGATAGTTAGCGGCGTCGTCGCCCGGACAACCACTCAGCCGCCTGAACCAGCAGACCCTCCTGCCCTTTGGCGGCGACAAGCTGCAGCGCCACCGGGCGTCCGTTTAGCGTGCCCGCAGGCAGGGTCAGCGCCGGATGGCCGCTGAGGTTAAACGGCCGCACCAGACGGGTGAGGTTCACCACGGTCAGCGGATCTTTCGCCTCTTCCAGGGTTGGCGGCAGTTCCGGCAGGGTTGCCAGCGCCAGCAGAGGGGTTTTCGCCAGTTGGGCATCCACCTGGGCGGTAAAGACCTGGCGGATGGTTTCTGCGGCATGCAGGGCACCGGCATCGATATCGGCCCCGACGCGGATGCGGGTAGCGACATCGGCGGAGAGCCGCTCATCGCTCAGGAGCGGGTTAAACGCCTGCCAGTTTTCGTGGCTGATGATGGTCAGCCCGGCGCGATGGGCATCGCCCAGCAGCGGGAGCTCAACCTGATGGGGACGCAGGTCAGCCTGCGCCAGGAAATTCAGCAGCAGCGAGTCGATGTCGACGAGCGCCGCCGGGATAAAGCCGATGGCGGGCATCGTCTGTAATGGGGCGTCAACCGGCAGCCCCAGACGGGCCAGTACCTCGCGCAGCACCTCGGCGCGGCGGGCGAAGATCCCTACGCAGTCCAGCGAGCTTTGGGCGGGCATCACCCCTTCCCGGCTAAGCTGGCCGTAAGTTGGCTTTAAGCCGAGGATCCCGCAGCAGGCGGCAGGCATGCGCACCGAGCCGCCGGTGTCGGTGCCGAGGGCAAAATCGACCTCGCCGGAAGCCACTACCGCGGCAGAGCCGCTGGAGGAGCCGCCGGGGATCAGGTCAGGAAACTGCGGGTTAACCGGCGTGCCGCCCCAGGGGTTGATCCCGGTGACGCCAAACGCCAGTTCATGCAGGGTGGTTTTTCCGGTCAGGACGCAGTTCTTCCCGAGAAGGGTCGCAACCACGTCGGCGTGCGTTGCTGCCACCGGGTTTGCCGCCAGCGCCGGGCAGCCTGCACGGGTCGGAAAGCCTGCGATGTCGAGGGTGTCTTTCACCGCGAAGCGCAGGTCGCCCTCACCAAGGGTAAACTGCGCGACGTAACCATTGCTCTCAGTAACGGGCTGCATAATTCGCACCTTAACCAGAAAAAACGAATCACATTCGGGCCGGGCAGTCTTCGCTGCGGTTCGACCCACGTTTGCTCAGGTCAATCATGGAATATTTAGATGAATATTCAAGTAATATTTCACGTTAATTTTACGAAAAAATAACAATGAAACATTTTGTTAACACATGTGGATAAGTGGGTCAGGATGATGAAAAATAACAATAAAGCCTGCGCGGGAATCAAAAAAAAGCCGCCCTGACAATCAGGACGGCCTGTTTATAAAATCATTTATTTACAGTAGGTTATAACAAATATCTACGGCTGTCACAAAACCGCAATTCTCCCTGTGGCAGCTTCAAAGCTCGTTGAGGTTGTCGAGCACCTTCGACAGGAAGAGGTTCATTTTTTCCATCTGGGCGGCGGTCATGCCCTTAAAACCCTTCTCGAAAACCTTGCTGGCAAGACGGTGTGCCTCGGTCACTTTTTCGCGTCCGGCATCGGTGAGCATCACCTCGGTGACTCTGGCGTCCTGTACGCTGCTGGCGGTGGTGACCAGACCGTCATCGCGCAACCGACCGACGATTTTGGTGACGGTGGGCATTTTAGTCATGGCGTATTCGGAGATCTGCGAGATGCTGGCCTTACCGTACTGCTCGGTAATCATCAGCACCCGAAAGCGGGACACATCGAGCTGCACCTTTTTCAGTGTGATTTCCATAACTTGCGTGTAGCGCGCGTAGACGTTGACGATCCAGTAGAAGGGGAACTCTTCGCGGTGAAAAGTGGGGCCGGTGTCTGACGATGTCTTCGTTTGACTCATGAAATGACGTTCCAGAAGTGATGCAATGGCCGCAATTATACCCGCTATTGACCGCCCGCTATAGCCCGATCGCACCCTGCCCCGGGCTGTTAACAAATCGCCGCGCCACAAAAGCCGATCGATATCGCATTATGATTCGAAAACGCTACGTGATTAACATTTGCGTATCATTTTTTAAACAGAACATTGACGTTCATATGTGCGGTTTCCTATACGTTAGCGCACGTGTTCAGCTTGCACGAAATAACAACAATACCTCTAACCGCTATGTGGAGCATTTCATGAACGACAGCCCATCGATGGAACAGACACGTGACAACGTGCTGGGTCCGCCTTCGTCTGCTGACGGCACGCTCGATCCGCGTCAACAGCGAGTGATCAAAAAGTTGTTCCGGAGATTGATCACTTTTTTGTTCATTCTGTTCGTCTTTTCGTATCTGGATCGCATCAATATCGGCTTTGCCGGACTGACGATGGGCAAAGATCTGGGCCTCACCAGCACCATGTTTGGCCTGGCAACCACGCTGTTTTACGTGATGTATGTCATCTGCGGGATCCCCAGCAACGTGATGCTGAGCGTGGTGGGCGCCCGCCGCTGGATCGCTATTCTGATGGTGGTGTGGGGGATTGCGTCCACGGCCACTATGTTCGCCACCGGCCCTAACAGCCTGTATGTGCTGCGTATGCTGGTGGGGATTGCCGAAGCGGGCTTCCTGCCGGGGCTGCTGTTGTATTTAACGTTCTGGTTCCCGGCGCACTACCGCGCCCGCGCCAACGCCCTGTTTATGATTGCCATGCCGGTGACGATGGCGCTGGGGTCGCTGGCCTCCGGGTACATCCTGAACCTCGATGGGGTGATGAACCTGAAGGGTTGGCAGTGGCTGTTCCTGCTGGAAGGCTTCCCGTCGGTGATCCTGGGCTTCGTGGTCTGGTTCTGGCTGGATGACAGCCCGGATAAAGCGCGCTGGTTGACCCAGGATGACAAAGCCTGTCTGAAGGAGATGCTGGAGGCGGATCGCCTGAACGCCATCAGCACCCGGGAGCGGGAACAGGCCGCGACGCTGGTACCGCAGCAGCGCAGCGTGATGCGCGAGCTGTTCACGCCGACCATCATGCTCTACACCCTGGCCTACTTCTGCCTGACCAACACCCTCAGCGCCCTGAGCGTCTGGACCCCGCTGATCCTGCGCAGCATCAGCGAAGAGAGCAGCAACGTGACCATCGGGATCCTGAGCGCCATTCCGCAGGTGTGTACGATTGTGGCGATGGTCTGGTGGAGTAAACGTTCCGACAAGCGCAACGAGCGTAAGATCCACACCCTGCTGCCGTACCTGTTTGCCGCCGCAGGCTGGATCCTGACCGCCACCAGCACCAATCCGATGCTGCAGTTCACCGGGATCGTGATGGCCTCGTCGGGTGCCTTTGCCGCGATGGTGATCTTCTGGACCACCCCGGATCGTTCCATCTCCCTGCGTGCCCGCGCGTTGGGTATTGCGGTGATCAACGCCACCGGGATGACCGGTGCCGCGCTGGGGCCGCTGCTGATGGGGCTGATGAAAGATATCACCGGCAACTTCAACGCCGGGATCTTCATGGTGGCCGGTTTCCTCGTGCTGGGTGCGGCGGTGATTGCCTTGATCCCGATGAAGCACGCAACGAAGCAGGCAGAGTCGTTGAAAGGGTTGCCGACGAACGGGTGATTTTTAGCACCTGTGCAAGATTGCCGGGTGGCGGCTACGCCTTACCCGGCCTACAGGTCGATTTTGACTTCGTAGGCCCGGCAAGCGTAGCGCCGCCGGGCACAAACTTATTCCGCTGTGACCGGTTTAACCCGCACCCCGGCAAATACCATCACCATTGCCGCTACCAGCAGCACGCCGCTGGCGGTAAACACCCCGCTCGCCCCGTTGAGATCGAATACTGCTCCGCCCCCGGCGGCACCGGCGCTGATCGCCAGCTGGATCGAGGCCACCATCAACCCACCTGCGCTTTCGGCTTCGTCGGTGACGGTGGTTGCAAGCCAGGTTGACCAGCCCACCGGCACCAGACCAAACGCAAAGCCCCACAGGCTCACCAGCAGGCCGTCCACCAGCGCCAGATGTCCGAACGCCACCATCAGCAACGCCAGCATGCCCATCGCCAACGGTACCAGCGCCAGAGTCAGGCGCAGGTTGCGGGCCAGCAGATGCCCGGCAATGGAGGTGCCGACGAAGTTCGCCACGCCAAAGCCCAGCAGGATCAGCGAGATGGTCTCCACGCTCACCTGCCCCACCGTCTCAAGGAACGGACGCAGGTAGGTAAAGAAGGCGAAATGGCCGCTGAAGATCAGGATGGTGGCCAGCAGGCCGCCCACCATTCCCGGACGGCGCAGCACCCGCACCAGAGTGCCGAGGCTGCCGCTGTTTTCCGGACGCATCGACGGCAGAACCCACAGCTGCCACAGCAGAGCCAGGGCGCTGGGCACCACGCAGAGAATAAAGACGTTACGCCAGCCGATCAGGCTGCCGAGATAGCTCCCCAGCGGCGCGGCCACCACGGTGGCAATCGACACCCCGGAGAAGATAATTGCAAGCGCTTTAGGCACATCGCTGGCGGGCACCAGCCGCATCGCGGTGGCGGTGGACATCGCCCAGAAGCCGCCTATCGCTACCCCCAGCAGCAGGCGTCCGCTCAGCAGTACCTCCAGCGACGGTGCAAAGGCCACCAGCAGGCTGGAGACGATCTGCAGCACGGAGAAGAACATCAGCACCCAGCGGCGGTCGATGCTTTTGGTTGCCGGGGTGATCAACAGGCCGGTGACCAGCGCCACCAGCGCGGTGGCGGTCACCGACTGCCCGGCGACCCCTTCGCTGACCCCCAGACTGGCGGCCATGGGCGTCAGCAGGCTGGCAGGCAGAAACTCGGCAACGATCAACCCGAACACCCCGAGCCCCAGGGACCAGACCGCGCGCCAGGCCGGTCTGGCCGGGGCGCTGGCCTCGTTTGCGACGATGGATGAATGCATTTGTAATACTCCCGTTATGAAAATGTGACGTATGTCGCAAAGCATAGGAAGTTCACCGCGGACGATCTATGACATATAATCTTCATTTATTGATTATTCGTCCGGGAATAGAGAAATGACCCTTCGCTCGCCAGATTTGATCAGTGAATTACTGCGCGGTATGCGCCTGTCGGGGGTGAAATACCGCCGCATTGAGGCCAGCGCGCCCTTTGGCGTGGCCTTCGGCGCGGCCCCCGGCAAAGCGCAGTTCCACTTTATCAGCCGGGGTCCGGCGATCCTGCGGATGCACAGCGGCGCGCGGTTCGAGCTTAACAGCGGTGACGCGGTCTTTCTGCCGAACGGGGATGCCCACGCCCTGCTCTCCGGAGATGACGCCACCATCACGCCGGTATCGGCCTTCCCCAGCGAGCCGATCTGCAACAGCGTGTGCGACATTCACTGCGAGCCGTGTCCGGACAGCGAGAACGTGGTGATATTCAGCGGGTGCATGGATTTCGATCTGGGCGGGATGCAGCCGCTGATCAAGGCGATGCCGGAAGTGATGATGGTCAGCCGTCTGATGACCACCTGGCCGGAGATCCATCCCCTGCTGGTGGCGATGGAGCGGGAGTCGATGGCGCGCCAGGTCGGTTTTGCCGGGATCCTCGCCCGGCTGGCGGACGTGGTGGCGGCGCTGATTGTCCGCGGCTGGGTTGAAGCCGGGTGCGGCAAGGCCACCGGCTGGATCCAGGTTCTGCGCGATCCGCGCCTCAGCCGGGCGATCTACGCCATGCACCAGCAGCCGGGCATTAACTGGAGCGTGGCGGAGCTGGCAAAAGAGGCGGGAACGTCGCGGTCGGTGTTTGCCGAGCGTTTTCTCTCAGCCACCGGCACCACGCCAGCGAAGTACCTGAGCGAGCTGCGGATGCGGCTGGCGATCCAGTATATCGGTCAGGAGAATCAGGCCATTGAAACCGTGGCATTGCGCCTCGGCTACAGTTCGCTGGCGGCCTTCAGCCGGGCGTTTAAGCGGATTGTCGGCCAGTCGCCGGGGGCACTACGCGAAGCCAGTCAGACCCCACAGGAGATCTGACCGGCCCGGAGAGTTACAGCCAGCTCTGCTGGACAGGCGCGCCTTCGGTGCGCTCCGCCCGGGGCATCTCAATGGCCAGGGTTGACAGGTGTTTGGCCCACAGGTCAGCCACCCATTTTACGCCGCGCGCGGTAAAGCGTGCCTGAGACCAGGTGCGCTCGTTTTCACCCACGCCGCTGTGCAGGGTAAAGTAGCCCGCATCGATGTGGTGCTGCGGCGGGACCAGGTTGCCGCCGACGCGCTGCATGATGTTGCGCTCCAGCAGAAACTCGCGGAACTGGGGCTCTTTGGCCTTGAGGATCTTACAGAGCTGGCGGAAGCCCAGCGACTCCTTCACCTGCACGAACTGATCAAAGAACGCCGCCTTTGGGGCCCAGAGCGCAAGCTGCTCTTCTGCGCGCTGGCGCTTTTCATACTGCTCGGCCCAGGCGCGCGCTGCCGCCGCCGGGTTGGTGAAGTCCGGGATATTGACGTTTCTCTCCTGCTCCTGCCAGCGATCGAGCATGGCGGCAGTGAAGCCCGGGGAGATACGTGAAACCGTCAGCAGGGAGTCCCGTTTGTTCAGCAAAAACTCCTGCCGCATTTCACCTTCGCGCTCATACAGGCTGGTCGTGACCGGCTGCGAAAGACGCTGCGCCGTTTCCAGGCTTTGCACCATACGCTTCACCTCGGTATGGGCAATACCGGTCAGCTTCGCGATTTCGCGACTGCTGATGGTGGCAAGCTGGCCACTGGACTGGAAAGTTTCAACAGGAATTACCATAGGTTTCACCCCTCACTCATACATTACTCGGGTAATTTGCTCTAATAGTATACAAATACCTGTTCAAATATCCAGTATAATTTTTAAACGATCATCTTCAATGCCGCGCCACGCCTAAGTTGCGGTAACTAAGGCTGTTTCTGGTTTTCACTTTTTTCAGACGCACCAAAATGCGCAGTGTCGCCGTGCCCGTGTTCTCCGCTGCCCTGCACGCGCTTAAGCTGAATCACCTCCCCGCGCTGCCAGGCGTTGGCCCCTTCCGCTACCGGGTGGGCCAGGATATCGGCCCGCCGGGCTTTGATCTCCTGAGTATCGATCTTCAGGCGACGATCGCGATCGGCCAGCAGCGCCGGATCGAGTTGTCCCTCTCCGGTAAAGCCCATCATCAGCGCCGGGATGCCGAGCGGCAGGGTTTTGTCGCGATCCGTATGCCAGGTGTGCCAGGTTTTGCCGTAGGTGTTGACGATTTTATTCATCAGCGCCTTGTCGGCGACCGCAGGCAGACCGGGTGCCACCAGGCTGCCCGATTTCACTTCGTACTGGTGGCTGTGCCAGAGCTGTTTCTCCTCCGGCGGCAGGGTGTTAAACAGGCGCTCGCTGATGATGTACTCCACCCCCATCAGGCGGGCATCTTTGGTATTGCCGTCATAGATGACCGCCTGCATAACCTCTTCATTGAGCACGGTCACGTAGTGATGGGCCTCCATCTGCCCGTTTTTATCCCCGCTGTAAAAATGAAAACCGTCCAGATACGCACTAATAGCCTCCACCGGCGGCCGCGACTGGATAACCTGAGCCCCCGTTTCCAGGGTACTCAGGGTGGCAGAGGTATCTTTACCGGGGAGAGGAGCCTGTGGCGGGGTGTTGTTCGCGCCGCAGCCGACAAGCAGCAGGACAGCAAGATTCAGAGGTAACGATTTCATTGGCACTCCCTTTCATAAAACCTGGTTATGAAGGTAGTGCAGATGAGGGAATTGATCCGGCATATCTGAGAAAAAACAGCGGCTTCGCTCGTTTTCATCCGCAACGGTAAATTGTCTGTATATGCGCAAAATGTGGTGTCGAACACACGAAGTCACTCAGTTTCGTCTAAGGTTTTCAGGTGATTAATGGCAGCGGTCGCGCTGCCCGGAGAACCCAGGAGAACAACCATGATGAGACCTCAGCAGCACGCAGCACTGCGGCTGGCGATTGGCGGCATCCTGCTTGGGATTACTGCCTTCAGCTATGCGGACGAACCGTCCGGCGCAATGAAACAAGCCCCTGATATTCTGTTTGGTCCACTGTTTAACGACGTGCAAAGCGCCAAACTTTTCCCCGATCAGAAAACCTTTGCCGATGCCGTACCGAAAAACGATCCCCAGACGATCCTCGCCGACTACCACATGCAGCGTAAACAGTCCGGGTTCGATCTGCGCCACTTCGTGGAGATGAACTTCACCCTGCCGACCGAAAAAGAGAAATATGTGCCGCCAGCGGGTCAGACCCTGCGGGCCCATATCGACGGGCTGTGGCCGGTGCTGACGCGCACCACCTCCAGCGCCGGGAAGTGGGATTCGCTGCTGCCGCTGCCGCAACCTTACGTGGTGCCGGGCGGGCGCTTCCGTGAGATCTACTACTGGGACAGCTACTTCACCATGCTCGGGCTCGCGGAGAGCGGCCACTGGGACAAAGTCGCCAGCATGGTGGACAACTTCGCCTATGAGCTCAACAGCTGGGGCCACATCCCTAACGGCAACCGCAGCTACTACCTGAGCCGCTCCCAGCCGCCGTTCTTTGCCCTGATGGTCGAACTGCTGGCGACGCACGATAAAGACGCCCTGAAGAAGTACCGTCCGCAGATGGAAAAAGAGTATGCCTACTGGATGGAGGGGGTGGATGCCCTGCAGGCGGGCCAGGCCAGCCAGCGCGTAGTGAAGCTGGACGATGGCGCAGTGCTTAACCGCTACTGGGATAATCGCGATACGCCACGCCCGGAATCCTGGCTGGATGACATCAACACCGCGAAAAAATACCCCAGCCGCCCGGCGACCGAGATCTACCGGGATCTGCGCTCTGCCGCCGCTTCCGGCTGGGACTTCAGCTCGCGCTGGATGGACGATCCGCAGCAGCTGGGGACGATCCGCACCACCAGCATCGTGCCGGTGGATCTGAACGCCCTGATGTTCAAGATGGAGAAACTGCTGGCGAAGGCCAGCCAGGACGGGGGTGACAGCGAAGCCGCCAGCCGCTACGAGGGTCTGGCCGCCGATCGTCAGAAAGCGATGGAACGCTATCTGTGGAACGACAAACAGGGCTGGTACGCCGATTACGATCTGAAAAACAAACAGGTTCGCGATCAGCTGACCGCCGCGGCGCTGTTCCCGCTGTATGTCAATGCCGCCTCGCAGGAGCGCGCGGACAAAACGGCGAAGGCCGCTGAAGCCCAGCTGCTGAAAGCCGGGGGCATTTCGACCACCACCGTCAACAGCGGCCAGCAGTGGGATGCGCCTAACGGCTGGGCTCCGTTGCAGTGGGTGGCGACCGAAGGTTTGCAGAACTACGGCCATAAAAAAGTGGCGATGGACGTGACGTGGCGCTTCCTCACTAACGTTCAGCACACCTACGATCGCGAGCAGAAGCTGGTGGAGAAGTATGATGTCTCGACGACCGGCACCGGCGGCGGCGGTGGCGAATATCCATTGCAGGACGGCTTTGGCTGGACCAACGGCGTGACGCTGAAGATGCTGGATCTGGTTTGTCCGCAGGCCAATCCTTGCGACAAAGTGCCCGCCACGCAGCCCGCGGCCAATGATGCGTCGGTAAGCACGACGCCATCGACAACCAGTGACCAGCCAGCGGCCAATGATGAACCGGCAGACGCACAGAAAAGTGTCGGCCAGCAGTAACCTCCAGGCCGCCTGGCGGCGCTACGCTTGCCGGGCCTGGAAGGTCAAAGGCGACATGTAGGCCGGGTAAGGCGCAGCCGCCACCCGGCATGTTGCACCGGTGCAGGCCACAAAAAAACGGCTCTAAACAAGAGCCGTTTTATACGTTTCAGGCGCGTCGCACCATTCTGTAAACAAGTAGCACGATAATGGCACCCACCACAGCCACCAGAAAACTTTGCAGGTTAAATCCGGATACACTGCCGCCGATGCCAAACATCGTTGCCAGCCAGCCGCCGACAACCGCACCTACGACCCCAAGGATACAGGTCACAATAAAGCCGCCGCCATCACGTCCCGGCATGATGAATTTCGCGATAACGCCAGCAATCAGACCAAATACAATCCAGGCGATGATACCCATAGCAATGCCCTCTTGCAGAGTTAAGCCCGTGCGGAACACCGGCCCGCGCAGGTAATACTAAGTATAGGCAATAGCGGGAAAACCAGTTTTACTACACCGACTTAATTGCGGCTGAGGCGAAAAAAATAATTACCGGTTTGTATTAAGTTCCGCGCCAGCGTGCCGATAACGCATCCACAGACTGTCATCAATGAAGGAGCCCTGGGGCGTGAGTAATTACAGTGAGCAGTTCCTGAAAACGAATCCGCTGGCGGTGCTAGGTGTAATACGCGATCTGCAAAAAAATGACGTACCTGTCCGCATCAGCTGGGGCAGCAACCAGTTCATCAGCAAAGTTCTGGATGCGACCCCGGAGCGCCTGGTCATGGATTTGGGCAGTCAGGAGTATGAAAACCGCGCGGTGCTGCGCGCAGAAAACATCACCGTGGCCGCTGATACCCAGGGAGCGAAAGTCGAATTCGAACTGCCGCGCATTGAGCAGGGCAATTACCAGTCCCTGCCCGCCTTTATCACCTCCCTTCCGACATCGGTGTGGAGCATTCAGCGCCGGGAATATTTCCGTATCAGCGCCCCGCTGCATCCGGCCTACTTCTGCAAAGCCAAAATGCCGGACAAGAGCGTGATCCGTTTTCGTCTGCACGACCTGTCGCTCGGCGGCATGGGTGCGCTGATGGATACCGCCAAACCGGAAGGTCTGGTGGAAGGGATGCGTTTTTCGCAGATCGAACTGGATATGGGCGGCTGGGGTCGCTTCTTTTTCGATGCGCAGCTGATCACGGTGAGCGAGCGTAAAGTGGTGGATAGCAAAAACGAAACCATCACCACGCCGCGTCTGAGCTTCCGTTTTCTTAACGTCGGGCCAGGGCCGGAGCGCGAGCTGCAGCGGATCATCTACTCGCTGGAGCGCGAAGCGCGGGAACGTGCTAACAAAGTGCGTTGATCGCCACCGGGCAGCGCGACGCTGCCCGGCAGCCGATTACATGGCGTCCATCGCTTTCTGCACTTTCCAGATATAGCGCGGTGCCTGCGGTGCGGGGTGGTTATTGACGACATGCTCAAAGAACTCGTCTTTATCCATATCGTTGATTTCGGCTATCGCCTTTTTGCGATCCGACGAGAAGGTACGCAGCAGCGCGCCCGCGCCGTTTACGTACGAAACCACCAGCGCATACTGCATTACTTCCGGATCGTCGATTCCGTTCAGGATCCCGTGCTCCAGAATGCTCAGATAGGCGGTACCCATGGAGATATTGCGCTCCGGGTTTTTCAGCTCGCTGGTGGAGGGTTGCCCGCTCCAGCCCATGTGCCGGTAAACCTCGCGCCCGGCGGTGGAGGCTTTAAGCTGCATCAGGCCCACCGCGTTCGATTTACTGACCAGATTCGGGTTACCGCCCGACTCCACCGCAATGATGGCCGTCACCAGACGCGGACTGACGCCCCAGGCTTCACCGGCTTTTTCACTGATCGGCATCCACTGCATCGCCCGTTTAACCGGAACTTCCGGGTTCCATTCCGGCTTCTGGTAATCCTGCTTTGAACTGCATCCTGCAAGCAACACAATCAAAAAAGCAAACCATCTTAATTTCACGTCATCTGTCCTTATGGTCATTCATCGCTGTTACCCTATCCTCCGCTTGATGAAGGACGCGCTCAGGCGGCATGATATATACATTCAGCTTTATAAGTCAGCAAGGAAATGCCATGTCTCAGTTTCATCTCATCGCACCATCAGGTTACTGCATTAATCAGGAAGCGGCGCAACGGGGCGTGGCGCGATTAATGGAAGAGGGCCATCAGGTACAAAATCAGACGATTATACCCCGCCGCCAGCAGCGATTTGCCGGTACCGAGGCTGCGCGCCTGAATGATATCAACGCCCTCACCCACCTGCCCGGGGCCAACCAGATTGTGCTGGCGGTACGCGGCGGCTACGGTGCCAGCCGCTTGCTGGGGCAGATCGACTGGCAGGGGCTGGCGAAACGTCAGCAGCAGGACCCTTTGCTTATCTGCGGTCACAGTGATTTTACCGTGATCCAGCTGGGCCTGCTGGCGCTGCACAACGTCATCACCTTCAGCGGCCCGATGCTGGCGGGCAATTTCGGTGCGCCAGAACTGAACGCCTTCACTGTAGACCATTTCTGGCGGGCGCTGCGTAATTCTACCTACTCCGTCGAGTGGCAGGGCGATGGCCCGCAGTGCGAATGCGAAGGCCAGCTATGGGGCGGCAATCTGGCGATGGTGGTGTCACTCATCGGCACCCCATGGCTCCCCGCCATTGAGAACGGCATCCTGGTGCTGGAAGACATCAACGAACACCCGTTCCGCGTCGAACGTATGCTGCTCCAGCTGCTTCACGCGGGCATTCTCGACCGCCAGCGGGCGATTGTGCTCGGCAGCTTCAGCGGGGCAACTCCCAACGATTACGATGCCGGATACTCTCTTGCGACCATGATCGATTATCTGCGCGCCCGGGTGTCGGTGCCGATTATCAGCGGGCTCGATTTCGGCCATGAACAGCAAACCGTCACCCTGCCGATTGGCGCACAGGCGACGCTGGTTCATATATCAAGGGGAAGTTCTTTAACGTTGAGCGGTCATCCGGTGTTAAAGGCATAAAAAAAGCCCCTTAAACGCCCGATTTCCGCGCTGTGAGGGGCGTTAATATGTTAGGGTTTTAATAACAGTCACCACGTCGGGCAGGGAGTACGCAAACATTGGATGCCGCAGCAATAATCAGTCTTTTTATCCTGGGTTCAGTTCTTGTAACCTGCAGTATTTTATTGAGTTCATTTTCGTCACGTCTTGGCATCCCCATTCTGGTTATTTTCCTCGCCATCGGCATGCTGGCGGGGGTTGATGGCATCGGCGGTATTCCCTTCGATAATTACCCGTTTGCGTACATGATCAGTAACCTCGCCCTGGCGGTGATCCTGCTGGATGGCGGGATGCGCACCCAGGCCAGTTCGTTTCGCGTGGCGCTGGGACCGGCCCTGTCGCTGGCGACGGTCGGGGTGCTTATCACCTCCGGCCTGACCGGGATGATGGCGGCGTGGCTGTTTAAGTTGGACATTATGGAAGGGCTGCTGATTGGCGCGATTGTGGGCTCAACCGACGCCGCGGCGGTCTTCTCGCTGCTCGGCGGCAAAGGGCTGAACGAACGTGTCGGCTCGACGCTGGAGATTGAATCCGGCAGTAACGATCCGATGGCGGTGTTTCTGACCATCACCCTGATTGAGATGATCCAGCAGCATGAAACCGGTCTGAGCTGGATGTTCGCCTGGCACATCCTTCAGCAGTTTGGCTTAGGCATCATCATTGGCCTCGGCGGGGGCTATCTGCTGCAACAGATGATCAACCGTATTTCGCTCCCGGCGGGGCTCTATCCGCTGCTGGCGCTGAGCGGCGGGATTTTGATTTTCGCCCTCACCACGGCGATGGACGGCAGCGGCATTCTGGCGGTCTATCTGTGCGGCTTCCTGCTCGGCAATCGCCCTATCCGCAACCGCTTTGGCATTCTGCAAAACTTCGACGGCCTGGCGTGGCTGGCACAGATCGGCATGTTCCTGGTGCTGGGGCTGCTGGTGACGCCGTCGGATCTGCTGCCAATTGCCATTCCGGCGCTGCTGCTGTCACTGTGGATGATCTTCTTTGCCCGTCCGCTGTCGGTGTTTGCCGGTCTGCTGCCGTTCCGGGGCTTTAATCTGCGCGAGCGGGTGTTTATCAGCTGGGTGGGACTGCGCGGCGCGGTGCCTATCATCCTCGCGGTATTCCCGATGATGGCCGGGCTGGATAATTCCCGTCTGTTCTTCAACGTGGCGTTCTTCGTGGTGCTGGTGTCGCTGCTGTTCCAGGGCACGTCCCTGTCGTGGGCGGCGAAAAAGGCCCGCGTAGTGATCCCGCCGGTGGGCTGGCCGGTCTCCCGCGTCGGGCTGGATATTCACCCCGAAAATCCGTGGGAGCAGTTTGTTTATCAGCTCAGCGCCGATAAGTGGTGCGTGGGCGCCTCGCTGCGCGATCTGCATATGCCGGAAGAGACGCGCATTGCCGCCCTGTTTCGCGATAACGCCCTGCTGCACCCGACCGGCAGTACCCGGCTGCGCGAAGGGGATATTCTCTGCGTGATTGGCCGGGAGCATGACCTTCCTGCCCTCGGCAAGCTGTTCAGCCAGTCGCCGCCGGTGGCGCTGGATCAGCGCTTCTTCGGGGACTTTATTCTGGAAGCCAGCGCCAAATTCGCCGACGTGGCGTTGATCTACGGCCTGGAAGAGGGGCTGGAGTATCGCGATAACCAGCAGACGCTGGGCGAGATTGTGCAGAAGCTGCTGGGTGCCGCACCGGTCGTGGGTGACCAGGTGGAGTTCGCCGGGATGATCTGGACGGTGGCAGAGAAAGAAGATAACGCGGTGCTGAAGGTGGGTGTCCGCGTGGCGGAGGATGCTGAAGAGTAGGCCGGGTAAGCGTAAGCGCCACCCGGCGTTTGACTCCGGTGCTGATGCCGGGTGGCGGCTACGCCTTACCCGGCCTACAAAACTGCTTTTATATCGTAACCACCGGCACCCGCGGCGCTAGCGCGGTTAACAACTCATACCCGACGGTGCCCGCTGCGGCGGCAACGTCGTCAACTTTCACCTCGTTGCCCCACAGCTCAACCGGCGTACCGATCCCCGCCTGCGGGCACGGAGTCAGGTCAATCGCCAGCATATCCATCGACACGGTACCGACCGTGCCGGTACGCACGCCGTCCACCCATACCGGGGTACCGGACGGGGCAATGCGCGGATAGCCGTCGGCGTAGCCTCCGGCGACAATGCCGATCCGCTGCTCGCCCGGGGCGCGGTAGCGGCTGCCGTAGCCTACGGTATCCCCCGCCTTCAGGGTCTGAACGCCGATAATTTCGCTGCGCAGGGTCATCACCGGCTTCAGGCCGCTGTTGGCGATATCCTGCCACTGCCCGGACGGTGACGCGCCATACAGGACGATCCCCGGACGCACCCAGTCAAAATGCGCCTCCGGATGCCAGAGCGTCGCCGCCGAGTTAGAGAGCGAGCGCGGGCAATCCAGCCCCTCTGCCGCCTGCTCGATGCGCTTCATCGGTTCGGCAATGCCCTCCGGCTTTTCCGCATCGGCGAAATGGGCCATCAGGGTCATCTCCCCGACGTTCTTCAGCGCCCGCAGCTGTTGCCAGACGCTGTGAACGCGCTCCGGCTGGAAACCGAGACGGTTCATGCCGCTGTTCACTTTCAGATAAATATCGAGCGGGGCGTGGAGCCTGGCATTCTGGAGCGCCTTGACCTGCCAGTTGCTGTGCACGCTGGTGGTCAGGCGGTACTTATCAAACAGGGGCAGCTCATCTGCGTGGAAAAAGCCTTCGAGCATCAGGATCGGTCCTTTCCAGCCGCGCTCGCGCAGCAGGATCGCCTCTTCGAGATTGAGTAGCGCAAAACCATCAGTCGCGCTTAATGCACTCCAGACGCGATCCAGACCGTGGCCATAAGCGTTAGCTTTGACCACCGTCCAGACGCGTGAAGCTGGCGCAGCGCGACGGACAATTTGCAGGTTATCCTTCAGGGCCTGCAGATCCAGCTGAGCCAGAACGGGACGGGACATGACGACTCCTTGTTAGTTATGCGCGCCGTGTAAATGCTGTGGACGTGACGGCGTGAACCCCGGACGGTAGCGCGCAACGCTTAAATCATCGAACGGAATAGCGGGTGTGCGCCCGGAGATCAAATCACTGAGTAGCTGCCCTGAACCGCAGGCCATTGTCCAGCCCAGGGTACCGTGTCCGGTGTTCAGCCACAGGTTTTTAAACGGTGTCCGCCCGACTACCGGAGTGCCGTCCGGGGTCATTGGACGCAGCCCGGTCCAGAAGGTCGCCTGTTCAATAAAGCCGCCGCGCGGGAACAGGTCGCCAACGACCATCTCCAGCGTTTCCCGACGCGGTTGCAGCAGCTCAGTGTTAAAGCCGACGATTTCCGCCATTCCTCCCACGCGGATCCGGTTGTCAAAACGGGTGATCGCGATTTTGTATGTTTCATCAAGGATAGTTGAAACCGGGGCGCCGCTGTCCTCTTTCACCGGGATGGTGAGCGAATACCCCTTCAGCGGGTAGACCGGAATATCCACAATGCCTTTCAGCATGGCGGTGGAGTATGAGCCGAAGGCCATGACGTAAGCGTCGGCCTTGACCACTTCATCGCCACAGAGCACGCCGTAGATGTTATCCCCTTCATACAGCAGCTTATCGACGGCGGTGTTGTAGCGGAATTTGACGCCCGCCTGCTCTGCCATCTGTGCCAGATTCTGGGTAAAGAGCTGGCAGTCGCCGGTTTCGTCATTGGGCAGACGCAGACCGCCGGTCAGCTTGTGCGCCACCTCGGCGAGGGCCGGTTCCACCTGCGCCAGCTGGCTGGCTTCCAGCAGTTGATACGGGACGCCCGCGTCCTCGAGGACGGCGATATCACGGGTGGCGTTTTCGTACTGCTGGGCGGTACGGAACAGCTGCAGGGTGCCCCCCTGACGGCCTTCATACTGGATGCCGGTGGAGGCGCGCAGCGCTTTCAGGCAGTCGCGGCTGTACTCCGCCAGACGCACCATCCGCCCTTTGTTTTCCATATAGTGCGAGGTGTCGCAGTTGCGCAGCATCTGCCACATCCACTTGAGCTGGAACTGCGTGCCGTCGAGGCTGATCGCCAGCGGCGCATGGCGCTGGAACATCCACTTAATCGCCTTCAGCGGAACGCCCGGTGCCGCCCACGGCGCCGCGTAGCCCGGAGAGATTTGTCCGGCATTCGCAGCACTGGTCTCCAGTGCCGGACCCGGTTCCCGATCGATAACGGTCACATCGTGCCCGGCCTGACTTAAGTACCAGGCGCTGGTTACGCCAACGACGCCACTTCCCAGTATGACAACACGCATAGCCACTCCATTTATAAGCAAAAGAACAATCTTCTGGTTACATATTGATAACCCAGCTGAAAATATTATTCAACATAGGCATTTTTTATGGTGACTTACCTCACACCTTCCCCATATGACGGGGCTGGAGGGTATTTGGCATCTCCTGCTGCGCGGCATTTTTAACCAGCAGATTATGCTGTTGACCACCCCGTTTTCGCCATCGCCGCGACGGGAAATCGCAAAGAAAAAAAATAGCGTGCCAGCACGCTTTTGAATGCTGTGTTCTATGCTTGAAAAGAGGTTCTCCAGACAGAGAGAGCTACCAACAACGAGGGCGCGCTAATGGCTACTATTGATTCCATGAATAAGGACACCACACGTCTGAGCGATGGACCCGACTGGACATTCGAGCTGCTGGACACCTATCTGGCGGAAATTGATCGGGTGGCGAAACTCTACCGTCTGGACGCCTACCCCCATCAAATCGAAGTCATTACTTCTGAACAGATGATGGACGCTTACTCGAGCGTTGGGATGCCCATCAACTATACCCACTGGTCGTTTGGTAAAAAATTCATTGAGACCGAACGCCTGTATAAACACGGCCAGCAGGGGCTGGCGTATGAGATCGTCATCAACTCCAATCCGTGTATAGCCTACCTGATGGAAGAGAACACCATCACCATGCAGGCGCTGGTGATGGCGCACGCCTGCTACGGGCATAACTCGTTTTTCAAAAATAACTACCTGTTCCGCAGCTGGACCGACGCCAGTTCGATTGTCGATTACCTGATCTTCGCCCGGAACTACATCACCGAGTGTGAAGAGCGCTACGGGGTGGAAGAGGTTGAGAAGCTGCTGGACTCGTGCCACGCGTTGATGAACTACGGCGTGGATCGTTATAAACGTCCGCAGAAGATCTCCCTGCAGGAGGAGAAAGCCCGGCAGAAAAGCCGCGAGGAGTATCTGCAAAGCCAGGTGAATACGCTGTGGCGTACCCTGCCGAAACGGGAAGAGGAGAAAGCGGTGCCTGAAGCGCGCCGTTATCCCTCCGAGCCGCAGGAGAATTTGCTCTACTTTATGGAGAAGAACGCCCCGCTGCTGGAGCCGTGGCAGCGTGAGATCCTGCGCATCGTGCGTAAGGTGAGCCAGTACTTCTATCCGCAAAAACAGACCCAGGTGATGAACGAAGGCTGGGCGACCTTCTGGCACTACACCATCCTGAATCATCTGTACGATGAAGGCAAAGTGACCGAGCGCTTTATGCTGGAGTTCCTGCACAGCCACACTAACGTGGTGTTCCAGCCGCCTTACAACAGCCCGTGGTACAGCGGCATCAACCCGTACGCGCTGGGCTTTGCGATGTTCCAGGACATCAAGCGTATCTGTCAGAACCCGACGGAAGAGGATAAATACTGGTTCCCGGATATCGCCGGTTCCGACTGGCTGGAGACGCTGCACTTCGCGATGCGCGACTTCAAGGACGAGAGTTTTATCAGCCAGTTCCTGTCCCCGAAAGTGATGCGTGATTTCCGCCTGTTTACGGTGCTGGATGACGATCACAACAATTATCTGGAGATTTCAGCTATCCACAACGAAGAGGGATATCGCGAGATCCGCTCCCGCCTCTCGGCCCAGTACAACCTGAGCAATCTGGAACCGAATATTCAGGTCTGGAATGTGGATCTGCGCGGGGATCGCTCCCTGACGCTGCGCTATATCCCGCACAACCGCGCGCCGCTGGATAAGGGGCGCAAGGAAGTTCTGAAGCACGTGCACCGTCTGTGGGGTTTTGACATTATGCTGGAGCAGCAGAACGAGGATGGTAGCGTGGAGTTGCTGGAGCGCTGCCCGGCGAAGGGTAATATGTTGTAATTCGGTGCGGCCTGTTTGCCGGGTAAGCGAAGCGCCACCCGGCAAAAAAAACCTCTCAAGCGAGAGGTTTTTTATTTTAGCGTCCGTGAATTGCCAGATCGCCCGGGAGGGTTTTCTGCATCCGGTGCCAGATCTCGCCGCTTTCACGGCCGTAGCGACGTACGGTTTCATACACCTGGTCGTGCTGACCTTCAGAGCAGAGCTCGCTCAGCTTGTGGTAGAAACCCAGCGCCAGGCTGCGGGCTTCCGGGTTGGCGAAGTAGTGACGACCGATGCGGGTATAGAGCCCCTTCATGCCGTTGAGGATCAGGCCGTAAATCGGGTTACCGGAGGCAAACGCCAGCCCGCGGAAAACGTTGTAATCCAGCAGGGCAAAGGCGTCGGCGTGATCTTCTACCGCCGTGGCGCGGGCCAGGACCTCCAGCGCCTTATCAGGGTGCTGGCGGAACGCCGTACGGATAAAGATGGTGGCGATGTTGGTGCGCACGGAGAGCAGGTTGTCGATCAGCTGCGGCACGCTTTCGTGATCGAGGCGCGCCAGCGTCTCAAGAATATTCAGGCCCGACGTTTCCCAGAAGTTATTCACTTTGGTCGGTTTGCCGTGTTGGATCGTCAGCCAGCCGTCGCGGGCCAGTCTCTGCAACACTTCACGTAAGGTGGTACGTGTGACGCCAATCAGTTCAGAGAGTTCGCGTTCTGCGGGAAGGATCGAGCCTGGGGGAAAACGGTTATTCCAGATGCTCTCGATAATGTACTCTTCCGCGAAACCCGCCGGGCTTTGCGCCTTAATGACCATAGTGAGTTTTCCATTAACTGCTTTTTACAAAATTCACTCATCATACCAGAGGCTGGCAGAGGCAGATAGCGCAGCGAGGCGAGAAAAAAGGGATCGCCGTTTTATTTTTATCATTTAAAAAACATCCCCTGCGCTCCTCCACCGGCCTCATTTGCGTATACTTAGGACGTAATTATGTGACGGGCAAGGAAATCTGTTGTGGAAATGTCTTATCGTCGCGCCCTGTGGCGCAATTTTTTAGGCCAGTCTCCCGACTGGTACAAACTGACCCTGGTTGTCTTCCTGGTTCTTAACCCGCTTATCTTCATCATCAGCCCTTTCGCCGCAGGCTGGCTGCTGGTGGCGGAGTTTATCTTCACCCTCGCGATGGCGCTGAAGTGTTATCCCCTGCTGCCGGGCGGCCTGCTGGCCTTCGAGGCGGTGGTTATCGGCATGACCAGCGCAGAACACGTGAAAGAGGAGCTGGCGGCGAACCTCGAAGTGCTCCTGCTGCTGATGTTTATGGTGGCCGGGATCTACTTTATGAAGCAGCTGCTGCTGTTTATCTTTACCCGCCTGCTGCTGAGCATCCCCTCAAAAACTATGCTGTCGCTGGCCTTCTGCCTTGCAGCCGCGTTCCTGTCGGCCTTCCTCGATGCTCTGACCGTGGTCGCGGTGGTGATCAGCGTCGCCGTCGGTTTTTACGGGATTTATCACCGGGTGGCTTCGTCCCAGCCGGAAGCCGGCATGCAGGATGACAGCCACGTTGACGTCCATCAGCGCGACGTGCTGGAGCAGTTTCGCGCGTTTCTGCGTAGCCTGATGATGCATGCGGGCGTAGGTACGGCGCTGGGCGGCGTGATGACCATGGTTGGCGAACCGCAGAACCTGATCATCGCCAAAGCCGCGGGCTGGAATTTTGTTGAATTTTTCCTGCGCGTGGCGCCGGTCAGCGTGCCGGTGCTGGTGTGTGGCCTGTTCACCTGCTGGCTGGTGGAGAAGTGTAAATGGTTTGGTTACGGCACCCTGCTGCCGACCCAGGTGCGCGACGTGCTGCGCCGCTTCGACGACGAGAGCCGCAGCCAGCGGACCCGTCAGCAGCGGCTGGCGCTGATTTTCCAGGGCATCATTGGCGTCTGGCTGATTATTGCCCTGGCGTTTCATCTGGCGGAAGTGGGGCTGATTGGTCTGTCGGTGATTATTCTGGCCACCACCTTTAGCGGCGTGACGGATGAACACGCCATCGGCAAAGCCTTTACCGAAGCGCTGCCTTTTACCGCGCTGCTGGCGGTCTTTTTCGCGGTGGTGGCGGTAATTGTCGATCAGCATCTGTTTGCGCCGATTATTCACTTCGTACTGCAGGCTGAACCCGACGCCCAGCTGTCGCTGTTCTATCTGTTTAACGGCCTGCTGTCGGCCATCTCCGATAACGTGTTTGTCGGCTCGGTCTATATCAACGAAGCGAAAGCGGCAATGGAGAGCGGCGTGATAAACCGCGAGCAGTTTGAGATGCTGGCGGTGGCGATCAACACCGGCACCAACCTGCCTTCGGTGGCCACGCCAAACGGTCAGGCGGCTTTCCTGTTCTTACTGACCTCCACCCTCGCCCCGCTTATCCGCCTCTCTTATGGCCGGATGGTATGGATGGCGCTGCCTTATACCCTGGTATTAACCGCGGTCGGTTTGTTATGCGTCAAAATTACCCTCATTCCTTTTACCCAATGGATGCTGCAGGCGGGTATACTGGCGACGCATTAAGTCAGTCAGCCGGGCGATAATTCGCCCGGCTGCGCTTGTGCATGATAAATATCCGATTACGTTATATTTTGCGCGCTGAGGCTGGCGCGCAAATTGTTTTCGTTTACACTGCGCTTTCTATACCTGTTCCAGGGAAATGATTATGTTGAAATTTTTGAACCAGTGCTCGCGCGGACGCGGGGCGTGGTTGCTGTTGGCCCTGACCGCCTTCGCGTTAGAAATGGTGGCATTGTGGTTCCAGCACGTGATGATGCTGAAGCCATGCGTGCTGTGTATCTACGAACGCTGCGCGCTGTTTGGCGTGATGGGCGCGGGTCTGGTGGGCGCTATCGCCCCGAAAAGCCCGCTGCGCTATGGCGCCATCGCCCTCTGGCTCTACAGCGCCGGTAAAGGCCTGCAGCTCGCCTGGGAGCACACCATGATTCAGCTGCACCCCTCCCCGTTCCAGACCTGTGATTTTGCCGCCAGCTTCCCGAGCTGGCTGCCGCTGGACAAGTGGCTGCCGCAGGTGTTCGTGGCTACCGGTGACTGCGCCGTACGTCAGTGGGAATTCCTGACCCTCGAGATGCCGCAGTGGCTGGTGGGGATTTTTGCCGCCTACCTGGTCGTGGCGCTGCTGGTGTTGATTGCCCAGCCGTTTAAACCGAAAAAACGCGATTTGTTTGGTAGGTAAAAGCAAAACGGCAACCCTGGGGGTTGCCGTTTTTAATGTTTGCGCCCTCTCCCCGTGGGAGAGGGTTGGGGTGAGGGCATCAGGCCGCACTAATAAAAAACCCGCCTCGGCGGGTTTTTTATTATGCGCGGTTTGGGTGATTCAATATGTGGTCTTCCCAGTCCCGCACCTCTGACTCCTTCACCGCGATATGACGTACGGAGATCCGCTCGCCGTGCATCGCCGCTTTCGAGCCGGTCAGCAGGGGGTGCCACTTCGGCAAATCTTTACCCTCCGCCAGCAGACGGTAGGCGCAGGTCGGCGGCAGCCATTCAAAGGTCGGAAGGTTGTCGCGGGTCAGCTTGATGCAGTCCGGCTCCAGCTCGAAACGACGCTCGTAGTTACGGCACTGGCAGGTTTTGATGTTCAGCTGGTTACAGGCGACGTTGGTGAAATAGATTTCGTCCGAGTCTTCATCCATCAGCTTGTGCAGGCAGCACTGCCCGCAACCGTCGCACAGCGATTCCCACTCGGCGTCGGTCATGTTGTCGAGAGTTTTGCTTTGCCAGAAAGGGATTTCGCTCATAAGGATGTCCACACGTCAAAAGAAAGCGCACCTTATAACCAGTCTGGCATCTTGATGCAAGTTTTGCCGCCCTTTTAAGGCGGCAAGCGGGGATTACAGCACGCGGGTTTTCAGTGACAGGCCGTTGACGGAGAGCTCCAGCTCATCGCCACCGTTCAGCGGGCCTACCCCTTCCGGGGTGCCGGTGAGGATCACATCGCCCGGTTTCAGGGTGAAGTAACGGCTCATGTAGGCAATCAGCGGCACGATTTTGTGGATCATGTCGGACGTAGAACCCTGCTGACGCACTTCGCCGTTAATTTTCAGCCTCAGGGTGGTGTTCTGCGGATCGTCCTGGAATTCAGACACCGGTACGAAGCCGGAGATTGGACAGGAGTTATCAAAACCCTTGGCTTTCTCCCACGGCTGACCCGCTTTTTTCATTTTGCCCTGCACCTCGCGCAGGGTCAGGTCCAGCGCCACACCATAACCGGCAATTGCTTTCTGCACATGATCTTCAGAAGCCTGGCGCAGCGTAGCGCCAATCAGCACCGCCAGTTCCACTTCGTGGTGAACCGAACCCAGCCCCTGCGGGATCGCCAGCGGCTGGCGAATATCACAGAGGGCGGTTTCCGGTTTAATAAACAGCACCGGCTCGTCCGGAACCGCACTGCCCATTTCCTGAATATGCTTCGCGTAATTACTGCCGACGCAGACGACTTTGCTTACCGGATAATCCAGCAAGGCGCCTTGCCAGTTATGATGCTGATACATAATGAGCCCCTAAAAGGTTAATGTAACGCTGACAGATAATTCTTAAACTATTTTTTTCCCTGCGCCTCAAGATGCTGTTTAAGTAAATTCTCTTGCGGCGGAGGGAGTTGTAAATAATAGCCCTGTTCGGCTAACGCGCTTTTCACTTTTTCCAGATCGGCGTTCTTCAGCTGCTTGCGCCCGTCGAGCGGCATCAGCATCACCATTTGCGGCTTTCCGAAGGTCTTCATCAGTGCCTCAGGCACGCGGGAAAAATCGTCCTTTTTTTCGACATAGAGATAGGTCTGGTCGCGTTGGGTACTTCTGTAGATCACACAAAACATATATTTACTCAGAATTAACGGGGAGGGTGACTTGCCTCAATATAGTTGTGACTATAACATGCCTGATACTCTTCGGAATATCACGACGCACACGCCGTGGTAAAAAGCAAATTGAGTAAGGCCAGGATGTCAAACACGCCAATCGAGCTTAAAGGCAGTAGTTTCACCTTATCAGTGGTTCATTTGCATGAAGCAAAACCCGAGGTTATTCGTCAGGCGTTAGAAGACAAAATCGCCCAGGCGCCCGCATTTCTTAAACATGCGCCCGTCGTCATTAACGTAAGCGACCTCGAAGCGCCGATTAACTGGCAGCAGTTGCAGCAGGCAGTGTTAGCCACCGGCCTGCGGATTGTTGGCATCAGCGGCTGCAAAGATGCCGCACTGAAAGCCGAAATTGACGAGGCGGGTCTTCCGCTGCTCACCGAAGGCAAAGATAAAGCCCCACGCGCCGAGCCCCCTGCCCCGCCTGAACTCCCTGTTACACCCGTCACAAAAACGCGCTTGATCGATCTGCCGGTACGTTCCGGTCAGCGTATTTATGCGCCAAACTGTGACCTTATTGTAACTAACCACGTCAGCGCTGGTGCAGAACTTATCGCCGATGGCAATATTCATATCTATGGCTCAATGCGGGGTCGCGCGCTGGCGGGTGCCAGCGGCGATCGCGATGCGCAAATTTTTTGTACCCATCTGGAGGCGGAGCTGGTCTCCATCGCAGGTGTTTACTGGCTGAGCGATAACATCCCGGCCGAATTTTCTGGTAAAGCCGCTCGTCTGCGTCTGGCAGACAACGCTTTGACCGTTCAACCGTTGAATTGATCCCTTTTTAACAAGGAATTTCTATGGCACGCATTATTGTTGTTACTTCGGGTAAAGGAGGCGTTGGCAAGACCACCTCCAGCGCGGCCATCGCTACTGGTTTGGCCCAGAAGGGAAAGAAAACTGTCGTTATCGACTTCGATATCGGCCTGCGTAACCTCGACCTGATTATGGGTTGCGAGCGCCGCGTGGTGTACGATTTCGTGAACGTGATTCAGGGTGATGCCACGCTGAATCAGGCAATGATCAAAGATAAGCGTACCGACAACCTCTATATTCTCCCCGCTTCCCAGACACGCGACAAAGACGCGCTGACGCGCGAAGGCGTGGAAAAAGTGCTCGATGAGCTGAAAAAAATGGACTTCGATTTCGTGGTCTGTGATTCACCTGCGGGCATCGAAACCGGTGCGCTGATGGCGCTCTACTTCGCCGATGAAGCGATCATCACCACCAACCCTGAAGTCTCTTCCGTGCGCGACTCCGACCGTATTCTGGGGATCCTCGCTTCAAAATCCCGTCGCGCAGAGAATGGCGAAGAGCCGATTAAAGAGCACCTGCTGCTGACCCGTTATAATCCGGGTCGCGTCAATAAAGGTGATATGCTGAGTATGGAAGACGTGCTGGAGATCCTGCGCATCAAACTGGTTGGCGTTATCCCGGAAGATCAATCCGTGCTGCGCGCCTCTAACCAGGGTGAACCGGTTATCCTCGACGCTAACGCAGACGCCGGTAAAGCGTATGCGGACACGGTAGATCGTCTGCTCGGAGAAGAACGTCCTTTCCGCTTCATAGAAGAAGAGAAGAAAGGTTTCCTCAAACGCCTGTTCGGAGGATAAGTTATGGCATTACTGGACTTTTTTCTCTCGCGGAAAAAAAGCACCGCCAACATCGCAAAAGAACGACTGCAGATCATCGTCGCGGAACGCCGCCGCAGCGATGCAGAACCGCATTACCTGCCGCAGCTGCGCAAAGACATCCTGGAAGTGATTTGTAAGTATGTGCAGATCGACCCGGAGATGGTGACCGTACAGCTGGAGCAAAAGGACGGGGATATCTCGATTCTGGAGCTCAACGTGACCCTGCCGGAAGCGGAAGAGTCGCGTTCATAACGGCATTGCCGGGCGGCGCGATGCTTGCCCGGCCTACATTTGTAGCCCCGGCAAGCGCAGCGCCGCCGGGGAATTCACCCTTTACTGCGGATACTCTTCCAGCAGCGCATTCAGGCGTTCTGCCATTAACTCCCCGCGCCATCCGGCAATCAGTTCCGGCGTGCCGTTTTGCGGTTTCAGCTTCCAGTGGGCGTTCAGCAGCTGGTTAATCTGACGGCGTGAAGCCAGCAGCTCGGCGCTGACTTTGCTCTCCGTTGCCACTTCCTGGACCAGGGCTTTGATTGCCTTGAAGGCTTTGCGATAGCCCGGCATATCCATCAGGTTCAACAGCGGCTCCGGCAACGCCTCTTCCGGCAACTCCTGAGCTTTCGCCACCAGCGCCAGCAGGGTTTTACCGTGGAAACGGATCTCCGAACCCGAAATCCCGATGCTGTCCAGTTCCCCCAAACTGCCCGGCATGTAACGCGCCACGGCCCACAGATGCTCCTCACGCACCACAAAGTTCACCGCCAGATCGCGCTCGCGGGCCTTGCGCAGACGCCAGTCGGCCAGCAGCTGCAGGCAGGCCAGCTGACGGGTGCGCAGCTGCGAGGCGTTGCTGATATCACGCCAGGCCTCTTTCGGATCGGTGACTTCCTTACGACGCAGCTGCGTCATCCGGCACTCGTTCAGGGCCGCAGGCAGCCAGCCGGAGGCTTCGGCCTCTTTCATCAGCTGACCAGCAATCGGCAGGAGATAGAACACATCCGCCGCCGCGTAGTCGAGCTGACGTTCGGTCAGCGGGCGCGCCAGCCAGTCGGTGCGGGATTCGCTCTTGTCGATAGCAAGGCCGGTATACTCCTCCACCATGGCGGCAAAGCCCCATGACAGCGGACGCCCGGCAAAGGCGGCGAGGATCTGGGTATCGATCAGCGGCTCCGGCATGATGCCGAAGGTGTTGAGGAAAACTTCCAGATCTTCACTCCCGGCGTGCAGATATTTGGTGATGGCGGTATCCAGCAGCAGCTCGCGCATCGGCGTCCAGTCGGTGATCCCCAGCGGGTCGATAAGCGATACCTTTTTGCCGTCATACAGCTGGATCAGACCCAACTGCGGATAATAAGTGCGGGTACGAACAAACTCGGTATCCAGCGCGATGGCGTCTGCATCGCGGGTAACATCGCACAGCGAAGCCAGTTCGTCGTTGGTGGTGATCATCTGGTAGTTCAAATCATATTCTCTTTGGTTTGCGCCCATAAAAAAACGCTGGCCAGGCCAGCGTTTCTGGGTGACTAACACGAAGCTCAGCCTTTATTGTCCACTTTGGCGCGCGCTTCGTCACGTAATTCTCGTCGTAATATCTTCCCGACGTTCGATTTTGGCAGTTCGTCGCGAAACTCCACCAGCTTCGGCACTTTATACCCGGTGAGCTGGCGACGGCAGAAGGTGATCAGCGCGTCTTCGCTCAGGGCAGGATCTTTTTTCACCACAAAGATTTTAACCGTTTCGCCGCTGCTGCCCGCCGGAACCCCTACCGCGGCCACTTCCAGCACGCCGTTGTGCTGCATGACCACGTCTTCGATCTCGTTCGGATAGACGTTGAAGCCGGAGACCAGGATCATGTCTTTCTTACGATCGACGATGCGCAGGAAGCCTTCGTCGTCCATTACCGCGATATCCCCGGTATGCAGCCAGCCGTCCTTGATGATTTCATCGGTGGCGTCCGGACGCTGCCAGTAGCCCAGCATCACCTGCGGGCCTCGCACGCAGAGCTCGCCCGGCTCGCCATGCGGCACTTCGTTATCGTCGTCATCCACCAGTTTGGCTTCGGTGGAGGGCACCGGCAGGCCGATGCTGCCGCTGTGATAGTCGATATCGTGCGGGTTAACGCTCACCAGCGGGGCGCATTCGGTCAGGCCATAGCCCTCCAGCAGATACTGGCCGGTCAGTTTCACCCAGCGCTCGGCCACCGCCTGCTGTACCGGCATCCCGCCCCCCGCAGACAGATGCAGGGTGGAGAAATCGAGCTGCTGGAACTCTTTATTATTGAGAAGCGCGTTAAACAGGGTGTTTACCCCGGTCATGGCGGTGAACGGATATTTCGCCAGCTCTTTGACCAGGCCCGGAATATCGCGCGGGTTGGTGATCAGCACGTTCTGCCCGCCGAGCTCGATAAACAGCAGGCAGTTCATGGTCAACGCGAAGATGTGATAGAGCGGCAGCGCGGTGATCACCAGCTCTTTGCCGCGATGCAGCAGCGGCCCGTAGGTGGCATTCACCTGCTCGAGGTTCGCCAGCATGTTGCGGTGGGTGAGCATCGCCCCTTTCGCCACGCCGGTGGTGCCGCCCGTATACTGCAGGAACGCCAGATCCTGGGAGACGATTTCGGGCTTAACGTACTGCATCCGGTAGCCCTGGTGCAGTGCCCGGCGGAAGGAGATGGCATCCGGCAGGTGGTATTTCGGCACCAGCCGTTTGACGTATTTGACGACGAAGTTAACCAGCGTCCCCTTGGCGGTGGAGAGCTGGTCGCCCATTCGCGTCAGAATGACGTGTTTGACCTGGGTTTTATCAACCACTTTTTCCAGCGTGTGGGCGAAGTTGGAGACAATCACAATCGCCGAGGCGCCGCTGTCGTTCAGCTGATGTTCCAGCTCGCGCGGAGTATAAAGCGGGTTGACGTTAACCACGATCATCCCGGCGCGCAGAATGCCGAACAGCGCCACCGGATACTGCAGCAGGTTCGGCATCATCAGCGCCACGCGATCGCCCTTCTGCAGGCCTAACCCCTCCTGCAGATAGGCCGCAAAGGCCCGGCTGCGCTCTTCCAGCTTACGGAAGGTCATCACTTCGCCCATGTTCACAAACGCAGGCTGATCGGCGTAACGTGTTACGGAGTTTTCAAACAGTTCAACCAGGGATTGATAACGGTCAGGGTTTATCTCTGCGGGAACATCCGCAGGATATCGGTTAAGCCAAACCTTCTTCACTACATCACCTCTGAAAAGCGTGTTCGTCGTCATCACAACCCCGGTTAATAAACAAGTCGTTAACATAATATTAACTCAGCGTACCAGTTTATTAATTGCCCGGATTTAAGGTTGCGAAGCGCGTCACTATTTATTTTTCTTATTACCGTGGAAAAAACGAAACAGCGGACGGGCCGCTGTTTCTTATTCAATAATAACAGTCACTTACTCTGTTACTATCGTCCGGACCTGTGCAGGGCCGGGGCCATAACCTGGCCAGCCGCCGTAGCCGTATCCATAGCCATAACGCCATGGATGGGGTCCCCAGTACCAGGGATCCGGTGGCGGCATCATCACCTGCTGCTGTACCCGCCAGCGTTTATAGCCGTTGACCTGCATGGTCATAAATTTATAGGGGGTGTTGCCGACTTTGCCCTGCTCTGCGCCGGTGATCGGCCCCACCACGGTGATCAGCTGCCCACGGAAATCCACCGGATCGAGGAAGCCGTTAACATCGGCATAGATCCGGCCTCGTGAGGCTTCCCCCAGAACCGGACGCGCGCCGCTGTCCAGGGGCACGGTGGCGATCTCCAGACGGGTTTTGCCCTGCTGGTTGATGACCTCCACCACTTTGCCGCCGAAACGCGACTCCTGGCCCACGTAGAGTTCCGGGGCGTTCATCACCCGGACCAGATCCTGCTGCGGCGTCGGACTGCTGCCCTGGATCGCATCAGGCACTGAAACACATCCCGTTAACGCCAGGGCGAACGCCCCGACGGTCAGCAGACGAAAAGCATACTTTTGAAGCGCCATGATGCGACTCCTTTTTCTCAGGCTCTTATACTCAGATTCACTCCCGGCCCGGAAGTTTCTTCCACGCTACGGTGTTTCGTAAATAAACCGGCTCGGCTTTCTCGACCGCCACGGTTTTACCTGCCTCCAGCATCTGACAGGCAATGGGCAGCATATCTTCAGCCGCCGGCAGCAGCACGTTGCCGTCGACTAGGGTCAGACCGCTGTCGTTCGCCATATCCGGCCACGCCGGCCAGCCGGTGCCGACCGTCGCCCATTCACCGGAGAGCTGCTTCATGCGCTCGCCTGCCGCTTCCGGCGTAAGCACGGCTTCGCTCTCTTCACCGTGCCAGACGCCCTGCTCGTCGCGGGTATATTCCGCCCAGTAGACTTCGCCCATGCGGGCATCGATGGCCGCCAGCACGCGGGTCGCGCCAGTATTGCGCCATGCGCCCTGGGCCATGGTCGCCAGGGTCGAAACGCCGATCATCGGCAGTTCGGCACCCAGCGCCAGCCCCTGGGCAATGCCGATGCCAATGCGCACGCCGGTAAAGCTACCCGGGCCGCGGCCATAGGCCAGCGCGTCGAGATCGGTAAGGGAGGTATTGCCCTCGGTGAGGATCATCTTCACCAGGGGCAGGATCCGTTGGGTGTGTTCCCGGGGGCACTCTTCGAAATGCGCACAGGTCGTGCCGTCATTCCACAGGGCAACAGAGCAGGCCTCTGTCGCGGTATCGATAGCCAGAATTCGCATGTGTTGTCGCGCTCTCGCAGTGGTCAGTCACAAAAAGGCGCGCATTTTAGCACACCCATCAATAAATTACTGCGCCTGCGGCGCGGCAAGGAAACGCACCGCGCGATCGATATCCCGGGTGCGCGGCGCCGGAGGCAGGCTGGCAATAAAGGTGGCGCCGTAAGGGCGCATCACCAGGCGGTTATCGCAGATCACCAGTACCCCGCGATCGTCCACGTCGCGGATCAGACGCCCTACCCCCTGCTTGAGGGTAATCACCGCATCGGGAAGCTGTACCTCATCAAAGGGATCGCCCCCGCGCAGGCGGCAGTCTTCCATTCGCGCCTTCAGCAGCGGATCGTCCGGGGAGGTAAAGGGCAGTTTGTCGATGATCACCAGCGACAGCGCGTCGCCGCGCACGTCCACCCCTTCCCAGAAGCTGCTGGTCGCCACCAGCAGGGCATTGCCCGCGGTGACAAACTGCTGCAGCAGCTGGCCTTTACTGGTTTCACCCTGCAGCAGCACCGGCAGGGTCATGGTGGCGCGGAACTGCTCCGCCAGGTCGCGCATCATCGCGTGGGAGGTGCAGAGCATAAAGCAGCGGCCGTTGTTGGCCTCAATCATCGGCTTGAGCATCGCCGCCAGATGACGGGCGGCGCCGGGCTGATTGGGCAGCGGCAGGTTGCGCGGCACGCAAAGCAGCGCCTGGGTAGCGTAATCAAACGGGCTCGGCAGCAGCAGGGATTTGGCCTGCTCAATCCCCAGGCGTTCGGTGAAGTGGTGCAGATCGTCATTCACCGACAGCGTGGCGGAGGTGAAGATCCAGCTGCCCGGTTTTTGCACCATCACCTCTTTAAACTTATCGGCCACGGTGAGCGGCGTCAGGGCGAGGGTGAAGTGGCGCGAGTTGCATTCGTACCAGTAGCTGTAGCCCGGCTGGTTAAACTCTTTCAGCCGTTTCAGGCGCGCGCGGTAGAGCGTGGCGCGTTCAAAAGCGGCATCGAGCAGCGCAGAGCGGCCGAGGGACAGCTTCGCCACGTCGTAGCAGAGCTCCAGGGCGTCATCGAGCAGCAGCAGCGCCCGCTGAATATGCTGATCGGCCAGCAGTTCGCGCAGATTGCCACGAAAGCCCGGATCCCCCAGCTGCATGCGGAAATCCTGGGTGCTTTGCGCCAGGCGGTCGGCGCACTTCTGCAACTGCTGGGTATCTTTCAGTTCGGTGCGGTAGGCGATGGTGAAATCTTTCGCCAGATCCAGCAGCTGGCGGCTGGAGAGGGACTGGCCAAAATACTGGCTGGCAATATCGGGGAGCTGATGGGCTTCGTCGAAAATCAGCACTTCCGCTTCGGGGATCAGTTCGCCAAAGCCGCTCTCTTTCACCACCATATCCGCCAGGAACAGGTGATGGTTGACCACCACCACGTCGGCATCCATCGCCGTTTTACGCGCTTTCACCACAAAGCAGTCTTTGTAGAGCGGGCAGTCGCTGCCCAGACAGTTGTCGTTGGTGCTGGTGACCAGCGGCCAGGCGGGCGAGTCTTCGGCCACGCTGGCGCAGGTGCTGATATCGCCATCCAGAGTCTGGTTGGCCCAGCTGCGCAGGATGATGACGTCGCTGAGGGTCTGCACCGGCAGATCGCCGCCCGCCAGCGCCTGCTGTTCGAGCCGCTCAAGGCAGAGATAGTTGGAGCGCCCTTTCAGCAGGGCCAGACGGCCTTTGTACTTGAGGGCTTTGGCGACGGTGGGCAGATCGCGGCTGTAAAGCTGATCCTGCAGCGCTTTCGAACCGGTGGAGATGATCACCTTCTTTTTAGCCCGCAGCGCCGGTGCGAGATAGGCGTAAGTTTTACCGGTGCCGGTACCCGCCTCGACCACCAGCGGCTGAGCGCTGTTGATGGCATCGGCTACCGCGTGCGCCATCTGGCGCTGCGGCTCGCGCGGCTTAAAGCCTGGAATTGCCTTTGCTAACTGTCCGTCTGCTGCGAAATCGTCTGCCACTCTGCCCCCTGTATTTTTGCACAGGGGATTATGTCAGGCCGCTGCCCCTCGCGCCAGTCGATAGTGACGCAGGCAAAACAATATGGCAGTCTTGCCCGCGAAACTCACAATAACGAGGAAACGTGTATGACAATTGTGCGCATTGATGCCGAAGCCCGCTGGTCAGATGTGGTGATCCACAATCAGACCCTGTACTACACCGGCGTGCCGGCGAACCTGGATGCCGACGCTTACGAGCAGACGGCCAATACCCTGGCGCAGATTGACGCGGTGCTGGAGAAACAGGGCAGCGACAAATCCCGCATTCTGGATGCGACCATTTTCCTTGCCAGTAAAGATGATTTTGCGGCGATGAACAAAGCCTGGGATGAGTGGGTCGTGGCAGGTCACGCGCCTGTACGCTGCACGGTACAGGCGACGCTGATGAAGCCGCAGTATAAGGTTGAGATTAAGATTATCGCTGCGGTGTAAGAGGGGTTACTCCTCTTCGTCATCCTCAAAACGCGCCACGATCCGCTCGCCGGTATGGGTGGCGCGAAGCTCTTCAGCCACCTGGGAAATCGCCTGTCCGCTGCTCATCCCCTGGGACATCAGCTCCTGAATGCGCTCGACGGCCTTTTGCTGCTGCTCATGGCTCAGTGAAGGTAAACCTGCAAACATCGTCAACTCCTGCTAAATTATCAGCGCTAATTATTTCACGCTGCCCGGTAGTCTACCACCCATGAACTCGTTATCCCCCACTGTTTTGACATTACCCTGGCATCCTGACGCCGCAGAATTCTGGTTTGCCCCCCTGAGCCATCTGCCGTGGGCAATGCTGCTGCACTCGGGCCATGCGGATCACCCTTATAGCCGCTTTGATATTCTGGTGGCCGACCCTCGCACCACCCTGGTCACGCAGGGCACAGATACATTGATTAACGGCGCGTCCTCGGATGCCTGTCCGCTGAGCCTGCTCCAGCAGGCCATTGACGAGATGGGCCTGCCCTGCACGCCAGACCCGGATCTGCCCTTCCAGGGCGGCGCGCTGGGGTTGTTTGGCTACGATCTGGGCCGCCGCTTCGAGCAACTGCCGGACATGGCCGAGCGCGATATCGACATGGCGGACATGGCGGTGGGCCTGTACGACTGGGCGGTCGTCGTTGATCATCACAAACAGCGGGTGTCGCTGGTGTGTCATGGCGATGTTGCAGCGCGTCTGGCCTGGCTGGAAGCACAGCGAACGCCTGCGAACCTGCCCGCGTTCCGGCTGACCTCCAGCTGGCAGGCCAATATGACCGCAGCGGAGTACAACGACAAATTTGACCGCGTGCAGGCCTTCCTGCACAGCGGGGACTGCTATCAGGTGAACCTGGCCCAGCGTTTCCAGGCGCATTACGAGGGCGATGAGTGGCAGGCGTTTACCCGGTTGAACGCCAACAACCGCGCCCCGTTCAGCGCCTTTTTGCGCCTCGACGAGGGGGCTGTTCTGAGCCTCTCCCCGGAGCGTTTTATTCACCTGGCGGAAGGGACGATCCAGACTCGCCCGATTAAAGGCACGCTGCCGCGACTGGCGGATGCCGGGGCCGACCGCCAGCAGGCTGAGAAACTCGCCGCTTCGCCGAAGGACAGAGCGGAAAACCTGATGATCGTCGACCTGATGCGCAATGACATTGGCCGGGTGGCGGAGCCGGGAAGCGTGCGGGTGCCGGAGCTGTTCGTTGTGGAGCCCTTCCCTGCCGTACATCATCTGGTGAGCACCATTACCGCCCGCCTGCCGTCGACCAGGACGGCGTGCGATCTTCTGCGCGCCGCCTTCCCCGGCGGGTCGATCACCGGCGCGCCAAAAGTGCGGGCGATGGAAATTATCGACGAGCTGGAGCCCCATCGCCGTAACGCCTGGTGCGGCAGCATCGGCTATATCAGCCTGTGCGGCGGCATGGATACCAGCATCACCATTCGCACCCTGACGGCGGTGGCCGGAGAGATTTACTGTTCCGCAGGCGGCGGGATCGTGGCGGACAGCCAGGCCGCGGCGGAGTATCAGGAAACCTTTGATAAAGTGAATCGTATTCTGCAACAACTGGAGAGTTAACTGGTGGATACCCACGACCTGACCCTGGACAATTTTTTATCGCGTTTTCAGCTTTTGCGCCCGCAGGTGAATAAAACCGCGCTGAACCAGCGTCAGGCGGCGGTACTGATCCCGGTGGTACGCCGGGCGCAGCCGGGCCTGCTGCTGACCCGCCGCTCTGCCCGGTTGCGTAAACACGCCGGTCAGGTGGCGTTTCCCGGCGGGGCGGTAGACAGCACCGATGCCTCGTTAATTGCCGCCGCCCTGCGCGAGGCCGAGGAAGAGGTGGCAATCCCGCCGCACAAGGTCGAGGTGATTGGCGTCCTGCCGCCGGTGGACAGCGTGACCGGTTTTCAGGTGACGCCGGTGGTGGGCATTATTCCGCCGGATCTGCACTATCACGCCAGCGTCGACGAAGTGGAGTCGGTCTTTGAAATGCCGCAGGCGGAAGCCCTGCGTCTGGGCCGTTATCATCCGCTGGATATTCAACGTCGTGGTCACGATCACCGGGTGTGGCTCTCCTGGTATCAGCATTATTTTGTCTGGGGCATGACGGCGGGAATTATTCGTGAGCTGGCGCTACAGATCGGCCTGAAACCTTGACTATACTTTACATTCGCCCTTTTTTTGCGCCTTTGAGATCTTCCTCCCGCTATTAGTTTATCCGGCGTTAACCATTAGTTTAATTCATGTGAATAGTTAAGCTGACGACAGGGTTCCCTCTTACACTATGCGAAGTTATTACATCGTTACTGGAAACCCGGTAACCCTGTCAGGAGTGTTAAAGTGATTAGTATATTCGACATGTTCAAAGTGGGGATTGGTCCCTCTTCTTCCCACACTGTAGGGCCGATGAAGGCCGGTAAACAGTTCGTCGATGACCTGGTCGAAAAAGGAATACTGGATAGCGTTACCCGCGTGGCCGTCGACGTTTACGGTTCACTGTCGCTCACGGGTAAAGGCCACCACACCGATATCGCCATTATTATGGGTCTGGCCGGGGATATGCCGGACACCGTAGATATTGACGCCATTCCGGCGTTTATCCGCGACGTGGAAACGCGCGGTCGTCTGCTGCTGGCGAATGGCCGGCAGGAAGTGGATTTCCCGCAGGATGACGGCATGCGTTTTCGCAGCGACAACCTCTCGTTGCATGAAAACGGGATGCAGATCCACGCCTTCAGCGGCGAGAAAGTGGTCTACAGCAAAACCTATTACTCCATCGGCGGCGGCTTTATCGTCGACGAAGAGCATTTCGGCCAGGACGTAACGGGCGATATGAAGGTGCCTTACCCGTTCAAATCGGCAAATGAGATGCTGAATTACTGCAAAGAGACCGGCCTGTCCCTCTCAGGCATGGTGATGCAGAACGAGCTGGCGCTGCACAGCAAGAAAGAGATTGAAGACTATTTCGCCAACGTCTGGCAGACCATGCGCGCCTGTATCGATCGCGGCATCAACACCGAAGGCGTGCTGCCGGGTCCGCTGCGCGTGCCGCGTCGCGCCTCTGCCCTGCGCCGCATGCTGGTCACCACCGATAAGTATTCCAACGATCCGATGAACGTGATCGACTGGGTTAACATGTTTGCCCTGGCGGTGAACGAAGAGAACGCCGCCGGTGGCCGCGTGGTGACTGCCCCGACGAACGGCGCCTGCGGGATCGTTCCGGCGGTGCTGGCCTACTACGATCACTTTATCGAGTCAGTAAGCCCTGACATCTATATTCGCTACTTCCTCGCCGCGGGCGCGGTCGGTGCGCTGTATAAGATGAACGCCTCTATTTCTGGCGCTGAAGTCGGCTGTCAGGGTGAAGTCGGCGTGGCATGTTCCATGGCGGCGGCCGGTCTGGCTGAGCTGCTGGGCGCCAGCCCGGAGCAGGTTTGTGTGGCCGCAGAGATCGGCATGGAACACAACCTCGGTCTGACCTGCGACCCGGTCGCTGGCCAGGTTCAGGTGCCGTGCATTGAGCGTAACGCCATTGCCTCGGTGAAAGCGATTAACGCCTCACGCATGGCGATGCGCCGCACCAGCGAACCGCGCGTCTCGCTGGATAAGGTCATCGAAACCATGTACGAAACCGGTAAAGACATGAACGCCAAATACCGCGAAACCTCCCGCGGCGGCCTGGCCATTAAGGTGCAGTGCGACTAAGCCTCTGAAAGCGCTTCTGCGACTTTTGTCTCTCATGCTTTTTTCGCCCATCTGATACGGATGGGCGAATTTCATCGACTTTTCTCGTTACCTGAAATAATGCCTACTACAATAGCCAGGTTGCCACGGGCACTCACGCCAGTGGCTCTTCGGGTGGCCGTGGCATGCAAACAGCTCACAGGATAATTAAAAATTATCGCCGCAAACGGATAATCGTCTGCCTTGTGCTGTCACTCTCTACCCTCGTTTGCACGCTCATTATTGGCTTTATTTCGCAGCGCAATGTAAACCATCAATCCACCGTTGCCTTTGTATCCCACGCTGTCGACACCCTGGACAAGATCCTGCAGCCGCTGGAAACCGGGCGCGACGTGGTGCAACCCCTGATTGGCCTGCCCTGCGTGGAGGTCAATTTTTTACTGCGCAAACAGGCCGCGACTCTGCAAACCGTCCGCTCGATCGGCCTGATTAAGGACGGCGTGCTTTACTGCTCAAGCATGTTCGGCAATCGCGATCTTCCCATCAGCCAGTTCCAGCCCCAGCTCCCCTCTTCCCAGCCGTTACTGCTGCTTACCGCCGATCAGCCGTTTTTGCAGGGTAATCCGGTGCTGATCCAGTGGTATCCGCTGCCCGGCAAAAGTGAAGACGGGGTGATAGAGATTGTGAATATCGAGCTTATCGCCAGGCTGCTGCTGGAGCCCCAACTACCAATAATCAGTGACGTTAATCTCACCGTGGGCGATAAGCATCTGAATCATGAGCGCCAGCTCACGGATTCGCTGGTATTCGGCGATGACGACAATATCTACCAGCAGGCCTCAATCAACTTTCCTTTCACCATCACCGTTAACGGCCCGGGGCTCACCGCGCTGGCGCTGAAAACGCTGCCGTCACAGCTGCCGCTGGCGGTGATCTTCAGCATGCTGGTGGGGTATATCGCCTGGCTTGCCACCGCCAGTCGCATGAGCTTTACCCGGGAGATCAACTTTGGTCTGGCGTCCGGTGAGTTTGAACTTTTCTGCCAGCCGCTGATCGATGCGAAAAAACAGGATTGCATCGGCGTGGAAATTCTTCTGCGCTGGAACAATCCGCGCCAGGGGTGGATCGCCCCGGATATCTTTATCCCGCTGGCGGAGGAGCATAACCTGATTGTGCCCCTCACCCGCTACGTGCTCATCGAAACCGTCCGGCATCTGGCGATGTTTCCTACCGCACCGGGCTTTCATATTGGGATCAACGTGGCCGCCAGCCATTTTCGCGGCGGCGAGCTCCTTCACGACCTGAACCGCGTCTGGTTCAGCGCCGAGCCCGCGCAGCAGCTGGTCATTGAATTAACCGAGCGCGATACGCTGATGGAGATGGATTTCAACATGGTGGAGGAGCTGCATCAGAAAGGGGTGAAGCTGGCGATTGACGATTTTGGTACCGGCAGCAGTTCGCTCTCGTGGCTGGAGAAGCTCAATCCCGAGGTGCTGAAAATTGATAAATCCTTTACGGCCGCCATCGGCACTGACGCCGTCAACTCGACGGTGACGGACATTATTATTGCCCTGGCTCAGCGTCTGGATATTGAACTGGTGGCTGAAGGGGTGGAAACCAGCGATCAGGCGAGTCATCTGCGCCTGCACGGCGTGAATATACTGCAGGGATTCTTGTACGCGCGGCCCATGCCGCTGCGGGATTTCCCGCAATGGCTGGCGGAGAGTTCACCTCCGCCAGCCTCTCACAACGGCGATATGATGCCGTCGATATCCTGATTACTCTTCTTCGTCGTGGGCGGACTGCTCTTTAACAATGCGCACCAGGTCAACGCGGTAATCATTGGCGGTCACGATCGTTATCTTCAGCGGCGGTAATTCCAGTACATCACCCATACGCGGGATCTGACCGTTTACAGCAATCACCAGGCCGGCAACCGTCGCGATATCTTCATCATGGTTGGTGAGGTGTTCCAGCCCCAGGGTATGCTGCAGCGCGTGCAGATCCGTGGTGCCTTTCACCAGCCAGCCATCGTTATCGTTGATGATTTCCGGCGTTTCGTCGGCATCCGGGAACTCACCGGCGATGGCTTCCAGCACGTCAAGCGGGGTTACAAGACCCTGCACCACGCCAAACTCGTTGGTGACGATAACAAAGCTGCCGCGGGCACGGCGCAGCACGCCAAGCAGGTTGATCGGGTCGAGCGTTTCCGGTACCACGATAGCAGGTGATGCAGCGGCAATGGCTTCAACGTTTGCACCCTCTTCCAGCGCCACCAGCATCTCCTTCGCACGCACCACGCCGATAATCTCATCCAGTTCACCGCGACACACCGGGAACAGGCTGTGCGGGGAGGAGAGCAGCTGCTGGCGGATTTCCGACACGCTCAGGCTGGCATCAACCCAGCTGATTTCACCGCGCGGAGTCATAATGCCGCGCAGGGAGCGCGAGGCCAGCGACAGCACGCCGTTGATCATATAGCGCTCTTCTTCAACGAAGGCACCTTCCGGAACCGGCACAGGGACATGGTTTTCGCTGTCCTGTTGCGCTTTGGCTTCGCGGCGGCCACCCATCAGACGCAGAATCGCATCAGCGGTACGGGCACGCAGCGGCTGGTTCGACTGCTGGCGAATAAAGTTGCGACGGGCAATCTGGTTAAACATCTCTATAATGATGGAGAAACCAATTGCGGCGTACAGATAGCCTTTCGGAATATGGAAGCCGAAACCTTCTGCAACCAGGCTCAGACCGATCATCAACAGGAAGCTCAGACAGAGCACCACGACGGTCGGATGCTGGTTGACGAATCGAGTCAATGGTTTCGAGGCGAGCAGCATCACCGCCATCGCAATGATCACAGCAGCCATCATCACCGGCAGGTGGTTAACCATACCGACGGCGGTAATCACCGCGTCGAGGGAGAAGACGGCGTCCAGCACCACGATTTGCAGTACCACCACCCAGAAGCTGGCGTAGCCTTTGCCGTGTCCATCATCATGCTGGCGGTTTTCCAGCCGTTCATGGAGTTCGGTTGTGGCCTTGAACAACAGGAATATACCCCCCAGCAGCATGATCAGGTCACGCCCTGAGAAGGTGAAGTCGAAAGCGGTGAACAGAGGTTGCGTAAGCGTAACCATCCACGAGATCACCGACAGCAGCGCAAGACGCATAATCAGCGCCAGCGACAGACCGATTAAACGTGCTTTATCACGTTGTTTAGGCGGAAGTTTATCCGCAAGGATAGCGATAAACACCAGGTTATCGATGCCGAGAACGATCTCAAGCACCACCAGCGTGAGCAATCCTACCCAGATTTGCGGGTCCATTAAGAATTCCATGACAAGCTCCTGCTAAAGGAATGGCAAAACGGCGCCGCGAAAGATGCGGGCGAAGCGGTAAAAGACGTAAACAGTGAGTGGCGCGAATCGCCGATTAGGCTGGCCAGAGCTGGCCGGGTGTGTGACTGGCGTCGGTGACGGTCCATACAGTGGGCTGCTGCCCAATACTCCTGACAATTAAACGGATGGTAAACATATCAGAGACCTGTGCTTTTTGGCAAAGATTTACTTTCCTTTGCAAACAGATGTTTCAGGGCTTTTTTTGATCACAGAAATATCTCATCTGCTTAGGCTAAATTACGGATCTTCATCACATAAATTATTTTTTCGATGTCTAAAATAAATCGCGTAAGAATTAGTTAATTGAACTCTAACCCTTATCTGAATCGATTCGTTCTTTCGAAGATGATCTCTAATGCTCTTCTCACCCGGGGGCGTTAACGATAATAAAAGGAGGTAGCAAGTGACTATTGCTATTGTTATAGGCACACATGGTTGGGCTGCAGAGCAGTTACTTAAAACCGCAGAAATGCTTTTAGGCGAACAGGAAAACGTCGGCTGGATCGATTTCGTTCCCGGTGAAAACGCCGAGACACTGATAGAGAAGTATACCGCTCAGCTGGCAAAGCTGGACACCAGCAGCGGCGTGCTGTTCCTTGTTGACACATGGGGCGGCAGTCCGTTCAACGCCGCAAGCCGCATTGTGGTTGATAAAGAGCTGCATGAAGTCGTGGCCGGGGTCAACATCCCGATGCTGGTTGAGACGCTGATGGCCCGTGACGACAACCCGAGCTTTGACGAGCTGGTTGCGCTGGCCGTCGAAACCGGTCGCGAAGGCGTGAAAGCGCTGAAAGCGAAACCGGTTGAAAAAGCCGCTCCTGTCGCTGCCGCCGCCCCTGCTGCCGTCGCGAAAACCGCCACCCCGCTTAAGCCAATGGGCCCCAATGATTATATGCAGATTGGCCTCGCGCGTATCGACGACCGTTTGATCCATGGTCAGGTCGCCACCCGCTGGACCAAAGAGACCAACGTGCAGCGCATCATTGTCGTCAGCGATGAAGTCGCCGCCGATACGGTTCGCAAAACCCTCCTTACTCAGGTCGCTCCGCCGGGCGTAACCGCCCACGTAGTGGACGTCGCCAAAATGATCCGCGTTTACAACAACCCGAAATATGCGGGTGAGCGCGTGATGCTGCTGTTTACCAACCCAACCGACGTCGAACGTATTGTTGAAGAAGGGGTGAAGATCACCTCCGTTAACATCGGTGGTATGGCTTACCGTCAGGGCAAAACGCAGGTGAACAATGCCGTGTCGGTGGACGAGAAAGACATTGAAGCGTTCAAAAAACTCAACGATCGCGGGATTGAGCTTGAAGTGCGTAAAGTCTCTACCGACCAGAAACTGAAAATGATGGATCTGATCAGCAAAGTGGCGAAATAAGCCGGAGCTGGTTGACAAATTTCACACTTAAGTCTGTTTAAGCTATAGGAGAAGTACAATGGAGATTACCACTCTTCAGATTGTGCTGGTGTTCATCGTCGCGTGTATAGCGGGTATGGAATCCGTACTAGATGAATTTCAGTTTCACCGTCCGCTGGTCGCCTGTACGTTAATCGGCGCCGTTCTCGGCGATATGAAAACCGGTATCATCATCGGTGGTACCCTGGAAATGATCGCCCTCGGCTGGATGAACATCGGTGCGGCTGTAGCGCCCGATGCGGCTCTCGCCTCCATCATCTCTACCGTGCTGGTTATCGCCGGCCACCAGAACATCGGTGCCGGTATTGCGCTGGCTATCCCACTGGCAGCAGCAGGCCAGGTACTGACCATCATCGTGCGTACTATCACCGTCGCGTTCCAGCATGCGGCAGATAAGGCGGCGGAAAATGGCAACCTGACGGCACTGTCTTGGATCCACGTTTCGTCCCTGTTCCTGCAGGCCATGCGTATCGCTATCCCGGCGGTCATCGTGGCAATCTCCGTCGGCACCAGCGAAGTTCAGGGCATGCTGAACGCCATTCCAGAAGTGGTCACCAGCGGTCTGAACATTGCAGGCGGCATGATCGTGGTCGTTGGTTATGCGATGGTCATCAACATGATGCGCGCAGGCTACCTGATGCCGTTCTTCTACCTCGGCTTTGTTACTGCGGCCTTCACCAACTTCAACCTGGTAGCACTGGGCGTGATTGGTGCAGTAATGGCTATCCTCTACATCCAGCTCAGCCCGAAATATAACCGCGTAGCCGGTACAGCGCAGGTTGCTGGTAATAACGATCTCGATAACGAACTGGACTAGCAGGTGAGCGAAATGGTTGATATGACTAAAACTACCCCTCAGAAAAAACTGACTCCGGGTGATATTCGTGGCGTGTTCATCCGTTCAAACCTGTTCCAGGGTTCATGGAACTTCGAACGTATGCAGGCGCTGGGCTTCTGCTTCTCCATGGTACCGGCAATCAAACGTCTGTATCCGGAGAACAACGAAGCGCGTCGTCAGGCGATTAAGCGTCACCTGGAATTCTTCAACACCCATCCTTACGTTGCGGCGCCGGTTCTGGGCGTAACGCTTGCGATGGAAGAGCAGCGTGCCAACGGCGCAGAGATTGACGATGGTGCCATCAACGGTATCAAAGTGGGTCTGATGGGGCCGCTGGCAGGCGTGGGTGACCCAATCTTCTGGGGTACCGTGCGTCCGGTCTTCGCTGCACTCGGTGCCGGTATCGCCATGAGCGGTAGCCTGCTCGGGCCTCTGCTGTTCTTTATCCTGTTCAACGTGGTGCGCCTGGCCACCCGCTACTACGGCGTGGCGTACGGCTACCGTAAGGGCGTGGATATCGTTCAGGATATGGGCGGCGGCTTCCTGCAGAAACTGACTGAGGGGGCGTCAATCCTCGGCCTGTTTGTCATGGGGGCGCTGGTGAACAAGTGGACGCACGTGAATATCCCGCTGGTGGTGTCAACCATCACCGGCCAGGATGGCCAGACCCGTGTGACCACCGTGCAAACCATCCTTGACCAGCTGATGCCGGGCCTGGTGCCGCTGCTGCTGACCTTCGCCTGTATGTGGCTGCTGCGTAAGAAAGTGAATGCGCTGTGGATCATCGTCGGCTTCTTCGTTATCGGTATCGTTGGTTACGCGATCGGTCTGCTGGGTCTGTAAGTTTTAACTGAATACACCGGGGGCATGAAGGCCCCCGTTTTTTTATCCGGAGGATGAATGACGGTCACGGACATCGTACTGGTTGTTTTTATTGTTGCCCTTCTGGCGTATGCCATCTACGACGAATTGATCATGCCCCGCCGCAACGGCGCGACGCTGCTCTCAATCCCCCTTCTGCGCCGCGGTCGCGTTGACGGCATCATCTTTACCGGCCTGCTGATGATCCTTATTTATAACAACGTGATGAGTCAGGGAGCATTACCGACCACATGGTTATTATGTGCCCTGGCATTAATGGGGTTTTATCTCTTCTGGATCCGGGCCCCGAAAATAATCTTCAAATCCACTGGATTCTTTTTCGCCAACCTCTGGATAGAATATAACCGCATTAAAGAGATGAATTTATCGGAAGATGGCGTGCTGGTAATGCAATTAGAGCAGCGACGCCTGCTTATCCGGGTGCGCAATATTGACGACCTGGAGAAGATATACAGGTTACTTGTTAAAACTCAATAAGATAGAATAATAGCACTGGCTATATCTGGACAAATATTTAGCAATGCCATATAGCCATGGCTATATTATTTCACGGAGTTCACGCCTTATTATTAACGTTATTTTTACAACAAAATCTAAATGAAAATCGTTATCAATAAGTAAACTGAATAATACATTCCTGTTGTTGTTTTATATTCTCAAAATATGTTAAGGTTGCGCCCGTCGTTGGGGAGTAGCCGATTTCCGGTTTGCCGGAAATGTGCGTGTCAACATACTCGTTGCAAAACGTGGCACGTACGGACTGTTTCTGCACTGAGCAGAGGGGTCAGGCGAGACCATAGATGCATCTACTGCTGTTTACTGGGGGCAGTGATGTGTCATATGGATATTCCCGGTCTGGACGCATCTATGAACCTCTCTGCAACACTTCTTCTGGCCTTTGGCATGTCGATGGACGCGTTTGCCGCTTCCATGGGTAAAGGCGCTACGCTGCATAAACCTAAGTTCTCTGAAGCCCTGCGTACCGGTCTTATCTTTGGTGCTATCGAAACCCTGACTCCGCTGATTGGCTGGGGACTGGGGATGCTCGCCAGTCAGTTCGTGCTGGAGTGGAACCACTGGATCGCCTTTATCCTGCTGACCTTCCTCGGCGGACGTATGGTTATCGAAGGCATTCGTAATGATGTCGATGAAGAAGAGCCCATCCACCGTCACGGCTTCTGGCTGCTGGTGACCACGGCAATTGCCACCAGTCTGGATGCGATGGCCGTCGGCGTGGGGCTGGCGTTCCTGCAGGTGAACATTATTGCCACCGCGCTGGCGATTGGCTGCGCGACCTTTATTATGTCCACCCTCGGGATGATGATTGGCCGGTTTATCGGCCCGCTGTTAGGGAAACGCGCCGAGATCCTCGGCGGTATCGTGTTGATCGGTATTGGCGCACAGATTATGTGGAGCCACTTCGCCGGTTAACCGACGCGCTGCCAGCAGTGGAGACTGAAATCTGTCTGGCAGCTGAAATGTTCCTGTTTTGCCAGGGCTTCCCACACCTCCGGTTTTGCCCGCCACGCGAAAGGCGTCATCTGTAAAAGCGCCACCGCCTCTTCTCCGCTCAACGTCATGTTATAGCCCAGCGACTGCTCTTCTTTGAGCGCAAAGCCTGCCAGCTGCTCGGAATGCGGCGCATGCAGCAAAACCTCGTCGTAAATCAACCCTTTCAGCTCCATCAGATGGCGCGGCCCAGGCGTCACGGTGATTACCCAGCCGCCCTCTTTCACCACCCGCGCCAGCTCTTCACCCTTGCAGGGGGCGTAGATGCGGACCACCGCCTCCATGCTGTTCTCTTCAAACGGCAGACGGTGACTGGATGCCACGCAGAAAGTCACCTGCGAGTAGCGTTTTGCCGCGGCGCGGATAGCGGATTTCGAGACGTCCAGACCAAAGGTCGTTGCGCCCTTCTCCTGCGCGGTTTGTGCAAAAGCCGCCGTGTAATAGCCTTCGCCGCAGCCAATATCAAGTATCGACGTCGCGCCATCGGGCAATAACGCCGCCAGCTTTGCGGCGACCGCGTCGCGCAGGGACTGATAGTGGCCGGCATCAAGAAAGGCTCTGCGCGCCTGCATCATCTCTGCGCTGTCGCCCGGATCGCGCGACCGCTTATGCTGCACCGGCAGCAGATTGACGTAGCCCTCTTTCGCCATATCGAACCGGTGCCCCTGCGGGCAGGCGTAACTTTTATCCGTTTGCGCCAGCGGCGCGTGGCAAAGAGGACAGCAGAAGGTCATGGTAACTCCGGGCAATCATAAAGGGCGAAAGTGTACCGCTAATCGCCCCGCTATAAAACGGCCTTAACGCATTACGATTAGATGGCTTGAGTCGGCCGGGAGTCCATCCGGCTTGATGTTTTCGATGCGCAGCACGTCGCCCATGATCTGGCTGAATACCGGCGCCGAGACCGCCCCGCCGTAATAGGCCCCGTTTTGCGGATCGTTAATCACTACCGCCAGGGCAAAGACAGGCTTGCTGGCCGGCGCGACGCCCGCAGTATAAGCCACGTATTTGTCGACATAGTTGCCGGCATCATCGATTTTCTTCGCGGTACCGGTTTTCACCGCCACCCGGTAATCACGCACTGCCGCTTTGATCCCGCCCCCGCCCGGCAGGGCCACACTCTCCATCATATGTTCCACCTCCTGCACAATCGACGCAGGCATGACCTGGGTGCCGACAACAGGCGGATCAATGCGGGTGATAGAGAGCGGACGCTCCAGGCCGTAGCTGCCGATGGTGGCGTAGACGTGCGCCAGCTGCAACGGGGTGACCATCAGTCCGTAACCAAACGCAAAGGTGGCGCGATCGAGCTGGCTCCAGAATTTACGCACCGGCAGCAGGCCGCTGCTCTCCCCCGTTAAACCCAGACCGGTGGAGCGGCCGAAGCCAAACCCGTGGTAGGTGTCCCGCAGGCGCTGGATCGGCATCGCCAGCGAGAGGCGTGATACGCCCGTGTCGCTCGATTTTTGCAAAATGCCGGTCAGCGTCAGCTCCGGGTAGTAACCGACGTCGCGGATACGGTGTCCGGCCAGGGTGTAGGGATGCGTATCAATAACGCTGTCCGGCTGCACCAGCCCCTGCTGAAGGGCGGTCATCAGCACCAGCGGCTTAACGGTTGAGCCCGGTTCGAAGGTGTCGCTGATGGCGCGGTTGCGAAAATCGTTCAGCGTGGCGCCTTCACGGTTATTGGGGTTGAAATCCGGGAAGCTGGCCATCGCCAGGATCTCGCCGGTCTGAACGTTGATCAGCACCGCCGCCCCTGACTCCGCTTTATTCCAGGCCACGGCGTTGTCCAGGGCATCTTCCGTGATGGTCTGCAGTCGCTCGTCAATGCTTAACTGGATATTGTGCGCCGGAACCGGCGGGACATCGGTGATGTTTTCGATCACGCGCCCGAAGCGATCTTCGCGCACGCGACGCAGGCCGGGTTTACCGGTGAGCTGGGCATTAAAGCTTTTTTCGATCCCCTCTATGCCCTGCCCGTCGATGTTAGTGAAGCCGATAAGGTTGGCTGCCACGTGTCCGGCCGGGTAAAAACGCCGGGACTCATCGCGCAGGCTGATCCCCGGCAGCCGGAGCTTCTCGATCCACTTAGCCTGAGAGGGGTCAACCTGGCGGGCGAGATAGATAAACCGGCCGTGCGGATTGCCATTGATACGCGCCGCCAGCGTGGGAAGCGACAGATGCAGCGCGCTGGCCAACGCCTGCCAGCGATCGTCATACCCGACGCCCCCTTTTGCCAGCACCGTTTTGGGATCGGCCCACACCGCCTGCACCGGCACGCTCACGGCCAGCGGCCGCCCTTCCCTGTCCATTATCATTCCCCGGGGGGCGTTAATCGCCACTTCCCGCAGCGAGCGCATGTCCTCCTGCTTAACCAGCGGGTCGGGCTTGACGATCTGCAGCCAGGCGACGCGGCCCAGAAGAAAGAGCAGACTACCAAGAATGACCATGCAGAGAAGAGCAAAACGTAACGGAGTGAAGTTTGCTGCGGGGTTGACGGGTTTCTTTTTCACCAGGGCTCCAGGGCTTGATAACAACGCCCTGATTTAACGGCAAATATGAGCTGGAGGGGTGAAAACAATGCTAATACTCTCGCAGCTTTGAAACAAACTGCTAACAGAGACGCATGTGGTAACACTTTGAAAAACATACATTAAAAAGCCCCGCATAAGCGAGGCTTTATATCTCTGCAACTGAAACGTCGGAACGCTTCAGATCAGGCAGGGGTTCGATCAGATAGCGGTTACGTTAACAGCAGCCGGACCTTTCTGGCCGTCCTGAATTTCGAACTCAACGTTCTGGCCTTCAGCCAGAGTTTTGAAGCCGTTACCCTGGATTGCAGAGAAATGTACGAATACATCTTTGCTGCCGTCAGCAGGAGTAATGAAACCAAAACCTTTAGACTCGTTGAACCACTTAACTTGACCTTTAATCTTTGCCATTTGCAAAATTCCTTAGAATGATTTCTTCGCCCGCGGGCATTCACTAGATAAAACTGAGACATTACTGCATGAGGCACTAATATAAGGTTCGGCAGAGAAGCGGTATTCAACGACAACGTGTTTACTCAGGACTTCTATACTGAAAATGCCACACATAAACAGAACTGTACCTCGTTTGACCCAAACCGTGTTATCACACACAACTTAAATAATGGCAAGCCATTTTTAAACGTGTCTCGATCAGCCGCACAAATTCAGGGACTGATTTGCCACAATCTGCACAGTAATCCACTTATGTGTATAGCTGGCCCGTATGTTGCTCGATCAGTGACCGTCAGGGTAGACGCTGTTATCAAAGACTTTTTTACCTTAGACCAATAACTTCATATCGTCCAGCAAGCGAGGCGGATTTCCTGCAACATCTATTTCCATTAGAACATTTGGTAAAAACTTATGCTGATTTGATCGCAACGGCAGGCATTTGTTTATCAGTAAAAAAACAGACTATATCGCTTCGCTTGTTTAAGTTATATACACCCTGACCCTGAAAGTCGCCATGCACCAAAATAATGATATTTTTATGAACCTGCTTCAAAAAAAGGCAATCAAAACGTTTCGATTAAAATAAAATATGACCCGCGTCGGTTTAATACAGAATAAGTACTAAGCGAACACATAATAGTTTATAAGGATAAATATTGACCAATACGAAGAGGCTGAAAGTTATCGCCGGGTAAAGATATATTCTTAAGTGCCTGAGCCAACTCTTTTACAGGCTCATCCAGGGATTCATCTGCCAGTTCAAATACCCCCCAGTGGATCGGGATCGCCCGCGGCATGCCCAACTGCTGCCAAAGCGCCACCGCCGACTGCGGATCCATATGATGCACCGACATGAACCAACGTGGTGCGTACGCCCCTACAGGTATGGCAACGGTATCCAGTTTTCCCAGCCGTTCGGGGATGGTCAGGAGCTCCGGAGTATAACCGGTATCGCCGCTGAACCAGAAGCGCTGGTTTTGTCCTTCAAAGACCCAGCCGCACCATAACGAGCGATTACGATCCCAGAGGCTACGCATGCTCCAGTGCTGCGCTGGAACCGCAGTAAACACCACCCCTTCGAAAACGTAGCTTTGCCACCAGTCCAGCTCAATAACCTGTTTCGCCCCCCGTCGGCGACACCAGGCGCCCAGTCCTAAGGGCACAAAAAAAGTGAGCTGCGGGAAGCGTCGCAAAAGCTGGCGCACCGTTGCGGAGTCGAGATGATCAAAATGATTATGGGAAATGACGACGGCATCGAGTGACGGTAGCGCCGCGACGCTCGTTACCGGAGGCGTTTTTCGTGTCGGCCCGGCAAAGGATACCGGCGAGGCGCGCCGGGAAAAGACCGGATCGGTAAGGATGTACTTTCCGCTCAGGCGTAACAGCAGGCTGGCGTGTCCCAGCCACCAGACACCGTCTTCTTCTAGGGTATTCAAGGTGACAGGCTGCCACCACTGGCGGATAAAGGCGTCGTAGCCTTCTGCTGGGGGTTTTGGCAATCCGGCAGCTTTGCGCTCTTTGCGCCAGCGTTCAACGTCGCCGGGTTGATGACCAGAGTCATTCGTATTGCGAAAGCCCTGCGGGGTATGATGCGCGAGGGAGGCGTTATACCAGGGATTACTCCAGGCCACACACACCTCCCTTAACGGATTAGCGTTCGGCTACCAGACGAATAAAGTCATCGTCCTGGCTGTCAGCCGTCACTTCTGGCGCTTTTGGTGCTTCTTTCTCTTCCGGCTCATTGGCTTCGCACAGGCGACGCAGCAGGACATTCTGTCGTTTCTGCAGGTCGACCAACTTCTCCAGCAGCTCAATCTGCTCGCTGGTACGGGAGCTTGCACGATTCACAAAAAACCACAGCACCAGGCCCACAACCAGCAGCACGACCGAGATTGCCAGAGATGCCACGCTGAACATCCCGGAATTCACTAACTCACCCATTTCACCCCCCAATAAAAACGCTCATTTTACCACTCGCGTTAAGGAAGGAAATCATTTGCGATAAAAATGACAGCTACCAGGGGATAAACTTATTGATAGAACAAATACCGCTAAAGAACTGTACATCCTGATCGCACATCACGTTAATGGTCTGCGTCCAGAGTAAAACACAGGCCAGCAACACTAAGACCAGAATAACCCAGCGTATTTTTTTCACTCCACTCTCCGTACCCTAACTGCCTGATGCCAGGTTATCATGCGCAACTTAAACCATGCCTAACTGTAACGTGAAGGCGATGCTTTCGGAATCATATACTTGTTAAAGTGATTGTATCGATTACCCTAAGCGGCAGTTATTCAAAAAATGAGGTAATGATGCGCTTTTTTATTCGCACATTGATTGTTATAGCACTCGTCTGGACGGGTTTGCTGCTCGCCGGCTACGGCGTGCTGACCGGCAGTAAAGAGAATGCGGGTGGGCTGGGCATTCAGTGCCAGTATCTTACCGCGCGTGGCATCAGCACGGCGCAGTATATTCATTCAGACAGCGGCTTCATCGGGCTGTCCCGCTGCCCGCTGCTGAGGAAAACCGAGACCGTCATCGATAACGGCTGATTCTGTGCACAAAAACGCCGCCATCAGGCAGCGTTTTTTTATGGCGCTAACAATCAGAACGGATAGTCGTTGTAACCCATCTGCTCAGAAATCTTACGCGCCGCCGTGTGCAGCATTTCTACGTATTCGTGCAGATGCTCTTCAGAGAAACGCAGCGTCGGGAAGGAGATACTCAGGCCGGCGATCACCACACCGAAACGGTCAAAGACAGGTACGCCGATGCAGCGCAAGCCTTCTTCCTGCTCCTGGTTATCTTCGCCATAACCCTGCTCACGCACTTTATCCAGCACCTGCAACAGCTCCTCGGTGGTGGTAATAGTGCGTTCGGTGCTGCGTTTGTATTCCACGTTCTCGAGGATCTGCTTCACTTCGTCACGGTCGCGCCATGCCAGCAGGACTTTACCGATAGCGGTACTGTACAGCGGGTTACGACGACCAATGCGTGAATACATGCGCAGGTTGTACATAGAGTCGATTTTATGGATATAGACGATACTGTCTTCATCCAGCGCCCCCAGGTGCACCGTCTCTTTCGTCAGACGCGACAGTTCACGCATCTGAATATCTGCGCTGCGGATCAGGTCGACGTTCTGCAGCGCGCGCGCGCCCAGTTCAAACAACTTCAGGGTCAGAGAGTACTTTTCAGACTCCCCTTCCTGTGCAACATAACCCAGTGATTTCATGGTCTGCAAAAAGCGATAAACGGTGCTTTTTGACATCATCACACGCTGGGACAGCTCAGTAATACCAATTTCGCGCTCTTCACCAAGCGCCTGCAGGATGCCGAACACCTTTAACACGGATGAAACAGAATCTGGCTGTTTATCCAAATCCGCGATTGCCATTAATCACCTCAACGCAAGTGTTTTATAAAATTCAGAACCGGTTTTTATTATAAATTCGCAGCCGCGTTGCTGCAATCAATCCTGGCTTACCTGGTTACAAATCTGCGACATACAACCGAAATAACAGTGATAATATCGTTACCCTGTTAATAATAACCTCCAATGCTAATTAATTCTCATGACTACAACCCCCACTGACGGCCTGCCGATACCGCAACGCTATGGTGCGATTGCGACCATTATTATCGGTATTTCAATGGCTGTACTGGATGGCGCCATCGCCAACGTGGCTCTCCCGACTATTGCCAGCGACCTGAATGCCTCCCCCGCCAGCTCGATCTGGATTGTGAACGCCTACCAGATAGCCATTGTCATCTCGCTGCTGTCATTCTCTTTTCTCGGGGATATGTTTGGTTACCGCCGGGTCTATCAGTGCGGGCTGGTGGTATTTACCCTGACGTCTCTCTTTTGTGCCCTTTCGGACACGCTACACATGCTGACCCTGGCGCGCATCGCGCAGGGCTTTGGCGGCGCGGCGTTGATGAGCGTGAATACGGCGTTGATTCGTCTGATCTACCCGCAGCGGCATCTGGGCCGGGGCATGGGGATTAACTCCTTTATCGTTGCCGTGTCGTCTGCGGCGGGCCCGACCATCGCCGCAGCGATCCTCTCCGTAGCTTCCTGGCAGTGGCTGTTTCTAATCAATGTTCCGCTGGGGATCGTGGCGTTGCTGTTCGCCCTGCGCTTTTTACCCGCCAACGGGCCGAAAAGCAGCATGCCCAAATTCGACCTCCCGAGCGCGGTGATGAACGCCCTCACCTTTGGCCTGCTGATCACCGCCCTGAGCGGGTTTGCCCAGGGCCAGTCGCTTATGTTGATAGCGGGCGAGGTCGTGGCGCTGCTGGTGGTCGGCTTCTTCTTCGTGCGTCGTCAGTTGGCGCTGCCGGTGCCGTTACTGCCGGTGGACCTGTTGCGTATTCCGCTCTTCTCGCTCTCTATCTGTACCTCCATCTGCTCATTCTGCGCGCAGATGCTGGCCCTGGTCTCCCTGCCCTTCTTCCTGCAAAGCGTCATTGGCCGCTCAGAAGTGGAAACGGGTCTGCTGTTAACGCCCTGGCCGCTGGCAACAATGGTGATGGCGCCGCTGGCGGGTTATCTGATTGAGCGGGTACATGCCGGATTACTGGGTGCGCTGGGGTTGGTGGTGATGGCAACAGGACTTTTCGCGCTTGCCCTGCTGCCTGCAGCTCCTCACGATCTGGATATCATCTGGCGCATGGTGCTGTGTGGGGCAGGCTTTGGCCTCTTCCAGTCGCCGAATAACCACACCATTATCACCGCCGCTCCCCGCCATCGCAGCGGTGGTGCAAGCGGGATGCTGGGCACCGCCCGCCTGCTGGGACAGAGTACCGGCGCGGCGCTGGTGGCGTTGATGTTTAACCTGGCCGGGCAAAGCGGCACGCACATGGCGCTGTTGACCGCCGGCACGCTGGCCACCGTCGCGGCCATCATCAGCGGGCTCCGGGTCACCCAGCCTCGTTCGCAGGCATAAAAAAGCGCGTCGAAAGACGCGCTTTTTTATTATCCAGCCGAAGCTGTTACTTCAGGTATTCACCGTTACGCAGCGCTTCAATACGCTTATCCAGCGGCGGGTGAGACATGAACAGCTCGCTCAGCGATTTCGATTTACCGTTGATGCAGAAGGCCATCATGGTGGAGGCTTCCTGCGGCTCGTAGCTGGTTTTCAGACGCTGCAGCGCAGCAATCATCTTCTCACGGCCAACCAGTTTGGCGGAACCTGCATCAGCGTGGAACTCACGGTGACGGGAGAACCACATGGTGATGATGCTCGCCAGGATACCAAATACCAGTTCCAGTACCATTGAAACCGCAAAGTAGATCAGCGGGTTACCGTTGCTCGACTCGCCTTCCTCACGATCGCCACCCATAAAGCCTGCGGCAATCTGGGCGATAATACGCGAGATGAAGATAACGAAGGTGTTCACCACACCCTGAATCAGGGTCATGGTCACCATATCGCCGTTGGCAATGTGGCTGATCTCATGGGCGATAACCGCTTCCGCCTCATCACGGCTCATGTTCTGCAGCAGACCGGTGCTCACCGCAACCAGAGAGGCGTCACGACGCGCACCGGTGGCGAAGGCGTTAATATCCGGGGCGTGATAAATTGCCACCTGCGGCATGGCAATACCTGCCTGACGGGACTGGTTGGCAACGGTGGTCATCAGCCACTGTTCCATATCGTTACGCGGTTGCTCAATAACCTCGCCGCCAACGGACTTAAGTGCCATCCACTTGGACATCAGCAGTGAGATAAAGGAGCCACCAAAACCAAACAGCAGCGCCATAATCAACAAACCCTGAACGCTGCTCGACTGAATTCCTGTCAGGCTGAGAACCACCCCGAAGACCACCATGACCGCAAGGTTGGTGAGCAGGAAGAGCGCGATTCGCATCATAATATTCTTTTAACCTCAGTTTAACAAAACGCACTATGCGATTACCCACATCGTATGGGTATTCCGCATATTTTCAAGGATTGGAGAGGCGTAAGTCACCAGAAAGACACAACTTTACATAATGAAATGACTGCCTGACGGCAGAATGCGGTTAACAAAAAAACAGGCACAATTTCTTGTGCCTGTTGGGGGAGATTATTTTGCCGGAGCGGGGTTACCGGCAGGCTTGTCTTTTTCCAGTTTCGCCAGGTCGATGGCGATTTTCACCGTCTCATCAAGATACGGATCCGGCTCCTGGTAATCCTTCGGCAGGTCATCCAGCTTTTTGAGGACTGGCTTACCTTCACGTTTGAAGCGGTCGTTGATACGCGCCAGACGTGTCGCATCATCCTCTTCGTTCTCTTTCAGACGCTGCGCGTAATTCAGAGAGACGATATTGCGTTTCGCCTTCAGGGCATTGAAACGGGCAATATCCTTGACGATGTACTGGAACTCCGGATCTTTAGCGATGCGGTCGTCGTGCTGCTTCAGCAGCGCCGGACCAAACTGGGTCATGTCGCCCGACTTCACATAGGTGGCAGCGTTCACGCTATCCCACGGCAACGCGTTGTCTTCGAACTTCTCACCGGTTTCGGTCTCTTCGGTACCCGTCGGCATGATGATATCCGGGGTCACGCCTTTCCGCTGGGTACTGCCGCCATTCACGCGGTAGAACTTCTGAATGGTGTACTGAACCGAGCCCAGCGCTGGCCATTCCGGACGCAGCATCTGATCGTAAATGCGGTTCAGGGAGCGGTACTGCTGCACCGTACCTTTACCGAACGTCGGTTCGCCAACAATCAATGCACGGCTGTAATCCTGCATCGCGGCGGCAAAGATCTCCGAGGCCGAGGCGCTGAAGCGATCGACCAGCACCACCAGCGGGCCTTTATAGTACACAACGCCATCGGTATCCGCGTCTTCACGCACTTTACCGTTGTTGTCGCGCACCTGTACCACCGGTCCGGACGGGATAAACAGACCGGAAAGCGAAACCGCTTCGGTCAGGGCGCCGCCGCCGTTGGTACGCAGATCGATAATCACGCTCTTAACGTTCTGTTTTTCAAGTTTCTGCAGCTGGACTTTGACGTCGTCCGTCAGGCCCACGTAGAAACCAGGAATATCCAGCACGCCAACCTTGTCTTTACCCACGGTTTTCACCGACATCTTCACCGCGCGTCTTCCAGACGGATACGCTCGCGGGTCAGGGTAACGATACGGGTCTTGGTGCCTTTACCAGCAGGCAGAATTTCCAGACGGACTTTGCTGCCTTTTGGCCCTTTGATCAGGGCAACCACATCATCCAGACGCCAGCCGATCACATCAACCATGTTCTGGCCTGGTTGACCGACACCGACAATGCGATCGCCTACGCTAATCGCCTTGCTCTTGGCCGCCGGGCCACCGGCAACCATGGAGTTGATCACGGTGTAATCGTCATCCATCTGCAGCACTGCGCCGATCCCTTCAAGGGAGAGGCTCATCTCGGTGTTGAACTGCTCGGTGTTGCGCGGAGAGAGATAGTTGGTGTGCGGATCGATTTCGTGCGCGAAGGCCGTCATCGCCAGCGAGAAGACATCTTCACTGTTGGTCTGGGCCAGGCGACGAATGGCAAATTTGTAGCGGCGGGTTAGCGTTTCGCGGATCTCTTTCTCATCTTTACCGGTGAGTTTGAGGCTCAGCTCGTCGTATTTAACTTTGCTGTCCCACAGCTGATTCAGCTCGGCTTCATCTTTTGGCCACGGCGACTTACTGCGGTCAAGATTAAAGGTGTCGTTACCCGTGAAGTCCATTGGACGTTCAAGCACCTTAAGCGCGTACTGATAGCGCTCAAAACGGCGTTTCTGCGACAGGTTATACAGGTCGTAGAACAGGTCCAGCTTGCCGCTGCGTAACTCATCCCCAACCTGGGTCTGCTTTTTGGCAAACTGTTCGACATCGCTCGCCAGCAGGACGTTATGGCTGTAGTCCAGCAGGTTCAGGTAGCGGTCGAAAATCTTTGTCGAAAAGGCCTGGTCGAGATCGAACTGGCGATAGTGCGAACGGGTGAAGCGCGACGTGACGCGCTCACTGACCGTCGCGTGCTGAGTCTCTTCCTTCAGAACCGGAATCTGATCGACACGCGTAATCTCGTCCACAGCGAAAGCGTGGCCTGTTATTGCAAACAGGCCAGCCAGCGCGGTGAGCTTAAAAAATGTGTTCATGCCGGGCTTGGCCTCCGTTTTAGAACAACAAGTGTTCTGCGCGTACAATCATTGACAGACCAGAAGTCAGCTGTACACGAACGCCATCTTTGGTGATTTCCAGTACGGTGGCATCCATAGCATTGTTACCCGCTTTTACCTTCAGAGACTGACCCACGCTCAGGGCGGTGATGTCAGAAACCGGAGTGTGGCGCGGCTCTTCACGAGGCGCACGCGGGGCTTTTGCCGCCGGTTGCTCAGCACGTGGCTTACGCTCGGTATTCTCTTTGCGACGCGGTGCAGGACGTGGCTTGCGTTCACGGCGAGGCGCTTCTTCCTGGCCATTGGCCGCGGCTGCTTCGCGTTTTTTAGCCTGCTGTTCAGCACGCTGAGCCTGAACTCGCGCTTTGGCTTCTTCAAGCTGCTTACGGGCATGCTCAACATGCTGCTCATCCAGCACACCACAAGGGTTGCCATCGAGATCAACACGCGTCGCGCCCGCTTTGATACCGTAAAGGTAACGCCAGCTCGAAGTATAAAGACGTAAGGCGGAGCGGAGTTGGGTTTTGCTGAGGTTCATCTCACCTTCAACACGCTCTACCAGATCCTGAAAAATACCAATTTTCAGGGGACGAGCTTCGCCTTCGGCACTAAAACATTGAGGAAAACGTTCGGCCAAAAACGCGATAACTTCTTTACTGCTATTCAACTTAGGTTGATTTTCCATGAAATTTCCTGATTACAACGGACGTTGCCGACAAGCCGCAGGCATGAACAGGCGACATTATAATGACGCCATCCGTAAATGCTACGTTATCCGTTGATTATCCTGCGACGCTCGCAAAGAATTTGTGATAATCGGTCGCGGCGAGAACGTTTTCAAGATTCGCCACCAGCTCGCGCAGCCCCTGTTCATCATCGGCTGTAAAGCGATTAAAGACAGTGCTGTCGATGTCCAGAACACCAATAATCTGATTGTTTACTTTCAGAGGAAGGACGATTTCAGCGTTGCTGGCGCTGTCGCAGGCGATGTGCCCGTCGAACGCGTGAACGTCATCCACACGCTGCACCTGGTTTTGCGCCACCGCGGTGCCGCATACGCCGCGCCCGACCGGAATACGCACGCAGGCGAGCTTGCCCTGGAAGGGTCCGAGTACTAAGGTTTCACCTTCCAGCAGATAAAAACCGGCCCAGTTCACATCGGAAAGACGCTCAAAAAGTAATGCGCTGGTATTCGCCAGAGTGGCTAAGAAACTGGTTTCACCTGCCATCAATGCCTGAAAGTCACGGGTTAGGTCCGTGTAGAATTCTGTTTTGTTCATTATTCAATCACTTGGTTGTCTTACAAAATTACAGCATAGCCTATTAAAATAAGCATTATTTACGTTCATGCTCAAGATGAATCCATTCATGAGTTAAGATAACTATTAACTATCCTTTTTTAGCGCGACCGATGGCTCTTAAATCACCGAAAATAACGCCGACGAAAAAAATCACCGTGCATACGGTCGGCGATGCGCTGCCTCGTGCACATTATCAGCGTTGCCCGCAATGCGATACGCTTTTTACGTTGCCAAAGATGAAATCATACCAAAGTGCTTTCTGCCCGCGCTGCAACGCAAAAATTCGCGACGGCCGTGACTGGTCACTGACCCGGCTGGCGGCGATGGCGGTCACTATGATGCTGCTGATGCCCTTCGCCTGGAGCGAGCCGCTGCTGCGCCTGCACCTGCTGGGCGTGCGCATTGATGCCAACCTGTTACAGGGGATCTGGCAGATGACCCGCCAGGGCGATCCCCTCACAGCGTCGATGGTTCTGTTCTGTACCGTCGGCGCGCCGGTGGTGCTGGTGGCGGCTATCGCCTACCTGTGGCTCGGCAATATCCTGGGAATGAACCTGCGCCCGGTACTCCTGATGCTCGAGAAGCTCAAGGAGTGGGTGATGCTGGATATCTACCTGGTGGGGATTGTTGTCGCCTCCATCAAAGTGCAGGACTACGCTTACCTGCAGCCGGGCGGCGGTCTGTTTGCGTTTATTGCGCTGGTGATCCTGAGCGTGCTGACGCTTATTCATCTGAACGTGGAGCAGCTCTGGGAACGCTTTTACCCCCAGCGCCCCGCCACCCGTTACAACCCTGAACTGCGCGTCTGTCTTGGCTGTCACTATACCGGCCTGCCCGACGCGCGCGGTCGCTGTCCGCGCTGCCATATCCCCCTGCGCGTACGGCGGCACAACAGTCTGCAAAAATGCTGGGCGGCGCTGATCGCCTCGCTGGTGTTTCTTATTCCGGCCAACCTGCTGCCTATCTCGGTGATTTACGTCAACGGTGGACGGCAGGAGGATACCATTATGTCGGGCATCGTCTCGCTGGCGCACAGCAATATCGCCGTAGCGGCGGTGGTGTTTATCGCCAGTATTCTGGTGCCCTTTACCAAAGTGGTGGTGATGTTTACCCTGCTCGTCAGCATTCATTTTAAATGTGAACAAGGGCTGAGAACCCGCATACTGCTGTTGCGTTTCGTTACCTGGATTGGCCGCTGGTCAATGCTGGATCTGTTTGTTATTTCGTTGATGATGTCGCTGATCAATCGCGATCAGCTCCTTGCTTTTACTATGGGACCCGCAGCGTTCTATTTCGGCACTGCGGTGATTTTGACTATTCTTTCAGTGGAATGGCTGGATAGCCGCTTACTTTGGGATGCACATGAGTCAGGAAACGCCAGCTTCGCCGACTGAAGCGCGAGTTAAAACAAAACGTCGTATTTCGCCATTCTGGTTACTGCCGGTTATCGCTCTGATGATCGCCGGTTGGTTAATCTGGACCAGCTACGAGGATCGCGGCAATACCGTTACTATCGATTTCCAGAGCGCCGACGGCATTGTGGCAGGCCGTACGCCGGTGCGTTTTCAGGGGGTTGAAGTAGGGACCGTCCAGGATATCTCGCTGGATAAGAACCTCAATAAAATCGAGGTTCGCGTTAGCATCAAATCCGATATGAAAGATGCCCTGCGCGATGAGACGCAGTTCTGGCTGGTTACGCCCAAAGCTTCGCTGGCGGGTGTTTCCGGTCTGGATGCGCTGGTCGGGGGTAACTACATCGGCATGATGCCAGGTAAAGGTGAACCAAAGGATCACTTCACCGCCCTGGATACGCAGCCGAAATACCGGCTCAACAATGGCGATCTGATGATCCATCTGCACGCACAGGATCTGGGCTCGTTGAACAGCGGTTCGGTGGTCTATTTCCGTAAGATCCCCGTCGGTCGGGTTTATGACTACGCCATCACCCCTAACAAGCAGGGAGTGGTCATCGACGTGCTGATCGAAAGACGCTTTACCTCGCTGGTGAAAAAAGGCAGCCGCTTCTGGAATGTGTCCGGCGTGGATGCCGACCTGAGCCTGAGCGGTGCCAAAGTGAAGCTGGAGAGCCTGGCGGCGCTGGTGAACGGGGCTATCGCCTTCGATTCACCGGAAGGTTCTGAGCCCGCCACCCAGGAAGATGATTTTGGCCTGTATAAAGATCTGGCCCACAGCCAGCGCGGCGTGATTGTGAAGCTCACCCTCCCCTCTGCGGATGGTCTGAAGGAAGACTCCACCCCGCTGATGTATCAGGGGTTACAGGTTGGGCAGCTCACCAAAATGACCCTTAACGCTGGCGGCCTGGTCACCGGTGAGATGACCGTTGACCCGAGCGTGGTCGATCTGCTGCGCAAAAACACGCGCATCGAATTGCGTTCGCCAAAACTGTCGCTGAGCAACCCCAGCGTCAGTAGCCTGCTGACCGGCAGCACTTTTGAACTGATCCCCGGCGGCGGCGAACCAATAAATCAGTTTGTGATCGCCCCGGCCGATAAGGCGCTGCTGCAAAAACCGGGCGTCATCACCGTCAAACTCAACGCACCGGAAAGCTACGGTATCGATGCCGGTCAGCCGCTGATCCTGCACGGCGTGCAGATTGGCCAGGTGCTTGAACGCACCTTAAACAGCAAAGGCGTTAGTTTTGAGGTGGCGATCGATCCGCAGTACCGCGAGCTGGTGCATGGCGACAGCAAATTCGTGGTCAACAGCCGGGTGGATGTTAAAGTCGGGCTCGACGGCGTCGAGTTCCTGGCGGCCAGCGCCAGCGAGTGGATCAGCGGCGGGATCCGTATCCTGCCGGGTGACAAAGGCGCCATGCGCGACAGCTATCCGCTGTATGCCAACCTCGATAAAGCTCTGGAAAACAGCCTGAGCGATCTGCCGACCACCACCCTCACGCTGGTGGCCGACACCCTGCCGGACGTGCAGGCAGGTTCGGTGGTGCTGTATCGCAAATTCGAGGTGGGTGAAGTGATCCTGGTTCGCCCGCGCGCCAATGCCTTTGATATCGAACTGCATATCAAGCCGGAATACCGCAAGCTGCTTACCAGCAACAGCGTGTTCTGGGCTGAAGGCGGGGCCAAAGTGCAGCTTAACGGCAGCGGCCTGACGGTACAGGCCTCTCCGCTCTCCCGCGCCCTGCGCGGGGCCATCAGCTTTGACAACCTGAGCGGGGCGAGCGCCAGCCAGCGTAAAGGCGACAAACGGATCCTCTACCCTTCCGAAACCGCAGCCCGTGCGGTGGGCGGCCAGATCACCCTGCATGCTTTTGATGCGGGCAAGCTCGCCGAAGGGATGCCGATACGCTATCTGGGAATTGATATCGGGCAGATCCAGAATCTGAAGCTGATCACCGCCCGCAACGAAGTGCAGGCCACGGCGGTGCTGTATCCGGAATATGTCGATAACTTCGCCCGCGCCGGGACGCGTTTCTCGGTGATCACCCCGCAGATTTCCGCGGCAGGCGTTGAGCATCTCGATACCATTCTCCAGCCTTATATCAACGTCGAACCCGGCCAGGGCAAGGCGCGTCGCGACTTCGAACTGCAGGAAGCGACCATCACCGATTCACGCTATCTCGATGGCCTGAGCATCGTGGTGGAGGTGCCGGATGCGGCGTCGCTCGCCATCGGTACGCCGGTGCTGTTCCGCGGTATGGAAGTGGGTACAGTGACCGGGCTGACGCTGGGAACGCTCTCCGACAGGGTGATGGTGGCCCTGCGTATCAGCGATCGCTATCAGCATCTGGTGCGTAACAACTCGGTGTTCTGGCTGGCGTCCGGTTATTCCCTGGACTTTGGTCTGACCGGCGGCGTGGTGAAAACCGGGACCTTTAATCAGTTTATCCGCGGCGGTATTGCCTTCGCGACGCCGCCGGGTACCCCGCTGGCGCCGAAATCCCAGCCCGGCAAGCACTTCCTGCTGCAGGAGAGTGAGCCGAAAGAGTGGCGCAACTGGGGAACCGCCCTGCCACGCTAACCCTTACGCTCCGGTGTCAACCCACCGGAGCGTTTGTGGTACACTGCGCGCCTCTTTGACTCCCTGTGGTGCGCTCGTGTCTCAACGTTCCGTCTATCTGCCAGAAGAATTTCTGGCTCAAATGCGCCAGGCCCTGCCTGATCCTCTCTCTCTCGATGCGTTTATCGCCGCCTGCCAGCGTCCGCTGCGCCGCAGCCTGCGCGTCAACACCCTGAAAATCAGCGTGGCGGATTTCCTCTCGCTTGTCGCCCCCTACAACTGGCAGCTCACGCCGGTGCCCTGGTGTGAAGAGGGATTCTGGATCGAGCGTGACGACGAAGAGGCGTTACCGCTGGGCAGCACAGCAGAACACCTGAGCGGGCTGTTCTACATTCAGGAAGCCAGCTCCATGCTGCCGGTTGCGGCGCTGTTTGCCGATGGTAATACCCCCGCCCGGGTGATGGACGTGGCGGCCGCGCCCGGCTCCAAAACCACCCAGATCGCCACACGGATGAACAATCAGGGCGCGATCCTCGCCAACGAGTTTTCTGCCAGCCGCGTCAAGGTGCTACACGCGAATATCAGCCGCTGCGGGATCAGCAACGTGGCCTTAACCCATTTTGATGGCCGCGTGTTTGGCGCGGCCCTGCCGGAAGCCTTCGATGCGATCCTGCTGGACGCCCCCTGCTCCGGCGAAGGAGTGGTGCGCAAAGATCCTGATGCGCTGAAGAACTGGTCCGTCGCCAGCAATCTGGAGATCGCCGCCACCCAGCGCGAGCTTATCGACAGCGCCTTCCACGCCCTGCGCCCCGGCGGGACGCTGGTCTACTCCACCTGCACCCTGAACCGCGACGAAAACGAAGCCGTCTGCCTGTGGCTGAAAGAGCAGTATCCCGATGCCGTTGAATTCCTGCCGCTGAACGACCTGTTTACCAGCGCCGCTGACTGCGTCACTCCCGAAGGGTTCCTGCACGTCTTCCCGCACATCTACGACTGCGAAGGCTTCTTCGTGGCACGCCTGCGTAAAACCGCCGCCATAGCGCCGCTGCCCGTGCCAAAATTCAAGGTTGGCAACTTCCCGTTCACGCCGCTTAAAACCCGTGAAGCCCAGCAGATCGCCACCGCCGCACATCAGGTGGGCCTGCGCTGGGACGACAACCTGCGCCTGTGGCAGCGTGATAAAGAGGTGTGGTTATTCCCGACGGAGATTGAGCCGCTGATAGGCAAAGTGCGTTTTTCTCGTCTCGGCATCCGCCTGGCGGAGACGCACAACAAAGGTTACCGCTGGCAGCATGAAGCGGTGATCGCCCTGGCGGGCGAGCACAACACCTTTGCCTTAACCCAGGCAGAAGCGGAAGAGTGGTATCGCGGACGCGATGTGTGGCCAGAGGCAACCCCAACCGGGGATGATGCGGTCCTGACGTATCAGGGCTTTCCGGTAGGGCTGGCGAAAAAAGTGGGCTCGCGGCTGAAGAACAGCTACCCGCGCGAGCTGGTTCGCGATGGCCGCTTGTTTACCGGTAACGGCGAAGATAGCTAAAAATAGCACTTTTTTACTGGCGCTTTTGCTCTCCATTGACCAGGCTGAAAAGTGGGCGACTATACTGGTCGTACCAGACCACAGCATGATCCTGGAGAGCATTATGACGAAAACCAATGTGCGCATTGGCGCATTCGAAATCGATGATGCCGAGTTAAACGGCGATACGCAGGGCGAGCGAACGTTAACTATCCCTTGTAAATCCGACCCCGACCTGTGCATGCAACTCGACGCCTGGGATGCAGATACCAGCGTCCCCGCCATTCTCGATGGAGAACACTCAGTCCTGTACCGTAAGCATTACGACCAAGGTTCCGATGCCTGGATCATGCGCCTTGCCTGATTCAGAGAGAACCCGCCCGCAGGCGGGTTATTTATTCCCAATTTCTCCCCTTCCCTGAATCATCCCCTACAATATCAATACGGTAGTAAATGCTGAGGGGCATGATGTACGCACTGGTATTGTTTATCTGTTATCTGGACGCAGGCTGTGAAGATCTGGTGGTGGACGTGTATCGCACCGAACCCCAGTGCGAGGCATCGATGGACGACCAGCGTATCCGCCACGGCGGCTGTTATCCGGTAGAAGATTTTATCGACGGCTTCTGGCGCCCGGCGCAGGAGTATTCTGACCTGTAATCACTGCAGCTGCGCCAGCGTCAGGCTGCCGCCAAACACCGCCCCGGTATCGATGTAGTGCAGGTTCTGGCAGTCATAGCGTTTTCTGAGCGGCGTATGGCCGAACCAGAAGTGATCTGCCCCGCCAATCCCCTCCTCGCTGCCGTTCATTAAATCCTGCAGGCGATCCCGGTTCCACAGAATGCGCTGCTTCTCTACCGGCTTATCCCACACATAGTGCGATGACGGGTAGTCTGCATGGGCCATGACATTCACCCCGTTGGCGCAGTTAATTTCTATAATCCACGGCAGCGTTTCACAGCGGCGGAACAGATCGATAGCCTGCTGCTGTTGCTCACCTTTTAATTCAGCGAACCAGTTGCCGCCATTCATCATCCACAGGCCAAACTGATTATTATGCAGGGCGTCCAGCGCCATCTGCTCATGATTACCGCGCACGGCATAAAACCACGCTTCATTTAATAACTGCAGGCATTTCACGCTATCCGGGCCGCGATCGATTAAATCGCCGACGCAAATAAGTAAATCCTCATACGGATTAAGATGCCGGCGCTTTAGCGCCTCCATAAGCATCTGATAGCAGCCGTGAAGATCGCTTACCACCCAGACGTGCCGCCAGTTGTGACCATCAAGTTTGAGATACATAGCGCCTCCTCAGGATCAGTATAGTCCTTGCGGAGTACGGCAATAATATGTGTGAAACCGCCGTTCGAAATAACCTCAATCGTTATTAAACAAAGCGGAAATAAAGGTTTAGCAACTCTTAAATCAATATCCGATGGCCTTTAAGATAATTGCAGAATTATAAAGAGGTCTTCATCGTGTCAAATACCATCCTGCCTGTTGAGGTGCCATCAGCGCACCGTTCTTCTGTGATCATCGCCCTGGCGAAGGGTGAGCTAATGCCGGGTCCGCTGTGGCATAAACGCGACTACCGGCTGAAATTCTTCCTGCGCACATTGCTGTTCTGGTCCTCCACGACCCGTATGCTGGAGACGCTCTCCCGTCGCGACGATTTTCCCCTGTTACTGAAAGCACAGAGCACCCTGCCGGTGAAAACCCAGCGTCAATATCTGACCCGTGGGTTAAGCGCAGGTGAGCGTGCCGACGCCATTCTCCATCATTACGCCTGGGTTGATGCGCTGCCGGATGCCAGCCTGGCCCGCATCTTTACCAGCCCGACGCCGCTTGCGCTGCTGCAGTTCTCCACCAAAAACGACGCCAGTTACACGATCTACGCCACCAGCGCGGTTAAGGCTGAACGCGAGGGGGAAACCACGCTCTGGCTACGCGCCGGGGATAATACCCTGCTGGCGAGCCTGACCTTCAGCGTTACCCGCGATAACGGGCAAAGCGCGCTGGTGATTGGCGGCCTGCAGGGACCGCGCCGGGACGTCGGCCGGGAGACGATCAAGAATGCCACCCGCGCCTGCTATGGCCTGTTCCCTAAACGTATTCTGTTGGAAGCGATCTTCAATCTGGCGAAACAGTCAGGCATCAGCGCTATTTACGGCGTCAGCGATGAAGGCCACGTTTTGCGTGCCCTGCGCTATCGCTTCAGTAAAGGGCGTCATCTTCACGCCAGCTACGACGAATTCTGGCAATCGCTGAGCGCAACACCGTGCGGAGCTTTCCGCTGGACCTTGCCAGCCGGTATGGAGCGTAAATCACTGGAGAGCATTGCCAGTAAAAAACGCGCCGAATACCGCCGCCGTTTTCAACTGCTTGATGAGATTGAACTGGCCCTCAGCCAGCGGTTTAGCCGCTAATACCTGCTTTCACCCCTGACAGGCAAAAATTTAACACAACCGCTAAAAAGCGCTGGACTTCCGCCGGGCGTAGTGTGGTATGGTTTAGCGAAGAACAGAGAATGTTGCCCAACTGTTAAAGCCCGCAAAAGGAAAAGGCGTTGACTTTCAACAGATAAAAAGAGACCGAATACGATTCCTGTATTCGGTCCAGGGAAATGGCTCTTGGGAGAGAGCCGTGCGCTAAAAGTTGGCATTAATGCAGGCTAAGTCGCCTTGCACTTTAAGAATAGATGACGACGCCAGGTTTTCCAGTCCGCATCAAAAGTGGCCTGAAAAAAAGCGTTAGCCTGTCCTTAAACACAAAAACCGCAATGCTTCCGAAGAGAAGCCTGCGGTTTTTTTTATTGGAAGCGGGATGCTAGCAGAGCGTATTCGCGCGCTCGATAAACGGCGCCAGGCTCATCTTCTGCCCCGGGTTTGCCGGGTCATCAATCTGGATAATCGCGATCGGCTGGCCGTTGCTCTTACCGCTGTCGACCTGCTGCTGCGCCACGTCGTTCAGGGGATACTGCACCAGGGTGCTGGGATTAATGGCATACAGGGCATGGCCCGGACGGCAGGTCAGCATCACCTCTTCACGATTGAACGCCCATTTGTCTTTGCCCACTTCAAACCGGCTGACGGTAATCACCTGCGGTGCTGCCAGCGCCGTGCCGGAGCAGGCCAGCAATAATAAAGAAAGTACTGTTTTTTTCATTGTGTTCCACCTCGTCAGAAGGGTTCCCAGGTCGCGAACAGGCTGACTGCCGCCAGAACCAGCGCCCCCAGCACAACCTCAGTCTGCGTCATCCTGATAAAATACCGTTGCGCACGTCCGTCGTCAGAACGAAACCGCGGCACCAGAACATACCGATTCACCAGGGCAATTACCACCATCATTGCCACCAGCGCACATTTCAACAACAGCATACGTCCCCAGGCGGAGTGCCACGGCAGCGCCCAGCCCTGGATCAGCAGCGTATTCATCACCCCGGTGAGCACCACGCCCACCACCGCCAGATGGCCGTAGCGAGAAAAACGCATCATGGTGTATACGGCGGCGCGCTGCCAGTGTCCGCGGGACAGGCGCAGGCAAAAGAGCAGCGGCAACAGGCCGCCCAGCCAGCCTGCGGCACATAAAAGATGCAGACCCTGATTGCTGCGCTGGAACAGGCCCGTCACGCCATCATGCAACGCCGCATGTCCGGTTCCTGCCAGCAGGAAAAACTGCGCGGCGGTGAACAGCAAAATCAGCGACACGGCTTTTCGCGGCTGCAGCCAGGCGATCCAGAGGGTGATCAGGGCCAGGATCATCTGCCATAACCAGATCTGGCCAAACTGTGTCGTGAGCACCGCTTGCCAGATGGACGGGTTAATCACATCCGGCCAGCCGTTGCCCATCATTCCGCCCTGTAGCGCCAGCAGCAGCATCGCGGCGAGCAGGCTGGCGAGCGCGACCTTTTTTTGCTGTTCGCGAAAACGACGCGCCATGACACGCCGCAGCGAAACAGGCGCCAGCCATGCGCCGTACAGGGCATTGCCAAACAGCACCATCAGAGCGGCAAAATGGGCGAAGCGCAGCGCGACGTAGCAGAACGCCAGCATCTTATTTCACGCTAAAACGGTAGCTGCCCTCGGTCTTGTGACCATCCACGGAGACCACGTGCCACTTCACCGTATAGTTCCCAGCCGTCAGCGGAGCGGCCATCGGCACAATCATCTGGGTCGGATCCTTCTCGTTGCGTTTTACCGCCCCGAGCGCGACGGGTTGCTGTTTTTCATCCGTGACGCTCACGCCGCTGAACCGGGGTTCGATCCCCTCGGAGAAGTTGAGGGTCAGCGCCTGGGGTGCTGCATCAACGGCGGCATCGGCAGCGGGATACTGGTGCTGCAGATGGGCATGAGCAAAGACAGTCGGGGTCGCGAGAGAGGTCAGCAGCAATGTAAGAGTGCTGAACGTACGGGAAAGGCGGAGTGCCATCGCATATATTCCTTTTTGTTATGCCTGATTGTCAGAGGATAACTCTGTATAATGATCCAGTCGAGGATCATCCCGTCCGGACTTGTCAACGCCCCGCCGTTTGGGTAACGTTGGCCCGCAAATGAAGGAGACGGTTATGCATATTAATCTCGCCACCCTCCCCCAGGAGGAGATGGACAAAGTGAATGTCGATTTGGCCGCCGCAGGTGTGGCATTCAAAGAGCGCTACAACATGCCGGTGATCGCCGAAGTGGTAGAGCGCGAGCAGCCCTCGCATCTGCGCGACTGGTTTCGCGAGCGGCTCATTGCTCACCGATTAACCTCCGTCAACCTTTCGCGCCTGCCGTGGGAGCCGAAAGTTAAGTAAACTTACCCGCGGTTACAGTTCCTTACACTGTTTATGCCAGGATGAAAACCCCTGATACATTCAGGGGCTTTATGAATCTCTGCGACTCCGTGTATAAGGAAATCACGATGTCCCACTGGAATATTGCTGCCGCACAGTACCGTCCAAATCATCATTGCGTTGATGACCACATCACGCACCATCTGCGTTTTATAACCGCCGCCGCTCGCCTGCAGTGCAATTTAGTGCTCTTTCCGGAGCTGTCATTAACCGGCCCGGCCCTGCCCGATGGCCAGCTTCCTGCACCGCCTGACGCTCAGCAGCTGACGCCTCTTATTGATGCCGCCCATGCCCATAACGTCTCGGTGATTGCCGGGATCACCGTGGAAGTCAGAGGCCAGCGCCAGCCCGGACTGGCCTGGTTTACCCCGAACCAGCCCCGGGCCACGTTTTACCCCCATGGTGCCGGTGCCTGTCTGGAGAGCAGGCTCGGCGGCCTGAGTATCGTTGATTCTCAGCCCGATCAACCCAATATTGCCCCTGATGCCGCCCTGTTCACCCGGGGCATGGCGGTGAGTGAAACCGGCTGGTCTGCCACGTTTTCGCAGTTGCAGCGTTTTGCCCATCGCTATGCTATCGCTGTTCTGATGGCGAACCGCGACGGCGGAAGCGCCCTGTGGGATGCTAAAGGGCAATTAATCGTCCGCGCCGATCGTGGCGAGCTGTTATTGACCGGGCGCTTTGTTGAGCAGGGTTGGCAAGGTGAGATCATTCCATTACGCTAAACCTTTTACGGCCAGGAGAGAGCCATGCTACGTGTCATCGACACCGAAACCTGTGACCTGCAGGGGGGCATTGTGGAAGTCGCCTCTGTCGACGTTGTGAACGGGCAGATCGTCAATCCACGCAGCCATCTGGTCCGTCCGGATCGCCCTATCAGCCCGCAGGCGATGGCTATCCACCGCATCACCGAGGCGATGGTCGCCGACAAACCCTGGATTGAAGAGGTGATCCCGCACTACCACGGCAGCCCATGGTATGTGGCGCATAACGCCAGCTTCGATCGCCGCGTGCTGCCCGAAATGCCCGGGGAGTGGATCTGCACCATGAAGCTGGCGCGGCGCTTATGGCCGGGGATCAAATACAGCAATATGGCGCTCTACAAGTCGCGCAAGCTCAGCGTAAGAACGCCGGAAGGGCTGCACCACCACCGGGCCCTGTACGACTGCTATATCACCGCCGCGTTGCTCATCGACATCATGAACACCACCGGCTGGACCCCGGACGAGATGGCCGACATCACCGGACGCCCGGCGCTGCTGACCACCTTTACCTTCGGGAAATATCGCGGCAAAGCGGTGGCGGAAATCGCGGACAAGGATCCGGGCTATCTCCGCTGGCTGTATAACAACCTCGAGCGGATGAGCCCGGAGCTGCGTCTGACGCTGAAGCACTACCTGGGTGGATCCTGATCGACCTCTGCTGCCTGGCTGGTTAACGTCTCCTGAGCCAGGCCCACCAGAAACGCGTACTCCAGGGCTACCCCTTCATAGGATTTGAAGCGTCCGGACTTCCCGCCATGCCCGGCGTCCATGTCGGTGCAGAGCAGCAGTAAATTATCGTCGGTTTTCATTTCGCGCAGCTTCGCCACCCACTTCGCCGGCTCCCAGTACTGCACCTGGGAGTCATGCAAACCGGTGGTGACCAGCATGTGCGGATAGGCCTTCGCCCCGACGTTGTCGTAGGGACTGTAGTCTTTCATGTAGCGATAGTAGGTCTCATCCTGCGGATTGCCCCACTCTTCGTATTCGCCGATGGTCAGAGGGATGGACTCGTCCAGCATGGTGGTCAGGACATCCACAAACGGCACCTGGGCGATCACTCCTTTAAACAGCCCCGGGCGTTCGTTAATCACGGTGCCCATCAGCATCCCGCCCGCGCTGCCACCCATCGCAAAGCACTGTTTACGATCGCCATAGCCCAGCCCCAGCAGCCCCTCGCAGACGTCGAGGTAGTCATTGAAGGTGTTTTTCTTTTTCAGGAATTTGCCGTCTTCGTACCATTTTTGACCCAGCTCGCCGCCGCCCCGGATATGGGCGATAGCGAAGACAAATCCCCGGTCGAGCAGGCTTAAGCGGCTACCGCTGAAATCCGCGTCGATGCTGGAGCCGTAGGAGCCATAGCCGTAGATCAGGATAGGGTTTTTGCCCTTGCGGAAATGGTGCTTGTGGTAGACCAGCGAGACCGGAACTTCGGTGCCGTCGCGGGCGACAATCCACACGTGCTCGCTGCGATAAAGTTCGGCGTCAAACCCTTTCACCTCGGCCTGCTTCAGCACCCGGCGCTGTCCGGTGTCCATATCCAGCTCAAACAGGGTGTCAGGCGTGGTCATGGAGGAGTAGCCGTAGCGCAGACGTGAGGTTTCCGGCTCGGGGTTGTAGCCAATCCAGGTGACGTAGGCGGGATCGTCGAAGGCGATACCAATCACTTCCCGGGTTTTGCGGTTGATCTGCCGCAGGCTGGTGAGTCCGCGCTGGCGCTCTTCCACCACCAGCCAGTCGGTAAACAGGGTGAACCCTTCGAGCATCACCTGATCCCTGGGCGGGATCAGCACTTCCCATTTGCGTTCATCGCGGACCTTGGTCTTGTAGAGGCCAAAGTTTTTGCCTTCCCGGTTGGAGCGCAGATAGAAGGTGTGCTGGAAGTGATCGAGACTGTACTCGTGATCCTTGCGCCGCGGCATAAAGCACAGCGGCTGGGCGTCCGGCAGTTCGGCATCCAGCAGCAGCACTTCCGTGGTGGTGGCGCTGGCAAGGAAGATAATCACATAGTGCTTTGAGGTAGTCTTATGCAGGCTGACGTAAAAGGTTTCGTCTTTCTCCTCATACACCAGTTCGTCGCTTTTCGACGGCGTGCCCACCGTGTGCCGCCAGACCTGATAAGGGTGCAGGGTGGTGGCGTGCTTTTTGATGTAGTAGATCGTTTCTGAATCGTTGGCCCAGATAAAGTCGGGTGAGACGTTATCAAGCATCTCAGGGAACCAGTTCCCGGTCTCGAGATTGCGAAAACGCAGGCCATACTGCCGTCGGGAGAGGTAATCTTCGGCCAGTGCCATAGTGGCGTTATCCGGCGATACCGCCATTCCGCCCAGGGTATAAAACTCGCTGTGCGCCGCGCGCTGGTTCGCATCCAGCAGCGTCTCCCAGTCCTCCCACTCGGCGCAGAGTACCGACTGGCGCTGATAGATGGCGTATTCGTTACCGGGTTCATAAACGTGCCGGTAACGATAGCCATTTCGACTCCAGGGGGCTGAGACGTCACGCTGCGGGACGCGTTCGACCATTTCACCAAGCAGGCGATCCTGCAGCGCCTGCTGCGTCGCCATGACCCTGCGGCCATAGTCGTTTTCCGCGTGGAGGTAGTCCAGCACCTCCGGCTGCGAGCGGGTGTCGTCCCGCAACCAGTAATAGTTGTCGATACGCGTGTCACCGTGCGCGGTGAGAGCGTGCGGTATGCGTTGGGCTTTAGGTGGCATGGCGGTATGATTCTTTTACGTTTAACACCCTATAAGGTTGGCAAAACATGCGCACGATGCAAGCGAAACGGTGCTGACAGGGGTAAAAAACTAGCCGGGTAGCGCTTGTTTTTGCTGGCGAATATCCTGCTCAATCCCTTCCCGCACGTCCGCCGGGATTTTCAGCGCATCGCCCAGCGCATTGAGATAGCTGCGCTCCATAAAGTGATCGATATCGATGGCTGCACAGCTCAGGAAGTAGAGTTCCAGGGCCTCCTCTTCATTCTGGATCCCCTGAGCCAGACGCGCAGGATCGAGCGGTTGTTCGATGGCGCGCGCCACCAGCGCCCTGCCCTGCTCCTCCACGCCCGCTTCCCGCAGCTGCTGTTCAATGGCGGCCCGCTCCTGGTCGTCGATATGGCCGTCACTCTTGGCGGCAAAGACCAGCGCCAGGATCAGCCTTTCGGTGCGCACGTCCAGCGGCGAGGCCTGCTGTCCAAACTGTGGCTCGTCCTGATGCGCGCTGCGTATTCTGTCTTTGTACTTGTTCCACAGCACGGTACCGGCAATGGCACCACCGCCGGCAAGCAGGGCACCGGTGCCATATTTGCTAAGTAACTTACGCGAGGATTTATTCGCCACCAGCAGCCCGGCGAGGCCGCCAAGCGCCCCCGGGGTCAGCATTTTACTTAAGCCTTCACCGGACGATGACGACCCTTTCTGCCCGAGCAGAGACTGTAGTTGATTCAACCAGTTTGACATGTTTACCCTCACTAAACGGTGGATGAATTTCTCAGCGTAAGCGAGGGGATGTCAGGAAATGTCTGCGTCAGCAAAAGAAGCGAAAATTCATCTCTTCGACGACAGATACTGCGCGCTGCCCGCTTTACAGTCGATCTTAACCTGATAGTGAATATCGGTGTTTTTGCCGCGCACCGTCAGCGGTAGCGTCCAATGGTCGTTCTCCCCTTTCACCTGCTTAGGATTGATCCAGGCGACCGGATCGGCCTGGCCCAGCGTTTTCTGATCGTCAGCCCAGCGCACAATGCGGTTTTGCAGATAATCCCGCTTCACGCTGGCGGCAATCCCTTCGGCATCCTGACCTTCGCAGGCCGGGAATTTCACGGTTTTTTCATCTGCAGCCTGGGCCGTCAGGCTGGCGGCCAGCAGTGCTATCGCTACCCCTGTTTTGTTCATCATGCTCTCCTGTTTTGGTTCAACAAAAGCATGGTCGAAAAATGGCGCGATGCAAATAACCGCCTGTCAGCCTGATGGATTTTCGCAACACAAGACAGACGCAAACGTTTTCGTTTATACTGCGCGCAACTTTTTCAGGGGAATTATTATGACTCGATTAGGAACTGCGCTGCGTCCGGCAGCGACGCGTGTGATGCTGCTGGGCTCGGGTGAACTGGGCAAAGAGGTGGCCATTGAGTGCCAGCGTCTGGGTGTCGAAGTGATCGCCGTTGACCGCTATGCCGATGCGCCAGCGATGCACGTTGCTCACCGCTCACACGTCATTAATATGCTCGATGGCGATGCCCTGCGCGCCCTGATCGCCACAGAGCAGCCGCACTTCGTGGTGCCGGAAATCGAAGCTATCGCTACCGACACCCTGCTGGCGCTGGAAGCTGAAGGCCAGCGCGTGGTGCCCTGCGCCCGCGCCGCGAAGCTGACCATGAACCGGGAAGGTATTCGTCGTCTGGCGGCGGAAGAACTGGCTCTGCCCACCTCAAGCTACCGTTTCGCCGACAGCAAAGCTGATTTTCTGCAGGCCGTCGCCGAAATTGGCTACCCGTGCATCATTAAGCCGGTGATGAGCTCCTCCGGTAAAGGGCAGAGCTTTGTGCGCAGCCCAGAGCAGCTGGATAAAGCCTGGGATTACGCCCAACAGGGCGGCCGCGCCGGGGCCGGACGCGTGATCGTTGAGGGGGTGGTGAAGTTTGATTTTGAGATCACCCTCCTGACCGTCAGCGCCGTCGATGGCGTCCATTTCTGCGATCCTATTGGTCATCGCCAGGAAGATGGCGACTACCGTGAATCCTGGCAGCCGCAGCAGATGAGCCCGCTGGCCCGGGAACGGGCCGAGGAGATCTCCCGCAAAGTGGTGCTGGCCCTGGGCGGCCACGGCCTGTTTGGCGTGGAGCTGTTCGTCTGCGGTGACGAGGTGATCTTCAGCGAAGTCTCTCCGCGTCCGCACGACACCGGTATGGTGACCTTAATTTCGCAGGATCTCTCTGAGTTTGCCCTGCACGTTCGTGCTTTCCTCGGCCTGCCGGTCGGCGGCGTGCGTCAGTACGGCCCGGCGGCGTCGGCGGTGATCCTGCCGCAGCTGACCAGCCAGAACGTCATCTTTGATAACGTCGATGCCGCAGTGGGCGCAGGCCTGCAGCTGCGTCTGTTCGGTAAGCCGGAGATCGAGGGCTCGCGTCGTCTGGGCGTGGCGCTGGCAACGGCCGACAGCGTAGAAGACGCCGTTGAGCGGGCAAAAAAAGCCGCCGCCAGCGTGCAGGTTGCAGGATAAAAAAACGGGCCGCCTGGCCCGTTTTTATTGGCGTTGCCCGGCGGCGCTTTGCTTGCGCGGGCCTACAGGTGCGGATTTGTAGGCCGGGTAAGCGCAGCGCCACCCGGCAAAACACGCACAACGACCAAAACCTTACTGCTGCGCGCCTTCTACCGCTTCGCGCGCCAGCTTGGTGATGCGATCCCAGTCGCCCGCTTCCATCGCGTCCGCCGGAACCAGCCAGGAGCCGCCGATGCACAGCACGCTCTTCAGCGCCAGGTAGTCACGGTAGTTCGCCGGAGAGATACCGCCAGTCGGGCAGAAACGGACGTTAGCGAACGGACCTGCGATAGCCTGCAGCGCTTTGGTGCCGCCGTTGGCTTCCGCCGGGAAGAATTTGAACTCCTGCAGGCCGTAGTCCAGACCCAGCATCAGCTCAGAAACGGTGCTGATGCCCGGGATCAGCGGGATGGAGCCTTCGGTAGCGGCTTTCAGCAGAGGCTCGGTCAGGCCCGGGCTGATGGCAAACTGCGCACCGGCTTCGGTCACTTCAGCCAGCTGCTGCGGGTTCAGGACGGTGCCTGCACCGATGATGGCTTCCGGTACTTCTTTGGCGATGGCGCGAATGGCATCCATTGCACAGGCAGTACGCAGCGTGACTTCCAGTACGCGTACACCGCCCGCAACCAGCGCTTTCGCCATCGGGACTGCGTGTTCCAGCTTATTAATCACGATAACCGGCACTACCGGGCCAGTTTTCAGGATTGCTTCTGCACTTGTATTCCAGTTTTTCATCAGAGTTTTTCTCTCGCCAGATCGATAATTCTTGTCGTCTTAAAACGTAATACAGGTCGCGCCCTGTTCTGCACCCGAGAGGTTCTCGCGTAACGCGCTGAACATTTCGCGTCCCGTTCCCACGCGCGATGCGCTCAGGTCAGGAATATGCGGCTTACGTGCGGCCAGTACCGCCTCATCCACCAGTAAGGTCAACTCGCCTGTCTGACCGTTAACGCGGATGATATCGCCATCGTACACTTTCGCCAGCAGTCCACCGTCATAAGCTTCCGGGGTGACGTGGATGGCGGAAGGCACTTTACCCGATGCACCGGAGAGGCGTCCATCGGTAACTAACGCAATTTTGAAACGGCGGTCCAATAATACACCAAGTGGCGGCATTAGTTTATGTAATTCTGGCATTCCGTTCGCTTTGGGTCCCTGATGACGGACAACAACGACGCAATCTTTGTCCAGCAGACCGGCTTCAAAGGCTGGCAGCACGTCATGCTGGCTTTCGAAAACCACTGCCGGGGCTTCAATAACCTGATTTTCCACCGGAACCGCAGAGGTCTTCATCACCGCACGGCCCAGGTTGCCGTTCAGCACTTTGGTGCCGCCGTGGTGGGAGAAGGGCTTGTCAAAGGTGGCTATTACGCTGTCATCCAGCGAGGCCTGCGCCCCTTCGCGCCAGTCCAGCTCGCCGTCGTTCAGCCACGGCTCTAAGGTGTAGCGTTTCAGACCGAAACCGGCCACGGTATTAACATCTTCATGCAGCAGGCCGCCTTTCATCAGCTCACGCATCAGCACCGGGACGCCGCCCGCGGCCTGGAAATGGTTGATATCGGCCGGGCCATTCGGATACAGACGGGTCATCAGCGGAACCACTTCAGACAGGTCAGAGAAATCATCCCAGTTGATCTGGATCCCGGCCGCACGCGCCATCGCCACCATGTGCATGGTGTGGTTTGTAGAGCCGCCCGTCGCCAGCAGGGCTACGATACCGTTCACCACCACTTTCTCGTCGACCATTTTACCGAGCGGCATCCACTCGTTGCCGTTACCGGTCAGACGGGTCACCTGGCGGGCAGCGGCTGCGGTCAGCGCTTCGCGCAACGGGGCGTCAGGATGGACAAACGACGAACCGGGCAGCTGCATCCCCATAAACTCCACCACCATCTGGTTGGTATTAGCGGTGCCGTAGAAGGTACAGGTACCCGGAGCATGGTAGGAGGCGGCCTCGGACTCCAGCAGCGCCATGCGATCCACTTTGCCTTCGGCATAGAGCTGGCGAATACGCACTTTCTCTTTGTTGGCAAGGCCGCTCGCCATCGGGCCTGACGGTACGAACAGCGCAGGCAGATGACCAAACGACAGCGCCGCCATCGTCAGGCCCGGGACAATCTTGTCGCACACGCCGAGGTAGAGCGCGCCATCAAACATGTTATGGGAAAGCCCCACCGCCGTGGACATGGCGATCACTTCGCGGCTCAGCAGGGACAGCTCCATCCCGTCCTGGCCTTGAGTTACACCGTCGCACATGGCAGGCACACCGCCCGCGACCTGGCCTACCGCATTGGCCTGGTGCAGCGCTTTACGAATGATATCCGGGTAGGTCTCGTACGGCTGGTGCGCCGAGAGCATGTCGTTGTAGGAGGTGATGATGGCGATATTGTTACGCAGCATGCTTTTCAGCGAGGCTTTATCTTCTGGCTGGCAGGCAGCAAAACCGTGCGCCAGATTGCCGCAGGCCAGCTGCGAACGATGAACCGTATCGGACTTCGCCTGCTGGATGCGAGCGAGGTAGGCAGAACGGGTCTGTTTTGAACGCTCAACGATGCGCTGTGTTACCCGTAACAATGTCGAATTCATAGAAGCTCCTGTCATTTATCTGTCCGCGCTCTGGAATTAACAAAGTGTTTAGCAGGTAGTAACATCGCTGAAACGCTTGATTGCCGGAGCTCTGAGGCAAAATCGCTGCAGGCAGTGTAATAAAAAAAGCTCCGGGTGGAAATCCACCCGGAGCTTAAATGATTAATTATTGTGCGCTGGCCTGAGCCAGATCATGTTACCGGTAAAATACCCCGTAGGGATTAGCGGTAAACCTTATTCGAACTCGTTCCAGGAACGGCCATCACGGGTGATCATCGCCACCGAGGCAACCGGTCCCCAGGTGCCCGCCTGATACGGTTTCGGTGCGTCCTGATCTGCCGCCCATGCTTCAGTGATGGAGTCGACCCACTTCCACGCCTCTTCCACTTCGTCACGGCGTACGAACAGCGCCTGAATACCGCGCATGGTTTCCAGCAGCAGACGCTCGTAAGCATCCGCCAGATGCGTCTGGTTGAAGGTTTCGGAGTAGCTCAGATCCAGCTTGGTGGTCTGCAGGTTGTGCTTGTGGTCCAGACCCGGCACCTTGTTCAGTACCTGAATGTCCACGCCTTCGTCCGGCTGCAGACGGATGGTCAGTTTGTTCTGCGGCAGCTCCTGCCAGGACTCTTTGAACAGGTTCAGTTCCGGGTTTTTGAAATACACGACCACTTCAGAGCATTTCGCAGGCAGACGTTTACCGGTACGCAGGTAGAACGGAACTCCCGCCCAGCGCCAGTCATCAATATCCACGCGGATCGCCACAAACGTCTCGGTGTTGCTGGTTTTGTTCGCGCCCTCTTCTTCCAGGTAGCCCGGCACTTTTTTGCCCTGGGCAAAGCCGGCGGTGTACTGGCCGCGGACCGTTTTTTCGCGCACGTTGGAGCGATCGATACGGCGCAGGGACTTCAGGACTTTCACTTTCGCGTCGCGAATGCTGTCCGCGCTGAGATCCGACGGCGGAGACATGGCAATCATGCAGAGAACCTGCAGCAGGTGGTTCTGGATCATGTCGCGCATCTGACCGGCCTGGTCAAAGTAACCCCAGCGTCCTTCAATACCCACCTCTTCCGCTACCGTGATCTCCACATGATCGATAGTGCGGTTATCCCAGTTATTCACGAACAGGGAGTTGGCAAAGCGCAGCGCCAGCAGGTTCAGTACCGTCTCTTTACCGAGATAGTGGTCGATACGGTAAACCTGGCACTCTTCAAAGTATTCGCCGACCTGATCGTTGATTTCGCGGGAGGTCGCCAGCGAGGTGCCCAACGGCTTTTCCATCACCACGCGCGCAGGCTTGGCGTTCAGCTTCGCTTCGCCCAGCCCTTTGCAGATGGCGCCGAAGGTGCTTGGCGGCATGGCGAAGTAGTTAATGGTGACGCGATTTTTTTGATCGAGCATTGCGCTCAGGTTGGCAAATGCCGACGTGTCGTTCACGTCGAGGTTGCAGAAATCAAGACGTCCGCTCAGCGTATCCCATAAACTTTCATCGATTTTCTCTTTCATGAAAGTTTCCAGCGCTTCACGCACGATTTTGGTATACGCGTCTTTATCCCAGTCCGCACGGCCTACGCCCAGGATGCGGGTGTCCGGGTGGATTTGACCCGCTTTTTCCAGTTGATACAGGGAAGGCAGCAATTTACGGCGTGCAAGATCGCCTTTCGCGCCGAAAATGACCAGGTCACATGCCTGGGCTGTTTGCGTTACCGCCATGTCATTCTCCTCAGTTGGATACCCTGGTGCTTTTGCCAGAATATCGTTGTAATTTTATTACATGCACTGTACTGCTTTTACGTCATTCCCGAAACCATTTGCGCTTATCCTCGCGTGCGATACGGCGATATTTCGCCCGCGGCGCGCATCGGGTCGGGTCATGGCGGTGAAACAGGTGAAACTTTGTTCTGCCAGGCCGTTGCTAAAATCCGACAGCGATCAAGTAATGAAAAAAAACAACAACATTTTTCCACGGTATGACCCTTTCGGCATATCACAGGCGTATATTCTTGCTAATTCGAATCGCGATTTCACCCATTAATGAAATCGCTTCCACCGATGAGCGTCGTGTTAAAAATGAACATGCTGGAAAAAATCCAGTTTCAACTGGAACACCTTAGCAAATCCGAGCGAAAAGTGGCTGAAGTAATTCTCGCCGCCCCCGCTCAGGCCATTCATTCCAGCATTGCCGCCCTGGCGCAGGAGTCCGGGGTTAGCGAACCGACCGTCAACCGGTTCTGCCGCAGCATGGAGACGCGTGGATTCCCTGATTTTAAACTGCATCTGGCGCAAAGTCTGGCGAACGGTACGCCTTATGTGAACCGTAACGTTGATGAAGACGACAGCGTGGAGGCCTATACCGGCAAAATTTTCGAATCGGCCATGGCGACGCTGGATCAGGTGCGCCAGTCGCTGGATATGACCTCGGTTAACCGCGCTGTGGATCTGCTGACCCAGGCAAAGAAAATTGCCTTCTTTGGCCTCGGGTCATCCGCCGCGGTCGCCCACGATGCGATGAACAAATTTTTTCGTTTTAACGTCCCGGTTATCTATTCTGACGACATCGTGCTGCAACGCATGAGCTGTATGAATTGTAACGAAGATGACGTGGTGGTCCTGATATCGCATACTGGCCGCACCAAAAGTCTGGTTGAACTGGCGCAGCTGGCGCGTGAAAACGATGCCATGGTGATTGCGCTCACCACCACCGGTACACCGCTGGCGCGTGAAGCGACCCTGGCGATCACCCTCGACGTGCCCGAAGACACCGATATCTATATGCCGATGGTGTCGCGTCTGGCGCAGCTTACCGTCATCGATGTGCTCGCCACCGGCTTTACCCTGCGCCGCGGGGCGAAATTCAGAGATAACTTGAAGCGCGTCAAGGAAGCGCTTAAGGAATCGCGTTTTGATAAAGAATTGTTCATTAAGGGCGATGTTCCCTGATCGTCAATAACTTAGTTGTTTCTTTTTCGGCATTCGGTAAGTTTCCAGTTTCAATAAAGACGGACAACGTGCCGAATCATCGTTCACGCAACACCAGGTTGTTTCAGACAACGGAGTATTACATGTCCAGAAGGCTTCGCAGAACCAAGATCGTTACTACCTTAGGCCCGGCAACTGACCGCGATAATAACCTCGAGAAAATCATCGCCGCAGGCGCCAACGTAGTGCGTATGAACTTCTCTCACGGTACGCCGGAAGATCATAAATTACGTGCAGACAAGGTCCGTGAGATCGCGGCAAAACTGGGACGTCATGTTGCTATCCTCGGTGATCTGCAGGGTCCAAAGATTCGTGTTTCCACCTTTAAAGAGGGCAAAGTTTTCCTCAACATCGGTGATAAGTTCCTGCTCGACGCCAACCTGAGCAAAGGCGAAGGCGATAAAGAGAAAGTCGGGATCGACTATAAAGGACTGCCTGCTGACGTGGTGCCGGGCGATATCCTGCTGCTCGACGACGGCCGCGTTCAGCTGAAAGTGCTGGAAGTGAATGGCATGAAGGTCTTCACCGAAGTGACCGTTGGCGGCCCGCTCTCCAACAATAAAGGCATTAACAAGCTGGGCGGCGGCCTCTCTGCCGAAGCCCTGACCGAAAAAGACAAAGCTGACATCATCACCGCCGCTGAAATCGGCGTGGATTATCTGGCCGTCTCCTTCCCGCGCTGCGGCGAAGATCTGAACTATGCCCGCCGCCTGGCGCGCGATGCAGGCTGCGATGCCAAAATCGTGGCAAAAGTAGAGCGTGCTGAAGCGGTCTGCAGTCAGGATGCGATGGATGACATCATCCTGGCCTCCGACGTGGTGATGGTAGCCCGTGGTGACCTGGGCGTTGAAATTGGCGACCCGGAACTGGTCGGGATCCAGAAGGCGCTGATCCGCCGCGCGCGTCAGCTTAACCGCTCTGTGATCACCGCGACCCAGATGATGGAGTCGATGATCACTAACCCAATGCCGACCCGTGCGGAAGTTATGGACGTGGCGAACGCCGTGCTCGACGGCACCGATGCCGTGATGCTGTCAGCCGAAACCGCTGCAGGTCAGTATCCGGCAGAGACCGTGGCCGCGATGGCGCGTGTCTGCCTGGGTGCAGAGAAGATCCCAAGCATCAACGTCTCCAAGCACCGTCTGGACATTCAGTTCGACAACGTGGAAGAAGCGATTGCGATGTCCGCCATGTATGCGGCAAACCACCTGAAGGGCGTTACCGCCATCATCACCATGACCGAATCCGGCCGCACCGCGCTAATGACCTCCCGTATCAGCTCCGGCCTGCCGATCTTCGCTATGTCCCGTCATGAGCGCACCCTGAACCTGACCGCCCTGTACCGTGGCGTGACGCCGGTGTTCTTCGACAGCAACAGCGACGGCGTGGCTGCGGCCAACGACGCCGTGAACCTGCTGCGCGATAAAGGCTATCTGGTCTCCGGGGATATCGTTATCGTGACTCAGGGCGATGTGATGAGCACCATCGGTTCGACCAACACCACCCGCGTGATGACCGTCGAGTAATTCGACGGTTTTGCCGGGTGGCGCTGCGCTTACCCGGCCAGGTGACTCTTCCCTCTCCCCTATGGGGAGAGGGTCAGGGTGAGGGGTATTTTTATTTCTTCATTTCTTTATTTCTTCGGATACAGCTCTTTGCGCTTGTACGGCTCTTTCTCGCCGGGCTTACGCGTCTTCAACAGCTTCAGGATCCAGGTGTACTGCTCCGCATGCGGCCCCACCAGAATCTCCACCTCTTCGTTCATCCGGCGCGCAATCGTATTGTCGTCAGCGGTGAGCAGGTCATCCATCGGCGGGCGCACTTCAATCGTCAGGCGATGGGTTTTGCCATCGTAAATCGGGAATAACGGGATCACCCGCGCCTGGCATACTTTCATTAACCGGCCAATGGCGGGCAGGGTCGCCTTATAGGTGGCAAAGAAATCGACAAACTCGCTGTGTTCAGGCCCGTGATCCTGGTCCGGCAGATAATAGCCCCAGTAGCCCTGGCGAACGGACTTAATAAAGGGTTTGATGCCGTCGTTACGGGCATGCAGGCGGCCGCCAAAGCGACGGCGCACCGTGTTCCATACGTAATCGAAGACCTTGTTCCCCTGATTGTGAAACATCGCCGCCATTTTCTGCCCCTGGGAGGCCATCAGCATCGCCGGGATATCCACGCCCCAGCCGTGCGGCACCAGGAAAATCACCTTTCGTCGTTGCGACGCATCTCCTCAATGATCTCCAGCCCTTTCCAGTCGACACGGCTGGCCACTTTTTCTGGCCCGCGAATAGCCAGCTCGCCCATCATCGCCATCGCCTGCGGTGCGGTGGTGAACATCTCATCGATGATCGCTTCACGCTCCGCTTCGCTCTTTTCCGGGAAGCAGTAAAAGAGGTTGATCTGCGCGCGACGGCGGGCGCTTTTACCCAGCCTACCCGCCAGGCGCCCTACTTTACCGAGGAGAGGATCGCGCACGGACGCCGGGAGCATCGCAATACCCGCAAAGGCATAGACACCCAGCCAGGCGCCCCAGAAGCGCGGGTGACGAAAGGATTTCTCAAATTCCGGAATGTATTCACTGTTGTTTTTGGGTTTCCATGCTTTTTCCAGGGCGGGTGATGCTTAAAAGAGTAATGCGTTAGTTTAGCGAGGCCATGCGCAAGGCACAAAAGAAAAAGCCGGTGCAGTCATGCACCGGCTTTGATTGCTGCAGAATTAATCCAGCGTCAGCTGCGGAATAACCTCTTTGACCTGCGCCAGATAATCGCTGCGGTCTTTGCCGGTCAGCCCTTCCGTACGCGGCAGCTTGGCCGTTAACGGGTTGACCGCCTGCTGGTTGATCCATACTTCATAATGCAGGTGCGGACCGGTTGAACGGCCGGTATTACCGGAGAGCGCAATACGGTCGCCACGTTTAACCTTCTGGCCCGGCTTCACCAGCAGCTTACGCAGGTGCATATAGCGGGTGGTATAGGTGCGCCCGTGACGGACGGCGACATAATAGCCTGCCGCGCCGCTGCGTTTTGCCATTACAACTTCGCCGTCACCGACTGCCAGAACGGCGTGCCCTGCGGCATGGCGAAGTCCACGCCACGGTGCGGCGCAACGCGACCGGTGACCGGATTCAGACGACGCGGGTTAAAGTTCGAAGAGACACGGAACTGTTTTGAGGTCGGGAAGCGTAAGAAGCCTTTCGCCAGACCGGTACCGTTACGATCGTAGAATTTACCGTCTTCGGCGCGGATGGCGTAATAATCTTTACCGTCCGAGCGTAAACGAACCCCCAGCAGCTGGCTCTGCTCGCGCTTGCCGTCCAGCATTTCGCGGGACATCAGCACCGAGTATGAATCGCCTTTTTTCAGCTTACGGAAGTCCATCTGCCACTGCATGGCTTTGATCACGGAACTGATTTCACCGCTGGTGAGCCCTGCGTCACGGGCGCTGGCAACAAAGCTGCCGTTGCCTAAGGTGCCTTTGATGGCGCTGTTAACCCAGTCGCCCTGCTGCATTTCGCTGCTCATCTTGAAACCGTTTTCAACGCGATCGTAGGTACGGGTTTCACGACGGGAGACTTCCCAGGTCAGGCGCTGTAAATCACCGCTGTCGGTGAGGGTCCAGGAGAGCTGCTGGCCAATTTTCAGGTTTCGCAGATCTTTATCAGAGGCAGCAAGACGGCTGATTTCGCCCATATCGATACCGTACTGATTCAGCACGCTGCTTAAGGTATCGCCCGTTGACACGACATATTCGTGCACGCCGACTTCGGCTTCGGTTTTTTCATCCAGCTCATCCTGAGGGATGGCTTCTTCTTCCTGTGGCGCCTGATCGATAGGTTCACTGGCTTCCGGCAGCAGCGAGCGGATTTCGTTCTTTTCCAGCTCGATGGTCCTGATAACCGGTGCGGAATTAGGATGATAGACAAAGGGTCGCCAGACGGCGACCGCTAAGGTGAGAACTGTAAGCGACCCCAGCATGACGCGGTGGGGCCGGGGCAGATTGTTAAATGCCAGGGCGACAGAGCGGGCTATCTGTTGCACGTAATCACTTCCTCGTTAATCTCCTTTCAGGCAGCTCGCATACTGGTTCGCCAGTTGGCTGAGGAACTGCGAATAGCTCGCTTTGCTCAACTGGATAGAGGTTCCCAGTGGGTCAAGGGTGCCCATACGCACGGACGTACCCCTTGCCACGGCTTCAACGACCGCTGGCCTGAACTGTGGCTCAGCAAAAACGCAGGTCGCTTTTTGCTCAACCAACTGTGTTCTGATTTCATGTAAACGCTGCGCACCAGGTTGAATTTCTGGATTCACGGTGAAGTGGCCAAGCGGCGTAAGACCGTAGTGTTTTTCGTAGTAGCCGTAGGCATCATGAAAAACGAAATATCCTTTACCTTTCAATGGTGCGAGCTCGGTACCCACCTGCTTGTCGGTTGCGGCAAGTTGTGCCTCAAAATCCTTCAGGTTGGCGTCTAGTTTGGCTCGACTTTGCGGCATAAGTTCCACTAATTTTTCGTGGATTGCAACCGCCGAAAGCCGCGCTATTTCTGGTGAGAGCCAGAGGTGCATATTGTACTCACCATGATGGTGATGCTCGTCACCTTTTTCCGCGCTACCATGGTCATGATCGTGGTCGTGATCGTCGTCGTCTTCCCCTTTCATGAGAAGCGGTTTCACGCCTGCCAGATTAGAAATATTAACCTGTTTAGCCTCAGGCAACTGATTCGCTGACTTCTGCATGAAGGCTTCCATGTCGGGACCAATCCAAACAACTAAGTCCGCGTTTTGTAAGCGTTTTACATCGGAAGGACGCAGGGAATAGTCGTGTTCTGAGGCGCCATCAGGCAGTAAAACCTGCGTTTCAGTGACCCCATCAGCGATAGCTGAGGCGATAAAACCGAGCGGTTTAAGCGAAGCGACTACGGCGGCGTTAACATCTTGTGCTGTTGAACCCCAAAGTGCAGCGGATAGTGCTGCGAAAAGAAGCGTATTTTTCTGTAACATAATGCGACTTATCATCGTAATAAACGTGTGGAATGTGATATTATAACATTCGATGACTTCTGCAAGCATAAATTGACATGACGAATCTGGTATCTCTCGAAAATATTTCGGTTTCATTTGGTCAGCGCCGCGTCCTCTCTGACGTTTCGCTGGATCTGAAACCCGGCAAAATTCTGACGCTTCTGGGTCCAAACGGTGCGGGTAAGTCCACGCTGGTGCGGGTTGTACTCGGCCTGGTAGCACCGGACTCAGGCCTGATCAAGCGTGACCGGCAGCTGCGTATTGGCTATGTACCTCAGAAGCTGCACCTTGACGCCACGCTGCCGCTGACGGTCAGCCGCTTTCTGAGACTGCGCCCCGATACGCGCAAAGAGGATATTCTTCCGGCGCTTAAGCGTGTGCAGGCCGGGCATCTGATCGAAGCCCCCCTGCAAAAGCTCTCCGGCGGCGAGACCCAGCGCGTGCTGCTGGCCCGTGCGCTGTTGAACAAACCGCAGCTGCTGGTGCTCGACGAGCCGACTCAGGGTGTGGATGTTAACGGACAGGTTGCGCTGTATGACCTGATCGATCAGCTGCGTAAAGAGCTGGACTGCGCCGTGCTGATGGTGTCCCACGACCTGCATCTGGTGATGGCGAAAACCGACGAAGTGCTCTGCCTGAACCACCACATCTGCTGCTCCGGCACGCCGGAAGTGGTCTCCATGCATCCCGAATTTATCTCGATGTTTGGCCCACGCGGCGCTGAACAGCTGGGCATTTATCGCCACCATCACAACCACCGCCATGATTTGCAGGGACGCATTGTCCTTCGCCGGGGAAACGGTAACTCATGATTGAACTATTACTGCCCGGCTGGCTGGCCGGGATAATGCTCGCCTGCGCGGCGGGTCCACTGGGCTCGTTTGTCGTCTGGCGCCGGATGTCCTACTTTGGCGATACGCTGGCCCATGCTTCTCTGCTGGGGGTGGCGTTTGGTTTACTGCTGGATGTGAATCCTTTTTACGCGGTGATTGCGGTAACGCTGCTGCTGGCGGCGGGTCTGGTGTGGCTTGAAAAACGCCCGCACCTTGCGGTGGATACGCTGCTTGGGATCATGGCCCACAGCGCCCTGTCGCTGGGTCTGGTGGTGGTGAGCCTGATGTCCAACATCCGCGTGGATCTGATGGCCTATCTGTTTGGCGATCTGCTGGCGGTCACGCCGGACGACTTAATTGCCATCGCCATTGGGGTTGTGATTGTTCTGGCTATCCTGCTGTGGCAGTGGCGCAACCTGCTGGCAATGACCATCAGCCCGGATTTAGCCTTTGTTGATGGCGTGAAACTGCAGCGCGTAAAACTGCTGCTGATGCTGGTGACCGCGTTGACCATTGGCGTGGCGATGAAGTTTGTCGGGGCGCTGATCATCACCTCCCTGCTGATTATCCCTGCCGCCACCGCACGTCGTTTCGCCCGTACGCCGGAGCAGATGGCCGGTGTGGCCGTGGGTGTGGGGATGATCGCGGTGACCGGCGGATTAACCTTCTCGGCATTTTATGACACCCCTGCCGGGCCGTCCGTGGTGCTGTGTGCGGCTACGCTGTTTATCTTCAGCATGATGAAGAAGCCTGCCAGCTGAGGTATTGCCCGGTGGCGCTACGCTTACCGGGCCTACGGAATTGCGCTTTTGTAGGCCGGGTAAGGCGCAGTCGCCACCCGGCAATGCCCAAAGTGATTAAGGCATCTGTGGCGGCGTAATGCCAAAATGATCCCACGCCCGCACCGTCGCCATGCGCCCGCGCGGCGTACGCTGCAAAAAGCCCTGCTGGATCAGATACGGCTCCAGCACATCCTCGATGGTTTCCCGCTCTTCACCAATCGCCGCCGCCAGGTTATCCAGCCCCACCGGCCCGCCGAAGAACTTGTCCAGCACCGCCAGCAGCAGCTTACGGTCCATATAGTCAAACCCTTCGGCATCGACGTTCAGCATATCCAGCGCCTGGGCAGCAATATCCAGCGAGATGGTGCCGTCGTGCTTCACTTCGGCAAAATCGCGCACCCTGCGCAGCAGGCGGTTGGCGATACGCGGCGTGCCGCGGGAGCGCTTCGCCACTTCGAAAGCCCCCTCTTCGCTCATATCCAGCCCCATGTAGCGCGCGCTGCGGCTCACAATGTGCTGGAGATCGGGCACCTGGTAAAACTCAAGGCGCTGCACGATGCCGAAACGATCGCGCAGCGGCGAGGTTAAGGAACCGCGCGGTGGTGGCGCCAATCAGGGTGAAAGGCGGGAGGTCGATTTTAATCGAACGCGCGGCCGGGCCTTCGCCAATCATGATATCCAGCTGGTAGTCTTCCATCGCCGGATAGAGCACCTCTTCCACCACCGGTGACAGGCGATGGATCTCATCGATAAACAGCACATCGTGGGGTTCGAGGTTGGTCAGCATCGCCGCCAGATCGCCCGCCTTTTCCAGCACCGGGCCGGAGGTGGTGCGCAGATTGACGCCCATCTCGTTGGCGACGATATTGGCAAGGGTGGTTTTCCCGAGCCCTGGCGGGCCGAAAATCAGCAGGTGATCGAGGGCATCGCCGCGAAGTTTCGCCGCCTGGATAAAGATCTCCATCTGCGAGCGCACCTGCGGCTGGCCAATATACTCATCAAGCAGCTTCGGGCGGATCGCCCTGTCCACCAGATCTTCTGTCTGAACGCTGCCTGCTGAGACCAGACGGTCTGCTTCAATCATCCTTTACCTCACAATGCGGCGCGCAGCGCTTCACGAATCAGGGTTTCACTGGTAGCGTCCGGTTTAGCCACTTTACTTACCATTCGGCTCGCTTCCTGAGGTTTATAGCCCAGCGCCACCAGCGCGGCAACCGCTTCCTGTTCCGCATCATCTGTTGCCGGGCCCGCCGGCGAAGTCAGCACGAGGTCGGCAGCAGGGGTAAACAGATCGCCATGCAGACCTTTGAAGCGATCTTTCATCTCGACAATCAGGCGCTCGGCCGTTTTCTTACCGATGCCCGGAAGTTTAATCAGGGCGGCGGGATCTTCACGCTCAACGGCGTTAACAAACTGCGCAGCCGACATCCCGGAGAGGATCGCCAGCGCCAGTTTTGGCCCCACGCCGTTGGTTTTGATCAGCTCTTTAAACAGGGTGCGTTCCTGCTTGTTGTTAAAGCCAAACAGCAGCTGGGCATCTTCACGCACCACGAAGTGAGTAAAGATAATCGCCTCTTTGCCCGCGTCCGGCAACTCATAGAAGCAGGTCATCGGCATGTGCACTTCATAGCCCACGCCTGCGGCCTCAAGCAGCACTATCGGGGGTTGTTTTTCTAAGATGATGCCTCTGAGTCTGCCTATCACGTGACGCTCCTGCGTTAAGGGCTAAAAGTTACCGCTGCCATAATAAAAAAAGGCTGGATAAACATCCAGCCTGATTTCACACATTTAGCGTAATCGACCGCGCGCCAGGTTGAGCCGAGACTCGCTAATCTGCATCGCGTTCTGGCTAACGTGGCAATGGGTAATGGCAATTGCCAGCGCATCAGCGGCATCCGCCTGTGGATTGGCGGGCAGTTTTAGCAGGGTCCGCACCATGTGCTGCACCTGGCTTTTATCTGCCCCACCGTTCCCCACCACGGTTTGCTTGACCTGCCGCGCGGCGTATTCAAACACCGGCAGATCCTGGTTCACCGCGGCGACAATCGCCACGCCGCGCGCCTGACCCAGCTTCAGCGCCGAGTCGGCGTTCTTCGCCATAAACACCTGTTCGATGGCGAAATAGTCCGGCTGGAACTGAGTGATAATCTCCGTCACGCCCGCGTAAATGAGCTTCAGGCGCGACGGCAGATCGTCCACTTTTGTACGGATACAGCCGCTGCCCAGGTAGGTTAACTGACGCCCGACCTGGCGGATAACGCCATAACCGGTGATGCGTGAGCCCGGGTCAATACCGAGAATAATCGCCATCACGCCGCTCCGGTTATCGGTTTACGTTGGGCCATTACAGAGTAGCCGCAACCTCGTCGGAGATTTCACCGTTGTGATAAACTTCCTGCACATCGTCGCAATCTTCAAGCATGTCGATCAGACGCAGCAGTTTCGGTGCGGTTTCCGCATCCATATCCGCTTTGGTGGATGGGATCATGGTGACTTCGGCTGCGTCGGCTTTCAGGCCAGCGGCTTCCAGCGCATCACGCACGGCACCCATCTCTTCCCATGCGGTATAGACGTCAATCGCGCCGTCGTCATAGGTCACAACGTCTTCAGCACCGGCTTCCAGCGCCGCTTCCATGATCGCGTCTTCGTCGCCTTTCTCGAAGGAGATCACGCCTTTCTTGCTGAACAGGTACGCAACAGAACCGTCGGTGCCCAGGTTACCACCGGTTTTGGTGAAGGCATGACGCACTTCGGCCACGGTACGGTTACGGTTGTCGGACAGGCATTCAATCATCACCGCCGTGCCGCCAGGACCGTAACCTTCATAAATGATGGTTTCCATGTTCGCGTCTTCATCGCCGCCTACGCCACGGGCGATAGCACGGTTCAGGGTGTCACGGGTCATGTTGTTGCTCAGCGCTTTATCGATCGCTGCGCGCAGACGCGGGTTAGAGCCGGCATCGCCGCCACCCAGACGAGCTGCGGTAACCAGCTCACGAATGATTTTGGTGAAGATCTTACCGCGTTTGGCATCCTGTGCCGCTTTGCGGTGTTTGGTGTTGGCCCACTTACTATGACCTGCCATAAAAAACTCTCCAAAAAGCGCGCCCTTTCAGGCGGCGTTAATTACAAATTCTTCAATCGCCTGCCGGTTACTCCACGACTTGGTTAACGCTGCGGCTTCGGCTGCATTAACCCAGCGGTAGGTCAAATGTTCGGTGAACACGATCTCCCGCTCGTGGGGAAGCGCAAGGCAGAACCAGGATTCTGTATTGCGTTCGGTCCCCGGCGCATAGCGATGACGTAAATGGCTAAAGATTTCAAAATCCACCGTGCGCTGACAGTCCTTCAGGGTCAGTTGCTCGCGAGCAACATCAATGGCGACCTCTTCCTTTACTTCACGCGCGGCGGCCTGCAACGCGGTTTCACCCTCCTCCAGGCTGCCGGTAACCGACTGCCAGAAGGCGGGATCGTCGCGTCGCTGCAACATCAGCACCCGCTTCGTGTCTTCTGCATAAATGATCACTAACACGGAAACGGGAAGCTTATATGCCATATCAGTTTTTCTCTTCCTTTTTCACCACTTCGATACCCAGTTCGCTCAGGGAAGCCGGGTTAGCGAAGCTTGGCGCTTCGGTCATCAGACACGCAGCGGCGGTGGTTTTCGGGAAGGCGATAACATCACGAATGTTGTCGGTGCCGGTCAGCAGCATGGTCAGACGATCCAGACCAAACGCCAGACCTGCGTGCGGCGGTGTACCGTACTTCAGGGCATCCAGCAGGAAGCCAAACTTCTCGCGCTGTTCCTGTTCGTTAATGCCCAGAATACCAAATACGGTCTGCTGCATGTCGCCGCTGTGGATACGCACGGAACCGCCGCCCACTTCGTAGCCGTTGATCACCATGTCGTAGGCGTTAGCGACGGCCTCTTCCGGTGCCGCTTGCAGCTCTGCCGCGCTCATCTCTTTCGGGGAGGTGAACGGGTGGTGCATCGCGGTCAGACCGCCTTCGCCGTCGTCTTCGAACATCGGGAAGTCGATAACCCACAGCGGCGCCCATTTGGCTTCGTCAGTGAGGTTCAGATCTTTGCCCAGCTTCAGACGCAGTGCGCCCAGCGCGTCGGCAACCACTTTCTTGTTGTCCGCGCCGAAGAAGATCATGTCGCCGTCCTGGGCTTCAGTACGCGCCAGAATGGATTCAACGATCTCAGCATTCAGGAATTTCGCCACCGGGCTGGTGATGCCTTCGATGCCTTTCGCGCGCTCGGTGACTTTGATGTAAGCCAGGCCTTTCGCGCCATAAATTTTGATGAAGTTGCCGTAGTCGTCAATCTGCTTACGGCTTAAGGCAGCACCGCCAGGTACGCGCAGCGCGGCGACGCGGCCTTTCGGATCGTTAGCCGGGCCAGAGAAGACCGCGAACTCCACGCCTTTCAGCAGGTCGGCAACGTCCACCAGCTCCATCGGGTTACGCAGGTCTGGTTTGTCAGAGCCGTAGCGACGTTCCGCTTCAGCGAAGGTCATGATTGGGAAGTCGCCCAGATCCACGCCCTTCACGTCCAGCCACAGGCTACGGACCAGCGCTTCCATCACTTCACGCACCTGCTCAGCGGTCATGAAGGAGGTCTCGACGTCGATCTGGGTAAATTCTGGCTGACGGTCAGCACGCAGGTCTTCGTCACGGAAGCATTTCACGATCTGATAGTAGCGGTCGAAACCGGACATCATCAGCAGCTGTTTGAACAGCTGAGGGGACTGTGGTAGCGCGTAGAATTTGCCTTTATGAACGCGGGATGGCACGAGGTAGTCACGCGCGCCTTCCGGGGTCGCTTTGGTCAGCATCGGGGTTTCGATATCGAGGAAACCGTGATCGTCCATAAAGCGGCGCACCAGGCTGGTGATTTTCGCGCGGGTTTTCAGGCGATCGGCCATTTCCGGGCGACGCAGATCAAGATAGCGGAATTTCAGACGCGCTTCTTCGGTGTTGACGTGGTTGAAATCCAGCGGCAGTGAGTCTGAACGGTTAATAATGGTCAGATCGGTCGCCAGCACTTCGATTTCGCCGGTCGCCATGTCGCTGTTGATGTTCTTTTCGTCACGCGCACGCACGGTACCGGTCACCTGGATGCAGAACTCATTACGCAGTTCAGCTGCCAGCTTTAACGCATCGGCGCGGTCTGGATCGAAAAACACCTGCACGATGCCTTCGCGGTCGCGCATATCGATAAAGATAAGGCTGCCAAGATCACGACGACGGTTGACCCAACCACACAGGGTCACCTGCTGTCCGACGTGGGACTGACGCAGCTGCCCGCAATATTCTGTACGCATGAGATATCCCTTAACTTAGCCGCAGGCTACAAGGTCGCAGCTTTCTGTATATCAAACTGGATGAAAAAAGGCGGCTATTATACTGGAAATTCCGCCAGACGATAAGAGAGAAGCGCGCCAGACGCGCGTTTGCTGCTCGCATCTTGCATATTCTCACAAAATTTAACAAAAATATCAGACCTGGAACATGCTGGCTCAGCGTAAGGTATTAGCAAGGCTAACTATTTAACAGGAATAACCATGTTCACTCTCGACGCCGCCCGTACCTCCCTTGTGGTGATTGATTTACAGGAAGGGATCCTGCCCTTTGCCGGTGGTCCGCATACCGCCCAGGATGTGGTCAGCCGCAGCGCACGTCTGGCCGAAAAATGCCGCGCCAGCGGATCGCCCGTGGTGATGGTGCGCGTGGGCTGGTCCGCCGATTTCGCCGAGGCGCTGAAACAGCCGGTGGATGCCCAGGCGCCCGCCCATGCCCTGCCGGAAAACTGGTGGCACTACCCGCTGTCTCTCGGCAAACGCGATAGCGATATCGAGGTGACCAAACGCCAGTGGGGCGCATTCTACGGCACCGATCTGGAGTTACAGCTGCGTCGTCGCGGTATCGACACTATTATTCTGTGTGGGATCTCCACCAACATTGGCGTTGAGTCCACCGCGCGTAACGCCTGGGAGCTGGGCTTTAATCTGGTGATCGCCGAAGACGCCTGCAGCGCGGCCTCGGCCGACCAGCATCTCGGCAGCATGACCAATATCTTCCCGCGCATTGGCCGGGTACGCAGCACCGACGAGATTATCAGCGCACTATGATCTATCTGGGGTTACCCCAATGGTCGCATCCGAAATGGGTGCGGCTGGGGATTACCGGTCTTGAAGAGTATGCCCGCCACTTTAACTGTGTGGAGGGCAATACCACGCTGTACGCCCTGCCTAAACCTGAGGTAGTGGCGCGCTGGCGGGATCAGACCGGCGATGACTTCCGCTTCTGCTTTAAATTCCCGGCCACCATCTCCCATCAGGCCGCGCTGCATAACTGCGATGATTTAACCGCCGAGTTTTTCACCCGACTGTCGCCGCTGGCCGACCGCATCGGCCAGTACTGGGTGCAGCTGCCTGCCACCTTTGGCCCGCGCGATCTGCCCGCGCTCTGGCAGTTTCTCGACGCCCTGCCCCGGGAATTTACCTACGGCGTAGAGGTCCGTCATCCTGAGTTCTTTATGAAAGGCGAAGCGGAGCAAGCGCTTAACCGCGGCCTGCACGAGCGCGGCGTCAACCGGACGATTCTCGACAGCCGTCCCGTTCATGCCGCCGTTGCGCATAACGAAGCCATCATCGAAGCGCAGCGCAAAAAACCGAAGGTGCCGGTGCATGCGGTGATGACCGCCAGTAATCCGATGGTGCGGTTTATCGGCAGCGACAATATGCCGCAAAACCAGGCGCTGTTTGCCGTCTGGCTGCAGACCCTGGCGAAGTGGGAACTGACCGCCACCCCCTATCTTTTTTTACATACTCCCGATATCGCCCAGGCGCCGGAACTGGTCGATGCTCTCTGGCAGGCCTTGCAGGCCGTGGCGCCGTCCATTGGCGATGCCCCCACTATTCCGCAGCAATCTTCTCTTTTCTAATCTCAGCCCCTATCATATGAAATGCCATCTGCCAAAAAACAGGGAGTTTGTATGGTTTGCGCGCTGTATGCGGTGCTGGGTGCGTTACTGTTAATCAAGTTTTCGTTCGATGTTGCGCGCCTGCGGATGTTGTACCGCGTCTCTTATGGCGACGGGGGTTTCTCTGAGCTGCAAACCGCGATCCGCATTCACGGCAATGCGGTGGAGTACATTCCGGCGGCGCTGATTTTGCTGTTGTTTATGGAAATGAACGGCGCGGAGACCTGGATGGTGCATGTCTGCGGCCTGCTGCTGATCCTTGGACGCCTGATGCACTACTATGGCCTCCATCAGCGCCTGTTCCGCTGGCGTCGTTCCGGCATGAGCGCCACCTGGTGTTCGCTTGTGCTAATGGTGCTGGCTAACCTGTGGTATATGCCCTGGGAGTTGGTTTTCTCCCTGCATTAGCGCACAATACGCCCCTTTATTTTTCCCGGATTTTTACGTTATGTCAGATCGCGACACGCTTTTTTCTGCGCCTATCGCCAGTCTGGGCGACTGGACCTTCGATGAACGGGTGGCTGAAGTCTTCCCGGATATGATCCAGCGCTCGGTCCCCGGCTACTCCAATATTATCTCCATGATCGGCATGCTGGCTGAACGTTTTGTTCAGCCGGACACGCAGGTCTACGATCTGGGATGCTCGCTGGGCGCAGCCACGCTGTCGGTTCGTCGTAACATCAAGCACGACGGGTGCAGCATTATCGCCGTGGACAACTCTCCGGCGATGGTCGAACGCTGCCGCCGTCATATCGACGCCTGGAAAGCGCCGACCCCGGTAGAGGTGGTCGAGGGCGATATTCGCCATATCGAAATTAAAAACGCCTCCATGGTGGTGCTGAATTTTACCCTGCAATTCCTGGTGCCCGAAGATCGTCAGCTGTTGCTGGACAAAATTTATCAGGGGCTGAACCCCGGCGGCGCGCTGGTGCTGTCGGAAAAATTCAGCTTCGAAGATGCCACCGTTGGCGAGCTGCTGTTCAACATGCATCACGATTTCAAACGCGCCAACGGCTATAGCGAACTGGAGATCAGCCAGAAGCGCAGCATGCTGGAGAACGTGATGCTGACCGACTCGGTTGAGGCCCATAAGGCGCGTCTGCACAAGGCCGGCTTCGAGCACAGCGAGCTGTGGTTCCAGTGCTTCAACTTTGGCTCGCTGGTGGCGCTGAAGGGCGGTGACGCATGATTGATTTCGGTAACTTTTATCAGCTGATTGCCAAAAACCACCTCTCCCACTGGCTGGAAACCCTGCCCGCGCAGATCGCCGCCTGGCAGCGTGAGTCGCTGCACGGTCAGTTTAAGCAGTGGAAGAATGCGGTAGAATTTCTGCCGGAGATGACGCCGTATAAACTCGACCTGCTGCACAGCGTGACCGCCGAGAGCGAAGAGCCGCTGAGCGAAGGCCATAAGCTGCGTCTTGAAAATCTGATGCGTAACCTGATGCCGTGGCGCAAGGGGCCGTTTTCGCTGTACGGCATGCAGATCGACACCGAATGGCGTTCAGACTGGAAGTGGGATCGCGTCCTGCCGCACCTCTCCGATTTAACCGGGCGCACCATTCTCGATGTCGGCTGCGGCAGCGGCTATCACATGTGGCGCATGATTGGCGCTGGCGCGCATCTGGCGGTGGGTATCGACCCAACCCAGCTGTTCCTCTGCCAGTTCGAAGCCGTGCGCAAGCTGCTTGGCAACGACCAGCGCGCGCACCTGCTGCCGCTGGGCATTGAGCAACTCCCTGCCCTGGCGGCGTTCGACACCGTCTTCTCAATGGGCGTGCTCTATCATCGCCGCTCCCCGCTGGAGCACCTCTGGCAGCTGAAAGATCAGCTGGTCAGCGGCGGCGAGCTGGTGCTGGAGACGCTGGTGGTTGAAGGGGATGAGAACACCGTCCTGGTGCCGGGGGATCGTTATGCCCAGATGCGTAATGTCTACTTTATTCCGTCGGCGCTGGCGCTGAAAAACTGGCTGGCGAAGTGCGGTTTTGTGGATATCCGCATCGCGGACGTTTGCGTTACCACCACCGAAGAGCAGCGCCGTACAGAGTGGATGACCACCGAATCGCTGGCCGAGTTCCTCGACCCGAACGACAGCAGCAAAACGATCGAAGGTTATCCGGCCCCGGTCCGTGCGGTGTTGATTGCCACCAGGCCGTGATTTTTGCCGGGTGGCGGCTTCGCCTTACCCGGCCTACAAAACAACATCTGCCATTTTATCCGAAATATTTCGAGTTGCAGCAAGGCGGCAACGCAGCGAATCCCCGGGAGCTTACATCAGTAAGTGACCGGGGTGAGCGAGGCAGCCAACGCCGCTGCGGCTTGAAATATGAAGGATAAAGGATAAAAAAAGGCCCCTGTTGAAATTGCAGGGGCCTGGTACAAACAAGCATCACATTGGGCGACATGATGCGCGGTAAAAACTGGTTTTAGCGGCGATACTGCTCGATTATCGCCTTCATTCGGGCTACCGACTCTCCCTCTACGCCATAGCGGGAATATTCATCCGCTTCAGCATCCGTCGACATCGACAACCCTGTATTGCGATAGCGCATGGGTGATGGCCACCATTTCCCGGCCGAGCTGTGAAGCTCTTCAACCCCTGCCTGTAAAAACGTCTCCAGGTTGGCGGCGCGAACGCCAGCACCCGCCATTATTATTGGAACACCTGATTGCGCTTTTAGTTCCTTAATTAATGAAATACCTTTTTCAGCAGACGACTGCTGGCCGGATGTCAGCACACGCGCCACCCCCAGTTCCGCCAGCTTTTCAAAGCCTTGCTGCGGATTGATGCACATATCGAAGGCACGATGAAAAGTTACCGCCATCCCCTGTGCGGCGGCCATAATCTGGCGCATACGCGGCATATCGATGTCGCCGTCCTCATTCAGCAGGCCGGTCACCAGCCCCGGATACCCCAGCTCTTTCACAAGGGCGATATCCTCGAGCATGGCGTTAAACTCGCCGCTGCTGTAGCAAAAATCCCCGCCGCGGGGCCGGATAATCGGGTGAACCGGAATACGCACCGCCTGACGCACCGATTTCAGTACGCCATAAGACGGGGTCAGCCCGCCCTCTTTCGGAGCGGCACAGAGCTCAATACGATCGGCACCCTGCTCCTGCGCGGTCAGGGCACACTCCATGCTGTAACAACAGATCTCAAGCAATGCCATAAAGCCTCCTTATTCTTCGCTGGCGACAATCTGCTCGATTGTCCAGGGGTGAAACTTCACCGTCACGTTGCCGTCGGTCACCGCCAGGGTGGGATTGGGTAGACGCTCATGCTCCCCTTTTGGCGAACTGGTTTTCACAAAGATCCCGGGCTGGCTTAACCCCTCGTCAGAGAGCAGCGCCAGGGCGCGGGCATTCAGGGTATCCGGGTCGCCGGGCAGGACGATTTCGATATGCTCCCAGCCTTCGTGCGGGTAGCGTTTTTCACCCGGCCAGGGCAGCTCGACCACAGTAAAGCGCCAGTGGTCGACGCACACCGGCTCGTGCAGCTTAAACAGGCAGATGGGACGGCCATTGATGATGTTTTCCGAGAGAAGCTCGCTGCACTGCTCAAACCCGCGCCGCCAGCGTTCCGCAGTGGCGTTCTGGTGGCAGCGCAGGGAGATGTGGTCCGCCGCGAGCGGGGCGATATCCAGACCCAGGCGAGCGGAAAGCGCCGTAAAGGCGTCGGTGAAACGCGGTAAATCGGCTGCAATGTCCTGCAGCTCGTCAACAGATTGCCAGTTCGCCATCGTTAATACTCTTATCGTCACGCAAAAGCGTTAATTTACTCTGTTGCCCGCCTGCGACCAACCGCTGATTTGAGCCAGTGCTGACGGCAACGGGCAATTGCAGTATACTCCCGGCCTAATTTCTTTAACTGATGCGACAGCATGATGGTTGCGTCAAAAATGTAAGGTATCCCGGTGAATATTCAGGCTCTTCTCTCAGAAAAAGTCAGTCAGGCACTGATTGCTGCAGGCGCACCTGCAGACTGTGAACCGCAGGTTCGTCAGTCAGCGAAAGTACAGTTTGGCGACTATCAGGCCAACGGCGTGATGGCAGTGGCTAAAAAACTGGGCATGGCGCCGCGACAACTCGCAGAGCAGGTCCTGACACATCTGGATCTCAAGGGTATCGCCAGCAAAACCGAAATCGCCGGTCCGGGCTTTATCAATATCTTCCTCGACCCGGCTTTCCTGGCGCAAAACGTGGATGCCGCGCTGCAGTCCGACCGTCTGGGCGTGGCGCAGCCGCAGGCTCAGACCATCGTTGTCGACTACTCCGCCCCGAACGTGGCGAAAGAGATGCACGTCGGCCACCTGCGCTCCACCATCATCGGTGACGCCGCGGTGCGCACCCTGGAGTTCCTCGGCCACAACGTGATCCGTGCGAACCACGTCGGCGACTGGGGCACCCAGTTCGGCATGCTGATCGCCTGGCTGGAGAAACAGCAGCAGGAAAACGCCGGTGAGATGGCGCTGGCGGACCTCGAAGGCTTTTACCGCGACGCGAAAAAGCACTACGACGAAGACGAAGCCTTCGCCGAGCGCGCGCGCAGCTACGTGGTGAAACTGCAGGGTGGCGATGCCTACTTCCTCGAGATGTGGCGCAAGCTGGTGGACATCACCATGTCTCAGAACCAGATCACCTACGATCGTCTGAACGTGACCCTGACCCGCAAAGACGTGATGGGTGAAAGCCTCTACAACCCAATGCTGGCCGGTATCGTGGCCGATCTGAAGGCCAAAGGCCTGGCGGTCGAAAGCGAAGGCGCGACGGTGGTGTTCCTTGATGAGTACAAAAACAAGGAAGGCGAACCGATGGGCGTCATCATCCAGAAAAAGGATGGCGGCTTCCTCTACACCACCACCGATATCGCCTGCGCCAAGTATCGCTACGAGACGCTGCATGCGGATCGCGTGCTCTATTACATCGACTCCCGTCAGCACCAGCACCTGATGCAGGCGTGGACTATCGTGCGCAAAGCGGGCTACGTGCCGGATTCCGTTCCGCTGGAACACCACATGTTCGGCATGATGCTGGGTAAAGACGGCAAGCCGTTCAAAACCCGCGCAGGCGGCACCGTGAAGCTGGCGGATCTGCTGGATGAGGCGCTGGAGCGTGCCCGTCGTCTGGTAGCCGAGAAAAACCCGGACATGCCTGCTGACGAGCTGGAAAAACTGGCCAACGCCGTCGGGATCGGTGCGGTGAAATACGCGGATCTTTCCAAGAACCGTACCACCGACTACGTTTTCGACTGGGATAACATGCTGGCGTTTGAAGGTAACACCGCGCCGTATATGCAGTATGCCTATACCCGCGTGCTGTCTGTCTTCCGTAAAGCTGACATCGATGAAAGCGCGCTGGCCCAGGCGCAGGTGACCATCACTGAAGATCGTGAAGCGCAGCTGGCCGCGCGTCTGCTGCAGTTCGAAGAGACGCTCTCCGTGGTCGCCCGCGACGGTACGCCGCACGTGATGTGTGCCTACCTGTACGATCTGGCTGGCCTGTTCTCTGGCTTCTATGAGCACTGCCCTATCCTCTCTGCCGAGAGCGAAGCGGTTCGCAACAGCCGCCTGAAGCTGGCGCAGCTGACGGCGAAGACCCTGAAGCTGGGTCTGGATACCCTGGGTATCGAAACCGTAGAACGTATGTAACATCTTTACCCGGGTCAATGCCTGATGGCGCTACGCTTATCAGGCCTACAAACCCGGTAATGAAAACAATAAACCCGGCGAAAGCCGGGTTTATTGTTTTGTAGCCCCGGTAAGCGCAGCGCCACCGGGGAATTTCCACCAGATCAGAAGAATTTCCGCAGATATTCCGTCAGACACAATATCGCCATCGCCTGACCGTACGGCATCGAGGTCAACGGGATCTGGCGATAGAACTCCAGATCGCTACCCATCCCGGTCCCGAACGAGGTTTGCAGGAGCTCACCTTCCGGGGAGATGTTTTTGACAATCCCGCGAATGGCTTTTTCGGCCACCTCAGCATACTCCGGCCCCACGTAGCGCTTGCGCACCGCTTTCAGGATCCCGTAGCTGAACCCTGCCGTGGCGGACGCTTCCAGGTAGGAGTTCGGATCGTCGAGCAGCGTATGCCACAGGCCGCTCTCGTCCTGGCACTTCGCCAGCGCGGCAATCTGCGCATTCAGCACCTGCACCAGATAACGGCGCACGGCGTTGTTTTCCGGCAGATCCACCAGTTCGAGGAAATCCGGGATCACGATAGTCAGCCAGCTGTTGCCACGCGCCCAGCGGGCGTTTGCAAAGTTATGCTGACCGTCGTAACTCCAGCCGTGGAACCACAGGCCGGTCTCCCTGTCCATCAGGTTCTGCACGTGCAGCAGGAACTGATACACCGCCTCTTCCACATACTCTGGCTTGTTGAGCAGTTTGCCAATTTTCGCCAGCGGCAGGACGGTCATCATCAGGGTGTCGTCCCACATCTGCTGGTGGTTCTCTTCCGCCAGGGTGATGTGCTGCATGCCGCCATGATCGGTGCGCGGCATCTCGTTCATCGCCCACTCGGCCCAGCTCTCCAGCCACGGCAGCCAGGCCGGGTTGCGCGTCTCTTCATAGCGATACGCAAGGGTCAAAAACGGTGACATGGTGTTGACGTTTTTGGTGGTGGCCCCTTCGGCAAAGCGATCGGCAAACCAGCTGTCGATGATATCGCGCATCGCGTCATCCCCGGTCTGGCAGTAATACTGCCAGATACCGTAGAGACCGACCCCGTGGGTCCACTCCCAGCCCGCCCAGCCTTTGGTGTCGATTACCCGCCCGTCGTCCAGCCGCAGTAAAAACTCGCCGGTTTTATCGTGAATGTTCACCAGGTTATGCGTCACTTTTTGGATCAGCGTTTTCAGCTCATCTCTTGCGATAAAACGCTCTGGCTGACGCAGTAACGGGCTATGTTTGACAGGCCAAACCTTCATAATCTTAACCTCTGTTGTATGTCGAATTCAGTGGAGCACGTTCTTTCAGGGACGGTGCAGCGGGCTTATTACGATTCAGATAACCGATGTTGTTGTTACCCCACAGGCAGTCGTAAGGCATACCGGCCAGCATCTCAACCGTGGCGCGGGCCTGCGGTGTCGCGGTCTCCGGCATTGCCCGGCCAGACTCACGCATTTTGGCCGTCTCTTCACGCAGCGTGCTGTGCGTCTGTAAGTTCAGCTTGAAGCGCAGCGACACCAGGAAGCCGCAGATCAGCACCAGGATAGTGCCCACGCTCAGGATCATCAGAATGGTGTGGCTGACCCCTTCCGGCTGCACCTTCTGGCCGCTCACGAAGCCGGACATCTGCATCACAATCCCCACCAGCATGATGGCACCCGCCTGGGAGGCCTTACGTGTCAGGGTCATGATCCCGGCGAAGATCCCTTCACGGCGCTGGCCGGTGATGACTTCATCCACGTCAGCAATGTAGGTGTAGGTGTTCCAGGGTACGTAGTTGATCCCGCCGCGGCCCAGACCCGCCAGCGCAGAAACCAGCAGCAGCAGCGCGTAGATGTCGCTCATGCCTGCGTAATAGAGCCCGGCGTAAGACATGGAGGCCAGACCAAACAGCACTACCACCATGCGGTACGACGGCGCAGGTCCGAAGCGGATGCACAGCGGGATCATGGCGATAACGGCGAGGAACTGGAAGATAGCCATGGTGCCCAGCAGGTTGGAGGCCATAGAGGCTTCCTGCATCAGGACGAAGACCACGTAATAGGTGAAGACGGCGTTGAACACGTCCTGGGCGATATAGCCCCCGAGGTACATCCCCAGGTGCTGGCGGAAGATTTTGATCCGCAGGGTAGAGCTCAGCTCAACGAACAGACGGTTCAGGCTCTGGCCAAGGGTCAGCTTTTTCTTCTCCTCTTCGGCGCGCAGCGCGGCTTCGCTCCACTCTTCCCGCGGACGTTCCCAGGTTAAGAACCAGACGAAGGTCAGCATCAGGGCGCAGAGCACCGAGAACACCAGGCTGGCGTAGAAGAAGGAGACGGCGTTGTCTTTACCGAAGTGGGTCAGGAGAATACCCGGCAGGAAAGAGGCCAGAATCGCCGACATCTGCGCCATAGAGATACGCGCGCCGGAGAATTTGGTTTTCTGTTTGAAATCGTCGGTCATCTCCGGCACCAGCGTTTCGTACGGGACCAGAATCATGGTGTAGACGATATCGAAGATCAGATAGGTCAGCAGGTAGTACCAGAAGCCCATATCCCCGACCCACATCAGCGAGTAGCTGAAGACGCACGGGATACCCAGCAGGATAAAGAACTTACGGCGGCCAAAGCGTTTGCCAAGCCAGGTGGTGCCAAAGTTATCGGTCAGGAAGCCCATCAGCGGACTGACGACGGCATCAAGCACCCTTGCCGCCGCGAAGATGAAGGTGGCCTCAATCGGCGTAAGGCCGCAGAAGGTCGTGTAGAAATACAACAGCCAGGCAGCGGTCAGCGCTGTGGTTCCCGCCCCGAGAAAATCGCCCGATCCGTAAGCAAGATAGTTCGCGAGTCCAATTTTACGTGTTTTCATTACCGTCGACCCTGTAAGTTTCAGATGACTCCCGGTTAACCCGGAGCTAACGGGAGTGACTACAGGGTTACAGTAAGAGTATCGCCATCGGGATACCTTTCTGTTTCTGCCATCACGACGGGGCAACTGGCAAAAATGCAAAGAGATTTACTACGCGTGTCACTCTTTTATAAAACAGCGTTTCTCTTGCTTCAAAAGGCGGGGTCAAAAATGAGAGCCAGTCATCAGAATGGCCTGATAACTGGCGAAAAAGCGGGCGTTTAGCGGTAATTCACAATCACTTCGTTGCGCTGGACCTTCAGGGCGGGGATCAGGCGACCGCCGCCGGGGACTTCCCAGATAAAGCGCAGCGGCTCTACGGCGGGCACGTTATTAAAGGCATTTGTCGTGCCGCTGGCCCCGTCCAGTTCGGTGCAGCGAGCCTGGGAGCAGAGCCGCACCCTAAGCCCGGCGGGGATCGGGCCATTAAGCTCGTAGCGCCAGGCCACCAGGGTCATCAGGCCAGACACCGGCTGCTTCGCCGACAGCGGGCGTGACGATGCCGCCACGCCACGGTTGGTCAGGGTCAGGCCGATACTGCTGTCCTGCCATGCCCCCTCCCCTGCGGCCTGAGCCATCATCGGCAAAACCAGTAACCAGAGTAATTTACGCATCACTGGCCTCCAATGCTGGCGGTCATGCGGATGTGGCGATTGTCCGACAGCTCCATATTCGACAGCACCACCAGCTGTGTCAGGCTGCGGCGCAGGAAGCGCGAGAGCAGCGGACGCAGGGCGTGATTGACCAGCAGCACCGGCGGTGCGCCGAGCATCTCCTGGCGCTGTAACGCCTCCTGGGTTTGCGCCAGCAGACGATCCGCCAGCCCCGGCTCCAGACCGCCGCCGCCCTGCAGCGCCTGCAGGAGCAGACGTTCAAGCGGCGTGTCGAGGCCAATAACCTGCACTTCGCCGGTGCCCGGGAACCACTGCTGGGTGATGGCCCGACCCAGGGCCACGCGCACCACCGCTGTCAGCTCGTGCGGATCGTTTTGCAGCGGCGCATGTTCGGCCAGGGTCTCCAGAATGGTACGCATATCGCGGATCGGCACTTTCTCGTCGAGCAGGTTCTGCAGGACCTTGTGCAGCGTGGTCAGGGTCAGGACGCCTGGCACCAGATCTTCGGTCAGCTTCGGCATCTCCTGGGTCACGCGATCGAGGAGCTGCTGCGCCTCCTGGCGACCAAACAACTCTGCCGAGAACTGACCGATCAGGTGGTTAAGGTGCGTTGCCACGACGGTACTGGCTTCCACCACGGTATAGCCCTGGATTTGCGCCTGCTCTTTCAGGGCGCTTTCGATCCAGATCGCCGCCAGGCCAAAGGCCGGGTCGATGGTCTGTTCGCCCGGCAGCGTCCCCGCCGCGGTGCCTGGGTTAATCGCCAGCCAGCGCCCCGGATAGGCGTCACCGCTGCCGATCTCGACTCCTTTCATCAGGATACGGTAGCGCGCAGGAGGCAGATCCATATTGTCGCGGATATGCACCACCGGCGGCAGGAAGCCCATGTCCTGGGCGAATTTTTTACGGATACTGCGGATACGCCCCAGCAGTTCGCCGTCCTGCTGGAAATCAACCATCGGGATCAGGCGATAGCCCACTTCCATGCCCAGGGAGTCTTCCAGCTGAACGTCATTCCAGGTGGCTTCCACCGCCTGGGTGTTTTCCGGCATTTTAACCGGTGCAGGCTCGCTCTTCGGTTTGGTTTCGCGGCCACGTATCCACCAGGCCAGCCCCAGCAGCGCGGCGGTAAACAGCAGAAAGACGAAGTTCGGCATGCCCGGCACCAGGCCCAGCAGACCGAGAACCCCCGCCGACAGCATCAGCACGTTCGGGTTGGCGAACAGCTGAGTCACCATTTGCTCGCCGACGTCCTGATCGGTGGCGACGCGGGTCACGATCACACCGGCTGCGGTGGAGATCACCAGCGCCGGGATCTGGGCGACCAGGCCGTCACCGATGGTCAGCAGGGTGTAGCTCTCTGCCGCCTGCCCCATCGCCATCCCGTGCTGGAGAACCCCAACCAGCAGGCCGCCCACCACGTTGATCACCATGATCAGGATCCCGGCGATGGCGTCGCCGCGAACAAACTTACTCGCACCGTCCATCGAGCCGTAGAAGTCCGCTTCCTGGGTCACTTCGGCACGGCGTTTTTTCGCTTCATCTTCGCCAATCAGACCGGCGTTCAGATCGGCATCAATCGCCATCTGTTTACCGGGCATCCCGTCCAGCACGAAACGCGCGCCAACTTCTGCGATACGCCCCGCACCTTTGGTGATCACCATAAAGTTGATGATCACGAGGATGATGAACACCACGATCCCGATGGCAAAGTTGCCACCCACCAGGAAGTGGCCAAAGGCCTCAACCACCTTACCTGCCGCAGCGCCGCCGGTATGGCCCTCCATCAGAATGATACGGGTGGAGGCCACGTTCAGCGCCAGACGCAGCAGCGTGGTGAACAGCAGGATCGTCGGGAAGGCAGCAAACTCCAGCGTGCGCTGGGTGAACATTGCCACCAGCAGCACCATAATGGAGAGCGCGATGTTGAAGGTGAAAAGCAGGTCGAGGATAAATGCCGGCAGCGGCAATACCATCATCGACAGAATTAGCAGGATGAGGATCGGCCCGGCCATAATCTGCCATTGGGTCGATTTCAGGTTGCTCGGCAAGCGCAACATTGCCACCAGATTAGCCATCAGAGTCCTTCTCGTTCATAAAATCCAGCGCGGCAGGCACCGGGAGATTCTCAGGTTTCACAGGCCGTTGACCGCCCGCCAGACGCCAGCGTTTCAACTGCCATACCCACGCCAGTACTTCCGCTACCGCGGCGTACAGCTGGCCCGGGATTTGTTGTCCAATTTCTGCATGCCGGTAGAGCGCACGCGCCAGCGGCGGAGCTTCCAGCATCGGAATACGATTTTCATTACCAATTTCACGGATGCGCAGCGCGATAAGCCCTGCCCCTTTCGCCACCACTTTTGGCGCGCTCATTTTGTCTTCGTCATACTGCAGCGCAACGGAGTAGTGGGTCGGGTTGGTGACAATCACATCCGCTTTCGGCACATCTTCCATCATCCGGCGACGTGCGGCGGCGCGCTGCATCTGGCGAATACGCCCTTTAACGTGCGGGTCGCCTTCCATCTGCTTATGTTCGTCACGAATGTCCTGGCGGGACATGCGCAGTTTTTTAATGTGGCTGTAAATCTGGAAGAAAACGTCAAAGCCAACCATCGGGATAATGGAGAGCACCACCAGCAGCGAACAGAGCCCCACCAGATTGAGCGCGTTGCGCATGGCGGTGAACGGTGATTCGCTGATCAGGCGCATCATCTCCGGCCAGTTGTGCCAGATAAAAAATCCCGCCACGCTGCCCATCAGCGTCGCTTTCATCAACGCTTTCAGCAGTTCGGCAGCGGTCTGGGCCGAGAACATCTTCGCGATACCGGGCAGCGGGTTCAGTTTAGAAAATTTAAACTGCAGCGATTTACCGCTAAACACCAGCCCGCCCAGCATCACCGGCGACACGATAGCCACCAGCACCACGCCGGTAATGAGCGGCAGCAGCGCGACCATCGCGCCTTTGATCAGCAGGATAATCTGGCTGAGGATCAGGTTAGGGTCGTTGACCATGCTGTGATCGAAGCGCAACCCGGCCGAGAGCATACCGGCCAGCCTGCGGGCAAGGGACTCCCCGCCTATCCAGATAATGCACACGCCAACTAATAAAATCAGCAGCGAGGTGAGTTCTCGGGATCGGGGTATTTGCCCGTCCTCACGCGCTTTTTCAAGTCGGTGGGGTGTGGGGGCTTCTGTTTTGTCGTCGCTGTCTTCTGCCACGGCAAGCATCTCGCAGGTAGAGGTCTGGACGATATGATGCCAAAGCCGCGCGTGACCAATGGGTTAATTAGGGGCGATAAAAGGGCTGATTTAGGCTATTCGGTCGTATCAGCGAGGGGATTACCCCTGCAAAGCCTGTTTGCTACGGCGTGCCACCAGCGATGCGGCGAGGGAGCCAATCTCTTCAAAGTCCTTTGAGACGCTGTTTCTTAATATCAGGTTCCACTTGCTGAGCACCCGCGCGTTCACCACCAGCTCGCTCTCCTCGGTTAACCGTCCATTGCTGGCAAGCCAGTTCGCCACATCTGCCCACTCCCAAAGCGGGGACTGGCCAGCGATCCGCTGAATGGGGCAAGGGAAATCGCCGCCGCCACGCGTGCCATCTTTCAGCATGGCGATAGCCTGACGGGACATATCAGTCATCTCCGCGATGTCGCTCAGGCCGACCAGAGCAGAGTCGACAGACTGTACGATCGCCCCGACGCCAGCAGATTCAATGTTGTCGACCGCAGAGGCGATAGCGTCATTTAATGTTTCAGCCTCCCGATCAAAGGTGAGATAGACGGAGTTGCCATATGCGCAGATCAGCGCATCGCCACAGCCGCTTGCATACAGTGCGTCTTCCAGTCCTTCAGTCCCGCAGGTTACGCCTGAGAGGGTCAGAGTGAAGTTAAACAGCGCCATAATACCTCTTCATTTTGTTGTTAGCGTTTCTTTGTATTCGATAAGGCATGGCCGCAACCACGCCTTACCGGGCGAAATCAAAGGCAATGATTTACGTTGCGAATGATTTGCATGGCATGGTTTTCCGCATTTTTCGGCGTCGACCATACGCTCATCTGGTGATCCCGATGTTCACCTTCTGGGTTACCACAGCGTAGCTTGCAAAAGCAGTGCGCTGAATGTCCTGGTGGCACCCAAACCCAGCCCTTACTCAGGGCATATTCAATAGCCTCCTGAATATGCTTGTTCGGATGTTTCTTCATTTGCCTCCGTTAACAGGATCCTATTGCATGTGTTGACAACTGTCAACGGCAATATTTCATGCACGTCCGTGTCGCCACGTTCCCGCTTTTGCTGTCTACGGCCAGCAAAAGCCCTGCAAAGACTAACAGAATTAATGCATTAGAAAGGGTTGATGTCACGGCGAAATACCGGTTCTGGAAGGCGGGTCGTAAAGAGGGATGAAACGGATGTGTAAAGAAAAACGCCACCTTTGCAGGTGGCATTTCTGCAAGGCTCAGAAGCCTAAGCTGTCCAGCAGGTCGTCCACCTGGTCCTGGCTTGCCACGACACCAGCTTTGGTGGTGTCGAGCTGTGGGCCATTCAGCAGGCTTTCGTTTTCGCGTTGCGGACGCGCGGAAGGCTCCGGCATGTTCTCCAGCAGCACCATCAACAGCTGGCGCTCAATCTCCTGGATCACGTCCATCATGCGCTTGATCACCTGACCGGTAAGGTCCTGGAAATCCTGCGCCATCATGATCTCCAGCAATTGCGCATTGGTGAAGCTGGTATGACCCGGTACGGCACCCAAATACTGACGAGTATCGGTGACCAGTTCGCGGGCGTCGGACAGTTCGATTGGGTTTTCGAACCAGTCGTCCCAGCGTTTGGTCAGCGCTTTTGCGCCCTTTTCCATCTCGTCCTGATGCGGCTGTGACGCTTCAACACTGTTCAGCGCACGCTCTGCCGCCTGGGCAGTCATCTGTACAACATAATCAAGACGGTCACGGGCATCAGGAATTGCTTCCGCCGCCTCTGCAATCGCCTGATCCAGTCCCAGCTCACGCAGGCTGTCGCGCAACATACGCGTCAGGCTGCCGATCCGGGCAATTATGTCGCCGGGTGAATGCTCATCCGTAGGTTTAATCGAAGGCTGCATCATCTCCCGTACCTCACATGCCGAGTTTCTCGAAGATCTTACCGAGTTTTTCTTCCAAAGTTGCAGCGGTGAATGGCTTCACCACATACCCGCTTGCGCCAGCCTGTGCCGCAGCAATGATGTTCTCTTTCTTCGCTTCGGCGGTCACCATCAGCACAGGCAGAGAGGCCATGGCGCCATTTGCACGAATGGTTTTGAGCAGTTCCAGACCGTCCATGTTCGGCATGTTCCAGTCGGAAATGACAAAACCAAAGCCGCCAGCGTTCAGTTTGTTCAGCGCATCAACGCCGTCTTCTGCTTCTTCAACGTTGTTAAAACCCAGCTCTTTCAGCAGGTTGCGCACAATGCGACGCATGGTGGAAAAGTCATCCACAACCAAAAACTTGAGCTCTTTGTCCGCCATAAAACTACACTCCTCGTTAAATACGTATTGCCTGTCCGGCACTGATTTTCGCCAGCATTTGCTGACTAACCTGACTGAGATCGACCACTTCGCTGACGCCACCCATATTGATGGCCTCGCGCGGCATGCCGAACACCACACAACTTGCTTCATTCTGGGCAATGGTCCAGGCGCCAGCCTGGTGCATCGCCAGCATTCCGGCGGCTCCGTCGTTGCCCATCCCCGTCAGGATCACCCCAACGGCGTTGCGCCCCGCGTGTTTCGCCACCGAATGAAACAGCACATCCACCGACGGACGGTGCCGGTTAACCGGCGGCCCGTCATGAATTTTGATTTGATAATTTGCGCCGCTGCGCGTCAGCTCCATATGCTTGTCGCCCGGAGCGATATAGGCATGCCCCGGCAGAACGCGCTCGCCGTCTTCCGCCTCTTTCACGCTGATCTGACACAGCTTGTTCAGACGTTCCGCGAACGAACGGGTAAAGCCTGGCGGCATATGCTGAGTAATCAGAATACCGGGGCTTGAGAGCGGCAATGGCTGGAGTACATGGCGAATTGCCTCTGTTCCCCCGGTAGAGGCACCGATAACCAGCAATTTTTCCGAGCTCAGCAGCGGGCCGGCTTTCAGCGTGGTCGGCGTTGCCAGCGGCTTGTGCGTGGCAACCCGGGCGCGGGCCGCGGTACGGATCTTCTCCGCGATCATCTCGCTGTACGCCAGCATCCCCTCACGAATGCCGAGCTGCGGTTTGGTGACAAAATCCACCGCCCCCAGCTCCAGCGCCCGCAGGGTGATTTCGGACCCTTTGCCGGTCAGCGAAGAGACCATCACCACCGGCATCGGGCGCAGACGCATTAACTTCTCCAGAAAATCGATGCCGTCCATGCGCGGCATTTCGACATCCAGTGTCAGCACGTCGGGGTTATATTTTTTGATTAAATCCCGGGCTACCAGCGGATCGGGGGCCGTCGCCACCATTTCCATGTCGCTGTGGCTGTTGATAATCTCGGTCATGATCTGGCGCATTAACGCCGAATCATCAACTGACAAGACCCTGATTTTACTCATGCTTTATCCTTACTCAGCGCATATACCGTCTGGCCACGCAGGCTAAACTCGCGCACAAGATTGCTGAAGTTCTCCGAGTGCCCGGCAAACAGTAAACCGTCAGGTTTGAGCAACGGAACAAAGCGGCGCAGGATCTCCTGCTGCGTCGTTTTGTCAAAATAAATCATCACGTTACGACAGAAAATGGCGTCAAACGGCCCCGCCACGTTGTACTGCTTCTCCAGCAGGTTGAGCATGGAGAACTCCACCGCATTCGCCAGCTCACTGCGCACCCGCACCAGCCCTTCGTGCGGACCGGTACCGCGCATGAAGTAGCGCTGAAGCTGCTGGGGTGACAGCGTCTTCAGCTCTTCCTGGCGGTAGATCCCGCTCTGCGCTTTTTGCAGCACTTCGGTATCGATATCGCTGGCGATCACCTTCCAGCGGCCCGGCGCGGTGCCAAGGGTGTCGGCCAGGGTAATGGCGAGCGAGTAAGGCTCCTCCCCGGTCGACGCCGCCGCGCTCCAGACGCGGTACTCACCGCTGCGACGGCGCGCATGCTCCGCCAGCACCGGGAAGTGATGCGCTTCGCGGAAAAAGGCGGTCAGGTTGGTGGTCAGGGAGTTGATAAACGCCTGCCACTCCGCGCTGTTCGGGTTGGCTTCCAGCATCCCCAGATAGCGGCCAAAATCATCCAGTTCGAGCGTTCGCAGGCGACGCACAAGACGGTTGTAGACCATGTCCCGCTTGTGATCGGCAAGCACAATCCCCGCACGCTGGTAGATTAACTGACATATCCGACGGAAATGCGCATCGGACAGCGCAAGGCGCTGTGTCATCTGTAACAATAATGACGATTGCCCTGAGGGCAGTGGTGATGTCATAGCGCCTTCTTAATCACTTTCAGGATCCGACTGGCACGGTCTGCGACCGTCCGACTTCTGTTACTGCTTCAACACGTTCATTCACATTAAAAACAGCCACCAGCGAGGTGAGATGATCCGCCTGGCCGGCTAACTGGTCGGTGGCCGCCGCGGCCTCTTCTACCAGCGCGGCGTTCTGCTGGGTCACCTGATCCATCTGGCTTACCGCCAGCGCCACCTGCTCAATGCCGCGGCGCTGTTCATCGGATGCTGAGGCGATTTCGCCCATGATGTCGTTCACCTGGGTGACCGAACTGACGATCTCGGTCATGGTTTTCGCCGCGGTATCCACCAGTTCAGAGCCCTGCTGGACGCGCGACACCGACTCTTCAATCAGCACCTTAATCTCTTTCGCCGCGTTGGCGCTGCGGCTCGCCAGGTTACGTACCTCACCGGCTACCACCGCAAAGCCACGCCCCTGTTCGCCCGCACGGGCGGCTTCGACGGCGGCGTTCAGCGCCAGGATGTTGGTCTGGAACGCGATGCCGTCGATAACGCTAATAATGTCGCCAATTTTTTGCGAACTGGTGGCGATCTCATTCATGGTGTTCGCCACCCGGGAAGCCTGTTCGCCCCCCTTCTTCGCCGTCTGCGCCGCGCTCTTCGCCAGGCCGGACGCCTGACGGGCGTTGTCGGCGTTCTGGCCGACGGTGGCGGTCAACTGCTCCATGCTGGCCGCCGTTTGCGCCAGGGACGCCGCCTGCTGCTCGGTACGCGAAGAGAGATCGTTATTGCCTTCGGCAATTTCGGAGATCCCGGTGTGCATGGCGTAGCTGCCCTGACGCACCTCGGATACCGTCTCACGCAGCGAGCCCTGCATCGTTTTCAGGCTGGCGAAAATGGCCGAAATTTCGTTTTTGCCGTACACCGCCACCGGCCGCGCCAGATCGCCTTTCGCTATGCTGTCGAAATGGCTGCTGATGATCGCCAGCGGCTGGACAATCATCTTGCGCGACCAGAGCAGCGCGGCGCTGGTCAGTAACGCCGCCAGCACAATCATGGTGGCGAAAATCACCCCGGACATGTGGTAGCTGTTGCGGCTGTCGTTGCTCGCCATCTGCACAAAGCCGTTCATCTCCTGCTGCCAGGCGTCAGTGCTGGCGTCAAACGCCGCCTGCGACTCCTGCACCGGCGCGGTCAGAAAATCGGACAGCTGGTTGTTCTCAAGCCAGGTGGCCTGGTGCTCCAGATCGCCATACCACTGGCTGAAGGCACCCTGCATGGCCTTTTTCAGCTCGGCGTCTTTAGCACTTATCGCCGCCTGTTGGTTAAACGTCTTATAGAGCTCGCCCGCCTGCTTCAGGCTGCTGCGCGCGGTGGTCATCAGCCCCTTGATGTCATCGGGCGGATAGCTCAGCGCGGTTAAGGTGCCCGCTTTATTCAGTGCCGTACTGGCCTGCAGCAATACTGCCCGGCTCTGGGTAAGCAGCGCGCGCTGTTGATTGCTGCTCTCCATCTCCTGCAAATTCTGATAACCATCGCGAAAAGCCCAGAACGACAAGCCATTACTGCCAACCTGCAACACCCCGCACAGAATCAAAATCAAAAACAGGGTGGTCGAGATACGAATACGATTTAACATCCACGCTCCCATTTAGCGGCCAGCAGCCGCGATTTAACGTACGATCAAAATGTTTCCCAGTTCTCATCTTTTCCGGTTGCCACTGCGCGTGCGTAAGCCGGTGCATTAACCGGCGCGGCCGGTTGCTGGCTGACGCGCGAGGAAACCGTTTTTGTTTGTTCAGAGGTAAGACGAAACGCCGAGACGGCCATCCTCAGACGGCTTGCCTGCTCTTCCAGCTGTGCCGCCGCGGCGGCGGACTCCTGAACCAGCGAGGCGTTTTGTTGTGTGACGCGATCCATTTCCGATACTGCCAGGGCGACCTGGTCGATACCCCGACTCTGCTCATCCGACGCAGAGGCGATTTCACCCATGATGTCCGTTACGCGGGTAACGGCATTCACGATGTCATTCATGGTTTCGCCCGCGCTCTCCACCAGCACCGAGCCGGTGTCGACGCGTGCGACAGAGTCTTCAATCAGGGCTTTGATCTCTTTCGCCGCGTTGGCGCTGCGGCTGGCGAGGTTACGCACTTCACCGGCCACTACCGCAAAGCCACGGCCCTGTTCACCGGCGCGCGCCGCTTCGACCGCCGCGTTCAGCGCCAGGATATTGGTCTGGAAGGCGATGCCGTCGATGACGCTGATGATGTCGGCGATCTTCTTCGAGCTGCCGGCGATGTCGTGCATGGTTTTCACCACGCCGTCCACCACCTTGCCGCCGCGCTGGGCGGTTTCCGAGGCACTGTTCGCCAGCTGTGACGCCTGACGGGCGTTGTCCGCATTCTGCTTCACGGTAGCGGTTAACTGCTCCATGCTGGCCGCGGTCTCTTCCAGCGCCGACGCCTGCTGCTCGGTGCGGGAGGAGAGATCGTTGTTGCCCATGGCGATTTCGCTGGTGCCGGTATAGATAGCATCGGAACCCTGGCGCACGTTGGCCACCGTCTCGCTGAGCGAGCGTTGCATATGGTCAACGCTGACCGCCAGCTGGGTGATTTCGCTGCGCCCGGCGATGGTCAGGGTATGGGTCAGATCGCCGCTGGCAATGTGACGGATATGGTCGATGACGCGGTTTAACGGGTTCAGCAGGGTATGACGAATGCCGTACCAGACGCCCACCAGCACGACGACCAGCGCCAGAGCGAGGATCCCCATTTGCCATTTGGCGAAGGTGTAATCCTTCACGCTGGCATTGAACGCCTCCTGGTTACGCGCGTCGGACGCGGCGACGTATTCACGCAGGGCGGTACCCAGCGCGTTCTGTTTTGACTGCGTTGCCTGGGCGAAGTAGGCGTCCATATTGCCGCTATCAAGGAACTGGATCAGCTCCGTCAGCGCCGCGGCATAGTCCCGGTATTTGTCATTGATGGTCTGTCTCACCTGCTCCATCGAAGGCTGTGGCGCGATGGCGCTATAAGCTTTGAAGTGTTTGTCCGCTTCGGCAAGCGTCGTGCGGGCGCTGTTCATCAGCTCCGTTTGCTGATGCGAAGGGTCGGAAACCATGCGCGCGGAGGCGCGGCTCAGGTTGATGCGCGTTTGTAGCAGGTAATCCCAGGTAGAGGTGATTTCACTTTGTTGAACCCGGAACTCGTTAGAGACCGCAAAACTGTCCTGGTTGGCCTTAATAGAAGAGAAAAACAGACTGCCGGAAACGAGCTGCAGCAAAGCGAACACAGCCAGCACTAACATCAGCATGGTGACAACGCGCATACGGTTCAACATACAACACCTTCTCATAGATTTGTTCTCGGTGTTATCGGCACAACTGACAGGAACTTTACATTTGCGAAAGGGAAAAGCGCGGGTCAGAACGCGACGTCGACCACGAGGGTATCGCTGTAGTTGCCAGCGGGAGGGGTTGTCTGGTTGGGGAGGACACGGGCGGTGTAGTTATAGCTGCGTAACAGGCCGTCGGCGCTGACCTGCGAGGAGGCACCGCTGGACCAGCGTTCGCTGCCGCTGCTGCCCCAGCGGTTGGCGGTGGCTTCTTTGTAGATCTCATAGCTCATGCGGTTGTTGCCGCTGGCCATCCGGCGCACGTTGTTACTGGCGTTGGCGCCGTTATTGATCCCGATGGTGTAGACGCTGCCCTTGGTGCAGGTGACGGAGATCGCCTGCGAGACGGTGGGAAAGTTCTGCACCAGCGGCGCGCTGTTGAAGTTGACGTTCGGGGTGGTCATCGCGCTGCAGTCGTTGGTGACGGTCATATTGAGGGTGAGGCTGGTCAGGGCGGTACCGGTTTGCGGGGTGGTACAGAGCCCCAGCACGCCAACGGAGCAGACGTTATAGCTGACGCTGAAGTTGAGGGTCACCTGATAGGGCCCGGCGCTGACGTTTTGTCCGGCGACGGTGCGGAAATAGAGCGGAATATTGTACTGCGCTGAACCGAGCAGGTTTAACAGCGTCGAGCCGCTCCAGGTGTAGGCCTTGCCAATCTGCACTTCGCTGCTGGTGGCACACCCGGCCAGGCCGCAGAGCCGGGTGGGGATCACGTCGGTAATGGCGGCGTTATCGGTGCGCTTCATCGTCGCCCGGTTGTTGGCGGCAATGGTGGCCCCGGTGAAGTTCAGGGTCACCGAATCACTGGTCAGCAAATTGAGCACCCTGTCGCAGCTCACCACCAGCGTGCCGGTGGTAGCTACTTCATTACTGCCGCTGAGGGCAAACGACGTCACGCTGCCAAAGCTGGCGTTGACGGTGCTGACCCGGCACGCCCCCCAGCTGGCGGCAGAGAACATCAGCAGGAGCAGCACCAGCAGCAGGCGTTTCATGGCTCCACCCGGCAGGTCAGCGGTCCGTAGGTTTGCAGCTTATGCTCCGGATTGGCGGTCAGCGTCAGGGTCACGTGGCAGCGTTTTCCTTCCGGGGTGCTGATCTCAAGAGCGTTAACGTCCGCCAGATCTTCCAGCCAGGCGAGCCCGTCGTAGCCCACCACCACCGGCTCCCTCCCCTGACGCCGCACCTGGCTGCCCAGGGGAATCGCCTCCCCTGCGCCATCGTGGAGGATCACGCTGGCGACCCGCTCCTGCTCCATCGGGAAGTCAACCAGATAGCCGCTGTTGCGCCGCAGGGCGATGCGCCGTTCGGTCTCTTTCAGGCGGGTGTCGGCGGGTAAGTTGAGGGTATTGATGCTGTAACTTGCCGGGTAGTAGGCCGATACGCCGCTGATCAGCAGATAGCCGTTGCGGTTGGTTTTGCCCACCGGCTGGTTTTCATAGCTGACCGGCACGTCCGGCTGCCCATCAGTGCTGACCACCACAAAGGCGTCGTTGATTTTATTGGCGGCAAAGAGTTCCCCGTCCATCAGCACCAGCGAGCCCATCGCCTCGCCCCACCATGTCATCATGTCGCGCTCGCCGTAGCCACCACCCTGGAGTTCAATATTGTTGTTACGCCACCCCAGCGTCGCCTGCTGATAATTGCTGGCCTGCGACTGGCGCGCCCAGGCCATATTCCAGCTGAAGCCTCCGTCGGTGGGCATTGAGTGGTTGTAGTTGAGGCGCTGGGTGCTGCCGGCATCCGGAGTGTTTTCAAAGGTGACGGCGGCGCTGTCGCGCTCGCCAAGGGGGATCTGCAGCGACAGGGCCACGGTCCAGTCGCCCTGCTGCCGATCCCGGCTGGCGGCGAGATAAATACTGCTGCTACCCCACAGGTTCCGGCTCCAGGAGAGGTTCAGCAGCTCGGTTTTCTGGTCGTCAAAACTCTGCACTCCGATCCAGGCCGCCCCGATATTGCCGTAATCGCCCATATTCAGGGTGAGCGAATACTGATCGGTATTACGGCTCAGGCTGGCGATGGGCTGGTCGTGTTCATCGTAGACGGTGGGCTGATCGTAAAGCGCCAGGTTGCCGAAGCCGCGATCCCGGCGGCTGTGCTGGGTGGCAATGCTGAAGGCGTTGGTGCTGTACTGGTAGCCCCAGTTGATCTGCCCCCCGGTATCGCCGCGCATTTTGCTCTGGGTCCAGGCGCTGTTCACCACCCCGAAGCGTCCGAGCTTAACGATGGTTCCGGCTCCGCCGAGGGCCAGCTCCTCTGCCCCTTCGGCGTGGCCTTCCAGGGTCAGCCAGTCGGTGAGGCCGTAGCGATAGGAGCCGCTGCCCGCCGCCGGGCCGTAGTCAAAATTTTTAATGCCGTAATTACGCCGCAGGCTGCCCAGGGTTACGGCCCCGTCGCTGAGCCCCTGGCGCAGCAGATCGCTGGTGACGTAGAACGGCAGCGTGGTGCTCACCTGGCGACCCAGCGCATCGGTGGTGACCAGCACCGCATCCCCGGCACCGTTGATGTAAGGCAGATTGGTGAGGGTGAACGGCCCGGGCTGCAGGCGGGTGGAGCCCGCCCGATAGCCGTTGACGAACAGATCCACCGAGGTCGGCACCGCCGCTTCGCCGGAAAACTCCGGCAGCGGCCAGGTGACCAGATCCGGGCGCAGGGAGAAGTCCCGCCCGTAGCTGATCCCGCCCATGCGTACGCTGCTGCTCCAGCTCAGGGCGTCGCTGATCACATCCCCGGCGGTCCAGGTGGTGGCATCCTCTTCGTCGGTGAACATCAGGGTGGTGTCGTAGCGGACATACCCCTCCTGCTGCCCGCTGTCGCCGGAGAGATTTTCCCGTACGTAACCGGTGGAGGATAACGATCCCCGGTTGTCAAAATAGCGAAACTCGTGCCACAGGGAGGCCTGGCCGCCGCTGTGTTCGGTGTGGTTAGTGTAGAAGTCGTAGTTAAGCAGCGCCCCTTTGCCAAAGTGGGGCGTGCTGCGGGCCATCTGGCCGCTGAAGGGGGTAACGCGCGCGCCGATCCACTCCCGGGGCACGCTGAGCAGCAGCCGTTGACCGGTGCTGTCGTACTCGGTGCGCACCCCCTCAAGACGGCTGACGTTCACCTCCCCCGGCGGGACGTGTTCGGGGGGCAGTCCGGCGCGGCGCAAATCGGCGCTGGAGACCAGATACTCATCCTGACGCCGGGTGACGGGCACCACCAGCCCGGTGTCGTAGTGGTTGAGGATCAGCGCCAGCTGGAAGACCGCCTCGTCATTCACCGACTGTGGCACAGGCGGCGGAGGCAACATGTCGTCACCGGGATCGGCCCAGCTTGCTGAACTGACGCAGAGCAGGATAAGCATCGACGGCTTCAGTTGACGGGGGCCGACTGCCATTCGGTATCCCTGGCATTAATCTGCGCGCGCATCTGGCCCGGCTGGTCGATCCCGGACGGCAGCGGCCAGCTGCGCGTGCTGCCCGGCAGCACATACCCCAGCAGGCCGTCGGCAAGCGTGCGCTTCTGGCTCCCTTGTTGTAGCGTGACCTGGCTCAGCCGGACGTGCACATTGCCCTGATTGCGTACCTGCAGGGCCGGTTTGCCGTCGTCGCGGACCACCCGCCAGTTCAGATCCCGCGTCTCGACCAGGGCGTGGTGCGCCCCGTCCTTGATGGTGGCAATGCCCTGGCCGTAGACAAACAGCGGAATGGAGTAGCGCATCTGCAGCTTCAGCCCCATCTGCGGGGTCTGGTTATCCTGCGGCTGGGGGATCTCGTCCACGATGATGCGGTAGGCCTGCTCCACCCGGCCGGGACGTTGCTCTGTTTGATAAGACGGATTAACTGTTTGCTGCCCTTCGCGATGGTCACGATCGGCGGGCTGGCGACCACCTCCTGCTGGGCGGTATAGCGTTCAAGACCGTTTTCCTGCCGCCAGCGCACGATCCTCACCTGCATGGTGGTGGCGCTGTTGCCCTGGTTCTGCACCCACAGCTCCGTCGCTTTGGTATCGGCGGAGAGCCAGGGGTCGATAGGCCACAGCAGAATGGTTGCCGCCCCGTGGGCGGTGTTGAGTGTGGCACCCAGCGCCATCAGCAGGCACAGCGTGCGGTATCCTGGAATTGCCTTCATCGTCCTTCTCCCTATCACCATGACAAGGTCACGGTGAGTTGATCGGAATAATTTCCGGCCGGGCTGAAGCCGGTCAGAAGCGCCACACCAAAAAGCGGTAGCGCAATGTTGTTGCTGTTGGTGTAGGCCACAGACACCGCCTGATTCACGCCGATCTCACTGTTGGCCGCCAGTGAACTGCTGCTGTAAAGGCGATACGGCACCTGGTTTGTCGCCCCGGCCCGCTGCATGTTGCGCACCGAGGTGTAGTGCTGCCCGCCGTCAATGCTCATGCTCAGCGCCACCCCGGGGGTACAGGCGATGGTCAGCGATCCGTTCGGCACAAAGCTGGTGTTGACCTGCCCCCGCTCCACCCCGCTATGGGTACCAAAATCGAGGGTGCCCAGCAGGCCACCGCTGCCTGCTGCGACTGAACAGCCGGGGGTGATAGTGGCGCTCACCTGAAAGGATTGCGTCGTCACCGCATGGCCGTTTCCCGCTGCAAGCAGCATCATGCTCAGGATAAAAAAAGCGCGCACGTTGCCCTCTCCCATATAGCGGAGCGTTATTCAGTTCACGCTCGTTAAAACGTGCTGACGCTAATAGGTGACGCTGACGTTGATGGTGTCGGTGTAGGTGCCGGGCACCACGGTGACGCTGTTGCCCCCGCCGGTGATGCGCCCGTACAGGGTGTAGCTGTCGACGCCTCCGGCGGTGGAAGTTACCGGCAGCGGCGCGTTGTTGGCGATGACGTTGTTAAACCCACCGTCGCTGAACAGGCTGTAGGCCACGCCCTGCCCGGTATTCGCCGTATTCACCAGATAGCGCGCGGGGGTGCCAGGCGTGCCGACCACGGTGCCGGGCGCCGTGGAGTTGGTGTTGCCGGTGATGGCGACGGTGTAGCTGGCGGTGGTGCACTGGATCGTGAAGGTGTTCCCGCCGCTGGCCCCGGTGAGCTGGGTGGTCAGCGTGGAAAAGGTGGCCGGATGGGTACCAAAATCAAGGGTACCGAAGTTAATGCCATCCTGAGTCGGCGAGCCGTTAATCAGGCAGCCGTTGGTCAACGTTAAGGTTGCGCCAATGGTGCCGCTGCTGGTGACGGCCTGGGTATTGCCGGACGCCACTGCCAGAAGACCGCCGCCTAACAGCATCAGGAGTTGTTTATTCATTTGTTGCCCTCCGGAACATGTCACATGGGGTTATCACCGTTTTCTGATAACGCTCAGACTGTTAGCACCCATCATGCTGCTGTCCGGGTGGTTATTGTGAAATTTAGTTTATGGTTCGTTGCTCAACCACTTTTCACGGCCCCTCTCATACTTTTACCGTATTGACATAAATTTACTAATTAAAACAATTGAGTAAGAAATTACTTCTCCGTATATCTAAGCAAAACGGGAAGATATATTGCTTAAAATGTGATCTTCATCACAATATATCGCCATCAAAGTTAGCAACAAAACTTATAAATATTAAAAAATTATTGAAATAGCCCGGAAATTACTTCAATTTAGCTAACGGATATATTCACGCGCTGAATAATAAAAAGAGAGAAATCAGCAAATTCATTTTAACTTATTAAAATCGGGGTAATTTTGGTGGCAAGTGCAAACAGACTCACGGTCTTTATCGTGATCTTTATGCTGGCGGGCATTTTGTCCGGCGCAATGATTCATGAGTATGCATCAGCGGATGTAATCGCGGCCTGGTCAGACAACATTACGTTACTGACTGACATCTTTTTACGACTGATCAAAATGGTGATCGCCCCGCTGGTGTTCAGCACCCTGACGGTGGGGATTATGCGTCTGGGCGAGACCGCCACCATTGGCCGCGTGGGCGGTAAAGCGATGGTCTGGTTTATCAGCTCGTCAGTGCTCTCCATCCTGGTCGGTCTGTTTATTGTCACTCTGCTCCATCCGGGCAGCGGCCTGAACCTGGCGATCCCAGCCGGTACCGTAGAGACCGGGCTTGCCACCGGCGGCATGACCCTGAAAGGTTTTCTTTCCCATACCATTCCCACCAGCATTGCCGGGGCGATGGCCAATAACGAGATCCTGCAGATTGTGGTGTTCTCGATGTTCTTTGGCATTGCTGGCGCTTCGCTCGGCGAGAAATTCAACGCCCCGCTGGTGGCCGCGCTGGACGTGGTTTCTCACATCATGCTCAAAGTGACCGGCTACGTGATGTACGTTGCGCCGCTGGCGATCTTTGCCGCCATCTCCTCGGTGATTGCCACCCAGGGGCTAGGGATTTTGCTGAATTATGCCTCGTTTATCGGCGGCTATTATCTGGCGATCGTTCTCACCTGCCTGGTGCTGCTGGCGGTGGGTTATATGGTGCTGAAAAACGAGATTTTCCGTCTGGTGAGCATGCTGAAAGATCCGGTGCTGGTGGCCTTCACCACCAGCAGCTCTGAAGCGGCCTACCCGAAAACGCTGGAGCAGCTGACCCGCTTTGGCTGCTCGCGCAATATCGTTTCGTTTGTGCTGCCGATTGGCTATTCGTTTAACCTCGTCGGGTCGATGGTTTACTGCTCGTTTGCTTCGATGTTTATCGCCCAGGCCTACAATATTCACCTGACTTTCTCAGAAATCACCGTGCTGATGTTAACCCTGATGCTGGCGTCAAAAGGGATTGCCGGGGTACCGCGCTCGGCGCTGGTGGTGCTGGCGGCGACGATCCCGAGCTTCCATATTCCGGTGGCGGGGATCCTGCTGTTGATGGGGATCGATCACTTCCTGGATATGGGGCGTTCAGCGATTAACGTGCTGGGGAACGGCGTGGCGACGGCGATGCTGGCGCAGAATGAGGGGTTGCTGGAGGAAGAGGTAGGGCTCGTTGAGCAGGAAGTTTGATGGTTCGGTGGTGCAATAAAAAAGCCGGGTGGCGGCTGCGCCTTACCCGGCCTACAAAACCCACAACATGCACAATCCGTAGGCCCGGCAAGCGTCGCGCCGCCGGACGTTGATGCAGAAGGCTACGCCGTGCAATAAAAAAGCCGGGTGGCGGCTACGCCTTACCCGGCCTACAGACTGCGTTGCTGTTTTGCGTTTACCTAGGCAACGTGACTCGCCGCCACATCCAGCAGCGCCATCTCATCGCTGTTCAGCAGCTTCTCGATATTCACCAGAATCAGCATCCGATCCCCGAGCGCACCCAGACCTGTCAGGTATTCCGTGGACAGGGTAACGGCAAACTCCGGCGCCGGGCGGATCTGCTCGGCGGTGAGGGAGAGCACGTCGGACACGCCGTCAACTACGATCCCGACCACACGCTGGCCGAGGTTGAGCACGATCACCACCGTGTTGTCATCATACTCGACGTCGCCCTGGCTGAACTTCACGCGCAGGTCGACGATGGGCACGATAACGCCACGCAGGTTGGTCACGCCTTTAATGAAATCGGGCGTGTTGGCGATGCGGGTCACCTGATCATAGCCGCGGATCTCCTGCACCTTCAGAATATCGATACCGTATTCTTCGTCACCTAAGGTGAAAACCAGGAATTCCTGCCCTGATGGCTCGCCGGCCAGCTTGGTTACATTACTCATACCGGTCATTTTTTTACCTTCTTAACTGAATCAGGCGGCTGTGTGCGCCATACGTTGTTCACGATTTAATCCCTGAAGCGCCGAAACATCGACGATCAGCGCCACACTACCATCGCCGAGGATGGTGGCGGCTGAAATGCCAGGTACTTTGCGGTAGTTGCTCTCAAGGTTCTTCACCACCACCTGATGCTGGCCAATCAGCTGATCGACCAGCAGCGCATAGCGGCGGCCTGCGCTTTGCAGAATGACCACAATTCCCTGCGTGGCTTCGGTTTTGGCACCGTCCACGTCAAACACTTTCCACAGTTCGACCAGCGGCAGGTATTCGCCACGCACTTCCAGCACGCGCTCACCGCCTGCCAGCGGATGCAGATCTTCTTCACGCGGCTGGAGTGATTCCATCACCGCATTCAGCGGCAGGATAAACACTTCGTCCGCCACTTTTACCGACATCCCGTCGAGGATCGCCAGCGTCAGCGGAAGCAGAATGCGAATGGTAGTACCTGAACCCTGCTTCGATTTGATCTCAACGTGGCCGCCCATCTCCTGGATGTTACGTTTCACCACGTCCATACCCACGCCGCGCCCGGAGACGTCCGTCACCTGCTCCGCGGTGGAGAAGCCCGGAGCGAAGATCAGCATGCCCACTTCTTCATCGGTCATGTTTTCGCTGACCGCCATCCCCTGGGAAATCGCTTTTGCCAGGATGCGCTCGCGGTTGAGGCCCGCGCCGTCATCGGTCACTTCGATGCAGATGTTACCGCCCTGGTGTTCCGCAGAGAGGATCAGGTTGCCGACCGGGGATTTCCCTGCCGCTACACGGTTCTCCGGCAGTTCGATCCCATGGTCAAGGCTGTTACGCACCAGGTGCGTTAACGGGTCGATAATGCGCTCGATCAGGCTCTTATCCAGCTCGGTGGAGCTACCCATCAGGGTCAGTTCAATCTGCTTGTTGAGCTTACCGGCGAGGTCGCGCACCAGACGCGGGAAGCGGCTGAAGACGTACTCCATCGGCATCATACGGATGGACATCACCGATTCCTGCAGGTCGCGGGCGTTGCGCTGCAGCTGGCCCATGCTGGTGATCAGATCTCCATGGTTGACCGGGTCCAGCTCGTTAGAACGCTGGGCCAGCATCGACTGGGTGATCACCAGTTCGCCCACCAGGTTGATCAGCTGATCCACCTTTTCAACGGCCACGCGGATACTGGTCGATTCGCTGGAACGTGCGGCCGGCTTTTCGCGCTCGCTACGGTTTGGCGCGGCGGATTCGCCCGGCACGGCTTTCAGCGCCGGCGCGGCAGGTGCAACAGCCGGTACCGCAGGAGCAGCCACCACTTCAGCCTCTTCCATCGACTCGGCCACCGGGGCATCGGTCACGGTTTCAAAGTCGATCTGCTCAGGTTCAATGACAAAACAGAGCACCGCGACCACGTCATCTTTGCTGATGCCGCCGTCGAGGTTAGCCGCCAGCGTGTCTTTGCCTTTCACCACGTTGCTCAGGGTGGCGAGATTGCTCAGCTCTTCTTCCAGAAGGTTAACTTCGCTCTCTTTCAGACCGGACAGCACCACCCGCAGGCGGTCGTCAGCGGCAGGTGCGGCCACCGGGGCAGCATCCACAACGCTCAGTTTTGCCGGGCTGACGGCAACGGCTGCCGTTTCGCCTTTGGCTTCCAGCGCTAACTGACGCAGCGCGTTGCAGATGTATTCAAAGCTGGCAGCGTCCGGCTCTTCCGAGCTTTTATAGGCATCGAGCTGTTCCTGCATAATGTCTTTCGTTTCCAAAAACAGGTTAATAATGTCGGTATTGAGCTGCATCTCACCGCGTCGGGCTTCATCAAGCAGGTTCTCCATCAGATGGGTGGTCTCCTGCAAAATGGTAAAGCCAAACGTACCGGCGCCCCCTTTAATGGAGTGAGCTGCACGAAATATGGCGTTAAGCTGCTCTGAATCCGGCGCCTCAGGCACCAGATCCAGCAGATGTTGCTCCATATCCGCCAACAGTTCGTCGGCTTCATCAAAAAACGTCTGGTAAAAATCGCTAATATCCATGCTCACGCTATCACCTCGGATTGGCTGGTGGCGATGTTGGAACGGCAGCCGAAGGCTCAGGGCCTGGCTGTTTTAAATCATCCAGTGACTCATTCTGGCTTTCGGCGTTTTCATGCAGGATGGCCTGCTCCGCCTGCTGGTTGAGCACTAAGAGACTAATACGACGGTTGATGGCATCTTCCGGCCCGCGGTCGGTCATGCGCATGGTTGCCGCCATGCCGACGACCCGCAGCACTTTGCCATCGTCCAGCCCGCCGATCACCAGCTCACGACGGGATGCGTTGGCACGATCAGCCGAGAGCTCCCAGTTGCTGTACCCTTTTTCCCCACTGGCGTAAGGGAAGTCATCGGTGTGACCGGAAAGGCTGATTCGGTTCGGGATCCCGTTCAGCACCGGCGCAATCGCACGCAGGATGTCGCGCATGTAAGGCTCCACCTCGGCGCTGCCGGTTTTAAACATCGGACGGTTCTGGCTGTCGATAATCTGAATGCGCAGACCTTCCTGGACTAAATCGATCTTCAGGTGTGGACGCAGGGCGCGCAGTTTCGGATCTGCCTCGATCAGCTGATCCAGGTCGCCACGCACTTTTTTCAGGCGGCTCTGCTCCATGCGTCTTTTCAGCTCGTCGATGTTCGGCTCGCGCTTCACTTCGCCCTGCTTCTGCGTGTAATCATCTCCACCGCCCGGGATCGGACTGTCGCTGTTGGAGATGCGCGGACCACCCGAGACCGCCGTGGCCAGCGGGGTACGGAAATATTCTGCGATCTGAATCAGCTCTTTCGGGCTGGAGATAGAGATCAGCCACATCACCAGGAAGAACGCCATCATCGCGGTCATAAAGTCCGCGTAGGCGATTTTCCAGGAGCCACCGTGATGGCCCCCGTGCCCTTTATGCTTGCGCTTTTTGACTATGACGATGGGATGGGACTGGTTTTTCATGCGTCCTCAGTGCTCGTCTGCTGGTTTGGGTTCTTCACCGCGCGCACGTGTTCTTCGAGTTCGATGAACGACGGACGCTCGCTGGAATAGAGGGTTTTACGACCAAACTCGACCGCGATCGGCGGGGCATAACCGTTGAGGTTAGAGAGCAGCGTGATCTTCACGCACTGCATCATTTTGGTGGTTTCGGCGCTCTTCTGGCGTAATACGCTGGCCAGCGGAGAGATAAAACCGTACGCCAGCAGGATCCCGAGGAAGGTTCCCACCATCGCGTGGGCGATAAGTGCCCCCAGCTCTGCCGCCGGACGATCCGCCGAGGCCAGGGCGTGTACTACCCCCATGACCGCCGCCACGATACCGAACGCCGGCAGGGAGTCGCCCACCATCGCCAGGCTGTTGGCCGGGACTTCGGCTTCGCTCTCGTGAGTCTCGATCTCTTCATCCATCAACGCTTCGATTTCGAAGGTGTTCATGTTGCCGCTGATGATCAGACGCAGATAGTCGACGATAAACTCGAGCATCATCTTATCGGCGATAATGCGCGGGTAGCTGGCGAAGATCTCGCTCTCTTTCGGATTTTCAATATCGCGTTCGAGGGAGAACATCCCCTGTTGACGCGACTTGGCCATCAGGCGATAGAGCAGCGCCAGCAGGTCCATATACATACTTTTGGTGTATTTCGAACGACGGAACAGTAACGGCAACGCTTTTAACGTTCCCTTGATCGCCTTGCCGTTGTTGCCAACGATAAACGCCCCCACCCCTGCACCACCGATAATAATCAGTTCGGCCGGTTGATAGAGTGCCCCAAGGTGCCCGCCGGTCATCATGTAACCGCCGAAAACTGTACCGAGAACTACCAGGTAACCTAATACGATAAGCACGACATCATCCTTCCGCTAGTGACTTTAGCCAGGAGACAGAGTTCGGGGGTTTACCCACCCGCGGGGCAAAAAAAAGCAGCGGTAATCTCTTACCGCTGCTGGAATCTTGCCCACAGGTTCGGGTTAAACAGCCTGTTCGATCTGTTCATCCAGCAGTTGTGGATTACTATCGGCAACATCCCGGGAAAGTTTACGTCTTTTTACCGCTCGGGACGGTGGTTGGCACAAACTGCAGGCGAAGCTGCCGGCAGGCTGATGCGCGTGGGTGATAAAGTTACCGCTGCAGCAGTTGCAGCGAGACAGCTCAAGCAGTCCGCTCTCTACAAAACGCACCAGCGTCCATGCGCGGGTCAGGGCCAGCAGAGGACCTTCTTCAGGCTGCGGGCACTGCTCGAGGTAAAGCTTGTAGGCTTTAATTACCGCATCAACGCCGCTGCACAAGCCGGTTTTGAGCAGGTACTGCCAGGCATTACAGAACATGGAAGCATGGATATTTTGCTCCCAGGTCATAAACCAGTCGGTAGAAAATGGCAGCATGCCTTTTGGCGGCGGGCTGCCACGTAACTCTTTATAGAGTTTGATAAGACGACCACGGCTCAGCTGGGTTTCGCTTTCAAGCATCTGCAAACGAGCACCAAGCGTAATCAGTTCCATAGCCAGTTGAATGTCACGCGCTTCCTGAACAATGCTCTTCTCACTCATTTTTATGCTCTTTTCTTACGGGCTACGTCATCAGGCTGGCTGATTTCGTTAAGCAAACGGGTAGAAAGCAGAATGCCGGTGTGAACCTGTTGCAGGTCATCCACGCGGGATTCCTGGGTCAGCTGCGTAATAGTCTGGTGATTGTCAAAACGGAACTGGCAAACCAGCTGGTTAGTTTCAGCGAGTTTCACCATCTGCGGCAGTGTTAAACCGCCAAGCGTTGTGGCCATTTCTTCCTGAATGCCCAGCCGGAACATCGCGGAGGCTTTATCCTGGCTAATCAAACGTTGTGCAAGCAATAAATATGACAGGTTGATGTCATAAATGTGTTTTAGCAATTCGGATGTGTTCATTTATCCCTTCCCGAATAACACTTTAATTTCTTGTGCGGTCGACCCGCACCCCGTGATGTCGCCGGGAAAACCCCGGTAAAAAAAAAGAAAAGGCTAAAACGCATAGTTGAATTAAGTTTTGTATTGATGAATCACGTCAAGAAAAACAAAGTTTGTCTCTTACACATTTATCACTTCTTACAATTAACTAAGATTTTTCCTAATTCGCGGCAACTTTACCCGTCCGGTGTAGGACATACAATGTGGCCCTGCCTGAAATTTAAAAAAAATGTGACACAGATCACATAATTTGAGTGAATTCGAACCAAAAATCCATCAGCACTCCTTCTAATTTGGCTGTTTTATGAGCGATTAAGCGAAGAATATATTCTTCAGCCCCGAATATTCATGCAGAAGTATGAACTAAGACGGCATGTTACTTGCTGGTTATTGACATAACACAAATTTGTAACAATCGAGGATATATCTATCACAGAAACACTTTGTTTATTTCCATAAAAAACATAGCTTTACGAAGATAAATGATTGAAGTAATTGCTTTACGTTACCATTCAACAGCTGAAGGGTTCGCGGGAATTTTGTTTAGAATTTGCAGACTTAAATTGTATGATTTACGTTAAGTGAGCGCATTTTGGACGTTTATGCAAGCCTTGCCCTATTCATTGCATAAGAATAATTAATGAATAATTATGATAAGCATCACACTAATGTCACCTTTGGCTCTTGCGCAAAAAAAGCAATCGCGCTAATGCTGAAGTATGTGCCTTAACCACACACTGAAGGTGGGTAAAATGAGCTATTCCCATATCCTTGTTTCTGTTTCGGTTTCTCCAGAAAGTCATCAATTGGTTGCCAAAGCGGTCGCCATCGCCAGGCCAACGCAGGCGCGTATCACGGTGGTCACGCTGATGGCCGAACCGGAGATGTATAATCAACTGGCAGCACCCATGCTGGAAGATATTCGTGGCGTATTACAGGAAGAAACCAGACAATTTCTCGAGGACCTTATTACGCGTGCAGAATATCCCATCGCGCAAACAGTATGCGCAACGGGAGAATTAAGCGAGCAGATAAGTGATATATGTCAAAAGCAGAATATAGATTTAGTGATATGCGGAAATCATAACCAGAGTTTTTTCTCGCGCGCAGCCTGTTCCGCGAAAACAATAATCAACAATGCTCAAGTTGACGTGCTTTTAATTCCACTCAGCGCAGAATAAAACGCTGAGTGGAATATATTCAGGCCAGTTTAGGGAAGGTTGCGACCTTTTTTTGCAGATTGCTCTCCACGCTGCGGGGAGTGATCTGGTTCAAATCCTCAATGAAGCGGGCCTGCCAGCGGTCGATGTCATTTTCACGGATCACTTTCATCATCTCCGCGTGACGCGAAATACGCTCGGTGAGCGGCATATTCAGCGCGCGATGCAGCGCGTTGGCCACGTCGTCCCGGTCGTACGGATTGACGATCAGCGCCGAGGTCAGCTCATTGGCCGCACCGGCAAACTGCGACAGCACCAGCACGCCCGGGTCGGCCGGATCCTGCGCCGCCACGTACTCTTTCGCCACCAGGTTCATGCCGTCACGCAGCGGCGTCACCAGCCCGACATCGGCATAGCGGAACACTTTCATCAGGATTTTGCGCTCAAAGTGCTGGTTCAGGTAGAAGAGCGGCGTCCAGCCCAGCTGGCCATAACGGCCATTGATGCGGCCGGCTTCGGTTTCAAGCTGGTGACGGATGTCCTGATAGGCCTGCACCTCGCCACGGGAGGTTGGCGCGATTTGGGTATAGCGGATCTTACCGTGGTGCTCGGGGTATTTTTCCAGCAGCGTCTCATAGGCATGAAAACGTTCCGGGAGCCCTTTTGAATAGTCCAGACGCTCAACGGAAAAGATGTTTTTTACGTTCTTGAGCTCTTCTTTAAGTTGAGCCAGTTTAGGTGGTAACGGCCCGGATGCCTGGTGAGCGATGTCGTCCGGTTCGATGCCGATGGGATAGACCTCGGTGCGAAAACGCTTACCCCATGCGGAGTGTGAATCGTCGTCATGAGCGGTCAGCCGCGTTTTACTGGCGACGCAGTCGAGGAAGGCCAGACGGTCGTTTTCGGTCTGGAAGCCCAGCAGATCGTAATCGCAAAGCTGCTCGAGCAGTTCATCGCCCGGCGGCAGCGCGTTGAAGATCTCAGGCGTCGGGAACGGAATATGCAGGAAGAAGCCAATCCGGTTGTTGACGCCGCGCTTGCGCAGCTCTGCGGCAAACGGCAGCAGATGGTAGTCGTGCACCCACACCACGTCGTCCTGTTTGACTAACGGCTGCAGTTTATCGGCCAGCAGGCCGTTGACCCGCTGGTACCCTTCCCAGGCTTCGCGTTTAAACTTCACCAGGTCCAGGCGATAGTGAAACGCTGGCCACAGTACGGCATTGGAGAACTGGCTGTAATACTCGTCGTAATTCTGTTCACTCAGATTAAACGAGGCCCAGGTGATGTTCCCGCGTGTCACCTTTTTTAGCGGTTTATCCTCATCACCGATATCCCCACTCCAGCCAAACCAGAGCCCACCCGTACTTTTTAACGCCCCCAGCACCCCAACGGCCAGGCCACCTGCGCTGGCTTTTTTATCATCCGGGGGAGCGATGCGGTTAGAAACTACGATCAAGCGACCCATAAGGTTTTCTCCTGTTAATTTGCGCTAATTGTTGTTCTTGTTGATGGTTAGCGGCTTTTATTACCCATTGCCAGACGTCAGGTACCGTTGCCAGCCGCCAGCTGGCTTTGGTCTCACCTGCGCCGACCTTTACAGATACCCCTTTAAGCTGATTCACAACGTCAAAGCCATGCTCATCGGTGAGGTCATCACCAAAGAAAATCGGCGTTCTGCCGAGGAAAGGTGCTTCATGCATAAAGGTCGAGATAGCCTCGCCTTTGTGGATCCCCCTCGGTTTAATTTCGACCACGCATTTACCCGGCTGGAGCGACAGCTGCGGGTTGTCGTGCACAATCTGTTCCGCCAGCGCGAAAATATTCTGCTCATATTGCTGGGCCTGACGGTAGTGGATTGCAAATGCCATCCCTTTGGCTTCAAGTTCGGTGCCAGGCATATACAAAAGCGCCGTCGTCAGCTGCGCATGCAGCGTCTGGATCAGATCCGGAGGGAGTGAAATGGATTGCGAATGACCATGGATGTCGCGGCGCTCCGCCCCGTGTACACCGGCAAGGGGGAAACGGTAAGGTCCGGCGAGCTTGTCCAGCTCGTCCATTGAACGCCCTGATATCAATGCCAGTGCCCCTTCATTCAGCTGTGCCAGCTGATTCAATGCCTGGAGTACTTCTGCGGGAACCACTACCTCATCGGGATGCGGCTTGATGGTGGCAAGGGTCCCGTCGAGGTCAAAAAAGTACGCAACGTTTTCTGATAATACAGGCGGTGAAGTTAACGTATCGGCCACCCTGATCCTCCTTACAGTTGGCGAGATGAAAAACTGTTAACATCTCAGTAGCCATGTAAGTATAGACAGTGTGACGGGGCTCGCCATTTGACACCCCCTTCCCGCTACGGCTGGAAGGGGGGCTACACTTAAAAGTTAGGTCTGGAAAGGAAGGAAAAAACGGTTAAACGGTACGCTTCGCTTTTTGTTTGTAACGGTCGAAGATCACCGCCGCCAGCAGGATGAGGCCACGTACCACGTACTGGGAGAACGGGGAGATGTTCAGCAGATTCATCGCGTTCTCAACGGTCCCCAGGATCAGGATCCCCGCTACCACATATGAGATTTTTCCGATGCCGCCTTTGAGCGATACACCACCCAATACGCAGGCAGAGATAACGATCAGCTCATAACCGATGGAGGTCATCGGCTGTCCGCTGGTCATACGCGAGGCCAGAATAATCCCTGCCGCCGCCGACACCAGACCGGACAGTACGAAGATGATGATCTTGGTACGTACCACCGGAACACCCGCCAGACGCGCCGCCTCTTCATTACCGCCAATCGCCAGGGTATTACGGCCAAAGGTGGTTCTGTTCAGCAGGAAACCAAAGATAATCAGGCAGCCGACGGTCAGCCAGATGGGTGCTGGCAGCCCGAACCAGTTAGCATAGCCGAGGGTGAAGAAGCGCTCGTCTTCGATCCCCACCGCTTTACCGTCAGAGATGATGTAGGCCAGGCCGCGCACAATCTGCATGGTGGCAAGGGTAGTGATCAGGGCGTTGATTTTCAGACGCGCAATCACGAAGCCGTTCACCAGCCCGCTGAGCACGCCGAGCAGCAGCCCCGCCGCCACGCCAATCCACAGGCTTTCAGTCATGTTAATGACCACGGCGGTGGTGACACCGGCACAGGCGATAACCGAGGCGACCGACAGGTCGAAGTCGCCGGAAGCCAGGCAGAACAGCATCCCACAGGCGACCATCCCGGACATGGAGATCGCCAGGCCCAGCCCCTTCATATTAATAAAGGTGGCGAAGTTAGGAACAAAGATAGCGCAGCCGAGGAACAGCACGGCAAACACCACCAGCATGCCGTATTGATCCCAGATCCGCCCAAAACTGAAGGCCGACTTCGGCGCTCCGGATGTAGTGACAGAGGACATCTTATTCTCCTTACTCAGGCGACAGCCTGGCTGACTTTAGGCATGGCGAGGCTTAACGCCTGCTGTTCATTCGCCTGTTCATGTAGCAGTTCACCGGCTATGGCCCCTTCACGCATCACCACGATACGGTCGGCCACGCCCAGCACTTCCGGCAGATCGCTGGAGGCGAAGAGCACCGCCACGCCGCGTTTTGCCAGGGCATAAATCACGTTATAGATTTCGTGCTTGGCCCCCACGTCGATACCGCGGGTGGGTTCATCAAGCAGGATCACCTTCATCTCTTCCGACAGCCAGCGGCCAAGTATGGCTTTCTGCTGGTTACCGCCGGAGAGGTTCATGATCAGCTGTTCCGCCCCCGGCGTTTTGATATTGAGGGAACGGATGTGGTGATCGGCATTGCTGACCTCCCAGGTGTCGTTAATCAGACATCCGGCGCGAATGGTCTTGCGGCGGGCCGAAATATTGATGTTGTCCCGCACCGAGTGCACCGGAATGATCCCTTCGGCTTTACGGTCCTCCGGGCAGAGCATCATCCCGGCGCGAATGGCGTGGGCCGGTTTCTGAATGTCTACAGGCTCGCCGTCGATAAACACCCGTCCTCCGGTGATGCGGGTGCCGCCAAATAGCCCTTTCATCAGCTCGCTGCGCCCTGCCCCCACCAGCCCGAACAGGCCGACGATTTCACCGCTGCGCACGGTGAGGCTGATCGGCGTGCGCACGCCCGGGGCTTTCACCTCGTCGAGGCGCAGCAGCTCGCCGCCGTACTGGCGCGGCTCCCAGTGATAGATATCACCCAGCTCGCGTCCCACCATCGCCTGCACCAGCTGGTCATGGTTGACCTGCTGCATATCGTTGAAGGTGCGAACATAACGGCCATCTTTAAAGACGGTGATCGCGTCGCTAAGGGCGAAGATCTCTTCCATACGGTGCGACACGTACAGAATGATGCGCCCCTCTTTACGCAGCTCGCGGATCACGCGGAACAGGTTCTCGATTTCACGCGCCGACAGCGAACTGGTCGGTTCATCAAAGGCAATGACTTTGGCATTGCGCGCCAGCGCTTTGGCAATTTCCACCATCTGCCACTGGCCGATGGAGAGGTATTTGAGCGGGGTCTGCGGGTCAATATCGAGCCCAAGGTGCTTGAGCTGCAGACCGGCTTCATAGTTGAGCAGCGACCGGTTAACGAACCCGCCTTTATGGGGAAGCTGCCCAAGATAGATGTTTTCCGCCACGGTCATCTCCGGCACCAGATGCAGCTCCTGGTAGATGATGGCGACACCGGCGTTCAGCGCGGCGGTGGTATCCGCGAAGGCCACCTCTTTGCCCTGCAACGCCAGGGTGCCCGTGGTGGGGGCGTAGTTGCCGCTGAGGATCTTCAGCAGCGTGGATTTTCCGGCGCCGTTCTCCCCCATCAGGGCATGAACCTGACCGGCATAGCAGTCAAAGCTGATGTCGGTCAGCGCGTTGACACCGGGAAAGGTTTTGCCGATGCCGCGAAAAGAGAGATAGGGTGCAGACTGTTGCATAACGTCTCCGAGGATCGAGTAGTGAACGTCTGGCCCCCCACGGCTGCGGGGGGCGCAATCACAGTAAATTACTTACCGCCCAGTCCTTTTTTCTCCAGCTCTGCTTTGAAGTTGTCACGGGTGATCAGCACCACGTCGGTAACTTCAGTGAATTTCGCAGGCTCGGCACCTTTGGTGACCCAGTTGTAGAGCATTTCGCTGGATTTATAGCCGTGTACGTCCGGGCTTGGCAGCAGGGAGCCGTAGAAACCGGTGGCCTGGGCTTTAGACAGTTCGCTCACCGCATCCACGCCGTTGATGCCGATACCTATGACGTCAGCCGCTTTGAAGCCCTGGCCTTCGGTGGCGCGCACGCCGCCCAGCACGGTGTTGTCGTTCATCCCGACCACCAGCCAGTGCTTCACTTCAGAGTGCTGCACCAGCATGGAGTTAGCTGCGTCGAAGGCGCCCGGGATGTCGTTAGATTTGGTTGGCACTTTGTAGATCTGTTTTCCGGGAAACCGGCCGCTTTCAGGGCGTCCATCGAGCCAGTGGTACGACGACGCGCGGTATCCAGTTCGTCGGCGGTGATCGCCATCACCGCAGTATCTTTCACGTCCCAGCCGCGTTTTTGCATCTCTTTATACAGTTCCTGGCCCTGACGCTCGCCGATTTTGGTCGCCGCCATCATCACCAGCGGGACGGTATCCATCGGCGCGCCTTTGGCGTTGACGAACTGATCGTCCACCGCGATGACTTTCATGTCATAGCCGCGCGCTTTCGCCACGATGGCGGAGCCCAGTTTTGGGTCCGGAGTACAGATGACAAACCCTTTCGCGCCGCTGGCTGCCAGGCTGTCGATGGCGTTCAGCGTTTTTTCACCGTCCGGCACGGCAATTTTGATCACTTCAAAGCCCAAATCCTTCCCGGCTTTGTCGGCAAATTTCCACTCCGTCTGGAACCACGGCTCTTCCGGTTGCTTCACCAGAAAACCGAGCTTTAAGTTCTCCGCCATAGCGGATTGTGACATAACGGCAGCCAGACCGATGGCCGCCAGCGCTTTAGTAAATTTGTGCATGGTTAACTCCAGCTTTAGCGTTCTAATTTGTAGGGGAAAAACAACTCAAATTGGTTTAATCAGACTTAAAACAAGGCATTAGCGCCAGACATGCAGGAAGCGCGTTTGCTTGAGATAGTTTTAGCGGGAAATTAATCATCCATAAGAGAGCGCCATCACACCGCAGAATTACAGTAATTGCGTACATACATTCAGCGAAAAATGACATAACTATGCGGGTATTTGTCGGACAATTAGAAAGGGTGAAAGCAGATTAGTCCATAAGATTAGCTAAGATATCCTTGTGATCCGGGCGCGCTGGCGCCCGGCGTTCTGTTACCAGGGATAATAGATGTGTTCGGCGTGATCGCGCACCGGGGTTTCATCGCCCAGCAGGCGTGCAGAGAGGGTCAGCGCGAAGTCGAAGGCATGGCCCAGGCCTTTGCCGCTGATGAGGTTGCCATCTTCCACCACCGGAGCATCAACGTACTCGCCGTCATGGATATCCTGCCAGAGATCGCCCGAGCAGACGTAGCGACGGCCTTTCAGCAGGCCATTTCCGCCCAGCACGCGTGCAGCTGCAGAACAGATGGGGGCGATGAATTTGCCCGCTTCGTCATGGGCCGCGACAAAACGCACCACGTCGGCACTGGCGGCCAGATTCACGCTGCCCTGCGGCCCGCCCGGTAACACGACGGCGTCATAGTAGCTGTCTATTTTTTCACTGAGGGTGCTGTCCGCGACCATCGGGATATCATGGTAGCTCACCACCGCGCGCGACTCGGCGCAGGCCAGGGTTTCTACCTCAATGTGGAGACGGCGCAGGATATCAATGGTGATAATCGCTTCCGCCTCTTCAAATCCGGGTGCCAGCAGCACCGCAACTTTTGCCATGATGAACTCCGCTTGATAAAAACATAAAACAATGTTTCATTTTCACAGAGAGCAGAGCGTTAAACTCCTTGCTGGATCACATTACGCACCATTTCCTGCGAAAATGATCTCGCGCAATTTTCAGTAGGTGTAAAAAGAAATTAATCATCAGAATTATCCCATCTCACGCATGTTAATTAAGGTTCATATGTCTGTTAAGCACAATTCTGCGAATAATCAAATAAATCCCCAAATAATGTGAATAACCACATAGGGTTAATTAGCAATAAATACATAAATTTCAAGTATTTAATTATTTTTACCATCCGGTTGGTCATGTCATTCTCTTAAACTATTTTAATTTCCTGATGAAAGGTAAGGTTTAGTAAGGATATATTTATAAGGATTTTCTTATAAGCGCACGGCTGATATTATGAATTCAGCCGGTGCCAGAAATGAATATCGGATCACATACACGGAGAACAGAATAACTTTATTCTGTGGTGAACTATCATTAACGCTGATGATTTACCAGGTTACATAAACGAAGATAAGGGAATAGTTATGGCAGTCTCGGATATGATTAACAAGCTCAACACACAGATGAACCTTGAGTTTCACGCATCAAACCTCTACTTGCATCTCAGCGACTGGTGTTCAGAACATAAGCTAAATGGTTCCGCAACCTTCCTGCGGACCCAGGCGCAGAGCAACGTCACGCAGATGATGCGCGTTTTTGATTTTCTGAAACAATCAGGCGCGATGCCGGTTCTGAAGCCAGTGGATATGTCGGATGAATATTGCACCTGCCTGGAAGCCGTTTTCCAGCGCACCCTGGAAGAGTACGAGCAACGCTGCCAGACGCTTCATCAGTTAACCGATGAGGCGCGGAAAATGCAGGACATCTCCACGCTCAACTTCCTGAATGACATTGAAAAAGATCAGCTGCAGGATGGCGTATTACTGAAAACCATCCTCGAAGAAGTTCGCCAGGCTCGCCGCACCGGCATGGGCCTTGAGCAGACCGATCGTCACCTGCTTAACGTTGTAAACTACCAGCATCACTAATCCTGCGTATCCTGCTTAATACCCGGCCCTGCGCCGGGTATTTTCGTTAAAAAAACGTTGCCAACTCTTTGCTTTTTCTGAATTTTAACAAATCAGATCTGGCTCCCATCGAATAACCCTTCTTCGTGTAATGATTTGCAAAATTTTGCATTCTTACACGAGGGATACGCATGATTACCGTTGAGTTTCTGGTCATTATTTTGTGCCTGCTAATCGGCACCCGGTTCGGTGGCATGGGGCTGGGCCTGATAAGCGGCATTGGCCTTTTTATTCTCACTTTTGTTTTTGGTCTGCAGCCCGGTAAACCGCCGGTGGATGTGATGCTGACGATCCTTGCGGTTATCGGCTGTGCGGCCACGCTACAAACCGCCGGCGGGCTGAACGTGATGATGCAGTGCGCCGAACGTCTGCTGCGGCGGCATCCACAACACATCACCCTGCTCGCCCCGTTCACCACCTGGATGCTGACCTTCCTGTGCGGCACCGGCCATGTGGTCTATACCATGTTCCCGATTATTGCCGATATCGCGCTGAAAAAAGGTATCCGCCCGGAGCGGCCTATGGCGGTGGCATCTATTGCCTCACAGATGGCCATCACCGCCTCGCCGGTCTCGGTCGCCGTGGTGTCGCTGGTATCTATCCTGGCCGCGCAGCACGGGATTGGTCACGCGTTTGGCATTCTGGAAATCCTTGCCATCTCCGTTCCGGCCTCGCTGTTCGGCGTGGCGATTGCCGCCCTCTGGAGTTTGCGCCGCGGCAAAGATCTGGCCGACGACGAGGAGTTTCAGGCCCGGTTGCAGGATCCCGAGCAGCGTAAATTCATCTACGGCAGCACCGAGACGTTAATGAATGAGCGTTTCCCGAAGCAGGCGTACTGGTCAACCTGGATCTTCTTTGCCGGTATCGCCGTGGTGGTGTTGCTGGGTGCCCTGCCCGAGCTGCGTCCGGCCTTTGAAGTCAAAGGCAAAATGACGGCGCTGTCGATGAACCTGGTGATCCAGATGATGATGCTGATTGCCGGGGCCGTGATGCTGATGGTCTGCAAGGTCAATGCCGCGTCCATCTCAAACGGGGCGGTATTTAAAGCCGGGATGGTGGCGATCTTCTCGGTATTTGGCGTGGCGTGGATGAGCGACACCTTTTTTCAGGCGCATCTGGAGGAGCTGAAGATTGCCCTGGAAGGGGTGGTGAAAAGTCACCCGTGGACCTATGCGATAGTGCTGTTCCTGGTGTCGAAACTGGTCAACAGCCAGGCGGCCGCATTGACGGCGGTGGCACCAATGGGATTAATGCTGGGGATTGAGCCGAAAATGCTGATCGCTTTCTTCCCGGCGTCATACGGCTATTTTGTGCTGCCCACCTACCCCAGCGATCTTGCCTGCATTGGCTTTGACCGCTCGGGCACCACGCGCATCGGCAGGTTCATTATCAACCACAGCTTTATTTTGCCGGGGCTTATCGGGGTCAGCTGTGCCTGTGCGATGAGCTATCTGCTGGTACAGACCTTTATGTAACTGTCATGCCGGGCGACGCTCGTCGCCCGTTCTCATTATTTTCACAAAACCATTTCTAAATTCAAAACGTCGGTTTATTTTAGTGAGATTCGCCCTGCGGCGTGAACTTCAGCTCAATCAGCGCGATGGCTTTCTGTACGGCGCGCAGGGTGACAGGGTCGGCCGATGCAGGATTGCTGGCGAAATCGATGTTTTTCAGCTGGCTCGACATCTTTTCGCGCACTTCTGCGGGAGCGATGATTTCAATCACATCGAGGATTTGTTTGATGACCAGCTGGCATGCAACGACGTCAGAGATAAATTCCTGATCGGCACTGAGGTTTTGAGACATAGGCTTCTCCTGTTTGAAAGGCCGCCATAGTAGCAAAACGTCAGCGCTGATGCGGCGTACAGGCACAAAAAAACCTGCCGAAGCAGGTTTTTTATCAGAACATCGCGCCTGGCGGTACGTCCTTGAAGGTCTTACAGTAGGATTCGAACATGCTTTTCAGGATTTTGCGCAATTTCATCATTATGCTCCGGCTAAATGTTATGCAGGTGTTATTGTTGATGCGCTTATAATATGACCTGCATCACAAAATCAATCTTTTTGTGATTTTCATCACGGCAGTTTATTTAAAGCAAAACAGTGTTCCGATTAAAAATAAAAAGAATTCATGGCGTTAGCAGAGAACTTGTTCCTGTAAATTTTTAAAAAAAAGTTTAAGTGGCAGAGGAAAAATGACCGAAAAACTCTCCGGCAAAGCGGCAAGCGGGATCTCCCCCGCTGCGCTGTTAGTGGCCGGCGCATTCTTTATGGAGTTCCTGGATGGCACGGTGATCGCCACGGCGCTGCCCGACATGGCGAAGAGCTTTGGCGTGCAGGCAGTGGATCTCAATATCGGCATCAGCGCCTATCTCATCACCCTGGCGGTGCTGATTCCGGCCAGCGGCTGGATCGCCGACCGCTTTGGTGCCCGCAAGGTCTTTACCCTTGCCCTGGCCATCTTTACCCTCGCCTCGGTGCTCTGCGGTCTCGCCACCAGCGTCGATCAGTTCGTCGCCATGCGCGTGCTGCAGGGGATGGGCGGCGCGCTGATGGTGCCGGTTGGTCGCCTTGCCGTGCTGCGCACCACGCCAAAACATCTGTTGATTACCGCCATCGCCACCCTCACCTGGCCCGCGCTGGTGGCGCCCATCATCGGCCCGCCGCTGGGCGGCTTTATTACCAGCTACGCCAACTGGCGCTGGATCTTCTTTATTAACGTCCCCCTGGGGCTGATTGCTATTGTGCTGGCGCTGCGCATCATCCCGGATATCTATGAAGAGACGCGCCGCCCGTTCGATACGCCCGGCTTTATCGCCACCTCGGTTGCCATGGTGAGCCTGGTGTATGCCATGGAGATGATGGGGGCGGAGCAGGTGAATACGACGATTACCCTCGCGCTGCTGGCGATCGGGATGGTGACCATGATCTATGCCCTGCGCCATTTCAGACGCGCCGAGTGGCCGATGATCCGCCTCGATGCCCTGCAGGTGCCCACGTTTCGCGTGACGATGTTTGGTGGCTCGCTATTTCGTGCCTCCATCAGCGCCGTGCCGTTTTTGCTGCCGCTGCTCTTTCAGGTGGGATTCGGCATGGACGCGTTCCACTCCGGTTTACTGGTGCTGGCGGTATTCGTCGGCAACCTGACCATTAAACCCGCCACCACGCCGCTGCTGCGCGGGCTGGGGTTCAAAAAGCTGCTGCTGATTAACGGCGCGCTGAACGTGCTGGCCCTGCTGGCCTGCGCCTTCCTGACGCCGCAAACCCCGGTGTGGGTCATCATGCTGATCCTCTATTTTGGGGGCGTGTTCCGTTCCATTCAGTTTACCGCCATCAGCACCCTCGCCTTCGCCGACGTGCCTTCGCCGCAGATGAGCTATGCAAACACGCTGTTCTCCACCGCGACGCAGCTGGCGGTCGGGCTGGGGATTACGCTTGGCGCTATCGGGATCCGCATCGGCGAGCTGTTCAGTGAATTGCTGGGGATGGAATCGCTACCGGGGATCAGCTTCCGGCTGGCGTTTGTCGCCATTGCGCTGGTCTGTCTGCTGGGGATGGTGGATACGCTGCGGCTGGTGAAAGATGCCGGCAGCGCGGTATCCCGAAAACAGGCATAAAAAAAGCCAGCGCAAGCTGGCTTTTTACTGATATTGACAACTTAGCCGATAATGCCGCGAACAAAGGCTTCGATCTCTTTGTCCTGGCAGTTCTCAAAGAAGCACTGCTGGAAACGCTGACCGGTCACTGCCGTTTTAACCAGCTCCGGATCGATAGCGCGCAGGGTGTCGAGATAGTTCTCTTTCACCACCGCCGCTTTAACCTGGTTCAGGATGCCCGCGTTACGAACCTGAGGCTCTTTACGCTCTGGCGGATAACCTTCGCCATTACGGCCGGTGAAGGCTTTTTCAAAGATAAAGCGCACGTTCAGCTCAGCGCCCCAGCCGAAGCCTTTCGCGAATGGCAGGGAAAGTGCGTTACCGTTGTTGATCTGCGCAAACAGGAAGGCGTCAGCCGGATCGATGCAGTAACCACACACCACGCCCGGGTGGATGTTCAGGGACATCAGCGCGCCCTGGCCGGTACCGCAACCGGTCACCACGAAATCAACTGCTTTTGAATTCAGCAGGATGCTCGCCATGATCCCCAGGTGAATGTAGGTCAGGTGGTGATCGTTTTCGTCGCTCATCCCAACGTTATAAACCGGGAAACCTTTCTCTTCAGCAACGGCGTTCAATTCCTTGAGGATGATGGCGTTTTTTGGCGCCTGGCTGTTTTCCATCATCAGTGCAATTTTCATTCTTCGTCTCCTGAATGCGATGCGGGGCATCCCGCTGTGAATAGCTTACCTGACCAACCTTACTACTAAGCAAACACACTTTCAAATTAAGTGAAAAATAGTTTCAAAAAACAAAGATGCGCTCACAATTTTGCGATCGTAAGGGTTTTCACCGCCGGCTCAGAACCGAATGACACAGGATTGAAGGAAACGGAGGCTCGTGGCAAAGAGAAGGGACAGAACAGGTGGTTATTCCTGGCATTGCGCTGCGCGTCTGGCGCTAGTATAGGTTATTTCAACGCATTCAGAGTGTTCTATGAAGAGATTATGCACGGTCGGACTGGTGCTGCTGCTGGCTGGTTGCGGCATCACCCGCAAGGCTGAAGTCAGCAGCGTCGATGTCAACTCGGGGGTCGTCAGGCTCGATTATGGTCAGCCACTGTTCCAGACCTCTTATGATGATGCTTACGTAACAAGTGGCACGGCGACCCGCGAATGTCAGGCCATGGGATACAGTACGGCACAGGCCTATGGTCAGCCGATCGAAACCTGTAGCGTGATCAGCGGCTCGCTGTGCCTGAATAAAACCGTGACTATCCAGTATCAGTGCCACGGCTATGCCCCCGCCCCTGCCGTTACGACCTCCGCTTATTACTAATTCTGTTGCCAGCGTCTCTGCTGGCAATAATATTCAGAACACGAAACAGAATAATTCTCATTAATATATTTAAAATAGCCGCAATGCGTTTTATTCCCATTCGTATTATAATTTTTCAAATATTTATTTTACTTTTTGCAAATAAATAAATAACAAATTATAGTGGCGCTCACGTTGACCTGTTAATAATAAAACGGAGCTACACCATGCTTAAAACTGAAATGATCGACAAGCTCAATGAGCAAATGAATCTGGAGCTTTACTCCTCCCTGCTTTACCAACAGATGAGCGCCTGGTGTAGCTATCACAGTTTTGAAGGCGCTGCGGCATTTATGCGTCGCCACGCCCAGGAAGAGATGACACACATGCAGCGTCTCTTTGATTATCTTACCGATACCGGCAGTCTGCCGCGCATCAGTCAGGTGGCTTCGCCGTTCGCAGAGTATGCGTCGCTGGACGAACTGTTCCGCGCCACCTACGAGCACGAGCAGCTGATCACCCAGAAAATTAATGAACTGGTTCACGCGGCCATGACCAGCCAGGATTATGGCACCTTTAATTTCCTGCAGTGGTATGTGGCCGAACAGCACGAAGAAGAGAAGCTGTTTAAATCGGTTCTCGATAAACTCTCACTGGCCGGTAAATCGGGTGAAGGGCTGTACTTTATTGATAAAGAGCTGTCGACGCTCGACGCACAAAATTAATATTCATGCGGCGCCATCGGGCGCCGCGTTATTATTAATGGCAGCAGATTTTACTTTCGTGGGTGAAAAAGCCCGCATCCAGCCGAATAAATTTCCGTGCTGCCAGAAATGCCACCCGCTCCCCCCTCTCCCCTTGCGCTGGCGCAGTAATCGCGTTCGGATTTCATAGCCGCCGCGCCTGATTTAATTCGTAAAAATAACTTTACAGGCATTGTAACGTCGGTTTGACGAACCTGCGCTTTTCCCTTACTCTGCGCCGCAGATTTTGTCGTCGTGACGTTGGGTTTTAGAGGAAAACGTGAAGAACAGAACGCTGGGTAGTATTTTTATCGTCGCCGGAACGACGATTGGTGCCGGAATGCTGGCGATGCCGCTGGCTGCTGCGGGCGTTGGATTTGGCGTCACGCTGGTGTTACTGGGCGTACTGTGGGGGCTGATGTGTTATACCGCCCTGCTGCTGCTTGAGGTGTATCAGCACGTTCCCGCCGACACCGGGCTGGGGACGCTTGCCGGGCGTTATCTGGGGCGATTCGGCCAGTGGATCACTGGCTTCAGCATGATGTTCCTGATGTATGCCCTCACCGCGGCCTATATCAGCGGAGCCGGGGAGCTGATCGCCTCCAGCGTCAACGACTGGTTCAACGCCGATATCTCCCCTTCTACCGGCGTGATCTTCTTTACCCTGATTGGCGGGGGCGTGGTCTGCGTCGGCACCTCGCTGGTGGATCTGTTTAACCGCTTCCTGTTCTCGGCAAAAATTATTTTCCTCGTGGTGATGCTGGCGCTGCTTGCGCCGCACATTCATAAGGTCAACTTACTGACGCTGCCGCTGGAGAAAGGGTTAGCGCTATCGGCTATTCCGGTGATTTTTACCTCGTTTGGTTTCCACGGTAGCGTGCCGAGCATCGTCAGCTATATGAACGGCAACGTGCGTAAGCTGCGCTGGATCTTTATTACCGGCAGCGCCATTCCGCTGGTGGCCTACATCTTCTGGCAGATGGTGACGCTCGGCAGCATTAACTCGTCGAGCTTTATGGGGATGCTGGCCAGCCACAGCGGGCTTAACGGGCTGCTGCAGGCCCTGCGTGAAGTGGTTGCGTCGCCGCACGTTGAGCTGGCGGTGCATCTGTTTGCCGACCTCGCGCTGGCGACCTCTTTCCTCGGCGTGGCGCTGGGTCTGTTTGATTATCTGGCAGATCTGTTCCAGCGCAGCCGGACGGTGAGCGGACGCATCCAGACCGGGGCGATCACCTTCCTGCCGCCGCTGGCCTTTGCTCTGTTCTATCCACGCGGGTTTGTGATGGCGTTGGGCTATGCGGGGGTTGCGCTGGCGGTACTGGCACTGCTGTTGCCATCGCTGCTGGTCTGGCAAAGCCGTAAACACCACCCTGACGGCGACTACCGGGTGCCTGGCGGTAAGCCTGCGCTCTGTCTGGTCTTTGCCTGCGGGATCGTGATAATCCTCGTGCAGTTCGGAATTGCGGCGGGTCTGTTGCCGGAAGTGGGATAAAGCGCATTAATGTCCGGCGGCGCTTCGCTTGCGCGGGCCTACGAAGGGTTTTGTAGGCCGGGTAAGCGAAGCGCCACCCGGCAGAAATGGGCGCTGTTAATGCAGACAGCAGTTCTTGAATTTTTTGCCGCTGCCGCACGGACAAGGGTCGTTACGCCCTACTTTGGTGCCGTTGATCACCGGCTGCTGAGCGACCGGCTCTTGCGGGTTGGCAATCCAGTAGTTATAGAGGCGCAGCGCTGCCGGGCGAATGCCCTCAATGCTCTGCTGGAACTCCTCTTCGGTTAAGGTATCCAGACGATCAAAGTTCTCTTCGGAACCGTGCAGCGCAATCAGATCCAGATCGGCGCGCAGGGACTCCGGCAGGGACGACCAGTCGGTCAGCGCCACGCCGCGCATATAGCCGAAGCACCACTCTTCCACCACGGTATAGGTTTGCCCCTCGACATCGTTCATGCCGAACATCGGTTCAAACTGATCCGGGTAGTCGCTCAGGCGCTCGGCGATATCGTTCATATGCTTGAAGCAGAGATCGATAAAGCGGTTCATCTCGCGATCGTTCTTCCAGCGCGGAATGTTTTTCTCCCCGCCCCATACCGCCACCAGCCAGCGATCCGGCTCAACCACCATCGGGCCAGACAGTACCGCGGTCAGCATGCCGTCGAGTTCTGAGACGTCCATAACGGACTCGTCGTCATGACCGTAGGTCATTAAGGTCTCTTCCAGCCACTCCATTTCGGTTTCGTTTAACGGGCCTTGGGTCATGGTGCTTCTCCTGCAGAATAGATTTGCGTGCAGGGTAACACAGAAACCGTGCCTTCCCCTGCTAATTGCACGGGCTATGCTGGTGCAAAACGGCGCAAATCGTGACCGTTGCACAACTTATGTGCTTTGTTGTTAATGAGATGTGATCCCCGCTGGAATTTCACTTCGTGCTGCCGGGTGGCTTAAAACGGCGCTCTATACTGAAAATTGTCCAAACATGGCAATAGCTGCCCGTTCTGGCAACCATTTTGCTTAACGTTGTTCTGTCGAGGAGATGCGTCAGAAAACCTCGCCTGTTTCTGCAGTTTGTCGTCCGTATAGTGCAGTCCGTTTAGTGCAATGCTTTTGGATTGGGTACGCCTCAGGGCGTTCGGCTACACAGGGTTCGTGCAAAAAACCACTCAGAAAAGGTACATAATAATGTCGCTGAAATTCATCAGAAGTCCTCTTTCTCTTGTAATGGCAGGCTGCCTGGTCACGGCGTTTTCCGCCCAGGCTGATATCGTGATTGGCGTGGCGGGTCCCTTTACCGGGCCGAACGCAACGTACGGGGATCAGTACTGGCACGGCGCAACGCAGGCTGCGGATGACATCAACGCCGCGGGCGGCATTAATGGCGAGAAGATCAAACTGGTGCAGGGGGATGACGCCTGTGAACCGAAACAGGCCGTCTCGGTCGCCAACCGTCTGGTGGACCAGGATAAAGTCAAAGCCGTGGTCGGCCACTTCTGCTCCTCCTCCACCATGCCGGCCTCCGAGGTTTATAACGACGCGGGCGTGCTGGCTATCACCCCAGGCTCCACGAACCCGCAGATCACCGAGCGCGGCATGAGCGACATGTTCCGCATGTGCGGACGCGACGACCAGCAGGGCCAGGTCGCCAGCGATTTCATTATTGATAAGCTGAAAGCCAAACGGGTGGTGATCATCCACGATAAAGACACCTACGGCCAGGGTCTGGCGGATGCCACCAAAGCGGCGCTGGCGAAACGCGGCGTTAAGGACGTGATGTACGAAGGGCTGTCGCGCGGTGAGAAAGACTTTAACGCCCTGGTGACCAAAATTGGCGCCCAGAAGCCGGACGTGGTCTTCTTCGGCGGTTGTCACCCGGAAGCGGGTCCGCTGGTGCGTCAGATGCGTGAGCAGGGCGTGCAGGCGAAATTCTTCTCCGGAGACTGCATCGTCAACGAAGAGATGGTCACCGCCGCCGGTGGCGCGCAGTACACCAACGGCATCTACATGACCTTCGGCAAAGATCCACGCCTGATCCCGGAAGGCAAAGCGGTGATCGAGAAGTTCCGCGCCAGCAAGTTTGAGCCGGAAGGCTACACCCTCTACTCCTACGCCTCTATCCAGGCCATTGCTGCGGCCTTTAAAGCCGCTGGCGGCGCCGATCCGGCCAAAGCCAGCGAATGGCTGAAGGCCAATTCGGTGGATACCGTGATGGGCAAAAAATCCTGGGACAGCAAAGGTGACCTGAAAGTCTCCGACTACGTGGTGTACCAGTGGGACGACAAAGGTAAATATAAGGAAGTGCAGTAACCGGACGGAATCACGCTCAACGTCGGTATGGCGACATGCCGACGCACTATAACCAACGGGCCGCCTCCCCCGCGGCCTGAAACACGAGCGCGCGATGATGGAAACTTTCTTTCTGCAGCAGTTAATCAATGGCTTAACGCTGGGCTCCGTCTACGGATTGATAGCCATCGGCTACACCATGGTATACGGCATTATCGGCATGATTAACTTCGCCCACGGCGAAGTGTATATGATCTCCGCCTACCTCTGCGCTATCGGCCTGGCGCTCCTCTCCTTCTTCGGGCTGGAATCTTTCCCGCTGCTGATCCTCGGCACGCTGGTCTTTACCATCGTGGTGACGGGGGTGTACGGCTGGACCATCGAGCGCATCGCCTATAAGCCACTGCGTAACTCCACGCGTCTGGCCCCGCTGATCTCCGCCATCGGCATGTCGCTGATCCTGCAAAACTACGCCCAGATCAGCCAGGGTCCGCGCCAGCAAGGGGTGCCTACCATGCTGGACGGCGTGCTGCGCTTCCACATTGGCGAAGGTTTTGTGCAGATCACCTACACCAAGGTCTTCATTCTTATCGCCTCGTTCACCGGCATGCTGGTGCTCACCTGGATAATCAGCAACACCCGTTTAGGGCGGATGTGCCGCGCGGTGCAGCAGGACCGCAAGATGGCGTCGATTCTGGGTATCAATACCGACCGGATCATCTCCCTGGTGTTTGTGATCGGCGCGGCGATGGCCGGACTGGCGGGGGTGCTGATCACCATGAACTACGGCACCTTTGATTTTTATGCCGGGTTTATCATCGGCATTAAGGCCTTTACCGCCGCCGTGCTCGGGGGGATCGGCTCCCTGCCGGGCGCCATGTTAGGGGGACTTATCCTTGGCATTGCCGAGGCGCAGTTCTCCGGGATGGTGAACTCCGATTATAAAGATGTGTTCTCCTTTGGATTGCTGGTGGTGATCCTTATTTTCCGTCCTCAGGGACTGCTTGGCCGCCCTGTCGTGGCCAAAGTATGAGGGAAGCAAAATGACGTCACAGATCGTTTCGCAGCCCGTGGCGCACGACGGGTTTTCACTTAAACGCTGCATCCTCGATGCCATTTTTGCCGGGATGGTCGCGCTGATTATCTTTGGCCCGGTGGCGGGCGTGGTGCTGGATGGCTACAGCTTTAACTTCGAAGGGCGGCGGCTGGTGTGGATCATCGCCACGGTGATGACCGGGCGTTTTTTACTCAGCGCCTTCTTAATGACCGCGCCGGGCAGACGCGTGCTTGCGCGTTTCGATAACGATAACTCGGGGGTGTACGTCCGCCCGCCGGAGTACAAAAGCCGGATGCGCTGGATCCTGCCGCTGATCGTCACCCTGGCGGTCTGCTTCCCGTTTGTCGCCACCAAATACGTGCTGACGGTGGCGATCCTCGGGTTGATCTACGTCCTGCTCGGGCTCGGGCTGAACATCGTGGTCGGGCTCGCGGGGCTGCTGGATCTGGGCTATGTCGCCTTTTACGCCATTGGCGCCTACGGGCTGGCGCTGGGCTATCAGTATCTGGGGCTCGGCTTCTGGACCATGCTGCCGCTGGCGGCGCTGATGGCCGCCGCCGCCGGGGCCTTGCTGGGCTTCCCGGTGCTGCGAATGCACGGCGATTATCTGGCGATTGTGACCCTCGGCTTTGGGGAGATCATCCGCCTGGTGCTGAACAACTGGCTGACCTTTACCGGCGGGCCGAACGGTATCTCCGCCCCGCCCCCCACCTTCTTCGGGCTGGAGTTTGGTCGCCGGGCGAAAGATGGCGGCGTGCCGTTCCATGAGTTCTTCAACCTGACGTTTAACCCGAACCTGAAGTTCATCTTTATCTACGCCATCCTGCTGCTGGTGGTGCTGCTGGTGCTCTACATCAAGCACCGCCTGACGCGGATGCCCATCGGTCGCGCCTGGGAAGCCCTGCGCGAAGACGAGATCGCCTGTCGCTCCATGGGGCTTAACCATGTGCTGGTGAAGCTCTCGGCTTTTACCCTCGGGGCTTCTACCGCCGGGATTGCCGGAGTGTTCTTCGCCACCTATCAGGGATTCGTAAACCCCACCTCGTTCACCTTTTTTGAGTCGGCCCTGATCCTCGCCATCGTGGTGTTGGGCGGGATGGGTTCCACCGTCGGGGTGGTGCTGGCGGCCTTTGTCCTGACCGTCACCCCGGAACTGTTACGTACCTTTGCCGAGTACCGCGTGCTGCTGTTTGGCGTCCTGATGGTGGTGATGATGATCTGGCGACCGCGCGGGCTGATCCGCATCAACCGCACCGGCTTTGCGGTGCGTAAGGGCGTGGCGCCATGAACGGGACCATCTTAAGCGTTGAGCATCTGATGATGCACTTTGGCGGCATCAAAGCGTTAAACGACGTTAATCTTGAAGTCCAGCGCGGCTCGATCACCGCCCTGATCGGACCGAACGGCGCGGGTAAAACCACGGTCTTCAACTGCCTGACCGGTTTTTACCGCGCCTCCGGGGGCAATATTCTGTTCAATACCCGGAGCAAAACCACCAACGTTATTCAGGTCCTCGGGCAAAAATTCCAGCCGGGGGACTGGATCAATCCGGCGCAGTTCGGCCAGCGGTTGTTCTACAAAATGTTTGGCGGCACTCACCTGGTGAACCGCGCCGGGCTGGCGCGTACCTTCCAGAATATCCGCCTGTTCCGCGAGATGTCGGTGGTGGAGAACCTGCTGGTGGCCCAGCACATGCGGGTGAACCGCAACCTGCTGGCTGGGGTGCTGAATACGCCTGCATACCGCAAGGCGGAAAGCGACGCCCTGGACAGGGCTTTCTACTGGCTGGAGGTGGTGGACCTGGTGGACTGCGCTAACCGGCTCGCGGGCGAGATGTCCTACGGCCAGCAGCGGCGGCTCGAAATCGCCCGCGCCATGTGCACCGGGCCGGAGATGATCTGTCTCGACGAGCCCGCCGCCGGGCTGAACCCGGTGGAGACGCACACCCTGAGCAACATCATTCGCTATCTGCGGGATCACCACGACATCACGGTGCTGCTGATTGAGCATGATATGGGGATGGTAATGGAGATCTCCGATCACATTATCGTGCTCGACCACGGGGATGTGATTGCCCAGGGGAAACCGGAGCAGATCCAGCACGACGAAAAAGTCATTGCCGCCTATCTGGGCACCGATGAGAGCGAGGTCAGCGTATGAGTGAGGCAATGCTGGAGTTTCGTCAGGTGGACGTTTACTACGGGGTGATCCAGGCCCTGAAGCAGGTCTCCCTTCAGGTGCATCCCGGCGAGACCGTGGCGCTGATCGGTGCCAACGGGGCCGGAAAATCGACGTTGCTGATGTCGATTTTCGGCCAGCCGCGGGTACGTAACGGGCAGATCCTCTTTTGCGGCGATGACATCAGCCATAAATCGACCCACTATGTGGCGTCGGGCGGCATTGCCCAGGCCCCGGAAGGACGGCGCATCTTCCCGGATATGACCGTCGAAGAGAATCTGCTGATGGGCACCATCCCCATCGGCAACCAGTATGCGGCGGAGGATCTGCAGACGATGTTCGACCTGTTTCCTCGCCTGAAGGAGCGGCGCAAGCAGCGGGCGATGACCATGTCCGGCGGCGAGCAGCAGATGCTGGCCATAGCCCGTGCCCTGATGAGCCGGCCCAAATTATTACTGCTGGATGAGCCGAGCCTGGGGTTAGCGCCCATCGTGGTGAAACAGATTTTCCAGACCCTGCGGGAGCTGGCGCGCAACGGGATGACGATTTTTCTCGTGGAGCAGAACGCGCACCACGCCCTTAAGCTCTCCGACCGCGGCTATGTGATGGTCAACGGGCAGATCCGCCTGAGCGGCAGCGGCGAAGAGCTGCTGGGCAATCAGGATGTCAGAAAAGCCTATCTGGGGGGCGTGTAACCGTTATGCGGGGCCAGTCGCCAGGCAGGCCCGCTACGGATGGAGATCGTCCGGCAGCTGGTCGTAGTCCACCTTTTGCAGCTTAAAGTTGGTCACCCAGGATTTGCCCGCATCCTGCTCCGACACGAACAGGTAGGACGGCGTCAGCTCTTTCGCCTGGATCCCGGTCCACGCCGAGAAGAAATCGAGGAAATCATTGGCGGAACGCCGGGCGTTGATCAGCCGGTGTTCTGTATCGTCGCTCGACATGATCATAAACGGTACCTGATAGTTTTGCTGGTAAGCATCACCGTGGGCCATATATTGCCCCCCGGTCAGGCGGGCTTTATAGGTGAGACCGTGATCGGAGAAGTAGACCATCGAGAAAGTTTCGCCGGTGTTTTGCAGCTGCTGATAGAGCTGCTTTAACAGGGCGTCGGTCTGGGTGATGCTGTAGATATAGCAGGAGGTCTCTTTCGACTGCACGAACTCGGCGTATTTGCCCTGGGTGCGTTCACAGGCCTGCGGGTGGGAGCCCATCAGATGCAAAACGATCAGCCGGGTCTCCTTGCGCGGAGCTGCAAGCACCTGCTGCGTCATCTGCAATAAGGCTTCATCCCGGGGATTGTTTTCATCTTCGTAGTAACCCTTTCTGAGAAACTGCACGTCATCGGCCCGCTTGGCAATACTGGCAATGGCCGTATCGTACTCGCCAATCTGCCCCTGATTGGAGAACCACCAGGTCTGGAATCCGGCGCGATTCGCCAGGGTGACAAAGTTGTTCTGATACTCCGGGGTATCACCGCTGACCCGGCTCAGGGAGTGCCCGAGAGAGGTTTGCGTGGAGGCGCTGGAGGAGACGAAATCGGTAAACAGTGTTCCCTTCACGGAGCTCGCAAAGGGGGTGTTATTCCACTGCCCGCCAAAGGCGCCCAGCGCATCCCGGCGCGCGCTTTCGCCGATCACCACCACGTAGTTCTGGTAGCGGGGCTTTACCCCCAGCACGGTCCAGTTGTCCTTCATTTTGGCCAGTTCCAGCATATGGGCTTTTTCCGTGACCACTTCCCGATTGTTGATCACCACGTCCTTCACGAAGCGGAATACCGGATAGCCCACGTCCATCAGGGTGAAGTTCCCCCAGTACACCAGGTTTTTAAGGGGAGTCATAAAGAAACAGAGGATGGCGAAAACCAGATACAGCATATCTAAACGGCGTAAAGCCTGTTTGGGGATAATTTTACGCCGCAGCGCAATCACGCCTAATGCCAGAATAACAAATGACACCAGGTAGCTGTGCCACGGGAATATCGTCAGGATCTCGACGGACTCATTAAAATTAGTGGAATGTAATGCTAAAAGCGTATTGAAATTAGGCGCACCATAGGCTTGTTGAAAAGGAAAGTACAGGGCGGCCAGCAGACTACAGAGGGCAATAACCCCTTTCTGCAGGCGGGGAGTTATTCGCCAGAGTACTAGCAGCACGCAGCAAAATGCCACAGAATAGATTGGGCTGAATGAATAGCCGAAAGAATAGTTTATCAGCACCGACTGCAGATAATAAAAGGCGATCCAGGGATTAATCGTAATATCGCGGATCCACAGGGTATATTTGCTGGCTGTTATATTCATATTTATCGTAATCCGCAGTTTGTCGCAGCGAAACGCTAACGACAAGGATCAACAAACCGCCGGGAAAGGCGACATATGGATAAAATGGGTCGCAATATGGAGAAACTTATCAAAAGATAGAGTGCGCGGGCGGGAAGATCAACGTTTCGTAACAATATATTTATAAAACTGAAGCCGTATCATCATAATTTATACATAATTGTGTGGTAATACACCTTTCCCGCATTCACGGGAAAGGCTGGAATACACTATATAAAAATTAAGCCATAATGCATTTGCATTATATTTACAGCTTTTCAATATGATTTAGCTTGGCTGAATAACCTGTTTTCGCCACCGCCTTTAATAATGTCTCCGTCGGGAAACCTTCTGCGACGATAACTTCAGTCTGGCGGGTTTTTAATGAGGCTTTTGCCTTCACTACCCCTTCCGTTTCACGCAGCGCCTGGTTGACCGAAATGACGCACAACGGACAGGTCATGCCCTGCACATCCAGCACCACCTTTTGATTTGCGGCGTGGGCAAACAGCGGCAGCAGTAAACATGCGCTAATCAACAGTCGTTTCATTCCATCACCTCATAAACCCAGGCCACCACCGTGGGATAGAACAGTACCAGCAGCAGCACCGGCAGCGAAAGCCAGAACAGGAAACGCATCTGCCCCAGGGTTAAGCGTCCGGTACACCACAGCCGTTTAGAAAAATAGAGCCGCCAGAACACCCGCAGCATCAGCCCCAGGGAGAGCAGGATCATGGGAACTCGCAGGAATTCAAGCTGGCTGAGCCCGGCAAAACCGGCCGCCGAGATGCCAAACAGCAGATACAGCAGCGGCCCGACGCAGCACAGCCCGGCGGTAACGGCAGCCGCGGCTGCCGTCAGCAGGGTAAGGCCTGCCCCCTTAGCGTTGTTCGGTTGAGACATAGTTGTACGCGAACACCTTTGGATCGTAGAAATTGAGCGGGTCGCCGTCCACTTCGGCATACGGGTAGCCAAAGTTATTGACTGCGCCCTGCTCTGTCGCCGGGTACAGTTCAAAATCGCGCCCGTAGTTGAAGCCCACCCAGTTCATCTCCCAGTTGCCAAACAGATAAGTGTTTACCGCCTGCACATCGGGATCCTGATGGGCTTTTTTCTCCGCCAGACGCATCTTGGTGACGTCCGCCGGGTCGCACGGCAGCCAGCCGTAACCTGCCAGATAAAACTCCGCCCGACAGTGCTGCCCGCCGCTGACGTCCGCCACGCCCGCGCTGTCGGCTTTGCCGAAGGCGCTGGCAGAGTAGCGTTCCAGCTTGTTGGCTCTGCCCAGACGGATACCGAACAGCTCCCGCGCCGGGATACCGCTGGCGCGCGCCAGAGCGACAAATACCGAGCTGATATCGGTGCATTTGCCGCTGAGCTTGCCGCTTTGCAGAATGGTCGCCACATCGCCGGTGCCGCAGCCAATCACGTCGTTATCGCGCTCCATATGGCTGCTGACCCATTCGTAGATCAGGCGCGCTTTCTTGAGCGGATCGGTCTCGCCTGCGGTAATTTTTTCCGCCGTTTCGCGCACCAGGCCATCCACCGGGGTGTGCGTCGTTGGCAGCAGATACGGCTTCACCGCCAGCGGGTAAACAATTTGCTCCGGCGCCTGCCAGTTTTTCAGCGCATCGTGCTTCAGCGGCTCCCAGTCTGCGGTTTCGATCTCCAGATCGAGCTTAAGCAGCAGATCGCCTTCGCTTTTCGGCCAGGTCGCAAACAGGGTTTTCGCACCGTAAGTATTGTTGGTGGTGACGAACGCCTGCTGGTAGTTGCCGGTAAACGACAGCCCGGTCATCTGCTGAAAGGCGGTATCTACCGGGAGCGGGATCCAGAGTTTGACCACGCCGCTGGAGCCCTGCGGCGGTGCCAGCTTATAGGTTTGTGATAAGACAAAACGGCGGCGCATTACCGGGGCGGCGGGTGCTACTTTGGTTTTCACCGTCTGGCTGGCCACGGCCGGGCCCACTAAACCTGCGGCAGAGAGAAGAACGCTATTTTTAAGAAATTGTCGACGCTGCATGGCTATCTGTCCCTTGAAAATGAGTCTGGCGTCGGCGACACGGGCCGCAAGCACAGAGGAACATCACAGAAGACAGGCACTGGCGCGAAGCGATGGGGTTTATTCATCAATAACAGACCTGTTAACTGTGAATGAAAGAAATTTTTGAGACGGTATTAGGCGCTTTTCAGCCCCTGTTGTACAGGCCTGAAGTCAAAAAAAGGGGCTGTTATCCGTAAAAATTGCAGGGAAAAATGCGAGGGCGGACGCGCCGCTGACAGACGACACACCTATCTTAATAGGTGACGGGAATCTCAAATCAGAGCATTGGCATAATAGTCCATGCCATAAGCCAGTAGTTCCATAACATTATAAATATGAAAACCCTACTGTTAATTCTTTAATGCCGCAGCGTTAAGAGGCTATTTCCCATAGTATTTTCGGGGGTAAAGTCTGTGAGGGAATGCGTTATTTCACCTAATATTAAAAATGCACACGGGTATGTCAAACAGCGAAACAACGTTATCACTATCATTTATTTTCACCACCATTCAGAGGTATGAGATGAGTAAAATGTGCTTAACAAAATTATTGTCGGCTGGTTTGCTCGGATTGATGGTCTTTTCCACTTCCGCAATGGCGAAAGAAATTGAAGTGGTCAATATTTCAAAGATTGATGGCATGCCCTGGTTTAATCGCATGGGGGAAGGTGTTACCCAGGCAGGTAAAGATCTCGGCATTAAAGCCTCTCAGGTAGGCCCTTCCAGCACCGACGCCCCACAGCAGGTCAAAATTATTGAGGACTTAATCGCGAAAAAAGTTTCAGCGATCGGGATTGTGCCAAATGATGCCGATGTCCTCGAGCCTGTATTCAAAAAGGCGCGCGAGGCCGGCATTGTGGTGTTAACCAATGAATCCCCCGGTCAACCCAGCGCAAACTGGGATGTCGAAATTATTGATAACGAAAAATTCGCCGCCGACAACGTTGAAGAGATGGCAAAAGCCATGGGCGGTAAAGGGGGCTATGTTATTTACGTTGGCAGCCTGACCGTGCCACAACATAACCTGTGGGCGGATTTGTTCGTGAAATACCAGAAAGAGCACTACCCGGATATGCATGAAGTCACCAGCCGTATGCCGGTGGCCGAGAATATCGACGATGCCCGCCGCACCACCATCGATCTGATGAAAGCCCACCCTGACATGAAAGGGATTGTCTCCTTTGGCTCTCAGGGGCCAATTGGCGCAGGCCGCGCGGTGAAAGAGAAGCGTGCGAAAGGCAAAGTCTTCGTGTACGGCATGATGATCCCGTCCCAGGCCGCTTCGCTGATCAAAAGCGGTGATATCGCCATGGGCATCACCTACGACCCGGCCTCCGCGGGTTACGCCATTACCGCCGTCGCCGACAAGGTCCTGAAAGGGGAAGAGATTACTCAGGGCCTGGATATCCCGAACCTCGGCAAAGCCGATGTGGATAGCGAAAAACGCATCATTAAATTCCATAAAGTCCTGCGCGTGACCAAAGAGAATATCGACAGCCTGTATTAATCCGTTGGTTCTGCACGCCCTGCTCTCAGGGCGTGCCGTCTGAGCCCAAAAGAGGTAGTCATGGAGCCGTTTATTTCACTGGGTCATATCAGCAAAACGTTCTACGGTGTGAAAGCGCTGGATAATATCGCTTTGACGTTATTTCCCGGGGAGGTTCACTGTCTGGCCGGGCAGAACGGCTGTGGCAAATCGACGCTGATTAAAATTATTTCCGGCGTCTATAAACCCGATCCCGGGTTTGAAATCGTGATCGACGGTAAAAGCTGGTCGCATCTCTCCCCCATCGACTCGGTCAAAGCCGGGATCCAGGTTATCTATCAGGATCTCTCTCTGTTCCCCAATCTCACCGTGGCGGAGAACATCGGTATCCACCAGCATCACCGCAATCTGCTGGTGAATAAGAAAGAGATCCGCCGTATCGCCGCGCTCACCGTGAAAAGCATTGAAGCGGAACTGGATCTGGATGCAAACGTGGAGTCCCTGCCCATTGCCCAGCGCCAGATTGTGGCGATCTGCCGGGCGCTGGCCCAGGAAGCCAGGCTGATTATTATGGATGAGCCCACTGCCTCGCTCACCATGCAGGAGGTAAAAGGACTCCTGCGGGTGATCGGCGATTTAAAGAAGAGGAACATCTGCGTCGTGTTTGTCAGCCACCGTCTGGATGAAGTGCTCTCTATCTCCGACCGTATCAGCGTGCTGAAAAATGGCACTCTGGTGGGCACCTTCCCTGCCAGCGAGATCAATAATAAAAAACTGGCTTACCTGATGACCGGGAAAGAATTTTCGTATGCGGTACTGCCGCCGATTGAAAAATTGGGCGAGGTGGCACTGACGGTTAATAACCTCACTAAACAGCACCAGTATAAAGACATCTCTTTTAAGCTCCATCAGGGGGAGATCCTGGCCATCACCGGGCTGCTGGGCGCGGGCAGGACAGAGCTGTGCCTGAGCCTGTTCGGGCTTACGCAACCCGATGCCGGGGAGATACTGCTGGAAGGCAAAGCAGTACATTTCGCCAGCAACCGGGATGCGATCAATGCCGGTATCGGCTATGTCTCTGAAGACCGCATGAGCACCGGCCTGGTGATGGACCAGTCGATCAATGACAATATTATCTCCACCGTTCTCCGACGCCTGAAAACGCCGTTCAGATTGTTAGACAGATCCAGAGCGGACCGCATCGTCACCGATTTAGTTGAGCAGCTGAGCATTAAAATTGGCAGCGTGGATCTGCCCGTCAATACCCTCTCCGGGGGCAACGCCCAGCGCGTGGCGATTGCCAAATGGCTGGCGATCAATCCAAAGGTCCTGATCCTGGACTCCCCCACCGTCGGGGTCGACATCGCTAACAAAGCGGGGATCTATCAAATCATCTCCGCCCTTTCCCGCCAGGGGATTGCGGTACTGATGATCACCGATGAGATCGATGAGGCGTTCTTTAACAGCCACCGCATTTTAGTCATGCGCAAGGGTGAGATCGTGGCAGAAATCCTACCGGATAAGACCTCGGAAGCGGCGCTGGCGGAGGTGGTCAATGGTTAATAAATTCGGGGTGAAAACCCATGAGCTGTTTTTGGGCCTGACGATTATCGTCATTGGCGGCTATCTGTCGTTTGCCAGCAGCGATTTTCTGACGCTCGGCAATATTTACGACCTGATCAACAACTACGCCATGCTCACCATTCTGGCCTGCGGCCTTTTTATTGTGCTGATTTCCGGCGGGATCGATATCTCCTTTCCGGCCATGACCATCATCTCCCAGTACGTGATGGTCACCCTGATTCAGGGCACTACCGGCAACTTTGCCATCGCTTTTGCGCTCTCCGGCGGGCTGGGGCTGCTGCTCGGATTGATTAACGCCACGCTGGTTAATCGCCTTAACGTGCCTTCCATCATTATTACTATTTCTACCCTCAATATTTTTTACGGCCTGCTGCTCTACCTGACCAAAGGAGTCTGGCTGTACAGCTACCCTGAGTGGTTTGAACAGGGAGTGATGCTGTTCAAATTCACCGCCGCAGACGGCTACGACTACGGCCTGAGCCTGCCGATCATCACCCTTTTAGTCGTGGTGGCGTTAACCGGCTTTATCATGAATAAAACCAGCGCCGGACGGATGATTTACGCCATGGGCGGGAATCGCGAGGCGGCCTCCCGGATGGGATTCGGCATCTTTAAAATGCAGCTGTTTGTTTATGGCTATATGGGGCTGATGTCCGGGGTGGCAGGCGTGGTGCAATCCGCCACCGTCTTAACCGTTGCGCCCGACTCCCTGCTGGGCTATGAGCTGACGGTGCTTGCCGCCGTGGTGTTAGGCGGCACCAGCATCGTCGGCGGACGCGGCACCTTGCTCGGCACCCTGCTGGGGGTCATTTTACTGGCCGTATTACAGAACGGCCTAAATTTGTTAGGGATCTCCTCGTACTGGCATACGGTGGTCACCGGTGTCGTGATCGTCACCAGTATCAGCATGACGGCATGGAGTCAGCGCAAAGGTCAGGGAGTCGTCGTATGAGTACCAATAAAACCCAGGATCGCGTCGAGATATACCTGACCGTGCTCATCGCTGCGGTCGTTATCACATTCAGCTTCCTTATTCCTTCGGTGTTCTGGTCGTCAGCCAACTTCCAGTCCATCGCCTCACAGATGCCGATCCTCGGCGTGCTGGCCCTTGCGATGGCGGTGACTATCCTCACCGGGGGGATTAACCTGTCGATCATCGCCACCATGAATGCCTGCGGGCTGGTGATGGCCTGGGTCGCTACCCACTATCCGCCGACCTTCAGCAGCCTGCTGCTGGTTCTCGCGGCCGGTTTAGTTATGGCGCTGGTTATTGGCTCGGTAATCGGTTTTTTGATCGCCGTAGTGCGGGTCTCGCCGATATTAGCCACCCTTGGCATCATGACCCTGCTGAAGGGCATTAATATCCTGATCTCCAAAGGCTCGGCGATCTCTAACTTCCCGGATTACATTCTGGTCATTAACAGCACCAATGTTCTCGGTATCCCGCTGCCGCTGCTGGTCTTTCTGGCGGTGGTCGTCGCGCTGTGGGTGATCCTTGAAAAATCCGCCTTCGGGCGAACCCTCTACCTGATCGGCTCTAACGAACAGGCGACCCACTACTCCGGGATCAACACCCGTAAAACCCTTATCTGGGTCTATGTGCTCTCTTCAGTCCTGTGCGTGATTGCCGCCCTGCTAATGATGTCGAAACTCAACTCGGCCAAGGCCTCCTACGGTGAGTCTTATCTGCTGGTGTCGATTCTGGCGGCGGTTCTCGGCGGGGTGAACCCGGATGGGGGCTTTGGTAAGGTCTTTGGCATGGTGATGGCGCTTGTTTTATTGCAGATGCTGGAGAGCGGCCTGAACATTCTGGGGGTAAGCAGCTACATCACCATGGCCCTGTGGGGCGGATTGCTGTTAGCGTTTATCTTCCTGAAAGGGGCGCGGCTCTCGCGTCTGTTTGGCAAACCCTGACTGTCCGCGGAGGCCACCAGATGGCGTTAAATCTCTTTTCACAGCTTCCCGAAGCGGGTGCGCGTAACGAAGCGGAAATCTTTGACGCGCTGCTCGCGGCGCCGGGGCTCAAAATCGAGCGGATCCTCTCCACCGGCCAGGCCAGCCCGCCCGGTTTCTGGTACTGCCAGGCAGAAAACGAATGGGTGGTGGTGCTGCGCGGCTCGGCAGGCGTGAAATTCGAAGAAGAAGATGAGGTCAGGGTTTTGTATGCGGGGGATTCTCTGCACATCCCCGCGCAATGTCGGCACCGGGTGGAGTGGACCGATCCCGGGGAGCCGACGGTATGGCTGGCGATATTTTATGGCGAAGGGGATACGGTTTAGTCTGCGGTGAGGCTACCGATAATCATTGTCGCTGCGATGATGCTCGCCCGGACGATCGTCCTGCTTATCATGACGTATCGGATGGCCCTGGCTGTCATAGATAATATCGTCATCACCCGCAGCCCAGGCGCTTGTCACAGCAAAAGCGATTAACGCAGTAATCAGGGTCAGTTTTTTCATTTTAATCCTCGCTACGCGGCATTGACTGGCGAGAGCAACCTTTTAACAGAATAGTTATCCCTGACGCGGAGCAGGTCATAGATAAAGGTGATTAATTTTGCTGACTACGAGGAAAGTTTGAGGCTGGAGTGAGTTTTCAGACACAAAAAAACCACCTTTCGGTGGTTTCACGACACTGCTTATTGCTTTGATTATTCTTGTCTTTCCCATGGTAGCCGGAGTGGGACTTGAACCCACACAGCGCGAACGCCGAGGGATTTTAAATCCCTTGTGTCTACCGATTCCACCATCCGGCCTCGGGAAGAAAGTGGAGGCGCGTTCCGGAGTCGAACCGGACTAGACGGATTTGCAATCCGCTACATAACCGCTTTGCTAACGCGCCTTAAATCTTTTGTCTTGCGACTGACACCCGCTATTGCGTATGTCTTAAATTTGGAGCGGGAAACGAGACTCGAACTCGCGACCCCGACCTTGGCAAGGTCGTGCTCTACCAACTGAGCTATTCCCGCATTTATCAAGTCATTACGCTAATCACTTGATTTTGCTATCGACTAACGGACCGTGCCGTCGTTCGATGCGTTGCATTCTACTTACCTGACGTTTTGAGTCAACGTTAATTTTCACCCCAACAGATCGTTTGCTGAAAATTACGTCGAAACGATCACTGATCAAGCAAATCGCCCCGTGCGGCGTTCAAATATTGCAACATTGACCACAGGGTCAGCACTGCGGCGACCATAAACAGGCCAATACCGGCCCACTCTACCCACTCGTTTGGACGCCACAGCATCCACACCAGTGCCGCCATCTGCGCGGTAGTTTTGACCTTGCCGATCCAGGAGACCGCCACGCTGCTGCGTTTACCCAGTTCCGCCATCCACTCACGCAGGGCAGAGATGATAATTTCACGGGCAATCATGGTCGCCGCAGGCAGGGTGACCCACCAGCTGTGATAGTGCTCAACCACCAGCACCATGGCGATGGCCACCATGACTTTGTCTGCTACCGGGTCAAGGAAGGCGCCAAAACGGGTGCTCTGGTTCCAGCGACGAGCAAGATAGCCGTCAAACCAGTCAGTGACTGCCGCGACAAAAAAGATAAGCGCACATGCGAAAGGAGCCCAGACAAAGGGCAGATAAAACGCCAGTACAAAGAAAGGAATGAGCACGACGCGGAAGAGCGTCAGCAACGTAGGGATATTTAATCGCATAGTGACGGTAACTGTTTGTTGTCAGTAATTATTAGCCCTATGTTGCTACAGAGCCCTCAATGTTTCAACGAGTAGTAGATCTTTTCTGCCAGCCCTTGCGAAATACCTGGCACTTTTGCAATTTCCTCGACGCTGGCGTTGAGTAATCCTTGCAAACCGCCCATATATTTCAGCAACATCTGGCGACGTTTTGGCCCGACCCCTTCGATCGTCTCCAGCGTACTGGTATTTTTCACTTTTGCCCGTTTTTTGCGGTGGCCGCTAATAGCATGATCGTGCGACTCATCGCGAATATGCTGGATCACATGTAACGCAGGCGAGTCCGGCGGCAGGCTAAAGCCCTCCCCTTCCGGCTCCAGGAAGAGGGTTTCCAGGCCGGCTTTACGATCGGTACCTTTTGCCACGCCTAACAACAGCGGATGATGCTTATCCCAGGTAACGTCCAGTTCGGCAAACACCGATTTTGCCTGGGCGAGCTGGCCTTTACCACCGTCAATCAGGATAACGTCCGGGATCTTACTTCCTTCGATAGCTTTACCGTAGCGACGGCGCAGCACCTGATTCATGGCGGCGTAATCATCCCCGGGGGTGATATCAGTAATGTTGTAGCGCCGGTATTCCGCACGCAGCGGGCCGTTCGCGTCGAACACCACGCAGGAGGCCACGGTCTGCTCCCCCATCGTGTGGCTGATATCGAAACACTCCATGCGTTTCACTTCCGGCAGTTTGAGCACCGTCGCCAGCGCAACAAGACGCTGATGAACGGTCGACTGCTGTGACAGTTTGGTGGTCAACGCCGTTGCGGCATTGGTGCGCGCCAGTTTCAGGTAGCGGGCACGATCGCCGCGCGGTTTGGTCTGCACATTTACCCGACGCCCAGCCAGCTCCGACAGCGAATCTGCCAGCAGGGTTTTATCGCTCAGATTAAAATCGAGCAGAATCTCAGACGGCACCGTTCGCATCTGGCTGCCCTGGAGATAGAACTGCCCGACAAAGGTCTCCACCACTTCGCCCAGCTCCGTACCACCCGGCACTTTCGGGAAATAACTGCGGCTGCCCAGGACCTTACCCTGACGGATAAAGAGCACATGCACGCAGGCCATGCCCGCATCGAACGACACGCCAATCACGTCCAGGTCGTCGCCGTTATTGGAGACGAACTGTTTTTCCGTTACCCGTCGCACGGCCTGGATCTGATCGCGGATCCGTGCCGCTTCTTCAAAGTTCAGCGCCTGGCTGGCCTTCTCCATGCGGGCGATAAGCTGGTTCAGCACCTGGTCGTCTTTACCGGCCAGGAACAGGCGCACATATTCCACCTGTTGAGCGTACTCCTCTTCGCTGACCAGCCCTTCGACGCACGGCCCGAGGCACCGACCTATCTGATACTGCAGGCAGGGGCGAGAGCGGTTGCGATAAACGCTGTTTTCACACTGGCGAATCGGGAAGATCTTCTGCAGCAGCGCCAGGGTTTCGCGCACCGCGTAGCCGTTAGGGAACGGGCCGAAGTACTCGCCTTTCGCGTGCTTGGCCCCGCGATGGCTGGCGAGGCGCGGATGGGTATCGCCACTCAGGAAAATAAACGGGTAGGATTTGTCATCGCGCAGCAGCACGTTGTAACGCGGCTGATACAGCTTGATGTAGTTATGCTCCAGCAACAGCGCTTCGGTCTCTGTGTGGGTCACAGTGACGTCAATCTGCTGGATCTGAGCGACCAGCGCTTCTGTTTTGCGGGAGGCAAGATTGCTGCGGAAGTAGCTGGAAAGACGCTTTTTAAGATCTTTCGCTTTTCCGACATAGATAACCGTCCCGCCTGCGTCGTACATCCGGTAGACGCCTGGCTGGCTGGTGACGGTTTTCAGGAAAGCACTGGATTCAAACACTTCACTCACTGACTAATTAGGGTCTCGGCATTGCACAGACCATGACGGATGGCCAGGTGAGTGAGTTCGACATCGCCATGGATGTTCAGTTTACTGAACATTCGGTAGCGGTAGCTGTTCACCGTTTTCGGGCTGAGATTAAGCTGCTCAGAGATCTCATTCACCTTCTGGCCTTTGGTAATCATCAGCATAATCTGCAATTCGCGCTCAGACAAACTGGCAAACGGTGATTCGGTCTTTTCTGGCTCAATCTGGCTGAGCGCCATTTGCTGCGCGATATCGGAAGCAATATAGCGCTGTCCGGAGTAGACAGACCGGATAGCGTTGACAACTTCCTGCGGAGCGGCGCCTTTGCTCAGATAGCCCGCGGCGCCCGCCTGCATGACTTTTGCAGGAAGGGGGTTTTCAGTGTGAACCGTCAGCATGATCACTTTGGTATCAACCCAGGCGCGCGCAATTTTACGCGTTGCTTCCAGGCCACCGATACCGGGCATGTTCATGTCCATCAGGACGACATCAGCAGTATTCGTCCGGCACCATTTTACGGCATCTTCACCGCAGCAGGCCTCGCCAGCAACTTTTATACCTTTAATATCTTCAAGAATGCGTCGTATCCCTGCGCGCACCAGTTCGTGGTCATCAACAAGAAGGACGTTGATCAAAGGAAATTCTCCAGAATAGGGATAACGCTACAGACAGTTAATTCGGCTCATATTAACGTTTTTTATCGCAAACTGAAAACGTTAAAAAATGCATGCCTTCGATAAGGCTCTCTTTTTTGGAAATTAACTTGTACATCAACTGGAAACAGAAGCCTTGCTCAGTAGGGCTCAACCCTCTTTCTTAAGTCAGATGTTTTCAAAAATTGACGAAATTTAAAGGCTATTTTTCCGCTGTAAAAATACCCCATATAATTTTGTAACAATAATTAACGTTTGCATTACCTTAGCCAAACAATAATCACGGTCGACACTCTTAAAAAGTTTAGTCGGGGCTAAGGTTTAATTAAATAAACAAGACGGGTAAAAGTACAAAAAACAACCACTGCATTTTTTTTACGGCTTGTGGTATACTCCGCCGCCTTGAACTTTGATCTCTGCGCTCAAGCGCCGTTTTTATGATGAGGAAAATAAATGAGCACACCTGATTTTGCCACTGCTGAGAATAATCAAGAACTGGCACAGGAAGTCTCCTGCCTGAAATCTCTGCTTACCCTGATGCTCCAGGCAATGGGCCAGGCCGACGCGGGTCGTGTGATCCTTAAGATGGAACGCCAGATTGCGCAGATGGAAGATTCATCTCAGGCTGAAGTATTTTCCAGCACCGTTAAGCAAATCAAGCAAGCTTACCGTCAATAAAACAAAAACGGCTGAAAGCAATGCATTCAGCCGTTTACTCGTCTGCCACGCAGAACAGAATTGTAGTCAGATAATCCCCGTCGCCGCCGCATAGCAGGCAATCTGCGTCTTGTTTGGCGCATTGAATTTCTTCTGCATATTCTTCTGATGGAAGTTCACCGTATTTTCAGAAATAGAAAGAATGATGGCTATTTCTGCCGAGGTCTTCCCTTCCGCCGTCCATTTCAGAATTTCTTTCTCGCGCTTGCTGAATTTCATTTCAGGTGGCATCACCATTTCATGCTCCAGCCGCAGCAGCGTCGTCAATGCCATTTGCACCAGCATTTGCAGACGCATTTCAACCACTTCCCCCATCATCACGTTTATTGACAGGCTGGTACTGGAAACCGACAGGAATCCCATCGCATGATTTGGCAGCATCAGACACTGGGTGATCCCTTTACGCAGGCCATGATCGCGCGCACCGTCCCATAAGGATTGCGCATCCGCGAACAGAGCATCGTTCCAGGGTAAGTGTCCGTGAACGAAATTTTCGGGTTTCAGTACCGGATCGATAGCGAAATAATTTTCCGCCTGATACTGCGCCATCCACTGTTGCGGATAGGTGGAATGCACCGAAACTTTGGGTCGGGTGAACGGTACCGGATGACGAACGCAGAGGGCAAAGAAATCGTAGCCCAGGCTCTGAGTTTGTCGCTGAAGTTCGGGATATACCTCGTCGGCTGATGTCATCTCCTGAAAACGGAGATAGCATTCCCGTCGCCATGTGAAAAAGTCTAAATCCTTCATACCAGCTGAATGAAGCCCCTGTAAAAGATAATCATTATTATGATTTCTTAAATTAACACATAAATCTTATTTATATGTATAAAATATCGACCCCGGAGTATTTATCTACACATTTTATGCACTTAGGGTGGTTATGACGGGATAAAATCACGGCAGTATACATTTCTGGGGTGAATATTTTGCTCCGGAGATTAATTCCGGAGCAATTAAAAACAAATATGCTATTGCATCAGGAATTTTTCCAGAAATTGCCGGGTGCGAGGCTGCTGGGGATTAGCGAACAGCGCTTTCGCCGGTCCCTGCTCAACGATACGCCCCTGATCCATAAATATCGCCCTGTCGGCGACATCACGGGCGAAACTCATCTCATGGGTCACGATCACCAGGGTGCGCTTCTCCAGCGCCAGCTGGCGAATGGCATTCAGTACCTCCCCCACCAGCTCCGGATCCAGCGCGGAGGTAGGTTCATCAAACAGGATCACGTCAGGACGCATCGCCAGCGCGCGGGCAATTGCCACACGCTGCTGCTGCCCACCGGAGAGACGACGCGGGTAGCTGGTCTCTTTACCGGAAAGCCCGACTTTTGCCAGCAGCTCGCGGGCGCGGGCGGTGGCTTCCTCTTTGGGTTCGCCTTTGACAATCACCGGCCCTTCAATGATGTTTTCCAGCACCGTGCGATGGGGAAACAGATTAAAACTCTGGAAAACGAAGCCGATGTGCTGACGCAGACGACGAATCAGCCCCTTTTGCTGACTCAGCGATTTGCCTGTATCAATGGTGATATCACCCACCCGAATAGTGCCGCCTTCCGGGTGTTCCAGCAGGTTGATGCTGCGCAGCAGCGTGGTTTTACCGGAACCGCTGGGTCCGATAATCGCCACCACTTCGCCCTCCTGTACTTCCAGATCGATGCCGTGCAGCACCGTCTGACCGTGAAACTTCTTCACCAGGTTTTTAACGTCGATAGCACTCATTTCGGATCACGCTCCTGGCGGTTAAGCTGGTTTTCAAAATAGTTTTGCAGCGCCGACAGCACCGTCGCCATGATCCAGTAGATCAGCGAGGCGGCCAGATACATGGTAAAGACCTCCAGGGTACGCGAGGTGATCAGCTGCGCCTGGCGGAACAGCTCCGGCACCTGGATGGTGGCCGCCAGCGAGGTGTCCTTCACCAGGCTGATAAAGCTGTTGCTGAGCGGCGGCAGCGCCACGCGCGCGGCCTGCGGCAAAATGGCCCGGCGCAGGGTTTGCCACGGCGTCATACCGATACTGGCCGCGGCTTCCCACTGGCCTTTATCAATAGAGGAGATCGCCGCACGCAGGGTTTCTGCGGCATAGGCGGCGGTGTTGAGCGACAGGCCAATCATCGCCGCCGGGATCGGATCAAGCTCGATACCAAACTGCGGCAGGCCGTAGTAGATCATAAAAAGCTGGGCAATCAGCGGCGTGCCGCGGAATATAGAAATATAAAAACGCGCCAGCCAGCGTATGGGCAGCAGAGGCGACAGGCGCATCAAGGCCAGCAAAAAGCCCAGCACCAGACCAAAAAACATCCCGCCAATACTCAGCTGCAGCGTAAACACTGCGCCTTTCAGCAGGAACGGCAATGAATCAATCACCAGTTGAATACTTTCTTGCATTATGATTTTTCTGCCTGTGATTTAGACATGAGGATGGTAGGCAAAGAGAGCGGGCGCCCCGCCGGTATGGATAAACAGAATCGGGCCTTCATCTTTGAAGCGCTTCTGCTCGATCCCGTCGATAAGCCCGGCCATGGCTTTGCCGGTATAGACCGGATCCAGCAGGATCCCTTCCAGGCGCGCCAGCAGTTTGACCGCTTCCGTGCCTTCATCGTTTGGCGTGCCGTAGCCCGGTGCGAAGTAGTCATCCCACAGGATGATATCCGCCTTCGCGCTCACCTCCAGCTGCTGCGCCACTACCTGCTGCAGCGTGACCACCTTCGGTTTTTGATCGGCAATACTGCGTGACACGGTGACGCCAATCAGTTCAACCTCGGGCATGAGCTGCTCCAGCCCTACCGCCAGGCCGGCATGGGTACCTGCGCTGCCGGAGGCCACCACTACCGAGGAGATGCCGACCGCGCCTTCACACTGCTGGGCGATCTCCAGCGCGCTTTCGACATACCCCAGCGCACCCAGCGCGTTCGAGCCGCCGACCGGGATCACATACGGACGAAAACCCTGAGCTTCAACGCGGGTCGCCAGCTCGTTCAGCTGTGTGACAGGATCGGTCAGGGCGTCGCACATCTCCACCTGCACGTTGAACAGATCCAGCAGCAGACGGTTGCCGTTGCCGAGGTAGTTTTCTGCTTTGGTGCGATCGGGTTTTCCAGCAGGGCGATACAGTGCAGCCCCAGTTTGGCCGCCACGGCCGCGGTCTGGCGCACGTGGTTCGACTGGATAGCGCCGGCGGTGATCAGCGTGTCGGCGCCTTCACGCAGCGCATCCGCCGCCAGGAACTCCAGCTTGCGCAGCTTGTTGCCACCCATGGCCATGGGCGTCACGTCATCACGTTTAATAAGGATGTCGCGCCCGAGATAGTCCGATAAGCGCGGTAAATACTCCAGCGGCGTCGGCGCGCCGATAAATTCGAGGCGCGGAAAACGCGTCAGATTCTGTAATGACATGAAAACCTCCATAACCCTGTCTAAGTCTGATTTTTTTATTATGCACGCTGACGGCGAGGAAATAAAAAAGGCGCTTATCAAAGCGCCTTTTTTTTCAGTCAACTGCTTACTTTGTGACGTCTGCCCCGAACCATTTTTCGGACAGCGCCTTCAGGCTGCCGTCTTTCTGCATTTCTGCAATGGCGCCGTCAACGGCTTTCACCAGATCTTCGTTGTCCTTGCGGATCGCCACGCCCGCTTCCTGACGGGAGAAGGCATCACCGGCTACGGCCAGGGTATCTTTGGTTTTCTTCACCAGATCCAGCGCCGCCAGACGGTCAACCAGAATGGCATCGATACGGCCTACGCGCAGATCCTGGTATTTAGTCGGGTCATCATCATAGGTACGAATATCCACGCCCTGCACGTTCTGGCGCAGCCACTCTTCGTAGTTAGTACCCAGACCGACACCGACTTTTTTGCCCTTCAGATCGGCGGCAGATTTAATCGAACCTTCGTTGCCTTTTTTCACCAGCGCCTGGATACCGGAGACGGTATATGGGGTGGAGAAGTCATATTTTTTCTTACGTTCATCAGAGATGGTGACCTGGTTAATCACCACATCGATACGTTTTGAGTCCAGCGACGCCAGCATGCCGTCCCACTTGGTCGGCTTCAGAGACGCTTTAACGCCGAGGTGTTTTGCCAGCTCTTCGGCGAACTCTACTTCAAAACCGGTCAGTTTACCGTCGTCACCCTGGAAGCTGAACGGAGGATAGGTCCCTTCCAGCCCAACCAGCAGCGTGCCGCGCTCTTTAACTTTATTTAAAAGACCTTCTGCTGCGAAGGTTTTGACGCTCATACCCGCAACCAGCGCAACGGCCATTACACCCATCAGCGCCTGACGACCCAGAAGTGCAAATTTCATACATACCCCGATATCATTGGAATTTTGAGTGTAGTGTAGGGTGTTCGGCCGTAAGGTCAAACACGACTGCGCTACATGTTATTCATTTTTAATATATATCAGAAGTTGTTTCGCGGTGGACTTTCTGCTTCACCGCCACCGGCATTTGCGATTTGTATTGCGCATATTTGCGCAGCGCAATCCGGTAGTTATTGGTGCTGGTCGCAGGCAGCCACGGCTCCAGATTTTCGTCCAGATAACCGTTGGTCAAAAGCTCGCGTGAGATATTTTGCGAGGTCAGATGCTGGCCAAGACGACGCAGACGGACAACATATTCGCGCACCGTTCCATGGCTCATCTCTGTCTGTTCAAACAGGAACTGCTTGAAGCCGATAATGTCGAAAAAGTCGCTCTGCTCTTTACAGTGCAGATCGCCACAAAAACGACATAACGCCACCCACTCTTTCTGCTCTTCCAGCCATCCGGCTTCATCCAGCAGGGTATCGAGACGGGAGATCGCAATTTTATTGACGATCTCTCCACGACGGACCAGCGTGATGCGGTCGAGCAATTTATGGCAATGGGCGCAATGCGTCTGGCTGTGTTTAAAGTCTTTCAGGTAGCGGCTTAGTGGCCGTCTTTTAGATTGCTGCACCGTCATGATAACTCCTGGTTGTCAATACGTTGTGCGGCACTTAACGGGTGACAGGGATCACCTATAACTTACCCAGCTTGGTACGTAAGCGTTTAATGGCCTGACTATGCAGCTGGCTAACCCGCGACTCCCCGACTTCCAGCACGGCACCAATCTCCTTGAGATTGAGCTCTTCCTGGTAATAAAGGGTCAGCACCAGTTGTTCGCGTTCCGGTAAAGCCTCAATGGCTTCCATCACGCGCTGGCGAACGTTGCCTTCCATTAGCTGGTGCAACGGGTTTTCCTGCTGATGATCGTCCGTCACCAGTTCGATGCTATCGCCATGCTCTTCGCGCCACTCGTCGTAAGAGAAGAGTTGGCTATTATTGGTATCGAGCAACATCTGACGGTAGTCGGCAGTGGTGATCCCCAGACGATCCGCAACTTCGGTTTCCGTCGCGTTACGTCCGAGCTCTTGCTCCAGCTGCCCCATCGCCTGCGCCACTTCGCGTGCATTGCGGCGAACACTGCGCGGCACCCAATCCCGGCTGCGCAGTTCATCCAGCATCGCACCACGAATACGCTGTACTGCGTAAGTCGTAAATGCCGTTCCTTGCAGAGCGTCGTATCGGTCAACTGCATTCAATAACCCGATACCGCCCGCTTGTAGCAGATCGTCCAGTTCCACACTCGCCGGCAGACGTACCTGAAGCCGCAATGCTTCATGGCGCACCAGCGGAACATAACGCTGCCACAGCGAGTGTTTATCCATTACACCTTCAGCGGTATAGAGTGAATTCACGATAAACAGCCCTGCGTTAGTTGAGTTATCGGCATGATTATCCGATTCTGGAGGGGTTTTAATCGTGTGAATAGGGGGGGGAATGGGGGGTTATTTGGGGGTTATTGCATTTCTGGAAAGTAAAAAACCCCGCCGGAGCGGGGTTTGAGCGATAGGAGTGAATTAACGCAGCAGGGACAGCATGGTCTGTGGAACCTGGTTAGCCTGCGCCAGGACAGAAGAGCCTGCCTGCTGCAGGATCTGCGCGCGAGACATGTTGGAGACTTCAGTCGCGTAGTCGGAATCCTGAATTCGGCTGCGGGCAGCGGACAGGTTGTTCACGGTATTATTCAGGTTGGTAATGGTGGATTCAAAACGGTTCTGGGATGCACCCAGAGAGCTACGTTGCGTGTCGACTGATTTGATAGCCGCATCGATATCAGTTAGTGGCGTGGTACCTGCTGCGACACCCGCTGCACCACCAGTAACTTTACCTTTCAGAACGTCAAAACCAATTGCTGCCACAGTACGCATTTGGCCATTAACGGCTTCTTTCTTGGTTTCAGCCGCTGCCAGTGTCGCCGCACTTTCAGTAAATACGTATTTATTCTCTACCGCAGTATCGACGCCTGCTGCGCCTGCAGTTGCCAGGTTCCAGCCAGAACTTCCATTAATCCCAATACTGATTTGCTCACCATCTTTAGAACCCACCTGGAAATCATATTCTTTGGTAGTCGCGGTGCGGTTATCCAGAATTTTGATGCCGTTAAAATCAGTCTCTTTAGTAACGCGGTTCACTTCCTGCATACGCTGGTTAACTTCAGACTGGATGGAGTCGATATCAGACGCGGAGTTTGAGCTGTTCTGAGCCTGCACGGTCAGGTCACGGATACGCTGCAGGTTGTTGTTAATTTCACCCAGCGCACCTTCAGCGGTCTGCGCCAGGGAGATACCGTCGTTGGCGTTGCGTGCTGCAACGTTCAGTCCATTGATGTTAGAAGTGAATCGGTTAGCAATCGCCTGACCAGCAGCATCGTCTTTCGCGCTGTTGATACGCAGGCCGGAGGACAGACGCTCGATCGCCGTACCCAGAGTTGACTGGGATTTGTTCAGGTTGCTCTGAGTCATCAGCGACAGAGTGTTAGTGTTAATCACTGCCATAATTTATATCCTTCAATTTTATTCATGAGTTACGGCATGCGGCCTGCGGCTTCATTGCCATCATGGAAGTTATCGACTGGTCATCATTAAACTTTAGCGTTTTAAATACCCGCTAATCTCAGCAGACTAATAAATGCAAAAAAGCGCCGACATGCGGCGCTTTCAGAAGGTGCGTTACAAGAATTAACGCAGCAGTGACAGCATAGTCTGTGGGACCTGGTTAGCTTGCGCCAGGACAGAAGAGCCAGCCTGCTGCAGGATCTGCGCGCGGGACATATTGGACACTTCGGTAGCGTAGTCAGAATCCTGAATACGGCTGCGGGCTGCAGACAGGTTGTTCACGGTGTTGTTCAGGTTAGTAATGGTAGATTCAAAACGGTTCTGGGAAGCACCCAGTGAGCTACGCTGGTTATCGACCGCTTTGATCGCAGCATCAATGTCTTCCAAAGGTTTTTTGCCCGTTGCTACCCCAGCGTCGTCAACTTGGCCATTCAGTACATCAAAACCTTTAGCTAATACTGTTCGGAATTGTCCATTGACGGCTTCATTGACGGCTTCAGCATCTGAAATTTCAGTAGGAGTAGGCGCTGTTGGATCTGCGGGAACTTCAGTATTTGCATATTCATTCAATGTTGTACCTGTTTGGCCTGCTGCTGCCAGGTTCCAACCATCACTTGAATTCAACGAAATACTGATTTTTTCGCCATCTTTAGAACCAACCTGGAAAGCGTAATCTTTTGTTGCTGCCTTGGTGTTTAGGATTTTAATGCCATTAAAATCAGTTTCACGAGTAACCCTATCAACTTCTTCCATACGCTGGTTAACTTCAGACTGAATGGAGTCAATATCAGAAGCTGAGTTGGAGCTGTTCTGTGCCTGTACGGTCAGATCACGAATACGTTGCAGGTTGTTGTTAATTTCGCTCAGTGCACCTTCAGCAGTCTGCGCCAGGGAAATACCATCGTTGGCGTTACGGGCTGCAACATTCAGGCCGTTAATATTAGAGGTGAAACGGTTAGCAATCGCCTGACCCGCAGCGTCATCTTTGGCGCTGTTAATACGCAGACCGGAGGACAGACGCTCGATCGCGGTACCCAGAGTCGACTGGGACTTGTTCAGGTTGCTCTGAGTCATCAGCGACAGGGTGTTAGTGTTAATCACTGCCATGGTAATTATCCTTTAAAATGAGTAATCTATTACGACCCGACGCATGCGGCCTGCGGCATGCGACTTCCTAAAAATTATCGACAGGACACACTCAAACTTTAATTATTTTAATGTCTTTGAACGTTTCACTAATGAATGTAAATAAAAAAAGCGCCTACAAGCGGCGCTTTTACTGGCTACGTTGAAGGATTAACGCAGCAGGGACAACATGGTTTGTGGAACCTGGTTAGCCTGGGCCAGAACAGAAGAGCCAGCCTGCTGCAGGATCTGCGCGCGGGACATGTTGGAGACTTCAGTCGCGTAGTCGGAGTCCTGGATACGACTGCGGGCGGCAGACAGGTTGTTCACGGTATTATTCAGGTTGGTAATGGTGGATTCAAAACGGTTCTGGGAAGCACCTAAAGAGCTACGCTGGGTGTCAACAGATTTAATTGCCGCATCAATGGTCTGTAGTGCGCCCCAAGTTGCGGTATCTGTCGCGCTATAAGCACCTGTAGCCACTTTACGAACGTCAAACCCCTTTGCGTCGACAGTACGTGCCTCAGAGTTAACTTGCGCTAAGCCTGCAGCTGCAGTACCCGTTGCATCATACATATCCCACCCACCGGTCGCACTGAAATCACTGGTGTCCATAGTAATGGAAATTTTTTCTCCATCTTTTGAGCCTACCTGGAAATCAAATTTCTTCGATGCCGCGTTATCCAGAATTTTAATGCCGTTAAAGTCAGTTTCATTGGTGACGCGGTTGATTTCTTCCATACGCTGGTTAACTTCAGACTGGATGGAGTCGATATCAGACGCGGAGTTTGAGCTGTTCTGTGCCTGCACGGTCAGGTCACGGATACGCTGCAGGTTGTTGTTTATTTCACCCAGCGCACCTTCAGCGGTCTGTGCCAGAGAGATACCGTCGTTGGCGTTACGGGCTGCAACGTTAAGGCCGTTGATATTGGAAGTGAAGCGGTTAGCAATTGCCTGGCCAGCAGCATCGTCTTTCGCGCTGTTGATACGCAGGCCGGAGGACAGACGCTCAATCGCCGTACCCAGAGTTGACTGAGATTTGTTCAGGTTGCTCTGAGTCATCAGCGACAGGGTGTTAGTGTTAATCACTGCCATAATATATATCCTTCAATTTTATTCATGAGTTACGGCATGCGGCCTGCGGCTTCATTGCCATCATGAAAGTTATCGACTGGTCATCATTAAACTTTAGCGTTTTAAGCACCCGCTTTCATAAGCAACCTAATGAATGTAAAAAAGCGCCGACATGCGGCGCTTTTATGCTTGTTGCGTTAAAAGTATTAACGCAGCAGGGACAGCATGGTCTGCGGAACCTGGTTGGCCTGGGCCAGAACAGAAGAGCCAGCCTGCTGCAGGATCTGCGCACGAGACATGTTGGACACTTCGGTGGCGTAATCAGAGTCCTGAATACGGCTGCGGGCAGCAGACAGGTTGTTCACGGTGTTGTTCAGGTTGGTGATGGTGGATTCAAAGCGGTTCTGGGAAGCACCCAGAGAGCTACGCTGCGTATCGACAGCTTTAATCGCATCGTCGATGGTTTTTAAACCTGTGCTGTTAGTACCATCGTTCTGCAATACATCATAACCATTGCTTCCTACCTTGCGATCGGCAGCAACAAAGTTACCACTCAGACCAGCAACACCAGCCGTAGAGGCTGCAGTATATTTATCCCAAGAAGTCTTATCGTTCATAGTGATGCCAATTTGCTCGCCATCTTTTGAACCGACTTGGAAATCAAACGTTTTTGACGCAGTATTATTCAATACTTTAATACCGTTAAAGTCAGTTTGGGTAGCAACGCGATTAATCTCTTTCATACGTTCGTTGACTTCAGACTGAATAGAGTCAATGTCGGACGCGGAGTTTGAGCTATTCTGCGCCTGTACGGTCAAGTCACGTACACGTTGCAGGTTGTTGTTGATTTCGCTCAGCGCGCCTTCTGCGGTCTGCGCCAGGGAAATACCGTCGTTGGCGTTACGTGCTGCAACGTTCAGACCATTGATGTTAGAGGTAAAACGGTTAGCAATCGCCTGCCCTGCTGCGTCATCCTTGGCACTGTTAATACGCAGACCAGAAGACAGACGCTCGATCGCAGTACCCAGCGAAGACTGAGATTTATTCAGATTGCTCTGTGTCATCAGCGACAGGGTGTTAGTGTTAATAACTGCCATGATTTTTATCCTTCAATATTTGTCATTAAGTTACGGCCTGCGGCCTGCGGCTTCATCGCCTTCCAAACTGTTATCGACAGGACTATTTCAAACTTTAGTGGAATTGATAGCGTTTAAGGTCAGATTTAACGCAATAAAAAAGCGCCAATAAATGGCGCTTTTTTTAAGTAGTAATAACAAGCTTAACGCAGCAGGGACAGCATGGTCTGCGGAACCTGGTTGGCCTGGGCCAGAACAGAAGAACCAGCCTGCTGCAGAATCTGCGCACGTGACATATTAGACACTTCGGTCGCGTAGTCGGAATCCTGAATACGGCTGCGTGCAGCAGACAGGTTATTCACAGTGTTGTTCAGGTTAGTTACTGTTGATTCAAAACGGTTTTGAGAAGCACCGAGCGAACTACGCTGATTATCAACGGCTTTAATAGCGTTATCGATATCTGCAAGTGCATTCCCTCCCCCCAACGCTGCAGCAGTAACTTTACCGCTTCTTACGTCAAAACCAACCGCAGCAACTGAACGGTTGCCAGCGACTCCATTAACATCAGTCAAAGTTGCGGCTGCAACGGTGTTAGCATATACCCCTCCTGCAGTAACTGCAGTAGTTGTACCTGCTGCACCTGCAGCACTGCTTGAAGATGCCAGGTTCCATCCAGCAGCACTGTTGAGCGAGATTCCAATAGTCTCACCATCTTTGGAGCCTACCTGGAAATTATAGCTTTTCGCGGTAGCCGTTGTGTTGTTCAGAACTTTAATACCGTTGAAATCGGTCTGAGTGGTTACTCGGTCGATTTCAGCCATACGCTGGTTAACTTCAGACTGAATAGAGTCAAGATCGGAAGCCGAGTTAGAGCTGTTCTGCGCCTGAACGGTCAGATCACGCACACGCTGTAAGTTGTTGTTTATTTCGCTCAGCGCGCCTTCTGCGGTCTGCGCCAGGGAAATACCGTCGTTGGCGTTACGTGCAGCCACATTCAGGCCGTTAATGTTAGAGGTGAAGCGGTTAGCAATCGCCTGACCCGCCGCGTCATCTTTGGCGCTGTTAATACGAAGGCCGGAGGACAGACGCTCAATCGCAGTCCCCAAGGAAGACTGAGATTTGTTCAGGTTGCTCTGAGTCATCAGAGACAAGGTGTTAGTATTAATAACAGCCATGATGTATTCCTTTAAAAGTTTCGGATTCAGGCAACTGCCTACGGTTTTGTCACCGTTATTTTATTTATCGACCTTACCTTCCTAACCTTTAGACAAATGCGCACTTTTTTAAAGAGGCAAACTGCCCGCTATTTTTCCGCTTAATTTCCGCATTGAAAACGATAAAAAAACGCTAATCTTTTGCAATTTCTGCCGATAGAGCATCCAGCAATTGTCTCAATAAAGGATGAAAATATGGCAAGTGTTAGTTCACTCGGTGCAGGTACCAGCCTGGATCTCAATACGTTGTATGACAATTTACAGACAGCCGAACAGACCAAACTCACGCCGATCACTACGCAGCAGACCTCTTACAAAGCAAAACTGACGGCATGGGGCGTGGTACAGACTGCATTGACCAAGTTTCAGACTGCGTCAGACGCGCTGAAAAACACTTCTGCGATTGCGCAGGCAAAAGTGAGTAGCACCAATACTGCGTTCAGTGCAACGCTGGCCAGCAGCGCATCCGCCGGAACCTACTCGGTAGAAGTGACTAAACTGGCTGCTGCGCAGACGTTGTTGAGCCCGAAAGTCGCCAGTAAAGATACCGATCTGGGTGACAGCAGCATGAGTTCGCGCACGATCACCATCACGCAACCGGGTCAGAAAGATCCGCTGACGGTGACCCTGGCCAGCGACAAAACCAGCCTTGCGGATATGCGTGATGCCATTAACGCTAAACAGGGCAGTGTTACAGCCAGTATCATTAAGGCAGATGACAACAGTTACTATTTGTCACTGACATCACGTGATAGTGGCACAACGAATGAGATGACTATCACGACAGATGATGCCGCGCTGGCTAAATTCATCAGCCATGACGCTAATGACGCATCAACAGCGATGAAAATTCAGGTTCCCGCATCTGATGCTGTCGTAAATATTAATGGTATTCAGATTACGCGTAGCAGCAATACCATTACCGATGCCCCAGAAGGCGTGACGCTCAACCTGACCAAAACTAACGTCGGCAGCCCGGAAACCTTGTCGATAGTGAAAGACAACCAGCCGATGACCGATGCGATCCAGGCGTTTGTCGATGCGTATAACTCGTTGCAGACCACCATCGGCAACCAGACCAAATATACCGCGGTTAAACAGGGCGATGGTTCTCAGGACACGAGCAACGGCGATCTGCTGGGCGATGGCACGCTGCGTAATATCCAGACGCGCCTGCGTTCTGCGGTCTCGGCTACACAAGGTTCCGGTTCTCTGTCTTCGCTGTCGCAGTTGGGTATTACCCAGGATGTAAACGGTAAGCTGACCGTGGACAGCACCAAGTTAGGGAAAGCCCTGACGGAAAAATCTACCGACGTGCTTGCATTGCTGTCCGGTGACGGTAAAACCACCGGCTTAGCGACCCAGACCAGCAACCTGCTGAAAGACATGTTAGGGACAGAGGGTTCGGTCAAGAGTGCCACCGATGGTATCAATAAGACGCTGAAAAACCTGTCCGATCAGTACGACCGTGTTAACGCACAGATTACCGCCACCATGGCGCGCTACAAAACGCAGTTCACCAGTTTGAGTCAGCTGGTCTCTTCCATGGATCAAACCGGGAGCTATCTGACCCAACAGTTCAACGCCATGAACAGTTAATGAATGATGAGTTGAGGTTTTACGATGTATACAAAATCGGGAATTCAGGCCTATGCGCAGGTTAGCGTAGAGAGTGCCGTCCTGAGTGCCAGCCCGCATCAACTGGTGGTATTACTTTTTGATGGCGCGTTAAGCGCCATGAAAAAAGCCATTATTTTGATTGAGCAAGGTGATATTCCCGGTAAAGGGCAGGCGCTGGGCAAAGCCATCAATATTATCAGTAATGGTCTGCAGTCAGGGCTGAATCATGAGGTTGGTGGTGAGTTAACCACCAATCTGGACAGCCTCTACGACTACATGACCCGACGTCTTTTACAGGCCAATATTCATAATGACATTGATGCCATTAATGAAGTGGCGGGGTTACTCAATAACATCGCTGATGCCTGGAAAGAGATAGGCCCCAATTCTCAACATATCCGGGACAATTACTAATGGAAGCCAATCTGGGATTGCTCCAACACTATCAGCAACTGCTAACCACCAGCGCCTCGATGCTGGCCCTGTCAAAATCAGGGCGCTGGGATGAGCTGATTACTTTTGAAGTGAAATATCTGACCGCCGTTGAAAAGCTAACACAGTTTCAGGATGCGAATGAAATTGCGCCGCACATACAGGCGCAAATACGCCCGATGCTGCGTCAGATCCTCGACAATGAAATTGAGCTTAAAGCCTTGCTGCAACAGCGTATGGACGAGCTGAGAACTTTGGTTGGGCACTCTTCCCGACAACATAATCTGAATGCAACTTATGGACGTCTCTCTGGCAATATTCTTTTCCCCGCGGATATCTGAACGGGGGTTGATTACAGGCGGGTGAATATATTTCACTATTTCACCCGCTAACTTCTTCCGTCTCGCTCATACTCTCTGTGTTCTTAAACTGGAGCACGGAAGATGAAAAACCCCACCCTCTTGCAGTTCTTCCATTGGTATTACCCTGAAGGCAGTAAACTCTGGCCGGAAGTGGCCGAGCGTGCCGATGGCTTAAACGAGATCGGTATCAACATGGTCTGGCTGCCTCCGGCCTATAAAGGCGCTACCGGCGGCTACTCTGTGGGTTACGACTGCTACGATCTTTTCGATCTCGGCGAGTTCGATCAAAAAGGATCTATTCCCACCAAATACGGTGACAAAAACCAGCTGCTGGCCGCTATCGACGCGCTGAAACGCAACGACATCGCAGTGCTGTTGGACGTGGTGGTGAACCACAAAATGGGCGCCGATGAGAAAGAGTCCATCCGCGTCCAGCGCGTCAATGCCGACGATCGCAATCAGATCGATGACGAGATTATTGAATGCGAAGCCTGGACCCGCTACACCTTCCCCGTTCGCGCCGGAAAGTACTCAGAGTTTATCTGGGATTACAAATGCTTCAGCGGCATCGACCATATCGAAAATCCTGAGGAAAATGGCGTCTTTAAGATCGTCAATGATTACACTGGCGACGGCTGGAACGATCAGGTCAATAACGAGATGGGGAATTTTGACTACCTGATGGGCGAAAACATCGATTTTCGTAACCGTGCGGTGACCGAGGAGATCAAATACTGGGCGCGCTGGGTGATGGAACAGACCCAGTGCGACGGCTTCCGTCTGGATGCGGTGAAACATATTCCGGCCTGGTTCTATAAAGAGTGGATCGAACATGTGCAGGAGGTCGCGCCGAAGCCGCTGTTTATCGTGGCGGAATACTGGTCGCATGATGTCGATAAACTGCAGCAGTATATCGATCAGGTTGAAGGCAAAACCATGCTCTTCGACGCCCCGCTGCACATGAAGTTTCACGAAGCCTCGCGACAGGGTCGGGATTACGACATGAGCCAAATCTTCACCGGCACGCTGGTGGAGGCCGATCCGTTCCATGCGGTGACGCTGGTTGCAAACCACGACACCCAGCCGCTACAGGCGCTGGAAGCCCCGGTCGAAGCCTGGTTTAAGCCGCTGGCCTATGCCCTGATTTTGCTGCGTGAAAACGGCGTTCCCAGCGTCTTTTACCCTGATCTGTATGGTGCAAGCTATGACGACACCGGCGGTGATGGCGAGACGTACCACATCGACATGCCGGTGATCGAGCAGCTCGACCAGTTGATCCTCGCCCGTCAGCGCTTTGCACACGGCATCCAGACCCTGTGGTTCGATCACCCTAACTGTATCGCCTTCAGCCGCAGCGGCACCGACGACGATCCCGGCTGCGTGGTGGTGCTCTCTAACGGCGATGAGGGCGAAAAAACGATCGCGCTTGGGGAGAACTACGGCAACAAGAGCTGGAAAGATTTTCTCGGCAACCGGGAGGAGATCGTGACCACTGACGAAACCGGCACCGGCGTCTTTACCTGCAACGGTGGCAGCGTCAGCGTGTGGGTGATGGAAGAGGTGTTATAAGCTGTAAAACCGGGCGGCGCTGCGCCTGCCCGGTCTGCAGATCGTTACGGCAGTTTGCTTTCGAGCGGATTTTTACTGAGGTAAGCGGCGCACTCGACGGTAGGACGATCGACGCGCTGCAGGATCATCCCGTCATACTCGATGGCCGAGCCTTCACGCTCCAGCGGATAAATATCCAGCTTGCGGGTGACGTTATAAAAATCGTCAGAACGCAGCATGATTTTCCCCGGTACGGCCACTACCCGCTGCCACTGACGGCAATCCAGGGTATCCCCTTCTTGCGTCACCACCAGCGTCGCCATCGCTTCCGGGCTGACCAGGCTGCTTTGCGGCCCTTTTGACTGCCAGTAACCCGCCAGTTCAGCCGGGACCGGATGCTTGATCACGTCCTGATATTTATCGACCTGCACACAGCCGGTTAACGCCAGCAGCCCCGCCATAATTGCTATTTTTTTCATCATGATTCCATGTACGGAGAAAAAAATAGTGTGGCATTAAAGCCGTCGCGTCGCCAGCACCAGAAGGACTAAACCTGCATACTCATCACGTCCTGGTACGCCTGCATCAGCTTGTTACGCACCTGGATGCCCATCTGCATCGACACCGACGCTTTTTGTAAATCGGTCATCACATCGTTCAGCCCGATGCCCGGCGCGCCCATAGTGAATTTTTCGCCCTGCACGCGCGCCGCGGTTTGCGTGTCGCTGATCCGGTCCAGCGCCGCATGCAGCTGGCCCGCGAAGCTGACGGTTGACTGCACGTCAGCCACGTTCTGATTCCGGGCGGTCATTGCCGTTGCCTGAAGCTGGCTGATGACGCCTTCAATCCCCTGTATTGCCATGACTTTCCCCTGATGGATTTTTACGCGCTCAAGAGTAGCAGTCTGTCAATGAGATAAAGGCGCTAAATAGCGATAAAAAACCAGGTTATTTGACGCATAGAAATTCCCGATTCATCAAATAATGGCACGGCCATGATTATGGAATTTTTGTTGTGTTTGCCGACCCGGGAGTCTGTTTTGTTTCTCCACACCAATAATGAAATCCACGATGAGTCACGAGGTGCGCTATGACTGCGTCAGCAACATCAGGCCCTCAAACTAAATCTCTCGAATGGATGAGCCGCCTGCGCGCGAACCCTAAAGTGCCATTGATCGTGGCAGGTGCTGCCGCCATCGCTATTGTGGTCGCTATGGTCTTATGGGCCAAACAACCTGACTACCGCACCCTGTTCAGCAACCTCTCTGACCAGGATGGCGGCGCTATCGTCACCCAGTTAACCCAGATGAACGTCCCTTACCGCTTCGCGGATAACGACGGCGCGCTGGAAGTCCCTGCCGATAAAGTTCATGAACTCCGCTTACGTCTTGCCCAGCAAGGGCTGCCGAAAGGCGGCGCGGTAGGCTTTGAGCTGCTGGATCAGGAAAAATTCGGTATCAGCCAGTTCAGCGAGCAGGTTAACTACCAGCGCGCGCTGGAAGGCGAACTGGCCCGCACCATCGAAACGCTGGGCCCGCTGAAGAGCGCCCGTGTTCACCTGGCCATGCCAAAACCGACGCTGTTTGTGCGTGAACAAAAAGCCCCGTCGGCTTCCGTCACCGTTAATCTGCAGCCTGGCCGCGCGCTGGATGAAGGGCAGATTAGCGCGGTGGTGCATCTGGTCTCCAGCGCCGTGGCGGGTTTGCCGCCGGGTAACGTGACCCTGGTGGATCAGATGGGCCGCCTGTTAACCAAATCCAATAACGGCGATCGCGATCTGAATGACGCGCAGCTGAAATATGCCACTGACGTGGAAAATCGCGTTCAGAGCCGCATCGAAGCGATTCTGGGCCCGATTGTCGGGACAGCTAACGTGCATGCCCAGGTCACCGCGCAGATCGATTTCTCCGATAAAGAGCAGACCGAAGAGCAATATCGTCCGAACGGCGATGCCGCCCAGGCGGTCATGCGCTCGCGTCAGGTGAATGAAAACCTGCAGGTCGGCGGGCCAAATCCTGGCGGCGTGCCGGGCGCGCTCTCCAACCAGCCTGCCCCGGCCAACACCGCGCCCATTAACGCCCCGGCACAGAACCAGCAGAACGGCCAACAGGCGAACCAACAGCAGCAGCAAACGGCGTCGGCCGCGAATTCCGGCCCGCGCACCAGCAGCCGCAACGAAACCACTAACTACGAAGTCGATCGCACCATTCGCCACACCAAAATGAACACCGGTGATGTGCAGCGTCTCTCCGTGGCGGTGGTCGTTAACTACAAAACCCTGCCGGACGGTAAGCCGCTGCCGCTGACCGCCGAGCAGATGAAACAGATCGAAAACCTGACCCGTGAAGCCATGGGTTACTCCGAGAAGCGTGGCGATACCTTAAACGTCGTGAACTCACCGTTCAGCGCGGTTGACGATACCAGCGGCGAGCTGCCGTTCTGGAAAACCCAGTCGTTTATCGAGCAGATGCTGGAAGCCGGTCGCTGGCTGCTGGTGGTGATTGTCGCCTGGCTGCTGTGGCGTAAAGCGGTACGTCCGCAGATCGTCCGTCGCGCAGAGGAAGCGAAAGCGCTGAAAGAGCAGACCATGCTGCGTCAGGAAACAGAAGAAGCGGTGGAAGTCCGCCTCAGCAAAGACGAACAGATGCAGCAGCGCCGTGCTAACCAGCGCATGGGCGCTGAAGTGATGAGCCAGCGTATTCGCGAAATGTCAGATAACGATCCGCGCGTCGTGGCGCTGGTCATTCGCCAGTGGATGAGTACAGAAAATGAGTAACCTTACCGGAACGGATAAAAGCGTCATCCTGCTGATGACCATTGGCGAGGACCGGGCGGCAGAGGTGTTCAAACACCTCTCCCAGCGCGAAGTGCAGGTTCTCAGCGCGGCGATGGCCAACGTGCGCCAGATCTCCAACAAACAGCTGACCGAGGTGCTGGCAGAGTTTGAGCAGGAAGCGGAACAGTTCGCGGCGCTCAACGTCAACGCCAACGAATACCTGCGTTCGGTGCTGGTCAAAGCGCTCGGCGAAGAGCGCGCGGCCAGCCTGCTGGAAGATATTCTCGAGACCCGCGACACCGCCAGCGGCATCGAAACGCTCAACTTTATGGAGCCGCAAACTGCTGCCGATCTTATTCGCGACGAGCATCCGCAGATCATCGCCACCATCCTGGTTCACCTCAAGCGGGGTCAGGCGGCCGATATTCTGGCGCTGTTCGACGAACGCCTGCGTCACGATGTGATGCTGCGTATCGCCACCTTCGGCGGCGTCCAGCCGGCGGCGCTGGCGGAGCTGACCGAGGTGCTGAACGGCCTGCTCGACGGCCAGAACCTCAAGCGCAGCAAAATGGGCGGCGTGAGAACGGCGGCCGAAATTATCAACCTGATGAAAACGCAGCAGGAAGAGGCGGTTATTACCGCAGTACGCGAGTTCGACGGCGAACTGGCACAGAAAATTATCGACGAGATGTTCCTGTTCGAAAACCTGGTCGACGTGGACGACCGCAGTATCCAGCGCCTGCTGCAGGAAGTGGACTCCGAATCGCTGCTTATCGCCCTCAAAGGTGCCGAACAGCCGCTGCGCGAGAAGTTCCTGCGCAATATGTCCCAGCGTGCGGCGGATATCCTGCGCGACGACCTTGCCAACCGTGGTCCGGTGCGTCTGTCTCAGGTGGAAAACGAACAGAAAGCAATCCTGCTTATTGTGCGTCGTCTGGCCGAAACCGGCGAGATGGTGGTAGGCAGCGGCGAGGATACCTATGTCTGATGAACTGCCGTGGAAGGTCTGGACGCCGGATGACCTCTCCCCTCCCCGCGCGGAATTTGTGCCCGCGAGCGTCGCCCCTGCCGAACCCGGCGAGGACGACGACGCGCCCGAATTAAGCGAAGAGGAGCAGCGCGCGCAGCAGCTGGCACAGATCCAGATGCAGGCGCACGATCAGGGCTATGCTGCCGGGCTGAACGAAGGCCGGCAGAAAGGTCAGGATCAGGGCTATCAGGAAGGTCTGGCTCAGGGCCTGGCGCAGGGGTTAGAGCAGGCGCGCTCGCAGCAGGCGCCGATCCATGCCCGCATGCAGCAGCTGGTGAGCGAGTTCCAGAACACGCTTGATGCGCTGGACAGCGTTATCGCCTCGCGTCTGATGCAGATGGCGCTGGAGGCGGCACGCCAGGTGATCGGCCACACGCCGCCGGTAGATAATTCGTCGCTCATCAAACAGATTCAGGGGCTGTTGCAACAGGAGCCGCTGTTCAGCGGCAAACCGCAGCTGCGCGTTCACCCGGACGATCTTCAGCGCGTGGAAGAGATGCTCGGCGCGACCCTGAGCCTGCACGGCTGGCGTCTGCGCGGCGATCCGACCCTGCATCACGGCGGATGTAAAGTCTCCGCCGATGAAGGGGATCTGGATGCCAGCGTAGCCACCCGCTGGCAGGAACTGTGCCGCCTGGCGGCACCGGGAGTCATCTGATGACCGCACGCCTCACCCGCTGGCTCAACACCCTCGACAACTTTGAAACGAAGATGGCGCAGCTGCCCGCCGTGCGTCGCTATGGCCGCTTAACCCGCGCCACCGGCCTGGTGCTGGAAGCCACGGGCCTTCAGCTGCCGTTGGGGGCCACCTGCATTATTGAGCGGCCAGACGGGAATGAGATCCGCGAAGTCGAGAGTGAAGTGGTCGGCTTTAACGGCCAGCGCCTGTTCCTGATGCCGCTGGAAGAGGTCGAAGGGGTTCTGCCCGGCGCGCGGGTGTATGCCAAAAATTTATCCGGCGACGGACTGCACAGCGGCAAACAACTGCCGCTCGGCCCGGCGCTGCTCGGACGCGTGCTGGACGGCGGCGGTAAACCGCTGGACGGCCTGCCCGCGCCCGATACCACCGAAACCGGCGCGCTGGTAACCCAGCCCTTCAACCCGTTACAACGAACGCCGATCGAGCATGTGCTGGATACCGGCGTGCGCCCGATCAACGCCCTGCTGACCGTCGGTCGCGGCCAGCGTATGGGCCTGTTTGCCGGTTCCGGCGTCGGGAAATCGGTGCTGCTCGGGATGATGGCTCGCTATACCCAGGCCGACGTTATCGTGGTTGGGCTGATTGGCGAGCGTGGCCGTGAAGTGAAAGATTTTATCGAGAACATCCTCGGGCCCGATGGGCGTGCCCGCTCGGTAGTGATTGCCGCCCCGGCGGACGTCTCTCCCCTGCTGCGTATGCAGGGCGCCGCCTATGCCACCCGCATCGCCGAAGATTTCCGCGACCGGGGTCAGCACGTGCTGCTGATCATGGACTCCCTGACTCGTTATGCGATGGCCCAGCGTGAGATCGCCCTGGCGATCGGCGAACCGCCGGCCACCAAAGGTTATCCGCCGTCGGTGTTTGCCAAATTACCGGCGCTGGTCGAGCGCGCGGGTAACGGCATCAGCGGCGGGGGCTCGATTACCGCGTTTTACACGGTTCTGACCGAAGGCGATGACCAGCAGGATCCGATTGCCGACTCGGCGCGTGCGATCCTCGACGGCCATATCGTTCTGTCGCGCCGCCTGGCCGAAGCGGGCCACTACCCGGCGATTGATATTGAAGCCTCGATCAGCCGTGCGATGACGGCTCTGATCTCCGAGAAGCATTACGCCCGGGTGCGTAACTTCAAGCAGCTGCTCTCCAGCTTCCAGCGCAACCGCGATCTGGTCAGCGTCGGGGCCTATGCCAAAGGCAGCGACCCGATGCTCGACAAGGCGATTGCCCTGTGGCCGCACCTGGAGGCGTATCTGCAGCAGGGTATTTTTGAAAAAGCCGACTGGGAAAGCTCAATCCAGGCTCTGGAGATGATCTTCCCGCAGGCGTAACCAGGTAGAGGGCGAATGTCATGGCACAACACGGCGCATTAACCACGCTGAAAGATCTGGCCGAAAAAGACGTTGATACTGCCGCACAGCAGCTGGGCGCGATGCGCCGCGGTTACCAGCAGGCGGAAGAGCAGCTGAAGATGTTGATCGACTACCAGCATGAGTATCGCAATAACCTCAATACCGATATGACGCAGGGCATCGGCAGCCAGCGCTGGATCAACTACCAACAGTTCATTCAGACGCTGGAAAAAGCGATCGAACAGCATCGCCAGCAGGTACTTCAGTGGACCGAAAAGGTTGACCGGGCGTTGAACGTCTGGCGCGAAAAGAAACAGCGTCTACAGGCCTGGCAGACGCTGCAGGATCGCCAGCTTGCCGCCGCTATGCTGGCGGAAAACCGTCTCGATCAGAAAAAAATGGATGAATTTGCCCAGCGGGCAACAATGAGGACCCCGGAATGATCACCCTTCAACAACTGCTCTCGACCGACAGCGAACTTACTGCTGGCGTCCGGGGCGGAAAAGCGGCCGATGGCGCGCAGGATTTTCTTGCCCTGCTGGCGGGCGCGTTAAGCGATGCAAAAGGCCAGGGCAAAGAAGCTGGCCTGACGCTGAGCGATCTGCAGGCATCGGGCGGCAAGCTCGCGAAAGCGGCACTGCAGGCCGGTGCGGCTGACGCCGACGTTGACGCCGATGCCGGTAAGCTGGCCGAACTGCTGGCGCGTCAGGACCTGACGTTCACCGACGAAAAAGCCACCCCGCCGGGGCTGACGCAGGGCCTGCTGCCCGCAGCCAAAAGCGACGTGCTGAAGAGCCTGACCCAGGCGGCGAAAGAGGCGGACAGTAAAACCGAGCTCAGCGAAGAGGAGCTGGCGGGCTTAAGCGCCTTAATGGCAATGCTGCCCCACCAGCAGACCGCAACCGCTGCGGCCCCTCAGCCGGTCAGCGCCACCAGTCTTGACGTGAAGGCGGCAGCCACCAGCGAGCGCGGACGCCAGCCAGCCCTGGATACCAATGCCCTGGGCAGCACGAAAACCGTCGCTCAGGATAAAGATGCGTTGGTTGCCGACAACCAACTGACGCCAGCCGTCGCCGCGACCATCAACAAACAGGCGGCAGAGAGCACTCCGTCCCCGACCGGGCCAACCGCCACGATGGGGCCGATTGTCAGTACTCATACCTCCGTCCAGGGGACCTTTGCCGCCGCACCGGTGGTCAGCGCCCAGCTGGGCAGCAACGAGTGGCAGCAGACCATCAGCCAGCACATCACGCTGTTTACCCGTCAGGGCCAGCAGAGCGCCGAACTGCGTCTGCATCCGGAAGATCTTGGCCAGGTGCAGATCACCCTCAAGCTGGATGATAATCAGGCGCAGCTGCAGATGGTGTCAGGCCATAGCCACGTTCGCGCGGCGCTGGAAGCGGCGCTGCCGGTTCTGCGCACCCAACTGGCGGAGAACGGCATTCAGCTGACCCAAAGCAGCATCAGCAGTGAAAACTTTAACGGTCAACAGCAGGCCTCTTCTCAGCATCATCAGCAGGCATCCCGCTCCGGCAATGCCGGCGGATTTGATGAAGAGAACGATGAGCTGCTGGCGGTACCTGCCTCCCTGCAGTCTACCGCGCGTGGAAACAGCGCTGTCGATATCTTCGCCTAAACCTAAACGCCAGAGGTAGCGTGATTATCCCCGTCTTTTCGACCCTTTGACGGCGACGGGACACGGGATAATCACCACATTAGCAGTTCCGAAACAGGAAGCACGCAACAGATGACTGACTCCGCCATCACCAAAAAAAGTAAGCGTTCCATCTGGATCCCGCTGCTGGTGTTAATTACGCTCGCCGCCTGCGCCACCGCAGGTTACAGCTACTGGCGTATGAATAAAGCCCCTTCAGCCGAAGCCAAAGTAGAGCCACCACCACCGGCTGCACCGGTCTTTTTCGCGCTGGATACGTTCACCGTTAACCTGGGCGACGCCGATCACGTGTTTTACGTGGGCGTTACGCTGCGCCTGAAAGACGAAGCCACCCGCGCGCGTCTGAGTGAGTACCTGCCGGAAGTGCGCAGCCGTCTGCTGCTGCTGTTTTCCCGTCAGGATCCTGCCCAGCTCTCTACCGATGAAGGTAAACAGAAGCTGGTAGAAGCCATCAAGCAAACGCTGGCCGCGCCTCTGATCAGCGGTCAACCTAAGCAGGAAGTCACCGACGTTCTGTATACAGCTTTCATTCTGCGGTAACGACATGGGCGACAGTATTCTTTCTCAGGCGGAAATCGATGCGCTGCTCAACGGCGACAGCGATAAGGCCGACGAACCAAAAGCGGGCCAGGCGGGCGAAAGCGACATTCGCCCCTACGATCCTAATACCCAGCGTCGCGTGGTGCGCGAGCGTCTGCAGGCGCTGGAGATCATTAACGAACGTTTCGCGCGTCAGTTCCGTATGGGGCTGTTTAACCTGCTGCGCCGTAGCCCGGATATCACCGTCGGCGCGATCCGCATTCAGCCGTATCATGAGTTCGCGCGTAACCTGCCGGTGCCAACGAACCTCAACCTGATCCACCTGAAGCCGCTGCGCGGCACGGGCCTGTTCGTCTTCTCGCCAAGCCTGGTGTTTATCGCCGTGGATAACCTGTTTGGCGGCGACGGACGTTTCCCGACCAAAGTGGAAGGGCGCGAGTTCACCCACACCGAACAGCGCGTCATCAACCGCATGCTGAAGCTGGCCCTTGAGGGCTACAGCGACGCATGGAAGGCGATCCACCCGCTGGACGTGGAGTATGTGCGTTCCGAGATGCAGGTGAAGTTCACCAACATCACCACCTCGCCAAACGACATCGTGGTCAACACCCCGTTCCACGTGGAGATCGGCAACCTGACCGGTGAGTTCAACATCTGCCTGCCGTTCAGCATGATTGAGCCGCTGCGCGAAGTGCTGGTGAACCCGCCGCTGGAAAACTCCCGCCATGAAGATCAGAACTGGCGTGAGAACCTGGTTCGCCAGGTTCAGCACTCCCAGCTGGAGCTGGTGGCGAACTTTGCCGACGTGCCGCTGCGTTTGTCGCAAATTTTAAAATTAAAACCCGGCGATGTTCTGCCGATAGAAAAACCCGACCGCATCATTGCGCATGTGGATGGCGTGCCCGTGCTGACCAGCCAGTATGGCACCGTTAACAATCAGTACGCGTTACGCGTTGAGCACCTGATCAACCCGATTTTGAATTCTCTGAATGAGGAACAGCCCAAATGAGTGATATGAACAATCCGTCCGATGACAACACCGGAGCACTGGACGATCTGTGGGCTGAGGCGTTAAACGAACAACAGGCACCGGCCAGCAAAAGCGTTGCCGATGCGGTATTCCAGCAGTTGGGCGGCGGTGACGTCAGCGGTACGCTGCAGGATATCGATCTGATCATGGATATCCCGGTCAAGCTGACCGTGGAGCTGGGCCGTACCCGGATGACCATCAAAGAGCTGCTGCGCCTGACGCAGGGTTCAGTGGTGGCGCTGGACGGTCTGGCCGGTGAGCCGCTGGATATTCTGATCAACGGCTACCTGATTGCCCAGGGTGAAGTAGTGGTTGTCGCCGACAAGTACGGCGTGCGCATCACCGACATCATCACCCCGTCTGAACGTATGCGTCGTCTGAGCCGTTAAGTATGAAAACCCAGGCAATCGTCTCACAACCCTCTGCCGTTCCAGGCTCGCCGCTGCTTCAGGTTAGCGGCGCGCTGCTGGGGATCATTGCCTTTATTCTGATTGTCGCGTGGCTTGCAAAACGCGTGGGTCTGGCGGGCAAAACCGCCGGAGCCCGCGGGTTGAAGCTCGCTGCCAGCACCTCGCTGGGCCCGCGTGAGCGGGTGGTGATCGTGGAAGTGGAAGACGCCCGGCTGGTGCTGGGTGTCACCGCCTCACAAATTACTATTCTGCATACATTGCCGCCTGCGCCGGTCTCTGAGGAGAGTCGCGCAGAGGTTCAACCGGATTTTCAGTCCGTGATGAAGAGTTTGCTTAAGCGTTCCGGGAGATCGTGATGCGCCGTTTGTTGTCCCTTACGCTGGCAGGCCTTGGCCTGTTTGCTCCCGCCGTGTATGCCCAGCTGCCAGGCCTTATCTCCACGCCGATGGCCAACGGTGGCCAGAGCTGGTCTCTGCCGGTGCAGACGCTGGTGTTTATCACCTCCCTGACCTTTATCCCGGCAATCCTGCTGATGATGACCAGCTTCACCCGTATCATCATCGTCTTCGGCCTGCTGCGAAACGCGCTGGGTACGCCCTCCGCGCCGCCTAACCAGGTGCTGCTCGGTCTGTCGCTGTTTTTGACCTTTTTTATTATGTCCCCGGTGATCGACAAGATTTATGTCGACGCCTATCAGCCGTTTAGCGAAGAGAAGATCTCGATGCAGGAGGCGCTGGAAAAAGGGGCGCAGCCGCTGCGTGAATTTATGCTGCGTCAGACCCGTGAAGCCGACCTGGCGCTGTTTGCCCGTCTGGCTAACGCCGGGCCGATTCAGGGGCCGGAAGCGGTGCCGATGCGCATTCTGCTGCCCGCCTACGTCACCAGCGAGCTGAAAACCGCATTCCAGATTGGCTTTACGATCTTCATTCCGTTTTTGATTATCGACCTGGTGATTGCCAGCGTCCTGATGGCGCTCGGGATGATGATGGTGCCACCGGCCACCATCGCCCTGCCCTTCAAGCTGATGCTGTTTGTTCTGGTGGACGGCTGGCAGCTGCTGGTGGGTTCGCTGGCGCAAAGTTTCTACAGTTGAGGAGCGCGCAATGACGCCAGAATCGGTCATGATGATGGGCACGGAAGCGATGAAGGTCGCCATTTCCGTTGCCGCTCCCCTGCTGCTGGTGGCGCTGGTCACCGGTCTGGTCATCAGTATCCTGCAGGCCGCCACGCAGATTAACGAGATGACGCTGTCGTTTATCCCGAAAATCATCGCCGTGTTTGTGGCGATCATTATCGCCGGGCCCTGGATGCTGAACCTGCTGCTGGATTACATGCGCAATCTGTTCACCAACCTGCCCTACATCATCGGCTAGTCATGCTGCAAGTTACCAGCGTTCAATGGCTTGAGTGGCTCGGCCTCTACTTCTGGCCGCTGCTGCGCATTCTGGCGCTGATCTCTACCGCGCCGATCCTGAGCGAGCGGGCCATTCCCAAGCGGGTGAAGGTCGGTCTGGCAATCCTGATCACTATTATTGTCGCCCCGACGCTGCCGCCGGTAAACGTGCCCATTTTTTCCGCTCCGGCGCTGTGGGTGGGGTTGCAGCAGATCCTGATTGGCGTCGCCATCGGCTTTACGATGCAGTTCGCGTTTGCCGCCGTGCGTACGGCCGGGGAGCTGATTGGCCTGCAGATGGGTCTGTCGTTCGCCACCTTCTTTGACCCGGGCAGCCGGCTGAACATGCCCATCCTCGCCCGTATCATCGACCTGCTGGCGATGCTGCTGTTTATGGCCTTTGACGGCCATCTGTGGCTGATTTCAATGCTGGTGGATACCTTCCACACGCTGCCCATTGGCGGCAATCCGGTTAACAGCAACGCTTTCATGGCGCTGGTCAGCGCGGCCGGGCTGATTTTCCTCAACGGACTGATGCTGGCGCTGCCGCTCATTACCCTGCTGCTGGCAGTCAACCTGTCGCTGGGCTTACTGAACCGTATGGCGCCGCAGCTCTCGGTGTTTGTCATTGGTTTCCCGATTACCCTGACCATCGGTATTCTGCTTATCTCCCTCCTCATGCCGCTTATTGCACCTTTCTGCGAACATTTATTCAGTGAAGTATTTAATTTGCTGGCCGATATCGTGCGCGAACTTCCGACGAAATAATAACCCCTGTGTTTTATATTGTTTCTTTGAGGATATTCCTAAAATAAAGAACGCGAAACATCTGCCAGGATATATCTGATGCGGGTTGAATGTTTTAATGCTACTCACATAATTCAACATTTACTTTACTTTAAGATGTTTCCTGGCAAATTATACGTAACTTTACGGGATAGTGAGTTCGCCTGAAAGTCCTTGTAATGCTCACAGGTAATTTATTTTTTCCATCCCGTTTGGCTGTTATAGAGCTCTCAGGCAGGTGGTTAATTATCGTTATGCATTGAGTGAGGGTATGCCATGTCAACGATCATTATGGATTTATGCAGTTACACCCGGCTAGGGTTAACCGGGTATCTGGCCAGCAGAGGGGTAAAGAAAAAGGACATCAACGATGTACATACCGTTGACGAACTTGCCGCCGCATGCGAGGCCTTTACGCCAGGTGTGGTGTTTATTAATGAGGACTGTTTCATTCACGACCCCGCCAACAGTCAGCAAATAAAGCACATCATTAATCAACATCCCGGCACACTGTTTATTGTTTTTATGGCGATAGCCAATATCCATTTCGATGAATATTTGCGGGTTCGTCAGAATCTTCTGATTAGTTCAAAATCTATTAAACCAGAATCACTGGATGAACTGGTGGGGGATTATTTAAGCAAAGAGATAAAGAGTGTAGCGGAATTTAATTTTCCGACTTTATCATTAAGCCGAACTGAATCCAGCATGCTGCGAATGTGGATGGCTGGACAGGGAACGATTCAGATTTCCGACCAGATGAATATCAAGGCGAAAACCGTATCGTCACATAAGGGAAATATTAAAAGGAAGATAAAAACGCATAATAAGCAAGTGATCTATCATGTCGTTCGTCTGACAGATAATGTGACCAACGGAATTTACGTTAACCTGCGATAACCCCTTCTCCTTTCTTACACGCAATCCGATCTCTGGCTATGCCAGAGATTTTTCATTCCGGTCGGGCCAGCCCGCGCCACCCGACATCCACGCTACTCCTGGCTCTCAACGAAGATACCGTCAGGGTGGCCCAGCTCGTTAAAGAACCAGATCCCGAGCGGGTAATCTTCCAGCGAGACCAGATACATCGTGCCTTCATTAAACTGTTCAACCGCCAGTACAACACCCGGGCGACGCGGCCCGCCATCGGTTTTAACTGTGACCCGATCGTTGACGTTCATAAAATCCTCCTCTGGTTTTGAGCCAGTGTAGAACAAAACGTGAAAACTGGCAGCGTGTTGCCGCGCGATTGCCGCTTTTATCGGCGGTCTATACTTACAGATGAGTTCGGTTAAATGAGGAGTGAGGAATGAAGACCGCAAAAGAGTACAGCGAGACTGCAAAACGGGAAGTGAATGTTGACGTTGACGCCCTGCTCGCCGCAATCAATGAAATTAGCGAGAGCGAGGTCAAGCGGATCGAGGATGACCCTACCCGGGTCAGAGTGAACGACAGGGATTACCATACCTGGCGCGAGCTGGCGGAGGCCTTCGAGCTGGATATTCATGATTTTAGCGTAACGGAAGTGAACCGCTGAGGCGAAAAAAATCCCGGTCATGGGGTGACCGGGATCAAACTTGCTTATGCAAGAAGCACTTGTAAATTCGTTACACCAGGAAATCTGATGTCGGGTAAACATTATCTGCAAAATTTTTGCAAGACAAGGAAATATTCTTCACATTTATAGTTACCGCGCGAAATTAAAATATTAGTTATGGTTCCACAACACGCGTGGGGCGCGGGGTGCGCGGGATCGGTTCCAGACGTAAACCGTTTTAGCGAATTTGCTTTTAAGAAAAATCCTATAAAAGGCCTTTATCAGTTACGGGAGATGCTATGCCTTCACTTGACGATCCGCTGCTCATTTATAGCGATCTGGACGGCACATTGCTGGACATTCACACCTATGACTGGCAGCCCGCGCTTGGCTGGCTGGAGAAGTTACGGGACAACCAGATCCCGGTGATCCTCTGCAGCAGTAAAACCGCGGCGGAGATGCTGGAGATCCAGAGCGACCTGGGCCTGGATGGCCTGCCCTTTATTGCCGAAAACGGCGCGGTGATCCAGCTGGACGTGCGCTGGAACGACCATCCCGACGCCCCACGGTTAATCACCGGCGCTGCCCATACCGACATCGTTAACGTCATTAACCAGCTGCGCGACCGGGAGGGTTATAAATTCACCACCTTTGATGATGTGGATGAGCGGGTGATTGGCGAGTGGACCGGGCTTAACCGCGAGCGCGCGGCGCTGGCGAAGCTGCATGAAGCCTCGGTGACCCTTATCTGGCGCGACAGCGACGAGAGAATGGCCGCCTTTGACGATGCGCTGGCCGGGCTGGGGCTGAAGTTTGTGCAGGGCGCGCGGTTCTGGCACGTTCTGGATGAGCGCGGCGGCAAAGACCAGGCGATTAACTGGCTTAACGAGCAGTACCTGCAGCGCGAAGGCGCGCTCCCCACTACCCTCGGCCTGGGGGACGGCCCCAACGACGCCCCGCTGCTGGATAGCGTCGATTACGCCGTGGTGGTCAAAGGCATTAACCGCCAGGGCGTGGCGCTAAAAAACGACGACCCGGCGCGGGTCTACCATACCCACCAGCCCGGTCCTGCCGGATGGCGTGAAGGGCTGGATCACTTCTTCTCGTCCTGACCCACTACCTGGTTGCGTCCTCGCTGCTTCGCCTCGTAGAGACGGGCGTCGGCGATGGACTGCAGCTGTTCAAAATCGTAATTCCCGCTTTCCTGCGCGCTGCTGACGCCAATCGACACGCTGACGCGGGTCGTCTGGCTCTTTTTCACCAGGATCTCCCGGCGATTGATGCGCTCGCGAATGCGCTGGGCAATCACCATCGCCTGTACCGGGCCGGTGTCCGGCAGCACCACGCAGAACTCCTCTCCCCCAACCCGACCGGCGACATCGTGCTCCCGTATCGTACGGGTGATCAACCCGGCCGCATGGGTCAGCACTTTATCCCCCGCCTGGTGACCAAACCGGTCGTTGACGCTTTTGAAGTGATCAAGATCCATCTGCAACACCGAGTAAGGCTGCTTTTGCTGTTCACAACGCTTCGCCAGCGCTTTCGCGCGCTCAAACAGCGCACCACGGTTATTGATGCGCGTCAGGGGGTCGTGCCAGGCCTGCCACTGGAGCGAGTGCTGCAGGCGGTACATATTGCTGACCATCCGGCGGATCACAATCCAGGAAACGACCAGCATGCCGGTGAACAGCAGCCACAGCAGCGCCAGGGCGATAGTAATACTGCCAAAATCGCCGTTGGCCCCTTCCCTAAGGGTATGGATGCGCAACACCACGCCATCGAAGTGATCCAGATGCTGCCAGTTGACGTAGCGGCTCCCCAGACGGAGATCCCCTTCGGTATCTTTTTCCAGCGCAGCGGCGATTTGCGCCCGCTCACGCTCGTCAAAATGGTTCACATCGTCGGCATTGCTCTCTGAGGTGACGAGCAGGTTAAAACCGTTGTCGTAGAGCTGGAACTCCCCTTCACCGTTGCCGTCTACCGCGTCCTGCAGCAATTTTTTGAGCCCGGTAAGGGTAAAGTCTATTCCCAGCGCGCCGTACCAGTAGTGCTGATAATCGACCGGTACGCTGACGGTGACGGTGCCATCCTCCGCCCCCTGGGTAAACCAGCGCACGCTGCGGGTCCGGTTCTCACGTTCCGACTGGCCGGTGTACCACGGGCGTGTTACCAGCTGGTAATAGCGGGAGATAATGTCATTGCCCCAGTCTGCAGGTTCCGTCGAGACGTAAAACCCGGCGCGGGAGACATAGACCACGCGCTTTGCGTGTGCCGCAGGCGCGTCGATTCGCAGCAAATAGCCCATTTCGAAGGCGGCGCTCAGCTCTCTTTCTAGCCGCTCTTCGTCGCGTATCAGGCTGGTGGTTTGCCGCACAAAGGCATCAGAAACGCCATTTAGCGGTAAGGTGCGCCGCACGTCAAACGTCAGCTGCCAGAAGGGTTTTCCCTGCAGATCTTTAAAATGGGAGACAGTATTGTGTAGCACCGTGGAGGCCAGCGGGGTTTCAAGGGCGTCGCGCATGCCGTTGCGAAAAAACAGCAGTTTTTCAACGCTGAATTCAAGCTGGCGATCCAGTGAATTGACCACTGTCTCCAGATGATTTTTCTGGCTGGCGGCGTAGGCATCCTCCAGCACCACAGCCTCACGCCAGGTCAGCAGCGTGGAGAAGATGAGGACGGCAATAAAGCATATATTAACAACCCGGCCCGGATGAAAACGGTGTCGCGCCGAAAAAGCGTCTTTTCCTGAAACGTTATCGTGCTCCACACACTCTCCATGAAAGCCAACTCTGCCATCCGCATGACATTAACGCCTGGCGGGTTTGCAATGCTACTGCTGTTGGCGATTATAGCGAACAAAAACGCCCGGCAGTGCCGGGCGTAGCGTGACTTAAGCCATATCCTGTCGCCGGGTGCCGTCACCATGCTGAAGCTCATCTTCACGAAACGCTTCCTGCTTGATGCCGTAACCGTCGTACCAGCGACACTCCACCATTCCGCTGGCATAGCCGGTAACGACCATACGTGGACCGCCGTTTTTAGGCTTAACTTCATCGCTGACCAGAAAGACCATAACCGCCTCCTTTATCAGTGTGAAACTGTATCAATTTAGTCGAGGAATAGAAGTTATGCCTGGTATAGACGCAGCCTATTAATGTGAGCGACCTCGCATTTTTTCGACAACTTTCACTACCGCTACGACGATAAGACCAATGATAAAGCCCAGCACCAGATTCAGTAACGTCGGTAAAATTGCTGCGATAACAGCGCCTTGCGCCTCAGCGAAGTGCTCAATGGCATGATGCAGCGGCGCAATACCATGTACCACAATCCCGCCGCCGACCAGGAACATCGCCAGGGTGCCGATCACCGATAATGACTTCATCAGCCAGGGGGCAATCACCAGCAGCGCCTTGCCGATCCCCTGTGCCAGCGCGCTGGTTTTCTCGCTCAGCCAGTAGCCGATATCGTCCAGTTTGACGATTAGCCCCACCAGTCCGTAAACCCCGATAGTCACCAGAATGGCGATGCCGGAGAGCACCAGCACCTGATTCAGCAGCGGCGCGTCCGCCACGATCCCGAGGGTAATAGCGACAATTTCCGCCGACAGAATAAAGTCGGTACGGATAGCCCCCTTCACTTTATCGCGCTCGAAAGCGACAGGATCTTTGGCGGCCAGCGCTTCCAGACGCTGTTGCCGCGCGGCCGGGCTCTCCTTCTCCTTGTCTTTACGCGATGCGATAGTGTGGAGGATCTTCTCTGCCCCTTCAAAACAGAGAAACGCCCCGCCAATCATCAACAGGGGCGTAATGGCCCAGGGGATAAAGGCGCTGATCAGCAGCGCCAGCGGCACCAGGATCACCTTATTGATAAAGGATCCCTTCGCCACGGCCCAGACCACCGGCAGCTCGCGGTTGGCGCGCACGCCCGTGACCTGTTGAGCGTTGAGGGATAAGTCATCCCCCAGCACGCCCGCGGTCTTTTTCGCCGCCAGTTTTCCCATCAGTGAAATATCGTCCAGCAGCGTGGCGATATCATCGAGCAGTGTTAATAAGCTACTTCCCGCCAAAATAACGTTCCTTTTTTTGTTAATTACCACAACAGTATGGAGTAAAACCGCGAACCCCGAAACCATCCCGATTAAGTCAACAAATTATTCACATCTGCGACACAATTAAAGTACTCGCCAGCGTGATAGTTTTCACGTTAACTATATGCGACCTTTTTATTACGCCGTGAGGGAGTATGCGTTTCAGGCAAGTATTACCATTAGCGGGCGCGCTGTTCGCGCTCTATATCATCTGGGGTTCTACCTACTTCGTGATCCGCATCGGGGTGGAGAGCTGGCCGCCACTTATGATGGCGGGGGTGCGCTTTCTCTCTGCGGGCGCGCTGCTGCTGGCGTTTCTGTTCCTGCGTGGCCATAAGCTGCCGCCCCTGCGTCCGTTGCTCAATGCTGCCCTGATTGGCGTCCTGCTGCTGGCGGTGGGCAACGGCTTTGTCACCGTCGCCGAACATCAGAACGTGCCGTCCGGGATCGCCGCGGTCGTCGTGGCGACCGTGCCGCTGTTCACTCTCTGCTTTAGTCGTCTGTTTGGCATCAAAACGCGCAAGCTGGAGTGGCTGGGGATCGCCATCGGGATGGCGGGCATTATTCTGCTCAACAGCGGCGGCAACCTGAGCGGTAATCCGTGGGGCGCGGTGCTGATCCTGATTGGCTCGATGAGCTGGGCGTTTGGTTCAGTCTACGGCTCGCGTATTGCGTTGCCGACCGGGATGATGGCCGGGGCCATTGAGATGGTTGCCGCCGGGATCGTGCTGCTGACGGCGTCCGTGCTGTCGGGAGAAAAAATGACCCCCCTGCCCGACCTGTCGGGATGGCTGGCGGTGGGCTATCTGGCGATTTTCGGCTCGGTGATCGCGATTAACGCCTACATGTTCCTGATCCGCAACGTCTCACCGGCGGTCGCCACCAGCTATGCCTATGTGAACCCGGTGGTGGCGGTCCTGCTGGGCACGGGCCTTGGCGGGGAATCGCTTTCGAGCATAGAGTGGCTGGCGCTGGGGATAATCATAATGGCCGTGGTGCTGGTGACGCTCGGCAAGTATCTGTTACCGGCCAAACCGGTGGTTACGCCGTATCAGGCGGAGAAACCCTGAGCGGGCGAATGCCCTGAGTGTCGATCTGCGCGGTTTTGCCGCCGCTGCAGATCCACTCCTCCAGCCGCTCCATAAGCGCCCTGTCATCCAGCTTCATTCGGCCGCGCAGCGCACACTCCCACACCACCAGTACCCGCCAGCCCTGCTCCTGCAACAACGTGATATCCCGCGCGTCGCGCGCCACGTTTTTGCCAATTTTATCCAGCCAGAAATCGGTGCGGGTCGCGGGCACTTTAAACAGGTAGCAGTTGTGGCGATGCCAGAAGCAGCCGTGGGTGAAGATCACGCATTGGCCGCTATCGATAACAAAATCAGGTCGTCCGGGAAGCGCGGCGTCCTGCACGCGAAACTCAAATCCGACCTCCATGAGCAAACCCGCGAGCCGTTTCTCGATAGCGGTGTCCCGCGTACCGATGGCACGCATGTTTTTACTGCGCGTGGCCTTATTGTGAACGTCCGCCATACGCGGCCCCGGTCTTGCGTTGTTCTACCGCCTGCAGAATGCGCGACTCCAGCAAGCGTGCCACGGCGGCAAACGCTGGAACCACCACCGAGTTACCAAACTGGCGATAGGCCTGGGTATCCGATACCGGAATGCGGAAGCTGTAGCCCTGCGGAGTTTCAAAGCCCATCAGGCGCGCGCATTCGCGTGGCGTCAGGCGGCGCGGACGGTGGCGCTGATTTTCGGCATCATCAAAATCGCGCTCGCCCAGGGCTTTATCCCAGCCACGGTCGATGAGGATCTCGGCGCCATCTTTGTAATAGCGTGCCGACAGGGTGCGGGCCACGCTGTGCGGATTGGTGGGATCGACCATCCCAAAGCCAAAGCCGTTGCCCTTGGCCTGATGCTTTTTGGCATAGCGATAAAGATACTTCCACAGCACCGGGGTGAGAATGAATTTGGCGTCCACTACCGGCTCGAGTAGATCGGCAATCGTCGTGCGGCGGGTCGGCCACAGTCCAGGGAGATCGCGCAGCGTAAAGTTGCCCCGCAGGTTGAGATCCCGTCGAAAGCCCACCAGCACGATGCGCTCCCGGTGCTGGGGCAGGAAATGTTTGCCATCGACAATCTTCGGATCGTCCGGCCCGCTATCCGCCGCATCCGCCACGTCATACCCCAGCTCATCCAGGGTCTGCATGATGATGCGGAACGTTTTGCCTCCGTCATGGCTCTTCAGGTTTTTGACATTTTCCAGCACGAAGATCGCCGGGCGGCGGGCGTCAATAATGCGGGCCACGTCGAAGAACAGCGTCCCCTGAGTGTCGCAGGCAAACCCGTGCGCACGGCCCAGCGCGTTTTTCTTTGACACGCCCGCCAGGGAAAACGGCTGACAGGGAAAGCCCGCCAGCAACACGTCATGCTCGGGGATGTTGTCCCGAATGTGCTGCGCCGCTTCTTCGTCAGTGACGCCGCTCTGGTGGCTGAGCGTCACTTCGCGAATATCTTCGTTGAACTGATGCGCGTCAGGATCGCAATACCAGTTGGCCTTGTAGGTACGCACCGCGTGTTTGTTCCATTCGCTGGTAAACACGCACTGCCCGCCAATCGCCTCGAAGCCATGGCGGATACCACCGATCCCGGCAAACAGATCGACAAAGCGGAAAGCATAGTGAGGGTGACAGGCAGGAGGACGCGGGAGCAGGTTTTGCAGCATGCCAAATTCGCCGTCGCTGAGACGATGCCCTGCCCGCTCACTGGTCACCAGCCGCTTGAGGATCGCCGGGCTCCAGTGGCTCTCACCCTGAGCATTTAGAAGATGGGCCAGGGTTCTGGCATCGTAAATTTCCAGCAGTTGGCACAATAACGCCTGAACGGACGCCGTTGATTTTACTGCCAGCAAAGGCGCGGATTCCGTCACTGATACATTTTCCTGCATACATTTAACCGGACCAAAAAGGATGTAAACAGAGTAACACAGAAAGGCCTTACAGACCCTCCCGGAAGCGCTGTAATACCCCGCTGTCGGTACCTTCGTAATCCCCGCGCAGCTCGGCGCTGAGACGGGCCATAAACTGGATCAGAAAATCGGCGCTCTGGCGCGCCAGTTCGCGTCCGGCCGCGGTCTGCATCGTCCGGGGCAGGCGCAGCAGTTTGGTCTGGAAATGGTCCAGCGCAAACGCGCGGTCGTTCAACTCGCGCCCATCGGCAAAGGGATCGTCCGGATCGAAGAGGGGCACGCCCAGCGCGCCGGAGACGGCAAACACGCGCGCCAGACCAATGGCGCCAAGGGCTTCCAGCCTGTCGGCATCCTGCACGATTTTCGCTTCCAGGGTGCGAGGCGGGATCCCGGCGCTGAAGCTGTGCGCCTCAATCGCATGCTGAACGGCAGCGTAAAGCCGGGTGGGGAAATCCGCAAAGTATTCGCCCAGAATAGCGATCGTCTTTTCAGCGGCCAGTTGCGACGAGCGGCCCCGCTGCGGATGGTTTTTCGGCAGGCTGACAATATCGTGAAAATAACAGGCCGTCAGAATGACCAGAGCGTCAACCTGCTGGTCTTTCATCAGCCGCTGTGAGGTATTCCAGACCCGGCGAAAATGAGAAATATCATGCGCGGTATCATCGCTGGCATGATGCGCCATCAGCCAGTTTTCAAAACGTTGCTGCCACTGCACGAGTTCCATAGCGCTTTCCATATAGTGAAAAGCCGTACAATAGCAATTATTTACTGGTCTGGCACATCACGCGGACGGGTGTACCAGGCAATACTGGCAAGGATTGCCCCCACTGCGCTTAACGCCATAAAACGTAACATCACCCCCAACAATTTACTGGATATTACACAGGGATCGTCTCCCGCCAGCGAGTCCAGAAAAGTGGTGACTTTGCCTATCACCCACATATAGTGCATTACTGTCCAGATGAAATAGCCGCAAAATGCATAAAAGACCCACAAGGCCAGTATTCCGCCAGGGCTACGTTCGCGTTTGTTTTGCATATTCCCTTCTCCTTTTGTGCGATGCCGGGGCAACATTCACATCACCAATCCATATTAATAAATCAATTACATTTTATTATAAAATACATTCCCCCGTTACAGAATCCTCCTTAAAAAAATTAATTAAGTTGATCCAGCGCAATTTTATATTGATGATAATTATTAATTAATTAAAGTCATTCATAAAACAAATGGTTTCCACAGAAAGGCAAATAGCTAATTTCCTGCCGCCCCTGAGCCCAAGGAAATATATTCAACAAAGCGGATAAGTGTGTCATGATGCATGAGTTATGTGTTTTTTTCGCTTCACCATAACCACCCTCAAATTACCCTTTATTTTTCCCGATATTCTTATCGGGATTTTTTCCTTTTTGCAGACTATTTCATCTCGCAAATACACATCTCGGCTTCTATTCAAAATTCAAATAGATATTAATTCACAGCAGTCATGATTTCTAATAAATAATTCAACAGATATATAAATACTCATCAATTAACATTTAGAAATAATCTAAATAACTTAGTTACATTTATTTTTAAACAGTAAAAACCCGCTCTGAAATAGTATTGACCCGGTAACCCGGAGGGGGTTGCGTATATTCATAAAGAAAATACATGAAAGGGAATATATAATGAAAAGAAAAGTACTGGCAGTTCTGGTCCCCGTTTTATTGAGCGCAGGCGTGGCTAACGCGGCGGAAATTTACAATAAAAACGGCAATAAATTCGATCTGTACGGAAAGATGGTCGGTGAGCGTATCTGGGACAAGACCGATGATAGCAACAGTGAAAACGCCGATACCTCCTATGCCCGTTTTGGCATTAAAGGCGAAACACAAATCAGCGATCGGCTGACCGGTTTCGGTCAGTTTGAGTACAACATGCCCGCCAACGCCCCGGAAGGCGATCAGGAGCAGAGCACCCGTCTGGCATTTGCAGGCCTGAAATTCGGCGAGTACGGCTCCTTTGATTATGGCCGTAACTATGGCGTAGCCTACGACGCCGGTGCTTACACCGATATGCTCGTAGAATGGGGCGGTGATTCCTGGGTTCACACCGATAACTTTATGACCGGCCGTACCACCGGCGTGGCGACCTATCGTAATTCGGACTTCTTCGGCGCGGTTGAAGGTCTGGATTTTGCGCTGCAGTACCAGGGCAAAAACCATGATAACCAGGTGGAGAAAGCCAACGGCGACGGTTACAGCTCATCAGTTAGCTACAACTTCGATGGCTTCGGCTTCGTGGGCGTATACGGCAAATCTGACCGTACTGACAAGCAGGCTGCTGACGGCTATGGCGAGAATGCTGAAGTCTGGTCCCTGGCAGCGAAGTACGATGCAAACAACCTTTATGCAGCGGTAATGTACGGTGAAACCCGTAACATGACCTGGGCCGGTGGCGATGTTGGATTTGCTAACAAAACCCAGAACGTCGAAGCCGTGGTGCAGTACCAGTTTGATTTCGGCCTGCGTCCTTCCCTGGGCTACGTCTATTCCTCAGGCAAAGATCTGGGTGAGAAGAACGGCCGTGGCGGTTTCAACGCCGATCTCGTGAACTATGTTGAACTGGGTACCTGGTACTACTTCAACAAGAACATGAACGTCTACACCGCATACAAATTTAACCTGCTGGACGAAGACGACGCGGCCCGTACCGGCGGTCACTCTGACGACCAGTTCGCGCTGGGTATCGTTTACCAGTTCTGATTGGCCGACAACAATCTGTTAAGCCCGCTGCGAAGCGGGCTTTTTGCTTTCTGCCGCCCTCCGTTTTACATCCCTTTTACAAATTAGCGCCATCAGCGATAATGCCCTCCTTTCTGTATTTACCGGAGTTTCAATGCGCGATTTGCCGCCCCTTCCCTCCACGCACAAGCGCCCAATGAAACTCAACACGCTGGTCACATTGATGGTGTACAGCGTGACGGGCGCGGTGCTGCTGGTGATTTTTGTCCTCTATTTCGCGCAAATCACCCGGGCCACCCGTGACGGGGTGCGGGATACCGCCCTGGCGGTTGCCAGAACGCTGGCCGACAGCCCGGAGGTTATCCGCGGCTTGTCGCTCCCGCCGGAGAGCAACATTATTCAGCCCGTCGCCCTGGCCGTAATGCAGCGCAACAACCTGCTGTTTGCGGTTGTCACCAATATGCAAGGGATCCGCTATTCGCATCCCAACAGCACTCTGCTGGGCAAAGCTTTTATTGGCGACGATCTCCGCCCCGCGCTGGAGGATAAAGAAAATGTCGCCATCAATCACGGGGTGCTCGACGAGGCGCTGCGCGTGTTCACGCCGGTCTACAACGCACAGCATCAGCAGATTGGAGTGGTTGCGGTGGGGATCTCGCTCAATAAAGTCGAACAGCAGATCGCCCGCAACCGCTGGGATGCCATCTGGCTGGTACTGTTCAGCGCGCTGCTGGGGGCGCTCGGCGCCTGGGGGCTGGTCAGAATGCTGAAGCGCGTTCTGTTCGGACTGGAACCCTGGCAAATCTCAGCCCTGCTGGAGCAGCGTCAGGCGATGCTGCAATCCCTGCGCGAGGGCGTCATTGCCGTAGATCAGCAGGGGCATGTGACGATGGTCAACCATGCCGCCCGGCAGATCCTGAATATCAGCGCCAGCAGCAATACCCTGCATGAAGCCCCGCTGCTGGCGAACCTTCGCGAGGTGTTACGTAGCGGACAATCCCTTGAGGACCAGGAGATCAACTGCCACGGTCGATTGTTGCTCTGTAATACTTTGCCCGTGAAAAGCGATAATCAGCTGATGGGTGCTATCACCACTTTTCGCGATAAGACCGAAATCAGTGAGCTTCTGCAGAGACTGGACGGCATGGTGAACTATCTCGATGCCCTGCGCAGCCACTCCCACGAGTTTATGAATAAGCTGCATGTGATCCTCGGGCTGCTGCATATGAAGCAATATGCCAGACTTGAAGAGTACGTCCTGCTGACCGCCAATACCTGGCAGAGCGATGTCGGCACGCTGCAGCGCAACGTCAAATCGCCGGTGGTTGCCGGGTTTTGCTGAGCAAAATCAACCGTGCCAGAGAACTGGGGGTTAGCCTCACACTCTCTGATGCCAGTCAGGTTCCCGATAACCCGAACGCGCAGCAGGTCGCAGGCCTGGTTACCGTGCTCGGTAATCTGATTGAAAATGCGCTTGATGCCATGGCAACGCAGGGCGAAGGGGAAATCAGTCTGCTGCTGCATTATCAACAGGGCTGGCTGAGTGCCGAGGTGAATGACGATGGCCCGGGTATCGCCCCTGAGCATCTGCAGGCCATTTTTAGCAAAGGTTTTTCCACCAAAGGTGATAACCGGGGGGTGGGACTCTTCCTCGCCCGTCAGCAAATCGAAAATCTGGGCGGGGAGATCGCCGTAGAATCTGAGCCGGGCGTGTTTACCCAGTTTTTTGTGCAACTCCCCTGGGACAGTGAAAGGAATAACGCGTGATACATGTTTTGATTGTTGATGACGATGCCATGGTGGCCGATCTTAACCGCCAGTACGTAGACCGGGTCGAGGGATTTTGCTGCTGCGGCATTGCCACTTCCCTTGCAGAGGCTGAAGCCGTACTGCACTCCCCTGCCCGACAGGTGGATCTGATCCTGCTGGATGTCTATATGCAGCGCGACAGTGGCCTGAGCCTGCTGCCGACGATCCGCGCGTCCGGGCGTAAAACGGACGTCATTATGATCACCTCGGCCTCGGACGCCACCACCCTTCAAACCGCCATGCATTATGGCGTGGTGGATTACCTGATCAAACCGTTTCAATTTCCGCGTTTTGCCGAGGCGTTGAACGGCTGGTGCAAGAAAAAACAGCTGATGGATTCGCACCAGTATTATGAGCAGGCAGACGTTGACCGACTGCTACGCGGTGGTGCGCCGGAGCTGGCGGACAGTCGTCGCCTGCCGAAAGGATTAACCCCTCAGACACTACGTACATTGTGCTTATGGATTGATGCCCATCCGGGGACAGAGTTCTCGACCGACGATCTGGCGAACGCAGTCAATATTTCGCGGGTATCCTGTCGCAAATACCTGATCTGGCTGGCGCAGGTCAACATTCTGCACACCAGCATTCACTATGGCGCAACCGGCCGGCCCGTCTATCGTTATCGCCTGCGTCCAGAGCAGATTGCCCTGCTCAGACAGTATTGCCACCAGGAGTAATGTCCGTAAAACAGCCTCTTCAGGCAAACATCCTGATTTAGCTCACATATATTGTTATGAGGCGGTAAAGGGCTGTTACTTCTCGTAAGCGGAATGATAAGGTAACCAGCGCACAGGAAGTCTGGTGAGAAGCGAGCAGAAATTCTGACGAGTAATCTGGCATTTTAACAGACCATAACCGTTCAATTTTGTTCAAGTAACGAGTTTGCGAGCAAAGCGATGATTAAGTGGCCCTGGAAATCGAATGAATCCGCCCGAAGCGCGGCGCTGCCGTGGGAAGAGGCGCTGGCGATCCCCGTTCTGTCCACTTTATCGGATGAGGATAAATCGCGTCTGGTACAGCTTGCCATGCGGTTCTTACAGCAGAAACGCCTGGTGCCGCTCCAGGGTTTTGAACTCGACGATCGCAAGAGCACCCGTATTGCCCTGCTCTTTTGCCTGCCGGTACTGCAGTTGGGTATCGAGTGGCTGGACGGATTCCATGAAGTGCTGATCTACCCGGCGCCGTTTGTAGTGGACGACGAGTGGGAGGATGACATCGGGCTGGTTCACAGTCAGCGAATGGTGCAGTCCGGTCAAAGCTGGCAGCAGGGGCCGATTATCCTCAACTGGCTGGATATTCAGGACTCCTTCGACGCATCCGGTTTCAACCTCATCATTCATGAAGTGGCTCATAAGCTGGATACCCGTAACGGCGATCGCGCCAGCGGCGTGCCGTTTATCCCGTTACGTGAAGTGGCAGGATGGGAACACGACCTGCACGCTGCCATGAACAACATTCAGGATGAGATCGATCTGGTGGGCGAAAGCGCGGCCAGCATTGACGCTTATGCCGCCACCGATCCTGCTGAGTGCTTTGCAGTGTTATCGGAATATTTCTTCAGCGCCCCCGAGCTTTTCGCCCCCCGCTTCCCGGCGCTGTGGCAGCGTTTTTGCCAGTTTTACCAGCAGGACCCGCTGCAGCGTTTGCGTGAAAATGAAGGACCCGGCGATGATCCCGCCACGCAAGTACACTAAATCAGCAGCCTGAGTCATAATTAATCAATTGAATCAGGGCGTTGAATTTAGTGTTGACACAAAATAGCGAGGCCATTAATATGCGCCTCGTTCACACGATTCCTCTGTAGTTCAGTCGGTAGAACGGCGGACTGTTAATCCGTATGTCACTGGTTCGAGTCCAGTCAGAGGAGCCATATTTGAGAAGCCCGCTTAAGGAAACTTAAGCGGGCTTTTTGCTTTTGCACATTTTTATCAATAAAACTCATCTCAAAGCGCAAAGCCGTAATGGGAGCCATCCGGCAGATCGACCTCCACACGCAGTTTGCCCCCTGCCGCCTCAACATAGCGTTTCAGGGTAGAAAGTTTAATATCGCGCCCGGCCTTTTCCATACCCGCCACCGTCGGCTGCTTCAGGCCCAGCGCCTGAGCCATTTCGTTCTGCGTTTTATTCACTTTCTCGCGCAGTTCAGCCAGATGAATATTGAGAAGCATCTCTTCCGCCAGAACAGTGGCGGCGCTAATGACCTCTGGTTTTTCCTCTGCAAGCAGCTGCTCCAGCGTTCTGCCCATATTTTACTCCTCTCCTTTACTGTTCAGGTAAGCCGTCAATTCGCGATCCGCCAGCACGTTCAACCAACGATCAAACGTATCCGTCGTTTCAATCTTCCACACGAGTCCTCCCTGATAACATAGGTTAAAAACTATATAGGTTAAAGCCTATATTGAAACTATCTTTTTTACCGGGAAAGAGGAAGTGTGGCTGAGGGAAACTGGATGAGATTTCGCAAGAAACATCTTCATGCAATGTAACTGTGTTCATTGCTGGAAGCGACACAGAAAAAACCCCGCATGGCGGGGTCGTTCAGGCTATATCTGGTAGTCAATCGCCGCTTCTTCCGGCTCCATGACCTGACGTTTAATCTCATCCACCGACAGCCCGGCGTTGCAAAGTTCGATAAAGCGCCAGACATAGTTGCGCTGCAACTGTCCCCGCTTAAGCCCAAGCCAGACGGTGTTGGCATCAAACAGGTGGCGAGTATCGAGACGTAGCAAATTCCCCTGCTCGCGCTCGTCGCCGGACTGTTCCGCCACCAGCCCGATCCCCAGCCCCAGCTCGACGTAGGTTCGGATCACGTCGGAGTCCTGGGCGCTGAGCACCACATCCGGCGTCAGCCCTTTGCGGTTAAAGGCTTCATCGATGCGGGAGCGGCCGGTGATGCCCTGGCGATAGGTGATTAACGGCCATTTGGCGATAGCCTCCAGCGTCAGCGGGGAGACCTGCGTCAGCGGATGGTCGACCGGCAGCAGCAGGCTGTGATGCCAGCGAAACCACGGGAACGCCGCCAGCAGCGGATCGTTGCTTAAGCGCTCGCTGGCGATGCCGATATCCGCCCCGCCGTTTTGCAGCAGCACTTCTATCTCCTGCGGCGTGCCCTGGATCAGCTCCAGACGCACATCCGGGAACAGCTCCCGGAAGGCCTTGATCACCGGCGGCAGGCTGTAGCGGGCCTGAGTGTGGGTGGTGGCGATGGTCAACACGCCGGAGGCATCGTTGGTGAAGAGATCGGCCAGACGGCGCACGTTGCTCGCTTCGTTGAGAATGCGTTCGGCGATGGTCAGCAGCGCCTTGCCGGGCTCGGTCATCCCCAGCAGGCGTTTGCCGCGGCGAATGAAAATCTCAATGCCCAGCTCCTCTTCCAGCTCGCGGATATGGCGGCTGACGCCCGACTGGGAGGTGTAGAGCATGTTGGCGACCTCGGTCAGGTTGTAATCCCGACGGGCCGCCTCACGGATAATTTTAAGTTGCTGGAAATTCACGCTTCACTCCGGCGAATCTGACATGACGCTATTGTTAGAGTGTGCCCGTCGTGAGAACAAATAATAAAAACCCGCAACTTATACCTTTATGGAATATCAGCTCACCAGCTGTAGCTCGCGATTCTCCAGTGACGGGCGGCTCACCAGCGACATGAGGATCTCTTTCACCGCCTGCGCCTGTGGTGATAAAGATCCGCGGGCAGAGACATTAAGCGACAACGGCAGGCTCATCGACGGCGAGGAGATTCTCGCCATCCAGCCATTGGCAGCACTGGAAAGCGAGCGCGCGGCGGATTCAGGCAGAACCGTTACGCCCATCCCGCTGGCAATGGCGGCGGTCAGGGTAGATATTGAGTCGATTTCACCGATGATTTTTGCCGTCAGGCGGCGCAGAGAGAAGGCCTCATCGACGCGCAAACGCACGGCGCTGTAATCGCGGGGTAAGAACAGATTCATCTCCGCTACGGCGTTTAAATCCACGCTCTGTCCCGGACAATCCCGCGTGCCTACCAGAAAGAGATCTTCTTTCAGTACCGGCTGGCTGGTGATCCCCGCCACAGGGGAACGATCGTATAGCACCGCCATATCCAGCTGCCCGCTGAGTAATTTATCGTTCAGCGCCGCGCCGCTGTTTTCGTGCAGGTAGACCAGCACCTCCGGTAGTTCTGCGCGCACTGCCTGTAATAACGGCATGGTCACAGACGAGGCCGCCGTGCCCGGCGCCAGCCCAATCGAGACCTGCCCGGTTAGCGTCTGGCCGACATTGCACACCGCAAGCTGCGCCTGCTCACACTGGCGCAAAATAGTGCGTGCATGAGTGTAGAGGATCTTGCCGGCTTCAGTGGGCGTTACGCCGCGTTTCGTGCGGATCAACAGCTGCTGATCGAGTTCACCTTCCAGAGTGGCCACCTGCTGGCTCAATGCCGGCTGTGCGATATGCAACACTTCAGCAGCCTGGGTCAGGCTACCGATATCGACGATTTTTACGAAGTATTTCAGTCGTCTTAAGTTCATTTTGCCCCCTGTACGAAATGCGTTGCCGGTTCCGGCGCGAATGTACAGAGGGTTTTGCAAGATGCTTGCCAGTTTTTAAAAGAGGTCCGATATGTCCGCTAAGCGGCTGAAAATAAGGAAATCCAATTGCTGTCGCGGCTTTTTGAAGTGAAACAGCGGTTTATGATCTGCCCCATTCGGGGTATATCCGCACCAAAAACGTGCAAACCGCTGTGGAAAACGCCACTTTGCTGATTTTGTCAGCAAACGATACCAGCAGGTGGGATCACCCTTTGACAAGTGCACCTGACGTCGATAATATGCGCCCCGTTCACACGATTCCTCTGTAGTTCAGTCGGTAGAACGGCGGACTGTTAATCCGTATGTCACTGGTTCGAGTCCAGTCAGAGGAGCCATATTCCCGTTTTCAGGCGTACTTATAAGTCCCTATTAGATTAGGTTTCAATAAGTTAGCGTGAAAATCTTTCCCGATGTGTATCTGGTTTTCCCTCCGCATCCGGCGAAATTGGTGGTCTGATTTAGGGTCATTTCAGTTCGATAATGAAGTGACCACCATATGTCTCTGTCCGTCGCGAAAATCCGCACTATCAAGCTTTTTGATAAACCCTTTAAACTGACCGATTCTCATGGTCTGTATCTGCTTGTCAATCCGGGCGGTTCACGCTTCTGGTATCTCAAATATCGCTTCAACCTAAAAGAATCCCGCATTGCGTTAGGCGCCTATCCGCAGGTTTCGCTTGCCGATGCCGGCCAGCAGCGCGACGGTATCCGTACACTACTGGCGCAGAATATCAATCCCGCACAACAACGTATGACTGAAAAAGCCGCCACGTCACCGGAAAAATGCTTTGAGGCCGTTGCGGTGGCATGGCATAAAACCAACAAAAAGTGGTCGGCTGACGATGCAGAGTGCATTCTTGCCAGTATGAAAAACCATATTCCTAGCAGTCGGCCATCTGCCCGTCACTCTGCTGAAAACGCAGCATTTCACGGCGTTATTGAAAGTTATCGAGGATAAAGGCTTTCTGGAAGTCGCATCCCGTCCTCGGCAGCAACTCTGCAACATCATGCGTTACGCCGTTCAGCAGGGACTGACTGAAAACAATCCGGCGCTGCATCTGTAAGGCGTCAACGCGCCGCCGGTTAAAAATCATTATCCTGCCCTGCCGCTGGAGCGGTTGTCCGAGTAGCTGGAGCGCATCGGTGACTATCGCGGCAGTTAACAAGACTGGCGGTAGCGCTGACCCTGCATCTGTATATCCGTTCCAGCGAACTGCGCTTTGCCCGCTGGAGGGAGTAAATGAAACCGCTTTCGGTCGAAAACGGCAAGGGGAAGTCGTGGAATACAGATCGCAGATTGTTATAAAAAAGGGTCCCGCAGCACAAGAGCCAGATGTATAACACACCATCAAATCATCCAGCCAATAAATGTATTATAAGCGTTGTTTTATAAAGAGAAATTAATATTAAACATTGAAATGATACCCGATCGGCGTAACATGAATTTGCTGAAATTTTACTCTTCGATAACCCGACATGGATGAGGTGAAATGTGAGTGCCCCTTTATTACGTTCCTACAATGCCGTTATTGAATACACCCTTTCTCAAGCAAGAAAATCCCAAACTACCCGTCGTATCGCAGGATTTTGCCAGCTTCAGGGGCCAACAGGTAGCGGGAAGACGAGCTCGCTTTATCGTCCTGGCCATGAAGACAGCACACTTCCGGCACTGGAATCCATTAAAAAGGCAGGCTTTCAGGCCATTCTGGTAACCCACCGCTGGAACATACTGCACGACATTTATGAAAAAACAGCGGAACATAAAGACAGTAACGGAGAGCCATTCAAGGTCAGCGTGCTTTATGCACAAGAAGAACAGATTGTATCTGCCGTTGAAGCGAAACAGTTACCTCATGAGACAAATATTTCTCCAGCTTCGTTACCCAACCCTTTTACGTCTATCGATGAGTTGCATGCCAGTAACCTGTTTGCCAGAAAGGATATGGCTGAAAAATTGCGCAAAAGTTGCAACAATATACTTCGTATCAACAGAACGCTAAAAAATTATCCATCCCATTTTCGGGCCGCCATCGCCAGTGAGAAAGAAGCGCTAGTCAATTCGTGTACAGCGGTAGAAATAACGCTGATTCAGAATATTAAATCTCTGGATAAAGAATTCAAAAAGCAAAAACAAAAATAAGGCGAAATGAATGAACTTACGCAAGCAGCGAAGCAGCGGCTCGATGATTTCCGTCGTCATGCCTGGATTAGACGAATTCTTCCCGCCATTGCCTGGCGTGACGAAAAGCAACATCTGCTGATCATGACAACCCAAAAGCTGGTTTCATCATTTTACGATGGGCGGCGAAAAGTACGTATGTCCAGCAAAGAGTTACGTAATCACATCATTTTTATTGACGAATTTGATTATCAGGCCGAGGTATTACAGGAGTATCTGGCTCAGGCCCAGTGGGTTCAGGAGCCGCCAGAATGTCTGGGCCAATTGCTGGATGGGGGGCGCAGGTTGTTGCAACGTATGCAGCATGTTGCAACAGAGCCAGCTCCGATGATCCGTATGCGCTTGGCTGAGTTTCTTGAAAATCTGGAAAATACGTTAGTTGAGAAAGATGTAGATTTAACACACGCCAGATCGCTGGTTATGCCACTACAACAATATCTGACAGGTGAGTCATTCGGTGAGCATTACTTATTTCGTTCTGATCATTTAGTCACCAGCGAGCGGCTCATTATGCGAAAAGCGGAGCATGGATATGAAATTATAAAACCCAACGCTTTACCTCAGGACAATAAGTCAATAATTGATATCAGCGATTTTTTACGTCTCATGGAAAAATTTATTCGGCAGTTTAACCTGATGCTAACGGATCTGACAGCCAGTGAAGACGAAGCGCATGAATATATTAAAAAATTAACCCGCCTTCTGTTCGACCCTGTCAATGACTATAGGCCATCATACTATGGCTCAACCCTGCCAAATATGTCCCGGTTTTTGTTACCACGTACCGAGCTGCCAGAACTGCGGGAACTAAGAAAAAATAATATTTTGCCCAATACTCATGCCAGTATTTTTGGGTTAACTAACTGGTTGCTGAAACAAAATGTTGTGGATACCGATATCGATCCATTACGAATACAGATCAAGCGTGCGTTTTTGCCCACAACAGCAGAAGGTCTACTATTGTCACTAGCCAGCCGTAATCTCGTTTTTGCACTATCGGCCACATCATATATTGAAAGGGCCTGCAACCACTTTGATGTCCGGTGGGTAAACTCAGCCTTACGCTATATTGCGGAAGCACGTAACCCCGCAGTTACGAAAAGCTATCTCGGAACAACTTTTGAAAACCGACCTGATTCCTGGTTTAAAGAACCGATACCCTATGTTCAGACAGATGATGACCTTCAGTTACAGAATACCGCGATAGAAGAGATTAATAGCAGCAAGGAAAGCATCAGAAAGACACAACTGAATACTGAGATCCATGATTTTAATAAAATAAAGAACAGCCCGCATTCAGCCGATTTGCTCGCTTCTCTGCCCCCCGCCTTTTTCCAGAATGATGATGAACCTTCAACAGATTTCGAATCAGAATATCGCCAGAATATTCTACTTAAACTGCTTGATGTGCTGGATCTGGCAGGGAAAAAACCTCAGCACCGAGGACATCTGGCTTTCGTTAATTCCATATCTTATTTAAGAAAATGGCTAACTGCTGCAATAGCGACACAAAGCAGAGATTGCCTAACATGGTTAAAACTGGACCCGCCTTTATCCGACAATCTTCTGCTAAAGAATTTTACTGATGTGTTTATCCCATTGACCATACATAACGAGCCCGCACTAATCTGTCTGTTAACCGCAGAATGCCAGAAAAAAAGGGCTTCAGTGATGCCTATCAGGCCGCATTTGCTTCCCGGCGTATTGTTATTGTGCTGACACAAACTGCCTCTGCCACTAACGGTATAAATCTGGATTTTAGCTTGCCTGAATCCGGCAAAAATATGGATTTGACCTGTTTATATTTACTGGAATCACGGCATTATTACTTTTCCGCTTTCCAGACCAGTGCAGATAGCAATGATGATATGGCTCATGCAGGCTTCCAGTTACGCAATCTGGAAAAACTACTCCGTGCAGGAGAAATTTCACGTAAACAGCATCAGCGCTTCATCCTGCCACTGATGCTGAACCGGAAGAACGAAATTTCCCGGTTAAACGGAGAGTATAAGAGAACCAGCGATTATATAAAAAATACGGCAGCCAATGTTCAACAGCAGGTTGGTCGTATTGAGAGGGCCTGGTGTGAAGTACCCACCGCTGAGATTCAGCTTGATTCTGAACTGGCAAAAGATCTGTCCCGCTTTGCTTCACTGCCTATTTATACATCAAATCGTCGACAGCTTTCCGCACTCAATCGTCAATTACTGGATACACTTCGGGAGCGTGATGAACTGACACAGAGCAATTTCTTCAGCCAGCTCATGACGCCGACACAGCCTGGAAAACTAGCATTGGATTATATCGATCAGCGGCTGGTTCCGGCTATTCGGTTATTACGGGAACAGTCAACACCAAGAGATGACATCCCATTACTCTGGCGACAACTCGGTAAAGCAGTACTTCAACATGATTTAGCCTGGGAACCGGGAAAAAACGCTTTCGACATTGATCTTGAATTATATAAATGGGCTTGCTTTGAAAAACCGAAACTAGCTAATACTGACGGCAAAATCTGGTACTCCCCACAGACATGGCGGTTTTTTGACAAAGCAGCAGAAGGGCTGCGCCAATACAACCCTCAGAAACTTTATCAGTATATCCAACGTCATCCTGCCATTACTGACTGGTTCAACCGTAAAGGTTACAGAACGTCTATTATGCCCTTCGCGAACGATTTGGAAGAACGTTACGCATTCCATCCACTTGTTGTACAACGCCTGCTAATGGGACGTCTGGGAGAAGAGGCTATCCGGGCACTTCTTTATTCAGAGAGCATCATTACCACCGGTCAGGTGAGCAATCACCGGCTTTTTGAGCTATATGATTTCAGCATAAAAAATTCTGATTATCGTGTGGATGCTAAGTTCTGGAGACAAGATACTCTCGATAAGGCAGATGAAGAATATCAACAATGGTTGGCGTTTGGCGCAAATCAAGAGCATACCCCTCTGGGTTTGAGTAAAAAACTGGCACAAATTCGCGCTATCGAGGGTAATAAAACCAAATTGGTTATCGCCAACTTTGTTGCTCCACATGCTAATAGTCAATTACTGGGTTTCTCTCACCAATTAACCCCTGTTCAAAATCCTTATAATGCGGACATTCTGGTTCTCGGCGGGTGTGTGACCCCGGACACAGTTTCAGTGGAAACACCCGGATTCGGGCAACTCAAAAAAATCATTAATCAAAACATTATGGAAAGAGCATAACATCATGGCGAAACGTAATGACGAAATAAACCGTTCTCTCCCCCTTTCACACATGATTTACCGGGACAACGAGATCGATCGGGAGAAAGCTAAAAAACTGGTTGTCTATCATTATCCATTAAGTAAAAACTATCGCTGGAAAGAATGGCAAACCCAAATTGATGATGAGTTAGGTAGCCGCTATTACCCTTATTTGATGAAGTCTCATAAAGATCAATTTGGACTATACGTTGCTTTGGACTCTGAGCAGGATAATCCACCAGTAATTAAAAATGGTGATGGGATTATTGTTGAACCAACGCGTGTCCATTACGAGGCTATGCTGAATCCGGTATGGATCCGGCTTATCATGCGTAAAGTCTCTGCTTTTGGTTCGCATTGCAAAGGTAGCCATACTCTGGGATGCCCATTACTGCAGACAGACGTCTGGAAAAGTAAGAATAGTTGCGGTATCAATGCAATTAGTCTGGACTGTCGCACTCAACAAAGAAGCGATAAAAATACAACTGAGGTTATATTATTTCATAAAAATGTTCCGTTACGTCCAGTCGATATAAAAAACGAACCATTTAATATTCATCAACCATTATGGATATATGATAAAAATAATGTTCTTGTCCGCTGGAAAGCGGAGAAAACAACAAAACCTAAATCTCAGATTTACCGGGAAGTAAGCAAAAATAAAGACAAACGCAAGTTACGCCCTTTCCTCGATCTTTCGTCCTCAACCTCACTCAAAAATAGCTGGCCGTGGATCCTTCAACCTGTTCAAAATGAATTTATTGAGCAAGCAAGGAAATTTGGCTTCGGGTTATCTGCAGTAGTCCTTAAGTTACGCCCTTTACCGCTTAAAACGAAATTTAAAACAACTGACAAGGCTAAATTCCCAAGTGTACAGCTTGACAAAGAGATAAAGGTTCTCGATCTTCGTTTTTCTAAAAATGTATCTGCGCAATATATTGTTAATAACATTCAGTCTCTGCTGAATGAAAAATATCCTAATGCACAAATGTCATTATTGTCTGATATAGAACCTGATCAGATTGGGAATATAGAAATTGATAAATCACAGTGCCTCCTTGTTCTGTTGGATCAGACTCCGGGTATCATCGAAGATCGCTACCCATTAACACAAACGTTGAGAACCAAAGTTGCTTGCCAGCATATTAATATTAACCCTTTTGATCTCACAGGTGACCCTGTTAAAGATAAATGGCTCATCGAACACTTTACTTCTGACGGTGACACTAGGCTTATTCCTGCCGCAGATTCTCGTTACTATGATTATAATATCAGTGATTTTGAGAAAAAAGCGGTTCAGGAAACCTTGGCACGTAATGTTGAAATTGTATATAAAGAGTTAGCCCTGAAGCATTTGCTGCTATGCAATGAGGCCAAAATTAGTGTTACGCTCCCGCAACAAAAGGATCTACTCACTACCAATCTTGCTGTAATTACTGATGGTTTTTTGTTTACTGTTAAACAAGACCGCCCAATAATATTACCATTTCACCCAACTCTGACAGATGCTGTTTCAGCTTGTGATAATGTACTCCGTTCATTTGATACCTCCGTAACAGTATTACTCGCTCTACTTAACGAAAAGTGGCCTTACCATTATCGCCCTCAGGATATTACTCAAGGGATTTGGAATGAAGCAGATAAGTTGACCCGGTTTATTAATCGGTTGACGATAATAATTCACAAAACGGAAGAAGTGACTATCCTCCTACAGGATCCACAATATGGAGCACCTCATATGCTTCCGGAGAAATTAAACGATTTAATGACTATTCTGGATTATCAAAGGCAACAGCTCCCCCTTAATAAATGGCTATTACCCGAAATGGATGAACTCACTTTTCATATAGACCAACTTACTGAAGAGGGTGAATTATCCGATACAAATAGAAATACGTTACTTCGTGAACTAAAATTGTTGTGTAAGCTATGGGAATGCGCTTTAAAAAAATATTATTCCAACAATGAATTCAATGTCACTTATGATATTTTAAAAAAATTTGTTTTTGCCAATGGCCTGAAAAGAAAAATGCGCTAATGGAGGGAGTCGCTCAAAAATCAGTAAAGAGAGCTAGTACATCGCTAATAGCATCATGGAATAAATTATTATCGCGTGTCTTCGATTTACCTTTAGGCGATCCCCGCAACTGGCTCAAAAACGTACCGGGTATTACACGGCTCTGGCATGATCCAGAGCAAAATTATGTCATTGTTGGCAGTCTTTCCTCCCCTCAACCCCTTATTCAACGTCAGCCCAGTATTCGCCAGTGGCATGCATTACAGGGGGAACTGAATTATGAACTTCTTGCAGGACTGGTTGACGTTGACTGGGTCAGAATGAATCAACTAGCGGGTAATCCCTGTGTGGCTACGCTTGTTCGTCGGTGGCAGGAATGGCAGGTTCAACCAAATGAGGTGCCATGTGTTCCGTAAGAAGAATAAAAAAACTGGCTGTATTTCAAATGGAAATAAACCATTGGAAGTGCTGTGCACACTCAAGAAAATAATAAATAATATCAATGCATTAAACATAAAACCCACAGATGGGTAGCTAATGAGGGGCGTATGCGTATTCAACAAATTAGAATCAAGAACCTCCGCCTGTTAGCAGAGCTGGAGCTTATGCTAAACGCCTTCGCCAAATGGTGGTCATTCTAGTGGTCTTGACAACCCAATTTTTAGGTTTAGCTTACCAATCAGCCAGTTAATGGCTAAGGCGATCCCCGTCAGAGGAGCCATATTTAAGAAGCCCGCTTAAGGAAACTTAAGCGGGCTTTTTGCTATCTCAACGTTGTTCACTGGCCTGACGTGCTTACCAGTGGCGTGTTCAACGCCCCCCAACTTACCTTCACCGGCATACCCGACCGGCGCTCCAGTGCTCCGTCAACCTTCACTGCATCCACATCTGCACCGTTGAGCTGCGCGCGCAGCCCCGCCGTCATCGGCAACGGCACTTTATTGCTGGATTCAAATTCCGCGCGATTGCGCGACAGCGGTTCGTGAACTTCGACCCACCGGCTGCCGTCCGGCTCGGTGGTGACTTTAACCGGCTGATCGATAAGCTGCACCCGGGTTCCGACCGGGACATTGTCGAACAGGTATTTAATATCGGCGTTACGCAGACGAATGCAGCCCTGGCTCACGCGCAGCCCGATGCCAAAGTTTGAATTGGTACCATGAATAGCATACAGCCTGCCGATATACAGGGCATATAGCCCCATCGGGTTGTCCGGCCCTGCAGGCACGAAGGCTGGCAGCGTTTTGCCCTCTTTGGCGTAGGCCCGACGGGTGTTTGGCGTTGGTGACCAGGTTGGCCCGTCCTGCTTGCGCTCAACGGCGGTGACCCAGTTGCGCGGCGTCTCGCGCCCGGCTTCACCGATACCGATTGGGAAGATCTCAACGGTGTTGCTCCCTTTCGGATAATAATAGAGACGCATCTCCGCCACGTTGACCACAATGCCCTCGCGCACCGTCGGCGGCAGGATCAGCTGCTGCGGCACGACCAGCTGTGTACCGGCTTTGGGTAAAAACGGATCGACACCCGGGTTGGCCTCCAGCATATTGCTGAGCCCCTGCCCGTGCTGCGCCGCAAACGCCTCCAGCGGCAATTTATTATCATGCGGAACGACGATCGTCTGCGCGCTTCCTACCAGGCGGCTCCCTTCAGGCGGCAACGGATAGCTCACCGCCAGTACATTCTGGCTCACCAGTAAAGCAGTAATAAAACCCAACTTCTTAATACGACCCATCATTCCCTTCCTCTGTCGCTCCACGTGTCTGACAAGCATAGCCTTGTTGCTGCGTTTATAGCCAGCCAACAAATCATCATTACGATGAATATCACCCGTTTAGCTCATGCCGGGATAAAAACGTTTTCAGCTGTCCGCTGTCGCGGTAGTCTCTTACCCGCCGCTGTTTAAAGGCAACCGTAATGTGAGCGATCTTCTTCCTATACCTATAAGAAAATAACCTCAGACAGGATCACTATGGATACCACCCTCGCTTCCTCGTCCCCCGACGGGGCAACACCATCGCTTCAGCGCGCACGCCGCGCGGCCCTTGGCAGTTTTGCCGGTGCGGTAGTCGACTGGTACGATTTTCTGCTGTACGGCATTACCGCCGCGCTGGTTTTTAACCGCGAATTTTTCCCGCAAATAAGCCCGGCAATGGGCACCCTCGCCGCCTTTGCCACCTTTGGTGTCGGCTTTCTCTTTCGCCCGCTGGGCGGAGTGATCTTCGGCCATTTCGGCGACAGGCTGGGCCGCAAACGGATGCTGATGCTGACGGTGTGGATGATGGGGATCGCCACGGCACTGATTGGTATCCTGCCCTCTTTTGCCGCTATTGGCTGGTGGGCGCCGGTTCTGCTGGTGACCCTGCGCGCCGTTCAGGGCTTTGCCGTCGGCGGCGAATGGGGCGGCGCAGCGCTGCTGTCGGTTGAAAGCGCCCCGGCACGTAAAAAAGCCTTCTACAGCAGCGGCGTACAGGTGGGTTATGGTGTGGGTCTGCTGCTCTCCACCGGACTGGTGTCGCTGATAAGTACCCTCACCACAGACGAACAGTTCCTGAGCTGGGGCTGGCGCATCCCGTTCCTGTTCAGCATTGTACTGGTGCTGGGGGCGCTGTGGGTACGTAAGGGGATGGATGAGTCTGCCGAGTTCGAACAGCAGCGACAGCAACCCGCAGAGCAGCGCCGCCTACCGGTGATGGACGCGCTGATCCGCCATCCCGGCGCGTTTTTGAAAATTATCGCCCTGCGCCTGTGTGAACTGCTGACCATGTATATCGTCACCGCCTTCGCGCTAAGCTACTCGACCCAGAACCTGGGCCTGCCTCGCGAGCTGTTTTTGAATATTGGCCTGCTGGTGGGCGGCATCAGTTGCCTCACCATCCCCTGCTTTGCCTGGCTGGCGGACAGGTTTGGCCGCCGCCGGATCTATATCACCGGTGCGCTAACAGGTGCCCTGAGTACCTTCCCCTTCTTTATGGCCCTCGAAGCCCAGTCTGTTTTCTGGATTGTAGTCTTCGCCATTATGCTGGCGAATATTGCTCATGACATGGTGGTGTGCGTCCAGCAGCCGATGTTCACCGAAATGTTTGGTGCCAGCTACCGCTACAGCGGCGCAGGGGTTGGCTATCAGGTGGCGAGCGTGGTGGGAGGCGGATTCACGCCGTTTATCGCCGCCGCGCTGGTGACCTTCTCCGGCGGCGACTGGCACAGCGTGGCTATCTATCTGCTGGCCGGGTGCCTGCTCTCTGCCGCGACCTGCCTGCTGATGAAACGCGCCGACGCCTGATCTCACTTTTGTTTCACATACAGGTGACATACTATCGGGTAACGCCGTACACCTGTGGAACAAGGAGACAGAGATGAATAATAAGGGCTCCAGCCTGACCCCGGCTCAGGCACTGGAAACGCTGGATGCGCTGTACGACCAGGCGGTCAACGCCCTGCGCAGCGCCATCAGCAACTATATCAAAGACGGAACGCTCCCCGATCCAGAGGCCAGAATGAATGGCCTCTTTGTTTATCCGTCACTTTCCGTGACCTGGGATGGTAGCGCCACTAATCCACCAAAAACCCGCGCCTATGGCCGTTTTACCCATGCCGGATGCTACTCCACCACCGTTACCCGTCCGACGCTTTTCCGTCCTTATCTGGAAGAGCAGCTGACGCTGCTGTATCAGGATTATGGCGCCCACATCACCGTAGAGCCATCGCGCCATGAGATCCCCTATCCGTACGTTATCGACGGCTCAGAGCTGACCCTGGACCGCTCCATGAGCGCGGGCCTGACGCGCCACTTCCCGACTACCGAGCTGTCGCAGATCGGCGATGAGACGGCGGACGGGATCTACCATCCCGCAGAGTTTTCCCCGCTGTCGCACTTTGATGCCCGCCGCGTCGATTTTTCACTGGCGCGCCTGCGTCACTACACCGGCACGCCCGCAGAACATTTCCAGCCGTTCGTGCTGTTTACCAACTACACCCGCTATGTGGATGAATTTGTGCGCTGGGGCTGCAGTCAGATCCTCGATCCTGACAGCCCGTACATCGCCCTCTCCTGCGCGGGTGGGATCTGGATCACCGCCGAAACCGAAGCCCCGGAACAGGCCATCTCCGATCTGGCGTGGAAAAAGCACCAGATGCCCGCCTGGCACCTGGTCACCGCCGATGGCCAGGGCATCACCCTGATTAACATCGGCGTAGGTCCGTCTAACGCCAAAACCATCTGCGATCACCTCGCGGTACTGCGCCCGGACGTCTGGCTGATGATTGGCCACTGCGGTGGGCTGCGCGAAAGCCAGCTGATTGGCGATTACGTGCTGGCCCACGCCTACCTGCGTGACGACCACGTGCTGGATGCGGTGCTGCCGCCGGATATCCCTATCCCGAGCATCGCCGAGGTGCAGCGGGCGCTGTACGACGCCACTAAAGAGGTGAGCGGCATGCCGGGCGAAGAGGTTAAGCAGCGTCTGCGTACCGGAACGGTGGTCACCACCGACGACCGTAACTGGGAGCTGCGCTACTCGGCGTCGGCGCTGCGCTTTAACTTAAGCCGCGCGGTGGCGATCGATATGGAGAGCGCCACCATCGCCGCCCAGGGTTACCGCTTCCGCGTGCCCTACGGCACCCTGCTGTGCGTCTCCGATAAGCCGCTGCACGGCGAAATTAAGCTCCCCGGCCAGGCCAACCGTTTCTACGAGGGGGCCATCTCCGAGCATCTGCAGATTGGCATTCGCGCCATCGATCGGCTGCGCGCCGAGGGCGATAAATTACACTCGCGTAAACTGCGTACCTTTAACGAGCCGCCGTTCCGCTAATCATAAAAAAGGAAAGTTATGCAAACCACATCACCGCTATCCGCCCTGCGCCAGTGGCTGGAAACCCAGGCGCTGGATGGCATTATCGTGCCGCGCGCCGATGCCTTTCAGAGTGAATATTGCCACCCGCACGATGATATTCTCGCCTGGCTGACCGGCTTCGACGGCTCGGCGGGCCACGCACTGATCCTGCGCGATCGCGCCCTGCTGTTTGTCGACGGACGTTATCAGGTTCAGGCCCGTGAACAGGTTAATCTGGCCGAGGTTGAGATCCTGCACCTGCACAACGATCTGCTGGCGGACTGGTTGCAGCAGAACGTGGCGGCAGATACCCGAATCGCTTTTGAAGCGATGCTGATGACCAACGCCCAGTACGAAGCGCTGAACGCCAGCCACTGCGAGCTGGTCGCCCTGAATGACTCCCCGTTCGATCTGCTCTGGCAGGATCGTCCGGCCCCGCCTGTGGGTGCCATCCGCGAAATGCCGTTGGAGATCAGCGGCGAGAGCAGCGCCGATAAACGCCAGCGCGTGGCCGCCATCCTGGCAAAACAGAACACCGATTATCTGGCCATCACTCAGCCGGACAACATCGCCTGGCTGCTCAACGTGCGCGGCAGCGATATCCCGATGAGCCCGGTGCCAAACTCGTTTGCCCTGCTGAGCCACGAGGGTGCGGTGGAGTGGTTTGTCACGCCAGAGAAAACCCGCGGACTTCCGTCCGCGCTGCTGGAGAGCCTGACGTTATCGCCTGAAGCAGATTTCCTGACGCGCAGCCAGCAACTCTGTGTGGGTAAACGACTTATGATTGATGCCGATACAGCGCCTGTCGCCCTGCGCTTTGCCGTTCAATCGCAGGGCGAGATCGTCTGGCACGCCGATCCGATCACCGCGATGAAAGCACACAAAAACCCTGTCGAGCTGGCGGGCTACCGCGACAGTCACCATCAGGATGGCGTGGCATGGGTCAACTTCCTTGCCTGGCTGGCGCATGAGGTGCCGCGTCGCGAAGCCGCTGGCAACCCGATTACCGAACTGGAGGCCCAGGCGCAGCAGCTTATCTTCCGCCAGCAGCGGCCGGGCTTTATCGAACAGAGTTTTGCCACCATATCCGCCTCCGCCGGCAACGCGGCGATGTGCCACTACCACTCCAGCGAGCAGACCAATACCGCCATCACCCGCGCGCATTTTTACCTCAACGATTCCGGCGGGCAGTATCACAACGGCACCACCGACGCCACGCGCACTCTGGCTTTCGGTCCGCTGAGCGAGCAGTGTCGACTGCATTACACTGCGGTGTTGAAAGGCTTTTTATCGCTCATTTCCCTGCAATTCCCAACCGGGACATGCGGGCATCAGATTGATGCTTTTGCGCGGTCTGCGCTGTGGGAGCTGGGGCTCGATTTTGATCATGGCACCGGACATGGCGTCGGCCACCAGCTGCTGATCCATGAAAATCCGCAGCGGATCGCGAAGAAGGTCAATCCCTGGCCGCTGGTGGCAGGCAATATCATGACTATTGAGCCGGGCTATTATCTGGCCGATGCGTACGGTATCCGCATTGAAAACCAGGTGGAGGTGGTAGAAAGCGTGCCGGGCTTCTGCCGCTTCGCGTCGCTGACGCTGGCCCCGATTGATCTGAGCCAGGTGCAGCTGGCGCTGCTCAGCGATAAAGAGATTAAGTGGCTGAATGATTACCACCACCGGGTACGCGAGGCGCTCTCGCCGCACGTTAGCAGTGAGGCCCGTCCGTGGCTGATCGCGGCAACGGCGCGCGTGCACCGGTAGCCTGTACTCGCCCTCTCCTGGCGGAGAGGGCAATCAGAAAAAGCAAAAAGCCCGCTTAAGTTTCCTTAAGCGGGCTTCTTAAATATGGCTCCTCTGACTGGACTCGAACCAGTGACATACGGATTAACAGTCCGCCGTTCTACCGACTGAACTACAGAGGAATCGTGTGAACGGGGCGAATATTAGCGATGCCACCTGGCGATGTCAAAGGCAGAATGCAGTTTTTGCATCGTTTGCCGATTTATTCCCCAGTTTGCACATTCGCTATCCGTTCCTCGGGGATTACCGCCGCATTTTCACGCGCGGGTCGCGGATATTTCCACAGCCAGCGTCCGCTGACCATGCGCCAGTAGAACAACGCGCCGCGTACCGCCCAGTCGAGGAACATCCCCAGCCAGACACCCACCACGCCCATACCCAGCATGATCCCCAGGGTATAACCGGCCACCACGCGACAGCCCCACATCCCGAGCATAGAGACCCACATGGCAAAGCGGGCATCGCGCGCGCCTTTCAGCCCGGCAGGCAGCACCCAGGACGCCGCCCAGATCGGCATAAAGGCGGCGTTAAGCCAGATAAGGATCACCACCACGTCCTTAACGTCCTGCTCATGGGTATAGAACGACGCCAGCAGGCTGGCGAACGGCGCAGTGCCCCAGGCAATGGCGGTAAGCCCTATCGTCGAGAGCCAGAAGACGTGGCGCAACTGGCGCTCCGCCTGGCCGATCTGCCCTTTCCCGAGCCGTTTACCGGTGATGATGGTGGAAGCGGAACCCAGGGCGTTACCCGGCAGGTTGATCAATGCGGCGATGGAAAAGGCGATAAAGTTACCGGCGATGACGTCGGTCCCCATCCCGGCCACAAACATCTGGGTCAACAGTTTGCCGCCGTTGAACAGCACCGACTCAATACTGGCGGGCACGCCGATGCCCATCACTTCCCAGATAATGGCGAAGTTGAGCGGCTTGAAATAGCTTTTGAGGCTGATACGCAGTGCAGGATTAAAACCAACCGCCAGCACCACAATAATCGCGATGGCACCGATATAGCGGGAGATCGTCAGCCCCAGACCGGCCCCGACAAACCCGAGCCCGTCCCAGGAGAAAATCCCGTAGATCAGCACGCTGCTGATCATGATGTTGAGGATGTTCATCCCGCCGTTAATCAGCAGTGGAATTTTGGTATTCCCTGCCCCACGCAGCGCCCCGCTGCCAATCAGCGCAATGGCCGCTGCCGGGTAGCTGAGCACCGTCATTTCAAGATACGACAGCGCCAGGGCTTTCACCTCGCCGGTGGCCTCACCGGCAACCACATTGATGATCTCTTCGCCGAAATAGTGGATCACCGCCGCCAGCACAATGGAGAACAGGGTCATGATCACCAGCGACTGTCTGGCAGCCGCCCGGGCCCGGCGCGGATCGCGCTTACCGAGGCTAAATGCCACCACCACCGTGGTACCCAGATCGATGGCCGCAAAGAAGGAGATGATGACCATATTGAAACTGTCGGCCAGCCCCACGCCCGCCATCGCCTCTTTACCGAGCCAGCTCACCAGGAAGGTGCTGAGCACGCCCATCAGCAGAACGCAGGTATTTTCCAGAAAAATAGGCACGGCCAGGGGGGTGATTTCGCGCCAGAAGAGAACTTTGTAGCTCTTACGTTTGCTATACCAGCGCGTGCGCATCACGGCCTGGCGTAAAGCGGAGGTGACGTTCAAAATGGACCTTAGAGAGAGAGTTGAAACTACATTTCAAATAATGAGGGAGAAATGCAGATCCTGCAAAGTATTTCCCACAAAAATATGTTGGTAATTACGACAAACTGATGACAGAATCGGCAGTTGAACAATCCTGGCTAAGATCAGGTTTGACAAAAGTTTTTTCGCCGCTAAGATAACGCTCCACAACGATTCCTCTGTAGTTCAGTCGGTAGAACGGCGGACTGTTAATCCGTATGTCACTGGTTCGAGTCCAGTCAGAGGAGCCACATTTAAGAAGCCTGCTTTCGAGCAGGCTTTTTGCTTTTCCGGGGCGGGTAAACGGCGGCCAAAAAAAGCCCCCCGACAGGTCGGAGGGCTTAGTCTGTTCAGCGGCGATTATTCGCCTTTGACTTCAGCGTGCTTCATCTCGCCCATCACTTTCAGCTTTTTCGAGATTTCACGACGTTCTTTAGAGATCTCAGCGTTTTTGATGATGTAGTCGTCTACGCGGTCTTCGTAGTCGCTTTTCATGCTGGCAATGATGCCCTGGATTGCTTCAACGCTCATGCCTGGTTTGATGTAATCGCTCAGGTTGTCCAGCAGCAGAACTCGCTTCTGGTTGTCACGGATCTTCTTCTCAACGTCCTGGATTTCACGTTGCAGTTTGTTCTTGCGGCGGAACAGGCGGACGAATTCCAGAACATCCTGGAACGAAGGCTTAGTAGTTTCCATTTTTACACCCCTGATAATGTGAGATTCGGATTCGTTTAAACAACCGCTATGGCATTAACTTACTGATAGCGATTGCTGATGACAATAATTTTTCCTTTGTCCCTATCATAACCTCAATTTCTGCTGAATCGAAGCAGCAGACAACGCAACCGCGCATAGCCGCTTTTTATTTGCGCAGTGCCCGGCAGATAAGATGTGACAGTAATTCCAGCTGGCGGGCAAGTTCCATGCTCAACCATACATAGCCGTGAATGGGCGTTTCCGCCACGTTTTCACTGCGGTGATCGTTCATCAGCTGACGCAGCTCGGCAACAATTTCATTCAGCCGCTCGGTGTTGGCCAATATGGGCTGCGGATTGCCTTCGTAAAGCGCATGGGCGATGGTGAGCAGCGTTTGCTGAGTCATCTGCTGCGTCTCTTTGAGGGTCCTGGCATTCAGCATCACAAAATGGCTGGCCCGGGAGGACCAGTGCGCGTTGATCTGCAGCTCAAGCATGCAGACCAGGTTGCGGCTGACGGTCTGGATCGCCTCGAAGATGGCTCGCTGAATATGGGTCTCTTTGCTGGCCGGGGTAATCAGGCCACGCATTTTTACCACGTCGTTGAGGATGGTTTGCAGGTGCTTTTCCAGCCGCGGACGCTCAACCAGGTTGGGTGAAAAGCCCGCCTGGTAGACCCGGTTAAAGGCGGTAACGTAGTTCGCCATCTGGATACGCCAGTGTAAAAACGCCCGCTGCGGCCAGATGCCGGTAAACAGCATCGCCAGCAGGGAACCGAGGATCACGTCGCCGCTTCGCCACAGCGCGGTCTGCATGTCCCCGGTCGGCGCGCCAATGACCACCGCGAGGGTGATGCCGATAAGCAGCGCCTGGTAAGGGCGTTTACCCAGCGCCAGCCAGCCGCAGAGGAACATGGCCGCCGCGCACCACAACAGCATCAGCGGCAGAGAGATAAGCTCCAGCTTCAGGGCAATTAACCCCAGCGCCGAGCCCAGAATGGTGCCGCCAATACGCTCGTAAGCGCGCGGAACCACGTTCCCCCAGAAAGAGATGGGCCCCATGATGACTACCAGGGTAATGAGCGGCCATGTTCCTTCTGGCACGTCCAGCAGACGCACCAGTAAAAAGGTGAGGATAAACGCCAGTGCGATACGGCAGCCGTGTACGGTGCGGTAATGACGATACAGTCGAATTTCAAAAGGTGTCAGAGACTTGTCGGGGCGCACAGGCTCTCCAGCTTTACGGCAAACCCTGATTGTACTGCGTTTTCTGCCGGAGTTGTGCCCCCCGGCAGAAAAACCCTGGAAAGAGTAAGAATTAGTGGCCTCTTACGCGATACGGTTCTGAACAGGAATAAACATCTCAATATCCCAGAAACCGTCGGCATTGCCGTCATTCAGATAGCGTTCAAAGCAGGCTTTTGGCGCGATCTGGTAATCGACATCTTCAAGCAGGCTATCGAAAAACAGGTTCCACGGGGTGGCGAAATCGTGGTTCTCGACGCGGGCTTTCGCCACCGCGTAGTCGCCCTCTGCCACTTCGGTGAGGATCACCCCTTCGCTGTTAGGTGGGATAACAAAATCGTCCGGCACGGTGACAACCGTGTCGCAGCGCAGCTTTTCAGCAGGAACTTCATCGGGATTATCGTAGTAAACCGCCACCCACTCCAGGGGTTGGATCTGACGCCCTTCCACCCACATCATCAGTTGCTCAAAACCCTGCTTAACGGTTTGTTCCCATGGGCCAACCATATGAAAACCGGCAATTTTGCGTTTATTCTGGTGCGTGATGCTGTAGTCCATGCTGCCTCCGATTGTTTACTGTATATATATACACTGTAATGCAGAGAAAAGCGGTTTAACAATGATGAACTGTTTATTATGCGAGCAGGCTCGCACAGTCGCCAGCCTGCTCCTTCATACGTTATGCTTTATGATGCAGATAATCGCTCAGACGCGAGAACATCCCGCCTTTACCGACGCTTTCCAGCGTCACCAGCGGCCAGTGGGCCACGACTTTATCGCGATCGTATAGCTCGATCTCCCCGACCCGCTGATGGGCGGCAATCGGCGCTTCCAGCTCTTTCTTGTCCAGCACGTATTTGGCCTTAATGTTCGGCACCTCCGCCTTCGGCAGCGCCAGCCAGAAATCCTGATCGGTGCCGAGTGAAATACGCTCCTTATCGCCGTACCAGATGCGCTCGTTGCCCACCTGCTTGCCGTTACGCAGGATCTGCACGGTATCGAAATTCTGCTGTCCCCAGTGGAGAAGTTTGCGCGCCTGATCCTCGCGACCTTTCGGGCTTTCGGCTCCCATCACGACGGCAATCAGACGGCGCTCACCGTCAACGGCGGAGGCGATCAGGTTAAAGCCGGCGCCGGAGGTGTGCCCGGTTTTCAGGCCATCCACGCTGAGCGACTTATCCCACAGCAGGCCGTTACGGTTCTGCTGGGTGATGCCGTTCCAGGTCAGGCTCTTTTCGCTGTACATGTGATAAAACGCCGGCTCGCCGTGGATGATGGCACGGGAGAGCACCGCCAGGTCGAAGGCGGAGCTGTGCTGGCCCGGCGCATCAAGACCGTGGACCGTTTCAAAATGGGTATCGCGCAGATTCAGCTTTTTGACGTAATCATTCATCATCGTAACGAACTGCGGCTGCCCGCCCGCCACATAATCGGCCAGCGCCACGCAGGCGTCGTTGCCAGAGTCAACAATCAGGCCGCGGCTAAGGTCGCGCACGGAAACGCGCTCGCCCGCTTTCAGGAACATCAGCGAGGAGCCGTCAAAGACCGGATTGCCCTTTGCCCAGGCGTCCTGCCCCACGGTGACCATGTCTTCCGGCGTGATACGGTGGCTGTCGATAGCGCGATCGACCACATACCCCGTCATCAGCTTGGTCAGGCTCGCAGGATTGCGCTGCTGGTGTTCATTGCCCGCCGTTAAAATTTGCCCCGTCGTATAGTCCATCAGCACCCAGGATCCCGCCTGGATAGCCGGCGGCTGCGGCGCATAGTTAATTGGGTCGGCAGCCAGCGCGGATGAAATGCTCAAAGTGAGTAAAGAAACAGCAATAAACAGACGGCGTTTCAACGAAGTATCCTCAGGTCATTTAAAATCGTTGACCTTTTTACGGAACTTTTCAGGTTGATTCCTGGATTAATTGCAAAAAAATGTGACAGTACGCATAGTTTTCCCGGACGATGCTTCGCAAATTTGCACGGTTTCAGCGCATTTCCTTCGGCGTGCCAGGCCGGATGGTTTACCATAGTGAGGTCACTCATAAACAGGATGGTATTACTGGTGTCTGACTCCGCCGCGCGCCCTACATTTTTATTTCACGATTACGAGACCTTTGGCACCAGCCCGTCGCTGGATCGCCCCGCTCAGTTTGCCGCAATCCGCACCGATGAAGATTTCAACGTTATCGGCGAGCCGGAGGTGTTTTACTGCAAACCGGCCGATGACTATTTACCCCAGCCCGGCGCGGTGATGGTGACCGGCATCACGCCGCAGGAAGCCCGCGAGAAAGGGGTGAATGAGGCAGAGTTCGCCCGTCGTATTCACGACCTGTTCACCGTGCCCAACACCTGCGTGGTGGGCTACAACAACGTGCGCTTCGATGACGAAGTGACCCGCCATATCTTCTACCGTAACTTCTACGATCCCTATGCCTGGAGCTGGCAAAACCGTAATTCTCGCTGGGATCTGCTCGACGTAATGCGCGCCTGCTACGCCCTGCGCCCGGAGGGGATCAACTGGCCTGAGAACGACGACGGGCTGCCCAGCTTCCGCCTGGAGCATCTGACCCGCGCAAATGGCATTGAACACAGCAACGCCCACGACGCCATGGCGGATGTGTATGCCACCATTGCGATGGCGAAGCTGGTGAAGACCCGGCAGCCGAAGCTGTTCGAGTACCTGCTCAGCCATCGCAGCAAGCAAAAATTAACCACCCTGATTGACGTACCGCAGATGAAGCCGCTGATGCATATCTCCGGCATGTTTGGTGCCTGGCGCGGCAATACCAGCTGGGTCGCCCCTCTGGCCTGGCATCCGGAAAACCGCAACGCGGTGATTATGGTGGATCTGGCGGGTGATATCACCCCACTGCTGACCCTCGACAGCGACCAGCTTCGTGAGCGGCTGTACACGCCGAAAGAGGCGCTGGGCGAGGATGCCGCCGTGCCGGTGAAGCTGGTGCACATCAACAAGTGTCCGGTGCTGGCCCCTGCCAACACCCTGCGCCCGGAAGATGCTGAGAGGCTGGGAATCGACAGGCAGCGCTGCCTGGCTAACCTGAAGTTGCTGCGGGATAACCCGCAGGTGCGCGAAAAAGCGGTGGCGATTTTTGCCGAAGCGGAGCCGTTCATCCCCTCAGAGAACGTCGATGCCCAGCTCTATAACGGCTTTTTCAGCGATGCGGACCGCAATGCCATGAACATCGTGTTAAAGACCGATCCCCGCAACCTGCCCGCGCTGGATATCACCTTTGTGGATGAGCGCATCAGGAAGCTGATGTTTAACTACCGCGCCCGTAATTTCCCCGGCACGCTGGATGAGGCCGAGCAGGAGCGCTGGTTACAGCATCGCCGCAACGTCTTTACGCCGGAGTATTTGCAGGCTTACGCGCAAGAGCTGGAGATGCTCTACGGTGAGTATGAAGGCAACGCCGAGAAGCAGGCGCTGTTGAAGGCGCTGTATCAGTATGTGCAGGAAATTGTGTAAGTTCAGGGCATAAAAAAACCGGAGGCGATGTTCTCCGGTTTTTTGCTTTGCCCGGCGGCGCTACGCTTGCCGGGCTCAGGATTTGTTATGCAACGTCTTCGTACTGAGGAACCGGGTTGCGGAAGCTTTTGGTCACGCAGGCCAGGTAAATCAGGCCGATACCACCCCAGATCAGACCCAGAACCATGGAGCTCTCTTCCAGGTTGACCCACAGTGCGCCAACGGTCAGCGCGCCACAGACTGGCAGTACCAGATAGTTGAAGTGGTCTTTCAGCGTTTTGTTGCGCTTCTCACGGATCCAGAACTGAGAGATCACGGAGAGGTTAACAAAGGTAAAGGCAACCAGCGCGCCGAAGTTAATCAGGGCAGTCGCGGTAACCAGGTCGAAGTTGATTGCCAGCAGCGCAATTGCACCGACCAGCAGCACGTTCCATGCCGGGGTACGCCATTTCGGATGAACATAACCGAAGAAGCGAGTCGGGAACACGCCATCGCGACCCATTACATACATCAGACGAGAAACGCCTGCGTGCGCCGCCATACCGGATGCCAGAACGGTAACGCTGGAGAAGATCAGCACGCCCCACTGGAAGGTTTTACCGGCAACATACAGCATGATTTCTGGCTGTGACGCGTCCGGATCTTTGAAGCGAGAGATATCCGGGAAGTACAGCTGCAGGAAGTAAGACGCGCCAATAAAGATCACGCCGCCCAGCAGCGCCGTCAGGAAGATGGCACGCGGGATCACACGCTCTGCGTCTTTGGTCTCTTCAGACAGAGAAGAGATACCGTCGAAGCCCAGGAACGAGAAGCACAGGATTGTCGCACCGGTGATCATCGGCACAACGTGCGCGCCTTCAGACCAGAACGGACGTGAGCTTACCAGCGTACCTGCACCTTCACCGTGGGAAACACCGTAGATGATCAGACCGACAATCACCGCCACGATACCCATCTGCAGGATAACGATCAGGGTGTTGAAGTTAGCAACGGTCTTGATGCTGCGCAGGTTAGAGATGGTCATAAAGGCCACCAGCGCCACAACGAAGATCCACGACGGTACGGAAGGCACCAGCGCTTCGAAGTAAATTTTTGCCAGCAGAATGTTGATCATCGGCATGAACAGGTAGTCCAGCAGGGATGACCAGCCCACCATAAAGCCAACAGCCGGGCTAATGGATTTCTGGGCATAGGTGTACGCAGAGCCTGCGGACGGGAAGCGGCGAACCAGCTTGCCGTAGCTCAGCGCAGTAAAGAGAATCGCGACCAGCGCAAAGGCATACGCCGTTGCAACGTGACCGTCAGTGAGGCCTGATACAATACCGAATGTATCAAACAGCGTCATCGGCTGCATATAGGCAAGGCCCATCATAACAACCGGAATCAACGTAAGCGTTTTACGTAATTCCACGCGAGAGGTTTTTGGAGTTGCGTTATGCGACATAGTTATTCTCCTTTACGGTGAATACCGCCACGTAAGCGAATGATTGCCCCATTTCTTTCTTCCTCAGCGACAACAACTGTCGGATTTTAGTAAATATCTATCCGGTACGAAGCCCGGCCTCTTGGATTTAAATGATTTTCTTACATGCAAAAAAAAATAACCGACGCCTTTTATATCGTCGATTATTTATATGTTTGCAGCGGCGCATTTTGCCCTGGTTTGGGACGAAAAGGCAAGAGTGCATAGGCCCCGTGCAACAAAAAATTCATACTAATCGCTTGATTTATCGGCTTCGCTTTGCCCATAAACCGCAGCAATAGCACTATTTGCTAAAATTTCCTGCCGCCACCATGCACTCGCCAGCCCAGCGGTCTGCTCATTCCAGCCGATCCATACGGAATCATAGCTGGATTGCGTCATCACCTGCTTCTCAATTAACGCCCCGCTCTCAATAAAGCGCTGAGCTAAATAACGGGGCAGATAACCGCAGCCCAGGCCGCTTATTTGCAGTTCCAGTTTGGTTTTAAAATCGAAGACGGTGATGGCTTCCTGATCGTCAAGCAGCTGTGATGAGGCTGTGGAGTTATCGCCCACCACAATGGCGCGGTAGCTTTTAATGACCCGACGGTTAACCGGCTCCGGCTCCTGGGCCAGAGGGTGGTGCGGCGCGATGACAAATACCTGTTCCAGCTGTCCCAGGCAGGCAAAACCAAAATCGCTGATCCGGGGCGGTTCATGTAACGCGCCAACGACGATATCCGCCCGCCCCTGCACCAGCGCTTCCCACGATCCCGCCAGCACGCCGTTGATAAACTTAAGCCGGGTGACGCTGTGATGCTGATAGAAGGCTTCAATTAACGGCGCCAGCAGTGAAAAAGGGAAAGTGTCGTCTACGCCGATAATCAGCTCGTTTTCCCAGCCCTGATGCAGCTTAACGGCCTGTTTTTCCAGCTCACGCACGGAATGCAGCACTTCCCGTCCTTTTTCCAGCAGCATCTGTCCGGTGCGGGTAAACCGCGCCCGATGGCCGGTACGGTCGAGGATCTGAATATTGAGGTCGCTTTCTAGCTTATGGACGGTGTAGCTGAGGGCGGAGGGCGTTTTGAAGAGCTTCGCCGACGCCGCAGCAAAGCTCCCCTCTTTTTCCAGTGCATCAAGGATTATAAGGACATCCAGCAGCGGTTTCATGCTCACCCCCTTGTGGTGCGCCTACGCTCCGCCAGCGGCATTACTCCATTGGCATAACCAGCGGATCGGGAAAGAGATACTCAAATCCCAGTTCATGACAGATGCGGTTCCCATCAATCAATTTGCCCTTCCCCTCTCCGGGAGCATCGTGGAAGTGCGGTGGCTCCAGACCAAGCTGACGGGCCATCACCGGATAGAATGTACTGCGTGTTGGATGAGAGGGCGCACATATATTATAGATGTGCCCGCCCTTTGGAGCCTGCAATAGCAGAGTAATCGCGTTAATTACATCTTCCAGATGGACGAGATTGACGCCATGCTGTCCATCAGGCGCTGATTTTCCGGCAAAAAAACGTCCCGGATGACGGCCCGGACCTACCAGCCCTGCCAGACGTAATATATCCACCTGTGTGCCGGGTAAATTATGCAGCCAGTCCTCCAGCTCTTTTAATACACGCCCGCTGGCCGTTACCGGCTGGCGCGGCATATTCTCTTTGACGGCGCCTTCGACATCGCCATATACCGAGGTTGAGCTGGTGAAAATAATGCGCGGAATATGATGGGCCAGGGCGCTGTCGACAATTTCCTGCACGGCCTGCAGGTAATAGTTCTCCCCCGGACCGGTGCGACGCGCCGGTAAGGTAATGACCAGCGCATCGACATTCATCAGGGCATCCAGGTCATCGGCGTCGCACACCAGTTCCGGCTCCAGGCGCAACTCCACGCTCTCGATGCCGCACATTCGCGCCGCTTCGACGCCATCTGCGGTGGTTTTACTGCCGGTAACATGCCAGCCCCGCGCCTGTAACGACATGGCCAGCGGCATTCCAAGCCATCCCAGACCGACAATTGCGACCTTTTTCATGCGTTTTCTCCTGACTTTTACGCCTCTGCTGTAAGGCTACGCCAGCCACGCGGAACTGACAATTGATAGCGCCAATATGAAATCATTTAATGATAAAAAAAGCCCTTGCTTTATGTAGCGCAAGTGGTTTAGGTTAAACGACATCACATGAATAAGCATTCATCGAGAATTTTATGACACGCGTTCAATTTAAACACCACCATCATCACCATCATCCTGACTAGTCTTTCAGGCGATGTGTGCTGGAAGACATTCAGATCTTCCAGTGGTGCATGAGCGCAAGAAAAAGCCCCCGGAAGATCATCTTCCGGGGGCTTTTTTTTGGACCGTATTCAGGCAAGTTACAACAGGATCATGAGGAACCGACAATGTTAGATAATTCACGTTTACGCATAGCTATGCAGAAATCAGGTCGTCTTAGCGACGATTCCCGCGAACTGCTGGCGCGCTGCGGCATAAAAATCAACCTGCACACCCAGCGCCTGATTGCGCTGGCAGAGAATATGCCGATTGATATTCTGCGCGTGCGTGACGACGACATTCCGGGCCTGGTCATGGACGGCGTGGTGGATCTGGGCATCATCGGCGAAAACGTGCTGGAAGAAGAGCTCCTGACCCGCCGCGCGCAGGGCGAAGACCCGCGTTACTTCACGCTGCGTCGTCTGGACTTTGGTGGCTGCCGCCTGTCGCTGGCCACCCCGGCTGACGAAGCCTGGGACGGCCGGCCGGCTGAACGGTAAGCGTATCGCCACCTCCTACCCTCACCTGCTGAAGCGTTACCTCGATCAAAAAGGCGTGCAGTTTAAATCCTGCCTGCTGAATGGTTCTGTTGAAGTCGCGCCGCGTGCCGGTCTGGCTGACGCGATTTGCGATCTGGTCTCCACCGGCGCAACGCTGGAAGCTAACGGCCTGCGCGAAGTGGAGGTGATTTACCGCTCCAAGGCCTGCCTGATCCAGCGCGACGGCGACATGCCGGAAGCCAAACAGCAGCTGATTGACCGCCTGCTGACCCGTATCCAGGGCGTGATCCAGGCCCGCGAATCCAAGTACATCATGATGCACGCGCCAACCGAACGTCTGGATGAAGTGATTGCCCTGTTGCCGGGCGCCGAACGCCCAACCATTCTGCCGCTGGCAGGGGATCAGCAGCGTGTGGCGATGCATATGGTCAGCAGCGAAACCCTGTTCTGGGAAACCATGGAAAAACTGAAAGCGCTGGGCGCCAGCTCTATCCTGGTGCTGCCGATCGAGAAGATGATGGAGTAATTCCACTTTTGCTGCCCGGTGGCGCTGACGCTTACCGGGCCTACGGGTCTAGTAGGCCGGATAAGCAATGCGCATCCGGTAAAAGGAAAATGATATGAGCTTTAATACCCTCATCGACTGGAACACCTGCGACGCAGAGCAACAACGCGCGCTGCTGATGCGCCCGGCTATTTCCGCCTCGGAGAGCATCACCCGCACCGTGGCGGAGATCCTGGACAATGTAAAAGCCCGCGGCGACGATGCCCTGCGGGAGTACAGCGCGAAATTCGACAAAACCGAGGTTGGCGCGCTGAAGGTGAGCGAGCAGGAGATCGCCCTGGCTGCGGCACGTCTGAGCGATGAATTAAAGCAGGCGATGGCCGTTGCGGTGCAGAACATTGATACCTTCCACACCGCCCAGCAACTGCCCGCCGTCGACGTGGAAACGCTGCCCGGCGTACGCTGCCAGCAGGTGACCCGTCCGGTCGACTCGGTGGGCTTGTATATTCCGGGTGGCTCCGCCCCGCTCTTCTCTACCGTGTTGATGCTGGCGACGCCTGCCCGTATCGCCGGCTGTCGGAAAGTGGTGCTCTGCTCGCCGCCGCCGATTGCCGATGAAATTCTGTATGCCGCTCAGCTGTGCGGCGTGCAGGAGGTCTACAAGGTTGGCGGGGCACAGGCCATCGCGGCGCTGGCGCTGGGTACCGAATCCGTTCCGCGCGTGGATAAAATTTTTGGCCCGGGCAACGCCTTCGTCACCGAAGCCAAGCGCCAGGTCAGCCAGCGGCTGGACGGTGCGGCCATCGACATGCCGGCCGGTCCGTCGGAAGTGCTGGTCATCGCCGACAGCGGTGCAACGCCAGATTTCGTAGCCTCTGACCTGCTCTCCCAGGCCGAACACGGCCCGGATTCACAGGTGATCCTGCTGACGCCGGATGCGGATATGGCAAAACGGGTCGGCGAAGCCGTGGAACGCCAGCTCGCGGATCTGCCCCGGGCAGAAACTGCCCGTCAGGCGCTCTCTGCCAGCCGCCTGATTGTGGCGCGGGATCTTGACCAGTGCATCGCCATTTCTAACCTGTATGGCCCGGAGCACCTGATCATTCAGACCCGCAACGCCCGTGAACTGGTCGACAGCATCACCAGCGCCGGTTCGGTATTCCTCGGCGACTGGTCCCCGGAATCCGCAGGGGATTACGCCTCCGGCACCAACCACGTGCTGCCTACTTACGGTTATACCGCGACCTGCTCCAGCCTGGGACTGGCGGATTTCCAGAAGCGCATGACCGTGCAGGAACTCTCCCGCGAGGGCTTTGCCAGCCTGGCGGCCACCATTGAAACGCTGGCCGCCGCCGAACGTCTCACCGCCCACAAAAATGCCGTGACGCTGCGCGTTGCCGCCCTGAAGGAGCAAGCATGAATATTGAAGAGTTAGCCCGCGAGAACGTTCGCGCCCTGACCCCGTATCAGTCTGCCCGCCGCCTGGGGGGCAATGGCGATGTCTGGCTGAACGCCAATGAATTTCCGACGCCTGTCGCCTTTGAGCTGACCCAGCAGACGCTGAACCGCTACCCGGAGTGCCAGCCGAAAGCGGTGATCGAAAACTACGCCGCCTATGCTGGCGTGCAACCGGAGCAGGTGCTGGTAAGTCGCGGCGCAGATGAGGGTATCGAACTGCTGATCCGTGCCTTCTGCGAGCCGGGCCAGGACGCGGTGCTCTACTGCCCGCCGACCTACGGGATGTACACCGTGAGCGCCGAAACCTTCAACGTTGAGCTGCGCAAGGTGCCCTCTCTTGAAAACTGGCAGCTCGATTTGCAGGGTATCGCCGATAATCTCGACGGCGTGAAGGTGGTGTTTGTCTGCAGCCCGAACAACCCCACCGGCCAGCTGATTAACCCCCAGGACATTCGCGCCCTGCTGGAGATGACCCGCGGCAAAGCCCTGGTGGTCGCCGATGAAGCCTATATTGAGTTCTGCCCGCAGGCGACGCTGGCCGGGTGGCTGGCTGAGTATCCGCACCTGGTGATCCTGCGTACCCTGTCAAAAGCCTTTGCCCTTGCCGGGCTGCGCTGCGGCTTTACGCTGGCGAATAAAGAGGTGATCGATCTGCTGATGAAGGTGATTGCGCCCTATCCGCTCTCGACCCCGGTGGCGGATATCGCTGCTCAGGCCCTTGCGCCAGCGGGAATTACCGCCATGCGCGCTCGGGTGGCGCAGATCGTTGCCGAGCGCGAGTATCTCGTCAGCGCGCTGAAAAACATCGCCTGCGTTGAGCAGGTTTTCGAGTCAGAAACCAACTATATTCTGGCGCGCTTCACCGCCTCGAGTGCAGTATTTAAATCTTTGTGGGATCAGGGCATTATCCTTAGAGACCAGAACAAACAACCCTCTTTGAGTGGCTGCTTACGTATCTCCGTGGGCACCCGGGAAGAGAGCCAGCGCGTTATCGACGCCCTGAATGCGGAGAAAGTATGAGCCAGAAGTACCTCTTTATCGATCGTGACGGCACCATCATTTCAGAACCACCCACGGACTTTCAGGTCGATCGTTTCGACAAGCTGGCGTTTGAAGCCGACGTTATTCCTGTGCTGCTTAAGCTGCAGAAGGCCGGTTTTAAGCTGGTGATGATCACCAATCAGGACGGTCTGGGCACCGACAGCTTCCCCCAGGCCGATTTTGACGGTCCGCACGATCTGATGATGCAGATCCTCTCTTCTCAGGGCGTGGCGTTTGATGAAGTGCTGATCTGCCCGCACTTACCCGCAGACAACTGCGACTGCCGTAAGCCGAAGGTGAAGCTGGTTGAGCAGTACCTCGCCGAAGCGGCGCTGGATAAAGCCAACAGCTACGTGATTGGCGATCGCGCCACCGACATTGAGCTGGCCACCAACATGGGCATCGCGGGCCTGCGCTACAACCGCGATACCCTCAACTGGGCGATGATTGGCGAGCAACTGACCAGACGCGACCGTTTCTCCCACGTTGAGCGCAACACCAAAGAGACGCAGATTGACGTGAAGGTGTGGCTGGATCGGGAAGGCGGGAGCAAGATCCACACCGGCGTCGGCTTCTTCGATCATATGCTGGATCAGATCGCCACCCACGGCGGATTCCGCATGGAGATCGGCGTAAAAGGCGATCTCTACATTGACGATCACCACACCGTGGAAGATACCGGCCTGGCGCTGGGCGAAGCGCTGAAGCTGGCGCTGGGCGACAAGCGCGGGATCAACCGCTTTGGCTTTGTGCTGCCGATGGACGAGTGCCTGGCCCGCTGCGCGATGGATATCTCTGGCCGTCCGCACCTGGAATATAAAGCCGATTTTACCTACCAGCGCGTGGGCGACCTCAGCACCGAGATGGTTGAGCACTTCTTCCGCTCCCTCTCCTATACCATGGGCCTGACGCTGCACCTGAAAACCAAAGGCAAGAACGATCACCACCGCGTGGAGAGCCTGTTTAAGGCCTTTGGCCGCACGCTGCGCCAGGCCATTCGCGTGGAAGGCGATACCCTGCCGTCGTCAAAAGGAGTGCTGTAATGAACGTGGTGATCCTCGATACCGGCTGCGCCAACCTTAACTCCGTAAAATCCGCCATCGCCCGTCACGGCTACGACCCGCTGGTCAGCCGCGATCCGGATGTGGTCCTGCGCGCCAGCAAACTCTTTTTACCGGGCGTCGGTACGGCGCAGGCGGCGATGGATCAGATCCACCAGCGTGAGCTGGTCGAGCTGATTAAAGCCTGTACCCAGCCGGTGCTAGGGATTTGTCTGGGGATGCAGCTGCTGGGCCGTCGCAGTGAAGAGTCTAACGGAGTGGATCTGCTGGGCATTATCGATGAAGACGTGCCAAAGATGACCGATCACGGTTTGCCGCTGCCGCACATGGGCTGGAACCGCGTCTATCCGAAGGCGGGCGATCGCCTGTTCCGCGGGATCGAGGACGGGGCGTACTTCTATTTCGTGCACAGCTATGCGATGCCGGTTAACGCCCACACCATCGCCCAGTGCCACTACGGTGAACCTTTCACCGCCGCAGTGCAGAAAGATAACTTCTACGGCGTGCAGTTCCACCCGGAGCGTTCCGGTGCCGCAGGGGCGCAGCTGCTGAAAAACTTCCTGGAGATGTAATGATTATTCCCGCTTTAGATTTAATTGACGGCACGGTTGTCCGTCTTCACCAGGGCGACTACGGCCAGCAACGCGACTATGGCAACGATCCGCTGCCACGGCTGCAGGACTATGCCGCTCAGGGTGCAGAAGTGCTGCACCTGGTTGACCTGACCGGCGCGAAAGATCCTGCCAGACGCCAGATCCCATTGCTGAAAAAACTGGTCGCGGGCGTGAACGTCCCGGTCCAGGTTGGCGGCGGCGTGCGTACAGAAGAGGACGTGGCGGCGCTGCTCGACGCGGGCGTGGCGCGCGTGGTGGTAGGCTCTACGGCAGTAAAAGATCCGGAGACGGTAAAAGGCTGGTTCAGACGCTTCGGTGCCGACGCGCTGGTGCTGGCGCTGGACGTGCGTATCGATGACCAGGGACAAAAACAGGTTGCGGTCAGCGGCTGGCAGGAGAACTCCGGCGTGACGCTGGAAGCACTGGTGGATCTCTATCTGCCGGAGGGGCTGAAGCATGTCCTCTGCACCGATATATCCCGTGACGGCACGCTGGCGGGCTCTAACGTGTCGCTGTACGAAGAGGTTTGCGCCCATTATCCGCAGGTGGCGTTCCAGTCCTCAGGCGGTATTGGTGATTTAAATGATATCGCGGCCCTGCGTGGTACGGGCGTTCGTGGGGTTATCGTTGGTCGCGCCCTGCTGGAAGAAAAATTTACTGTGACGGAGGCGATTCAATGCTGGCAAAACGGATAATTCCTTGTCTCGACGTGCGTGATGGACAGGTCGTGAAAGGCGTGCAGTTCCGCAACCACGAAATCATCGGTGATATCGTTCCCCTGGCTAAACGCTATGCGGAAGAAGGGGCTGACGAACTGGTCTTCTATGACATCACCGCTTCCAGCGATGGACGCGTGGTGGATAAAAGCTGGGTCGCGCGCGTCGCGGAAGTGATCGACATACCTTTCTGCGTGGCGGGCGGGATTAAATCGGCGGAAGATGCGGCCAAAATTCTCTCCTTCGGCGCGGATAAGATCTCCATTAACTCCCCTGCCCTGGCCGACCCCGAGCTGATCACCCGCCTGGCGGACCGCTTCGGCGTGCAGTGCATTGTGGTCGGGATCGATACCTGGTTTGACGAGACTACCGGCAAGTATCACGTCAATCAGTATACCGGCGACGAGAGCCGCACCCGCGTGACCCAATGGGAGACGCTGGACTGGGTGCAGGAAGTGCAGAAGCGCGGTGCGGGAGAGATCGTGCTGAACATGATGAACCAGGACGGCGTGCGTAACGGCTATGACCTGGCGCAGCTGAAAAAAGTGCGCGAAGTATGCCACGTGCCGCTGATTGCCTCGGGTGGCGCAGGCACAATGGAGCATTTCCTGGAAGCCTTCCGCGATGCCGACGTTGACGGCGCGCTGGCGGCCTCGGTGTTCCACAAGCAAATTATTAATATTGGTGAGTTAAAAACGTTCCTGGTGAATCAGGGCGTGGAGATCAGGGTATGTTAACAGAACAACAACGTGCGCAGCTGGACTGGGAAAAAACCGACGGCCTGATGCCGGTGGTGGTGCAGCACGCGGTGTCCGGTGAAGTGCTGATGCTGGGCTATATGAATCAGGACGCCCTGGCGAAGACCCTCGACAGCGGCAAAGTGACCTTCTTCTCACGCACCAAACAGCGTCTGTGGACCAAAGGCGAGACCTCCGGCCATTTTCTGAATGTGGTGAGCATCACCCCGGACTGCGATAACGATACCCTGCTGGTGCTGGTTAACCCTATCGGGCCAACCTGCCATCTCGGCACCAGCAGCTGCTTTGGCGACGCCAGCCACCAGTGGCTGTTCCTGTATCAGCTGGAGCAACTGCTGGCGGAACGCAAAACCGCTGACCCGCAGAGCTCCTACACTGCGAAGCTCTATGCCAGCGGCACCAAGCGCATCGCGCAGAAGGTTGGTGAAGAGGGCGTGGAGACAGCCCTGGCCGCCACCGTGAACGACCGGGCCGAGCTGACGAATGAAGCCTCTGACCTGATGTATCACCTGCTGGTGCTGCTGCAGGATCAGGAGCTGGATTTAACAACGGTGATTGAGAATCTGCGTCAGCGACACAAATAAAAAAACCGGGGAAACCCGGTTTTTTCAGCTCTTGAACCTGTATCAGGCTCTGGCGTTGTAGTTGCGCAGCGCGTTGCGGCCTAACACCACACCGGAGCCGATGATGCCGCCGAGCAGTACCGCGAGGATCAGCACGATTGAACGTTTCGGGCTGTCACGGCGGATCGGCAGATCTGGCTTCATCACGTAGCGATAGGCATGGATAGAGGTCGGATCGATTTTCAGCTTCTGAATATCCAGCAGCTTCTGTTTATTCTGGTAGTAGCTATCGGACAGCGTCAGAGGACGCGAAGACTCGTGGGCAATCATGGATTGCAACGCTTCGGTACCTAACAGGAACATCGTCTCCTGCGTTACATCCTGGGTCTGCTGAATTTTAGGCGTCGTAATGTTTGCCGCCTCGGCGTACTTCAGCGCTTCGGTAATCTGTCTGATACGCAGGTCTTTCTGCTCCTGAGCAATGGTCTCCTGGTTACCCAGAACGTCCTTCAGGGTCAGAACCTGCTGCTTGATGTTGTCGTTGAGATCAACTTCAAGCTCTTTTTGAATTTGCTCATCTACCTGCTGAATGTATTTCGCCACCTGCTTTTGCGCCGCTTCAGCCGAACCATTTACGTAGCTGATGCTCAACGGCAAAGGCTGGCCTTTCACTGATTGTTCAATGATCAGCTTTTCAGGAATGTCCTGGTTTTCCAGCGTCTGGGACAATGCGGAGAAAGAGGCGTTATAACGGGTAATCACGCTCTCCTGAATATCCGTTAATTTCGGCGCATTAGCACCGTAGAGAATGTTCAGCGCGTTGCTATAACCACCAATCTGGGCTGCATCGGGCTGGGTAATAATTGCGGTAGACGTCCACTTCTCTTTGGCAAAAGCCAGGTACACTCCAGCAAGAATCAGTGCGAGGGCGATAAACGCAGCAACGATCCATTTTCCCCGCCACAGCTGGACAACAAGATCAATCAAATCAATCTGCTCAGGGTCACTGCTTCGCGTGACCACGTTATTGTTGTTGTGAGTCATATAGTCCTTAGAATGCAAATAAGCGCAAAGAATAAAGTTTGAGATATAGTTTATCGATTGTTTTCGGATTATCTATAGGAATCCGATGAGCGATATCGAAAATATGATGTTTGGTAACCCTGCGCATCGCGTTATCATACCCCAAATCCGGTACTTAACGCACCGGACATGATAAGTAACAGATGAGGACAGTTATGAAATTTCTGGTCACTGGCGCAGCGGGCTTTATCGGCGCACATGTCAGCAAGCGGCTCCTGGATGCCGGGCATCAGGTTGTAGGTATCGACAACCTCAATGACTATTACGATGTGAACCTGAAGCAGGCGCGTCTTGATCTTTTGACATCCGCGAACTTTACCTTCCATAAGCTCGATCTGGCTGACCGTGAAGGCATGGCCACGCTCTTCGCCGATGAAAAATTCGATCGCGTCATTCATCTCGCCGCCCAGGCAGGCGTGCGCTACTCCCTGGATAATCCTCACGCTTACGCAGAAGCCAACCTGGTTGGTCATCTGAACGTGCTGGAAGGCTGTCGCCACAATAAGGTGCAGCACCTGCTGTACGCCTCTTCAAGTTCGGTTTACGGCCTGAACCGTAAAATGCCTTTCTCGACCGATGATTCCGTAGACCACCCGGTATCGCTCTACGCCGCGACCAAAAAAGCCAACGAGCTGATGTCGCACACCTACTCCCATCTGTACGGCCTGCCGACCACCGGCCTGCGCTTCTTTACCGTATACGGTCCGTGGGGCCGTCCGGATATGGCGCTGTTTAAATTCACCAAAGCCATGGTTGAAGGCAAGAGCATCGATGTTTATAACTTCGGTAAAATGAAGCGCGACTTCACCTACATCGATGATATCGCCGAGGCAATTGTTCGCCTGCAGGATGTGATCCCACAGGCTGACAGCCAGTGGACGGTGGAGTCAGGTTCCCCGGCCACCAGTTCAGCGCCTTATCGCGTCTATAACATCGGTAACAGCTCACCCGTTGAGCTGATGGACTACATCACGGCGCTGGAAGAGGCCTTAGGCATCGAAGCGGACAAAAATCTGATGCCGATCCAGCCAGGCGACGTCCTGGAGACCAGTGCGGATACGACTGCGCTGTATGAGGTCATCGGCTTTAAGCCGCAGACATCGGTGAAAGACGGCGTGAAGAACTTCGTTGACTGGTATCGCGACTTCTATAAGGTTTAAAAAAAAGCCCGGCATTATCGCCGGGCTTTTTTCTTTTACAGCATAATCAGTCGCTGCCAAACAGATCGCGGGTATAGACCTTATCCGCCACGTCAGACAACTCTTCCGCCATCCGGTTGGAGATAATCACATCCGCTTCTTTTTTGAAGGCATCCAGATCGCGAACCACGCGTGAATGGAAGAATTCATCTTCCTTCATCACCGGTTCATAAATAATAACCTGGACGCCCTTCGCCTTAATACGCTTCATAATCCCCTGAATGGAGGACGCACGGAAGTTATCCGAGCCGCTCTTCATGATCAGACGGTACACACCCACTACTTTCGGCTGACGCGCCAGAATGGAGTCGGAGATAAAGTCTTTACGCGTGCGGTTCGCATCTACAATCGCAGAGATTAAGTTATTCGGTACCGCCTGATAGTTTGCCAGCAGCTGCTTGGTGTCTTTCGGCAGGCAATAGCCACCGTAACCGAAGGATGGGTTGTTATAGTGATTACCGATACGCGGATCGAGGCAGACGCCTTCGATGATCTGACGAGTGTTCAGCCCCAGGCTCTCTGCATAGCTGTCCAGTTCGTTAAAGTAGGCGACACGCATTGCCAGATAGGTGTTAGCAAAGAGTTTGATGGCTTCCGCTTCCGTCGCATCGGTAAACAGCACATCAATGTTCTGTTTGATAGCGCCTTCCTGCAGCAGCGCAGCAAAGCGTTCCGCACGCTCTGAGCGCTCACCAATGACGATACGGGATGGGTGCAGGTTATCGTACAATGCCCTGCCCTCACGCAAAAATTCTGGTGAGAAAATGACATTATCGATACCCAGCTCTTCTTTGATCGACTGAGTGAAGCCAACAGGAATGGTTGATTTGATGATCATCACGGCATTTGGGTTAATCGCCGTTACGTCTTTGATCACCGCTTCTACACTGGAAGTATTGAAGTAGTTGGTTTTAGGATCGTAATCAGTTGGCGTCGCAATGATGACAAAATCCGCACCACTGTAGGCATCAACTTTGTCCGTCGTGGCGCGGAAGTTCAGTGGCTTGTTGCTCAGGTAATCCTGGATCTCTTTATCTACAATTGGGGAGATCTTCTGGTTAAGCATATCAACCTTGGCCTGCACGATATCCAGTGCGACCACTTCGTGGTGCTGTGCAATCAGGATCCCGTTGGAGAGACCCACATAACCTGTTCCGGAGATTGTTATTTTCATTGAGTTAACTTCTTTAGATTGAGTGTCCGGGAGCGACGACCGCCCCACCGCAATAAGCAACTTTTGGGGTTTTTACCTCGTATGCTGAGTTGATGTCAAGGCGAATGGCTGGCTGCAGAAAGGCGTGATTACAGTGATTTATGCTGCAGTATAACCTGTCGGATGAATCAGGCGAGGTAATGCAGGGGATTACGCATAAAAAAAGCCCGGTGATGTTCACCGGGCTTCGCTACATGACTGAGTTAAATCAGATTAATCCAGCCACTCAGTGTGGAACACACCTTCTTTATCAGTACGCTTATAGGTGTGCGCGCCGAAGTAGTCACGCTGCGCCTGGATCAGATTGGCAGGCAGTACGGCCGCACGGTAGCTGTCGTAATAAGCAACGGCTGCGGAGAAGGTTGGAACCGGAATACCGTTCTGTACCGCATACGCCACGACGTCACGCAGCGCCTGCTGGTAATCGTCAGCGATTTGCTTGAAGTACGGAGCCAGCAGCAGGTTAGCGATGTCCGCATTTTCAGCGTAAGCATCGGTGATTTTCTGCAGGAACTGAGCACGGATGATGCAACCGGCACGGAAGATCTTCGCGATCTCGCCGTAGTTCAGGTCCCAGTTGTTCTCGTCAGACGCAGCGCGCAGCTGTGAGAAGCCCTGAGCGTAAGAGACGATTTTGCCCAGATACAGCGCACGGCGCACTTTCTCGATGAATTCAGCTTTATCACCTGCCACTTTCGGCTGCGGTCCGGTCAGCACTTTAGAAGCCGCCACACGCTGCTCTTTCAGGGAAGAGATATAACGCGCGAAGACGGATTCAGTGATCAGTGACAGTGGCTCGCCCAGATCCAGGGAGCTCTGGCTGGTCCATTTACCGGTACCTTTGTTTGCCGCTTCATCAAGGATCACATCGACCAGATATTTACCGTCTTCATCTTTCTTGGTGAAGATGTCTTTGGTGATGTCGATCAGGTAGCTGCTCAACTCGCCGTTGTTCCAGTCGGTGAAGGTCTGCGCCAGCTCTTCGTTAGTGAGGTTCAGGCCGCCTTTCAGCAGAGAATAGGCCTCTGCGATCAGCTGCATATCACCGTATTCGATACCGTTATGAACCATCTTCACATAGTGACCCGCACCGTCCGGACCGATATAGGTCACGCACGGCTCACCGTCTTCAGCAACGGCAGCAATCTTAGTCAGGATAGGCGCAACCAGCTCATAAGCGTCTTTCTGACCGCCAGGCATGATGGATGGACCTTTCAGTGCGCCCTCTTCACCGCCGGAAACACCTGTACCGATGAAATTGAAGCCTTCAGCAGAAAGCTCGCGGTTACGACGGATGGTGTCGTGGAAGAAGGTGTTGCCGCCATCAATGATGATGTCGCCTTTTTCCAGGTACGGCTTCAGAGAGTCGATGGCAGCATCGGTGCCGGCGCCTGCTTTCACCATTAACAGGATACGACGAGGCGTTTCCAGGGATTCAACAAACTCCTGAACCGTATAGAAAGGAACGAGTTTTTTGCCTGGATTCTCGGCAATCACTTCTTCAGTTTTATCACGGGAGCGGTTGAAAACGGAGACGGTATAACCACGGCTTTCGATGTTCAGCGCCAGGTTGCGCCCCATCACTGCCATACCGACAACGCCGATCTGTTGTTTGGACATTACATACTCCTGTCAGGTGTGGTCACCACGGCTTATGCGCGGCTTGAAATGTGGTTGAGATGTTAACTCAGTATTAGGTGACATGAATAGCTTTTGCTGATCTATGTCACACTGATTGCATAATCCGGGTACAGTCAAGCCGCCAGAAAATCACTAGCGGCATACTCTCACTTTCTCAGCAAAGCCAGAATTTCTTGCGTCTTCTCTTCCATCAGAGCAGTATCAGCGCGGGATTCCACGTTCAGGCGTACCACAGGCTCGGTATTGGACGAGCGCAGGTTAAACCGCCACTGCGGGAACGCCATGCTAATGCCGTCGGTACGGTCAATTTCCAGCGCGTGAATTGCAAAGTGCTGCTCAACGCGGGCAATAGCCTCGGCTGGTTGCGCCAGCTTGCTATTGATCTCCCCGCTCGCCGGGAACGCCGCCATACGGTCACGTACCAGCTCGCCCAGGTTTTTCCTCTTCAGGCATAGCAGTTCGGTCACTAGCAGCCACGGGATCATCCCGCTGTCACAGTAGGCAAAATCGCGGAAATAGTGGTGGGCGCTCATCTCTCCGCCGTAAATGGCGTCTTCTTCGCGCATGCGCTCTTTGATGAAGGCATGTCCGGTCTTGGACATCACCGGCGTGCCGCCTGCTGCCGACACCACGTCGACGGTGTTCCAGGAAAGACGCGGATCATGAATGATCTTCGCGCCCGGGTTTTTCTCGAGGAACGCTTCAGCCAGCAGGCCGACAATGTAGTAGCCCTCGATGAATTGCCCTTTTTCGTCGAACAGGAAGCAGCGGTCGAAATCGCCGTCAAAGGCGATGCCCATATCCGCGCCATGCTCAATCACCGCGTTGCGGGTATCGTCGCGGCACTCAGGCAGCAGCGGGTTAGGAATACCGTTCGGGAAGGTACCGTCCGGGGTGTTGTGCACCTTGACGAAGATTACCGGCACGTTCAATGCTTTAAAGCGTGCTTCGAGTGCGTCCACCACCGGGCCAGCCGCGCCGTTACCGGAGTTAATCACCAGCTTCAGCGGCTTCAGGTTTGCAACGTTGATGTAGCCCAGCAGGTGGTCGATATAATCTTTCTGTAGGTTGATTTTTTTGTAGCTACCGCGCTTCGCCTCATTCACCGGCGGGAAATCGTTAACTTCCGCCAGACGCTGCACGTCGCGCAGGCCGGTATCACCGCTGATAGGACGCGCGCCCTTACGTACCAGCTTCATCCCGTTGTAGTCCATCGGGTTGTGGCTGGCGGTGACTTCGATACCGCCGTCAACGTCGAGGTGGAAGGTGGCAAAGTAAATCTCTTCAGTACCGGAAAGGCCGATATCCAGCACGTCCACGCCCGCGTCCTGCAGCCCTTTCGCCAGGGCCAGCTTCAGAGATTCACTGGTCAGGCGTACGTCGCCGCCCAGCACAATGGTCTGTGGTTTTAAATATTCGCCGTACGCGCGGCCAATGCGCCACGCGATGTCTTCGTTCAGCTCTTCACCCAGCTTGCCGCGAATGTCGTAGGCTTTAAAACAAAATAATGTCTTCATAGTGTGCAAATTAAACTCGACCATATCGATCAGCTATGCGAACGATGTCATCGTCCCCAAGATAAGGACCAGAACGAACCTCAATAATTTCTAGTGGGATTTTACCTGGATTTTCAAGGCAATGTTGCGCTCCTGCGGGAATGTACACAGACTCATTTTCACCAAGTAAGAACTGTTTATCCTGCAGCGTTACTTTCGCAGTACCAGCAACGACAACCCAATGCTCTGATCGATGAATATGTGTTTGAAGAGAGATACCTTCGCCTGGATTTACTTCAATCCTTTTAACTTCATACCGTTTACCAGTATCAATAGTGTCACATCTCCCCCATGGTCGATAAACTTCACGATGAATTTTGTATTCACTACGACCGGCCGTTTTCAGCTCTTCAACGATTTTTTTAACGTCCTGGACGGCATCGTGTTTGGTTACTAAGATGGCATCTTTAGTTTGAACAACAATTAAATCGTCGACACCAAGCATAGTCACAAGTCCTGATTGTGCATGGACATAATTGCTTGAACTATTATGAATTATAACATCACCAATTAAGACATTTCCGCGTTCATCTTTATCGCTAATGTCCCATAATGAAGACCATGATCCCACATCACTCCAACCCGCACTCATCGGTACAACAACGGCATTGGCTGTATGTTCCATCACGGCGTAGTCAATAGAAAGATCAGGGCAATGAGAAAAGATATCATGATCAATGCGGATAAAGCACAGATCCTTGTCAGGCGACTGTATCGCTTTACTACAAGAATCATAAATATCAGGGCAGAATTTGTGCAACTCAGAAAGATACTTCCGAGCACCAAACATAAACATTCCACTATTCCAATAATATCCGCCGTCAGATAAAAAACTTTCTGCTACTGCTTGTTCTGGTTTTTCAACGAAGGCATTAACTTTGAAGGCGCCAGAAACTCCTCCGCTGCTTATATCAACACCCGCCTGTATATAACCAAAACCTGTTTCTGGCGTGGAAGGCTCAATGCCGAAAGTAACTAAATTGCCATCTATAGCATAGGATGTAGACGTCTTAATGGCGTTAATGAATGCAGCGTTATCTTTAATTATATGGTCTGCCGCCAAAATTAATAAAAGCACATCTTCATTATCAGCAAGATCTTTTAAACACTGAATTGCTGCTAATGCAACTGCAGGAGCAGTATTGCGACCAACGGGTTCAAGTATGATTTCTTTAAGAGCATTTATTTGCCTAAGCTGTTCAGCAACAATAAATCGATGCTCTTCATTACAAATAACAACCGGAGATTCAACCTCAAGCTTACTTAGTCGTGAAATTGTTTGCTGAAGCATAGTTTGCTCACCTTCAAGCGTTAAAAATTGCTTAGGATAAGTCAAACGTGAAAGTGGCCACAGTCGGGAACCGCTACCGCCAGCCATGACTACAGGAATAATCTTCATTAATTATCTCTCAAGAAATCTTTAACCCAATAACTAACAGAATATTTATTATATAACTCTGCCGTTAATGCTTTATAATTTTTTTGCAGGAAGCTCTCAATTTGCTTAGTTGTAACTGACTCATCAATTACAAGTATATTGTCTTCATTATAAAAATCATAATGCAAGATATTTTTATTTGTTGTAATTAGTTTACGTTTCGCCCCCAATGTTTCTATAGTGCGCATGGTCAACCCCTGTTGCAAAGGATGAGATATATCTAAGATACATCTTGAATTGGCAACTACCGATACAACATCATTTTTACTTAGAGAGCTAAATGAAACATCTTCAAGCGAAACTCTTTTAATTTCACGAGTAATATATTTCTTAAATAAGAAAACCATATAACTCGGGCAATAAAAAAACACATAACAACTAAACCCACTACATATTTTTTTACTTGTTCGTATCTTAATGAGTGGACAGTTCCAATAAATGATATGTCGTACTGTGGGCGTGCACTCAATTCATCAATCTTATAAGCATTTGAATAGAAAAGCGGCTTAAATTTAATATTATATAATTCCGCATCATCTGAATCAAAAGTGTAAAACGCATCGGAAAAGGGTATTAAATTAAGTGCCTGGGGCTTATTCTTAAAAGAATCCCACATATAAACAACTATATAACTGCATTTTTCTCTAAACTTTCTAAGCATTTCAGGCGTAATACATTCCGGGCTAATTATGATCAGAAAATCCACTGGCTCGATCAATTTATTCAAAATCTTCAAATAGTAACTTTCGATCTTTTTATTCAAAATACTATTATAACCAAGCCTGATAAGAGCACGAATAAATATATTCGTGGAAGGACGTTCATCATGCAACTCAACATCATAGCCTTGGCTCTCAATTGCCTTTTTTATTTCAACATCATATGAAAAAATTTTGGACAGAAAACTAGAGCTTTTTTAAACTTAAACACGAACCCACTCTCCAGACTCTTTATTATATATTTTGATTATTTTTGCAGGAACCCCAGCAATTACACAATAATCAGGGAAGGTTCCTCGCACTACAGAATTCGCACCAACAATGCATTGTTCACCAAGAATTGTACCAGCCTGAATTGCAACACCCATTCCAATGAAACAATTTTTGCCAATGATAGTTTCTCTATATTTGTGACTCTGCCGTGGAATTGGCACACCTATTTCTTCATAATTATGGTCAATAGAAGTTATATATACATTAGCAGTAATTAGTGTTCCCTGCTTGATAACTAATTTAGTCCCGGAGGTAATATGAACATTTTGGGCTAATGAAACATCATCTTCTATAATTATTTCACCATCACCATGAGTTTCTAACCGGCAGCCAGGAAAAATACGTACATGCTTTCCAATGGAAACGCGATTCAGACCTTTAAAAAAAACCGGAAATGCAATAAACGTAGGGAATTTAATTTTTTTAAGAAGAGAGATAAAAATAATGCTGAAAATAACCATTTGATTTTGAAAAACATTTCATCCCCTAAGTTTGACTATAATTAAACGTCTTAAATACTTTATTTTAAAGAATATATACAAGAGAACGTAAACTGAAAATGATATATCTCCGCGTTTACGAGTCTTGTGCAACATATAACAGGCCCCTTTTTCCATTAACTTTAAATTTGCTGATAAACCAGAGTCACCATAATTATGTTTTCCGGAACCTGTTGAAACCGTAGATTCAGGGTGGTAATAAAAATTACCACCACGGGCGCAAATGCGCACCCATAAATCTGCGTCTTCGCTATGTGTCATGTTAGTGTCGTATAGTCCGCAATTCATTATCATATCTTTGCGCACCAGTGCTGTAGATGTTTGCGGAAAAACTTTAATGAGTAGATCTATTAAACGTGCTTTATACAACGAAGTAATTTTTTGACCACATAAAGAAAGAACTTCTTGATTGCGTGCAGAACCTATAAAAACCGGTTCAACGCAAGATTCTGTAAGATATTTATATTGTATTTCGAGTTTATTATTACACCAAATATCATCAGCATCAAGAAAACCAATCCAATCATATCTCGATTTCTTTATTCCATAATTTCTGGCATGGGAGACTCCACCATTTGCAGTTGTATAAATTGAAACATTCTGTAATTGATGAGTCCGGACATATTCATTCAAAACCTGTAGCGTATTATCCACAGAACCATCATTAACAACTATGATTTCAATATTAAAATCGTCAGCAGGTTTTTTTTGTTCAACTACGGACTTAACTGCATTAACAATTGTTTTTGCACCATTGTATACAGGTATAACCACTGATAAATTCATTTAAAAATATCCTGCCAATACTCTGTTATTTTATCGTCATTCCATTGCTGTGCTGATTTATAAGCACCCGAACTTAAGCTATCCTGCAACCCGCCTGAATTTACCAACTCAATTAACTTATTTTTGAATAAATCTCGATTACCATCTTCAATTAAAAAGCCATTTTTATCATTGATTATATCTATTGGGCCTGAAGGGCAATTAAAGCTAATAGCAGGTAAGCCAAAAGAAATGGCCTCAAGTAACACCATTCCAAAGCCTTCACTACGTGAAGTCAAAACAAAAATAGAGGAGTTATAATATAATTCTGATACATCCCGGACAGAACTACTTAATTTAACACTATCTTCAAGTTTATTGCTTATAATAAATTTCTCGATATCTGGTTTAAGTTCACCATCACCCACTATATGAAGCAACCATCCTTTTGGTAGTTGATTTATACACTCTCTCCAGATATCGAGTAAAAGCAAGTGCTGTTTATCTGGTGTTAGTCGTCCCACGCACAAAACAGTTCTAACATTGTCAGCATGCATTCTATATTTTAAGTTAGGTTTATAGTGAGGCGTATACCGTACCGGAAAACCCATTTCCTTATAAAAAGCATAATCACTTTTAGTCGGCAAACAGTACGCATGACAATGTTTATACGAAATTTTTCGAATGAATCTATATATTTTATTATAATTATTACGTGCGCCATGTTCGCTTATGATTATTTTTTTCGATTCTACGCCAGCAAGCAGTAGCATTAAATGGACCAAAGGGTGTGTTACATAGACATAGTCGTAGTATTTGGTCGAAAAAAAACTTTTTAGCTTAAACACTGATATCAAAAAGTTTGTACCGACTTGTATCAAACGCCTCCATCTATGATTCATATCAAGATTTAGTTTTTGATTTAAGGTATACCGACCAACATGTTTATCAACGTGGTAAAAATATTCTTTATTGTCAAAAGTGAGTACATCACATTCATAAAGCTCCGAGAGTTTATTAACAAGTGTTGATATTACCCTTTCAATACCACCGGCAGGAGACATTGATGGTATTATAAATAAAATACTCTTCATTATATCCTTCTAAAGCTGAGTTTATTAAATAACAAAATTATGCGCCAGAGTACAACAGTTTGGAAGGCAATAGATATTTCCCATATATCAAATGACAAAAAAGATAAGTACATGATGAGGAAAAAAGCGACTATTCTGTAACGCCTGTTGAAAACAGGAATTAGCAAATAGATACTTACAAGTACTAGTGATATTATTATAGAGTTAAATATAAAACTAATCATTTCTCCTTGCAGAAGAAAAGCTAAAAAACCAGGCATGCCCATAAATATACTATATCCTGCATCTTGCCCTACGATTGCCAAATTGAATATATTTGAAGGTGAGATCGTATCAAAGAGAGTAATTCCCAGCAATCTTTCGAGCATTATTCCCAGACTAAAGAAATCAGAAACGGATTGACTATTGTAATTATTGTGCAGAATTTCAATCAAAGACGATGTTGTCGATATCCGACCAATAGCAAGAGACAATATTTCATTAGAATCGAATGCCACCCCACGCATTTCATTTCTTAGCGTATATACATAGCTTATTAAATCAAGTAATGGACCTATAAAAATTAGTGGGAGTACAAATAAAATATTCAGCGTAATTTTATTTATTTTGTTATTAATAATGTAATACGCACCAAGGCATAAAATACTAATGAATATCCCCTGCAAGGAACGTTGCATGTAAGAAAAAAAGATCACAATTAACACGCTTACTATAAACTTTCGGTGTGATATTGCTGAGAAAGTGAGTAATGGCAGCATCGCTAAAGGGTTTAACTTACTTGCAATTTTTATCATTAAACCGGAAAACCCAGTTTGTGCAACCTGCCCAATCTGATTAGCACCAAATAATAAAGTAATGATACCAGTTAGCATCAACAATCTAAAAAAGATAATATCCAGTCGTTGATTCCCACAATCATATATATGAATACGCCCAAATACTTTGATCATGCAATATATAAAAAGCAATGGCAGTATGTAAAAAAACAAAATACTAGCAGCTTCAGTGAAATCTAAGTAATAGGAATAACTTCTAAAATCACCGAGCAGGTATCCAGTATTATATATAAAATATAGTGACACGATGATTGGCGCAATGTAAATATACACCATATACTTTGAAATCTTATTCATTATGCATAATCTCTGCGATTCTTGCTTTATAATTTTCAAATTTAAAGTCTTCGCGAACTTTACTTAACACCTCTTTGAATTTATCAAGAAGTTCTCTATTTTGTGCCATTTCCTGAACTGCATCAGCCATTTCCTTTACCGAATCGCACAGGAAACCAAATTGTCCATATCTTTCAAAATAATGCGACAACTGTTTGTTTCGCATAGCTATGAAAGGCATATCAAAAGCAATGCAATCCGCAAAAACACCGCTTGAAACCAAGTCATATGGCGTCTCAGAAATTGTTGACTGGCCAGAAAATATAAGTGCGATATCTATTTGCTGGACATTATTATAGAATTCATCTTTACTTATCAATGATTCTTTAAGATACCCTTTGCATAAATGTTGAACATTTGGGCTTTTATCATAAATGAATCCTCCATCACTTACACCTACTGTTATCAACCTTAAACATTTTAGATGCATTGAACTTAGATAAGTAGCGAGCTCATAAATCCTGTCACTGCCTTTATTTTTACTTTGAATTCCAAAACTCCCAAACTTTATATCCTTTGTACTTTTTAGCAATTTTTGATGCGTCAATATAGGATGTTGTACATAATAAAATGTTCGACTTACGAAAAGCTGTGACAAACTTTCATGTATTGATGAACTAATACAAATAAATTTTACATTACCAAAGCTAAAACCCAATTTAATAAAAAGCCTTCCTAATTTCTGTCCATAGCCAAATGGTGTTTTTAAATAACCAAGCTCTCCGTGCATATAAAGAAAAATCTTTGGCCTTATAATTAAGCTCAAAACACTTAATATAGTGTATTGAAGAGGCGTAGCAGACAATATAAAAACTGAACTTATTTTTTAGGCAACTTAAATAAAATGATTGCCAGATGAAAAGTTGAATATAGCCAGAAGTATAATTTAGTTCTCATGACGTTAATTTTATTGACTTTAACATCTGATTTTAATTCGTCAATTAATGTTGCATCATCAGATAACCAAACAGTAGTCTTATTTACTTCACTAATAGCTTTAATTGTTAAAGAGTTAAAAACATAATGCTCTTCATTCTTTCTAAGCAAATCAATAATTGCAACTTCAGCTGTTGACATTTCTTAGGTCCTGATAAACAGTTAGAGGCCATTTCCAGTTATTATAAAGTGACTGCACAAATAATTGTGATAATATCACGCCTAACAACCCCGCCTTTACATAATAAGTAGCCACAAAAGAAAGCAAAATAATTGATATTCCAGTTATTATCATGCTTTTAACAAATGGAATCTGGTTTTTTGTTGTTAAATATGAAGTACATAGGGAGTAATTCATTTCTAGTAAACCGCAAACCAAATATAATACCAGCATTTCTGTAGGCAAAAACTGTGTTTGCTGTGTTATATATTTTAAAAGAAAATTACCAAGTAAAACCAGTGAAAAAGCTGAAATGATATAAATAACATTAGCTGTCAATAATGATTTTTTAAATAAACGCTTAACAGATGAATACTTCTGTAATGCCTGTTCAGAAGTCATGCGAGGTAAATTAAGACCAAACAACATAGAGGCGACAATGACTATTACCATTGTTACTTGTACCGTCAATCCATAAGCGGCAGCAGCTTTCAATCCAATGAAGCTTGAGACAATGAGGACACTACCTCTGACACACAGGAAGTTGCCTAATTGAACTATTCCCATGTCTTTGGCACTTTGCCAGACAATTTTTTTTAATTCTTTTGATACTTCAATAGGAATATAATTTTTAACAATGTAATGATCATTGTTGTAGACACACTTGGTTATAATCCATCTATCGATGATTACTGCGAAGACCGACCCTATTGCAAGGGATATCAATCCCTGACCACTTATTAACAAGGGGATGCTGACAGCCAGAAGTACAGACTTCGTTAATACTATAACTTTATTTAAAACTGTTTGATCGCCTCTTCCTTTTAAAATTGAATTATAATATCCAAAATATAATTGAATACATATACTTATACCATATAGAGTCCAACAACTCATTACGTAGATATAATCAAGAGTTGTGTGCAAGGTATACAAATATATATTCCCAAATAGCAAAATCCCAACAAGCGCGAGACCTGTTATTTTAAAATAAATTTGTCTCGCCGCTATTATTAAATTATTTAGAAGCTCAGGATTTATCTGTTCATCTGTGCATTTTGGTGTTTTATTATAACTTATATCTTTGGCACCAGAATATACATAAGAGATAAATCTTGAAACAGTAGGTAATAGACCGAACTCTAAAAGCTGCACGAGACCCGCAAGAGCAACAAAAACATACCATAGTCCTATTTCTTCTTGCCCCAAAAACCTAAGAATAAATGGTAGCAGCAGTAAACTAGATGCAATACTTAAAAATTGAGAGAGGTACCCCCATAGTACATCCTTTTTTCTAACCACATGTTTCATGATTTAATTTGTAGTTCACTTTTGAATAATTGAATCATGTCTGCCAAATCAGACAGGACAGAACGAGGGTTATATTCGGGGGCTATTTTTTTAGCATTGTAATATCTGTAACAGGGAATATTTCTTTTGACGCACCATTTTCATTCCAATACACGACGCAGTTAGTGTAATGAATAAGCATGCTGGCAATCTGTTCTGATGATATATTTACCCCTGAGGCAATATTAATTATTTTCCCTTGAGCTTCTTTATTATTACATAATTTAATTATAATTTCTGCCACATCAGAAACTGAGACATAATCCTTTTCATAGTTTTTATCAACGAACATATCAACGCGCCCATTGACTATCGCATTGCGGGTTATTGAGGGTAAAAACAAGGAGCTTTTTAGTGCTACCCCATAAACATTACTTGGGCGCACAATAGTAAAAGGCTTACCACTTTTAAAACATAGTTCTTCCGCAACTAATTTCGTTAGATTAAACAAACGACGGTTATCATCATGCCTGATAATCAAATCGCTCGTTTCATCACTTCCATCCCCATTCATATATAATCTCGAGGAAGAAACATATATTAAGTGGTCAAAGTCAGCATGTTGAAGAATTTCAGACAGATATAAACAATTGGCCGTCAAGACTTCGAACGGTTTAAGTTGACAATCACCACTACCTGCGCAATAAATTAAAGTGCCTAATTTTTTTGAAAAAATATTTGGTTCGTTCCTTTCAGGAATCCATACATCTTTTTTCAAAGAATGGAGATGTTTTACGATTTCGCTTCCAATGAAGCCATTTCCGCCAACTACAGTATATAGACTCATTTACTGTCCAATTTTCAATTGATTACAAACATCTTCGAATGAAGGAAGTTCCTTATCTTTTAAAGACAAATTTGGTTTCGTAACCGGCCAATCAATATTTATAGAATTATCATTCCAAATAATTCCTCCTTCGTCATTAGGATCATAAAAATCCGTGCACTTATACTGAAAATCAGCGATGTCACTCAAAACGCAAAACCCATGGGCAAAACCAGGCGGGATATAAAACTGGAGCTTATTATCGCCCGAAAGAATAATTGATTCATACTGACCAAAAGTTGGAGAGTTTTCACGTAGATCTACCGCTACATCGAAAACTGTACCAGCAGTGACCGTTACTAATTTACCTTGCGGCTTTCGTTTTTGAAAATGCAAACCACGTAGCACTTTACCTGTGGAACGGGAGCGATTGTCCTGAACAAAACTATCTTTAATTCCAGCGTCTTTATAGCGTTGTTCGTGATATGTCTCATAAAAGAAACCACGTTCATCACCAAACACTTTTGGTTCAATTATTAAAAGACCATTTAATTTTGTTTTTATGATATTCATTTATTCAAAATACTCTTACTTGATAAGGCTTAATAAATAATTTCCGTAACCTGTTTTAGAAAATGAATTCCCAATCGATTTGATATCTTCTTTACTCAACCAGCCTTGATTATAAGCAATCTCTTCGAGACAAGCGATTTTGAACCCCTGGCGCTTCTCAACAGTTTGTACAAATTGCGATGCTTCAAGAAGAGAATCATGTGTGCCCGTATCAAGCCATGCAAATCCACGTCCTAATTGCTCAACCTTTAAAGAGCCCTGGTTGAGATATTCTTGGTTAATACTCGTTATTTCTAACTCACCTCTATCAGATGGTTTCACTCTTTTTGCTATTTCAACCACCTGGTTATCATAAAAATATAGGCCAGTTACAGCCCAATTTGATTTAGGACATTTCGGTTTTTCTTCGATGGAAATAGCATTGAAGTTATCATCAAATTCGACAACGCCAAATCTTTCAGGATCCATTACTTTATACCCGAATACGGTAGCTCCACTCAAATTATCTACTGCATGCTGCAATTGCTTACCAAATGCTTGTCCAAAAAAGATATTGTCCCCCAAGACTAAACATACTTTATCATTTGCAATAAACTCTTCTCCGAGGATAAACGCTTGTGCGAGGCCATCTGGTGAAGGTTGAACTTGATAACTGAGATTAATGCCTAAACGATTACCATCGCCTAGAAGACGTTTGAAGCTATCACAATCCTCGGGAGTTGTGATTATAAGGATATCCCTAATACCAGCTAACATAAGTACTGAAAGCGGATAATAAATCATTGGCTTGTCATAAATCGGTAATAACTGTTTCGAGGTCCCCAATGTAATCGGATGCAAGCGTGAACCTGAACCTCCGGCTAAAATAACGCCTTTCATTTATTGTTATCTCCATACTGTGTTGAAAGCCATGAAGCATATGCTCCACTTTTAACATTACTCACCCAATCCTCATTGGATATATACCATTCCACCGTCTTTCTAATGCCGCTTTCGAATGTTTCCTCAGGCTTCCACCCCAACTCAGCACCAATTTTATGTGCATCGATGGCATAACGACGGTCATGGCCCGGGCGGTCAGTCACATAGGTGATCTGGTCGCGATATGAACCCTCTTTCGGCACGATCTCATCCAGCAGATCGCAGATGGTATGCACCACATCCAGGTTCTGCTTCTCGTTATGGCCGCCGATATTGTAGGTCTCGCCAGGCTTACCCTGGGTCACAACGGTGTAGAGCGCACGGGCGTGATCTTCAACATACAGCCAGTCGCGGATCTGATCGCCTTTGCCATAAATCGGCAGCGCTTTCCCGTCCAGCGCGTTGAGGATTACCAGCGGGATCAGTTTTTCCGGGAAGTGATAAGGGCCGTAGTTATTGGAGCAGTTAGTCACGATAGTCGGGAACCCGTAGGTACGTAACCATGCGCGGACCAGGTGATCGCTCGAGGCCTTCGAAGCAGAGTAAGGGCTGCTTGGCGCATATGCCGTCGTTTCAGTGAACAGCGGCAAATCACTAGAGGCAGGATGTTCGTCCGGGTGCGGCAGATCGCCGTACACTTCATCGGTAGAGATGTGGTGGAAACGGAAGGCTTTTTTCGCAGTTTCATCCAGCGTTGACCAGTACGCGCGAGCCGCTTCAAGCAGGACGTAGGTGCCGACGATGTTGGTTTCAATAAACGCCGCCGGACCGGTAATAGAGCGGTCAACGTGGCTTTCTGCCGCCAGATGCATCACTGCATCAGGCTTATGCTCGGCAAAAATACGGTCCATCGCCGCTTTATCACAAATATCCGCATGTTCAAAAATATAACGCTGGCTGTCGCTCACTTCAGCCAGAGATTCCAGGTTACCGGCGTAGGTCAATTTATCGACATTAACCACTGTATCCTGGGTGTTTTGAATAATATGTCGTACAACCGCAGAGCCGATAAAACCTGCACCGCCAGTAACAAGAATTTTCACGCGTTATTTTCCGTTAAATGAATACATCGGGATGGTGGCATTCTGAATAATAAATGAACTAAATATCCAGAAACCGGACACGCTACCGCCCCTGGCTTAACAGCTACCAGTGCACTGAACGTGATCGTAATAGAGGTATTATGCCGTCTATTCCCGTCAACATGGCGACAGGATAGCGCGCAAATCAATTAATAATTGTCGTCTTAAATGCCAGCAGAAACAAGGGAAAAATCTGACTAACGAGACAAAAAGCAAGCAATTAACTTACTGATATTTAAGAATATATTAAAAAAAGAAAACGGCAGCGTCATTCTCATGGCCCTGATAGCCCGGAATGATCCACTGCCGTTAGACAACGACGAACCAATCGTTAATCGTTGGTTAAGAGCTTCGTCATGCTTTCGCGGAACTTCTGCCCTTCTTTATGGTTACGCAGCCCGTACTGTACAAACGCCTGCATATACCCCAGTTTCTTACCACAGTCGTAGCTGTCACCGGTCATCAGCATTGCATCAACGGACTGCTTCTTCGCCAGTTGCGCAATGGCATCCGTCAGCTGAATACGATCCCACGCGCCTGGCTCGGTACGTTCCAGCTCGGCCCAGATTTCTGCATTCAGCACATAGCGGCCGACGGCCATCAGATCGGAATCCAGCGTCTGCGGCTGATCCGGTTTCTCGATAAACTCAACGATACGGCTGACTTTACCTTCTGAATCCAGCGGCTCTTTGGTCTGAATAACGGAGTACTCAGAGAGATCGCCCTTCATGCGCTTCGCCAGCACCTGGCTCCGTCCCGTCTCGTTGAAACGCGCCACCATAGCTGCCAGGTTGTAACGCAGCGGATCGGCAGAGGCGTTATCCAGAATGATATCCGGCAGGACAACCACAAATGGGTTATCGCCGACCACAGGACGCGCGCACAGAATAGAGTGGCCCAGCCCCAGCGGCTGCGCCTGACGCACGTTCATAATGGTCACGCCCGGCGGGCAGATGGACTGCACTTCCGCCAGCAGCTGTCGTTTTACGCGCTGCTCCAGAAGGGCTTCAAGTTCGTAGGAGGTGTCGAAGTGGTTTTCCACCGCATTCTTGGAGGAATGAGTAACCAGAACGATTTCTTTGATCCCTGCAGCAACAATCTCGTCGACGATGTACTGAATCATCGGCTTGTCAACGATCGGCAGCATCTCTTTAGGAATGGCTTTTGTGGCCGGGAGCAAATGCATGCCCAGACCGGCTACCGGAATGACCGCTTTCAAATTAATCATATATCTTCCACCTTAAAATGGTTGCCGAATTATAGCCCTTTAGCCTGGTTTCGCCAGCACGAATTGCTACAAATCTGGAGATGATGTTACGCAATTACAGCGTAAATTCCAGTGGATGCAATCCGAATACCGGCGCTTTAATTCCAGGAATCCTCGCAAAATGCCGGCTGGCTAATATTTAACGCTTCGGCAGTTTAAAATTCAGCCGTTCCGTGTTGATTGTATGATGGTCAATTCGGTCGATATCGACAGAACTTTGCCCCTTCTCATTAACGGCGTTAATGTTCGCCAGCGAGAGCAGCGTCTCGTCACGCGCCATAAACTTACCGCGCACGTCTTTGCGCAGATCGAAATTCAGCTTCAGGGCTGGCCCTCGCTCTGCGTCCTGCATCACGTTGATATTGCGCAGGAAAAGATGCTGAGGCTTATTGTGCAGCTCAAGCGTTGCCCGTTTCATGTCCATATTGGTGAGCGCCACGAAGGAAGTTTTATTGCCGGAGGAGATCTGTATTCCGCGCAATTTTCGCGCAAGGTTCCGGTTGTCCATCTGGATATTGTTGAGGCGAAAATTCTGCGGTATTGACAAATAATCGCCCTTGATCACCCCGTAGCCAATTAACATCCCGGCGCTGTCGATCATCTCAACATTATCGATGACAAAATTATCGCAGCCGTATATCGCTACCGTTGCGTTATCAATGCCCGCTTTCTTGCTGAAGTCCGGGGTGATATTCCGGGCCTTAACATTACGAATGATAAAGTGTTTGCCGTTTTCAACATGTACCAGCTGGCGGCAGTTGCTGCCGGTAATGTTCGCCACCACGAAGTTCTTAACCGCCTGGTCTTCGGGGTAATTATTGTCGTACGTGCTGCCCGCCAGACCGATGCCAATCCCCCAGTTAATCTTGCCGTTGGTACAGTCGATATGGTCGATGACGTGGTCTGAAATCAGGATGTTCTTGTCGTTGATCGCCACGTTCCACTCGATGGCGTCGCCCTGCAGGTAGCTGAAATGACAGTTGGTGATCTTCACCCCGTCCAGCTGATTATGAAATCCCTGACGCAGGATCGCATAGTTGGCTTTGGTGACCCGCAGGTTGTCGATCAGCAGATTGCGCATCACCCGCTTCTGTTTGCCGCCGATATAAATCTGGGTCACCGGGCCATAGCCGCTCATCGCCAGGCCCTGGATCACGCAGTCGGAACCGCGCACGTCGAGGGTAATATTTTCGCTGCGTCCCTCCCCTTCGCCAATCACCTTGCTGCCATCCTGCAGCACCAGGCGGCCCCGGCCGTTGCCGGTCAGCGCCCCGCGAATGCGCAGGGTTTTGCCTTCGGGGATAAAAATGGCGGCGTTGATATTTTCACAGGTGAGCCCCGCGGGCACCACCACGGTATCACCCTCAGCAAAGGCCTTTTTGAAAGCGGCGATCCCGTCACGAAGGTCATACCGGCTGATGTCTACCGTGGCGCTGTTCGTGGCGGCCCGTACCCCTACCAGCGGCGCGGCCGCCAGTACGGAACAGGTGGTGACAAACGCGCGTCGCGTCATCTCTTTCGGCATATCGCCTCCGTTTAAAGCGTGTGTAGCAGAGTGGCTAACTGTCGATTGATAAGATGCTGGTTGAAATCGGTCTCCACCTTTTTGCGCGCGTTATGCAGCACGGGGGAGAGCTCCTGATGGGCGATGGCGGCAAACCGTTCCAGCTGGTTGGCCAGCGCCTCCGGGTTGTTCTCTTCCACCAGCCAGCCGGAATGGCCGGGTTCGATAAGCTCAGGAATGCCGCTGTGTACCGTGGAGACCACCGGAATGCCCACCGCCATCGCCTCCATCAGGGCTACAGGAATGCCTTCCATATCGCCGTCCGTACCGGTGACGGACGGGAGTAAAAAGACGTCGGCAGCATCAAGCATCGCCTTAACTTCATGGCTGGGCTTGAAGCCTGGCATCTCGACATAGGACTCCAGCTGATACTGCTCGATCAGGGTACGCAGGCGGCGCTCCCAGGGGCCAATCCCCAGAATGCGGTAGTGGAAATCTACCCCGCGCGCTTTCAGCTGGCGGCAGGCTTCGATCGCCACGTGGAGCCCTTTTTTCTCGGTCAGGCGCGCAACAGAGATAATTTGCAGTGGACTACCGGGCGCTTTAACCGGCCGTTGGGTAAAGCGCTGCATGTCCACGCCCATGCGCGAAACGGTGATTTTCTCCGGCGGACAGCCCATGGTTTTGAGTCGCCCGGCCCAAAGCTCGCTGATTGGCAGCATCATGTCGCCGCGCTGAAAGAGCCGCTGGTATTCAGGCGTATAGTGGTTCAGCACCTCGCGGCTGGAGATATCAATCCCGTGAAACACCGTCGCGATTTTCCCCTCGATCACCCCCAGCTCGCGCAGCTTGGCCGCCGTCACCCCGGCCGGTCCAAAGTGGGCGATAAATACATCCGCACGCCAGGGGCGCTGCGTCTGGCCACAAATGGCGGAGAGGATCAGATTGCGCGACTCGGCGCCGTAGCGGGAGACATTCAGCGCCTTCCATGTGCCGGGGCGATGCAGCCCGCGCAGGGTCTGGCGGGCGCGGTAGCGCAGTTTCGCCAGCTTGCCCTGGGGCTCATCCTGCAGCCAGCGGGTCTTGCTGGCCAGGTCATACTGGGTCCAGGCGGCGTGGGTGTTCTGGGTATCGCCCTTTTGCAGGGCGATAATCTCCACGTCATATCCCATATCAATAAAGGCGGTGATCTGGTTAAGCACAAAGGTCTCAGACGAGAGCGGGAATTTCAGTAAGAAGAAACCAACCTTCATTTGCCCTCCCCGACCCGATCCAGCACCGATTTCACCATTTTGATGCCGTTTTCACGTTCGGCCTTCACCGCCACCGCCAGACGTTCGTTGATAGCCGGAAGCTGGCCGAGCGTGTCCCCAACCATCGCCCCCAGGGAGCCGTCCAGCAGATGGCGAATATCCACCGCCATCTCCGGCATACCCAGCTGCTGCATGATCCCGGCTGACTTGTGCTCGTAGTTAATGGCAATGGCTGGCGTGCCGAAGTTCATGGAGATAATGGCCGAATGCAGGCGGGTGCCCACGGTCAGGTCGCAGGCGCCCAGCAGCTTGCCCATCTCAAGATCGTTAAGTTCGTCCATCACCACGTGATAGCGCGACGGATCGCTGACGTGCTGGCGCAGGTTCAGCGCCACCATGCGGTCATCTTTGTTGTAGCTGTCGATCCCGGTACAGGTGGAGAGCGCCAGCACCTGGTAGCCGCTGTCCAGCACCCGGTTGACCACCTCGGCAAAGGCCTTTTCGTAGGCCGCCTGGGTGGTGCCCAGACGCTTATCAAACGGCGCCAGCTCGCGCAGGGTGATGGCAACGGTCTTCTGCTGCGCGGCCACGTTCAGCCAGTGCTGCACGGCATAGCTCGGGGTAAATTTCGCTTCCTGATGATCCACCAGCCAGGCGGTATCCACCCCCTGCTCCACTTTGGTGGTGTCGATTTCGCTGCGCTGCATCAGATTCAGGCTCACCGACTCGCGCAGGATCAGCGCGTCACAGTGGCCAAACACATAGTTTGCCAGCTGGTTGAACTGTGGATCCTGGAATGGCCCGACGCTGTGGCCGACCATATACAGCGGCTTTTTCGCCATAAAGGTGCAGAGCGCATGCTCGAACTGCGGCACGCCGTAGAGGTCGACAAAAAACGAACCGCCCACCTGAATGATGGCGTCGTAGCCGGAGAGCAGACGGACAAAATCGGTAAAACCCTGGGCGATGGCGATATTGCGCAGCTTGCCGGTGTCGGTCACGCGGGACAGCAGCACCTGATGCTGATAACGGCGGCGCAGCACCTTCTTCACGCGGCCCATCATGCCGGCGGCGCTGTTATGCTGCTTCATCTGGCTGTAGAGCGGATCGCCCATCACCGGGCGGTTCAGCAGCCAGGAGGAGCTCACCGGGTAGCGGCTCATCACATCCACTTCTGTCTCAGGCGACAGGGCGTAAATAGCATCCAGCAGGCCGCGCAGGATGGCGCTGTCACCACGGTTACCACAGGTATGGTTGCCCAGAATCAATAATTTCATAATAACCTCTTAAAAGATTCCCCTCCCCAAAGGGTGAGGGGGAGGAAATAATTAACCTGCGCGAAGCAGCGTTTTCATCTTTTCGTTGCGGCAGAACTGGCGTTTGATCTCCACCACCAGCGCGTTGCGCGACAGCACAATCATTACCGCGAAGGCCAGCGCCCCGGCGGCGACCTGGACCGCCAGCAGTGCGGCCAGCGGCAGATGGCCGTTAAGGGCGACGCCTAAGCCATAGCTCACCGCCAGCGTCGGCAGCGAGAGGTAAAACGGCAGCCACAGGCTCAGGATGTACTGGCGGTAGCTGGAGCCCAGCACCGGCTTAATCATCACGAAGTAGCTCAGGACGGTATTGATAATCTGCACCAGCAGGAAGCCCAGCGTGACGCCCATCGCGCCCGCCAGGTGGCCGCCGATAACGATCGCCGGAATAAACAGGAACGTTTTGAATACGTTGAACTTAAAGCTGATATCGACGCGGGCTTTGGCCATCAGCAGCGAACCAATCGGGTTACCGACGGAGCGCAGCAGCCCCACCACGCACAGCAGCTGCAGGATCGGCACAATGCTGATCCACTTCTCGCCAAACACCAGCGGCACCAGATTGCCGGAAACCACCATCAGCCCCAGCAGGGTCGGGAAGTTAATGATCCCTACCACCGACAGCAGCTTGTAGAAGTTGATGCGCAGCTTGTCGGTATCGTCCTGAATTTTGGCGAACGCCGGGAACAGCACGCGGGTGATGATCGGGTTGAGCTTCATCGGCGGTACCACCGCCACGTTGTACGCCAGGTTATAGCCCCCGGCGACGCTGGCACCCAGAATACGGGCCAGCACCAGGGTGGAGAGGTTGGTATTCACGTAGTTGATGATGCTGTCGGCGGTCAGCCACGCGCCGAAGCGCAGGTTGGAAGCCACCGACGCGAGGGAGAAATGAAAACCTGGACGGTAGATTTTACGACCGAAGTAGCCGAACAGCAGGGTGCGCACGGCAGAGTTCACCAGATAACCGAGGATGGCGGTCATCGCCAGCGGCCAGAAGTGGGCGCTGACCACGGTGAAGGTAAACCCGGCCAGCACCGAGCTGGTTTCAATCATGCCGATTTTGCTGAACTCCAGCTCCTTTTGCATCAGCGCGCGGAACTGCTGGCCGTGGGGGATCACCACAAACGCAAACGACAGCGCACGCATCAGGGGGCCAAGTTCAGGGTTGTTCAGGGCGTCAGCAATAAGATCGCTCAGCAGAAACAGCACCACGAACACCAGGATACCCAAGCCGACGTTTAACCAGTAGAGGGTGGTCAGCTCCAGCTGGCTAATCTCTTTGCGCTGAATAATCGAGTTGGCGATGCCAAAGTCCGACAGCGTATCGGCCAGGGCGATGATCACCAGCGAGACGGTCAACAGGCCAAACTGATGGCTATCGATAATACGCGCCAGCACCGTCATCTGCACCAGCCCAAGGCCGATGATGATCACCGTGGCGATAGCCGACCACTTTGCCCCGCTGAGGGTTTTTTCACGTAAGCTCATGTTAGTACGCCGCTTTGTTCACAAAGCCCTTAAAGACGGTGAGAAAAACGATTTTGATATCAAACCAGAGGCTCCACTCGCGGATGTACTCCAGGTCAAACTCAATGCGTTTCTCCATCTTCTCCAGGGTGTCGGTCTCGCCGCGCCAGCCGTTGATCTGCGCCCAGCCGGTGATCCCCGGTTTCACTTTGTGGCGCAGCATGTAGCCTTCGATCAGCTGACGATACTGTTCGTTATGCGCCACCGCGTGCGGGCGTGGACCAACGATGGACATGCCCCCGGTAAACACGTTGATAAACTGCGGGAGTTCATCCAGCGAGGTGCGGCGCAGGAAGTTACCGACGCGGGTTACGCGCGGGTCGTTTTGCGTCGCCTGGGTCACCACCGCGTCGTTCTCCATCACCTTCATGGAGCGGAATTTCCACACCATGATCGGCTTACCGTCCATGCCGTAGCGGGTCTGGCGGAAGATCACCGGCCCCTTCGAGGTGAGCTTCACCGCCAGGGCAATGGCGCACAGCACCGGGGAGATCAGCAGCAGGATCAGAGAGGAGAGGACGATGTCCTCCACGCGCTTCAGCACCCGGTTGAGGCCGGAGAGCGGCGTGTCATACAGCGGCACCACCGGCACGCCGTTCACCTCTTCGATACGGGAGTGCAGAATGTTAAAGGTGAACACATCCGGAATGAGGATCACCGAGCAGGTGGTGTCCGCCAGCTTGCGCATCAGGGTTTTAATTCGGGCCTCGTCGCTCATCGGCATGGCGATGTAGACGTTGTGGATCTTGCCCGCTTTGGCATCGTCCACCAGCTGGGAGTAATTACCGGCCCAGTCAGCAGGCACGCCGCCGGGCTGCGCGTCGTGATAGACCCCGACCACATCAAACCCCAGCCACGGCTCTTTGCGAAAACCGTCCAGCAGTGCCAGCCCGGCCGGCATGCTTCCGGCCACCGCCACCCGACGGGTGTTGTAGCCACGGTTACGCAGCCAGCCCGCGCCAAAGCGGATAAGGGATCGGCAGACCAGCATGCCCACGCTGGTCAGCAGATACCAGGCAAAATAGGTGGCAAAGCGATTATCAAAGTCGTTATTAAAGGCCACCAGCCCGAAGCTGAAGACCAGGCTTAAGGTCCAGTTCTGCAGCAGCAGCTGCAGCTCGGTGGTGATTTTGACGCCGCGCCATGAGCGGTAAAAGTCGGTCATCCCGCCGATCATCTGGAAGACGACCAGGGCGATCAGCGCCATCAGCAGGTGCATGTAGAGGAACGGCAGCCCGCTGAGTTTACACACCATCCACAGCCCACCGAACATGATGGTGATATCAGAAAAACGCTGCACCATAGAGATTAACGATGCATTCGTTTTGGCTCGCTCGCGCTTTTTTAGATTTGTCATCGTTGTTCCTGTTTCTGGATCCCCTCCCCCATCGGGGGAGGGGCAAGGATTACTGATTCAGCAGCGCCATAATGTCCTGCGTTCGCGCCGCCATCAGCGCCGCATCGGCGCGGGATTCCACGTTCAGGCGCACCACCGGCTCGGTGTTTGACGAGCGCAGGTTGAAGCGCCACTGCGGGAAGGTCATGCTGATGCCGTCGGTACGGTCGATCTCCAGCGCGTGCAGGGCAAAGTGATGCTCCACGCGGGCAATCGCCTCGGCAGGGGCCGCAAGGGTGCTGTTGATCTCCCCGCTCGCCGGGAAGGCCGCCATGCGGTCACGCACCAGCTCACCCAGCGACTGGCCCTTCAGACACAGAAGCTCGGTCACCAGCAGCCACGGGATCATCCCGCTGTCGCAGTAGGCAAAATCGCGGAAGTAGTGGTGGGCGCTCATCTCGCCGCCGTAAATGGCGTCTTCCTGGCGCATGCGTTCTTTGATGAAGGCATGCCCGGTTTTGGACATCACCGGGGTGCCGCCCGCTGCGGCGACCACGTCCACCGTGTTCCAGGAGAGACGCGGGTCATGGATGATGCGCGAACCGGGGTTTTTCTCGAGGAATGCTTCCGCCAGCAGGCCGACAATGTAGTAGCCCTCGATAAACTGCCCTTTTTCGTCGAACAGGAAGCAGCGGTCAAAGTCGCCGTCAAAGGCGATACCCATGTCGGCGCCGTGTTCGATAACGGCGTTGCGGGTATCGGCCCGGCACTCCGGCAGCAGCGGGTTCGGTATACCGTTCGGGAAGTTGCCGTCCGGGGTGTTGTGAACCTTCACGAAGGTGACCGGCACGTTGAGCGCTTTGAAGCGGGCTTCGAGAGCATCCACCACCGGGCCTGCCGCGCCGTTTCCGGAGTTAATGACCAGCTTAAGCGGCTTGAGGTTTGCCAGGTTGATGTAACCCAGCAGGTGGTCAATGTAGGCCCCGCGCAGATCGATTTTTTGATAGCTGCCGCGTTTCGCCTCATTCACCGGCGGGAAGTCGTTGGCTTCCGCCAGACGCTGCACGTCGCGCAGGCCGGTATCGCCGCTGATCGGGCGAGCCCCCTCGCGCACCAGCTTCATGCCGTTGTAGTCCATCGGGTTATGGCTGGCGGTCACTTCGATCCCGCCGTCGACGCCCAGGTGGAAGGTGGCGAAGTAGATCTCTTCGGTGCCGGAAAGGCCGATATCCAGCACGTCGACGCCCGCGTCCTGCAGCCCTTTCGCCAGCGCCAGCTTCAGCGCTTCGCTGGTCAGGCGCACGTCGCCGCCCAGCACGATGGTTTTTGGTTTTAAGTATTCGCCGTACGCGCGGCCAATGCGCCACGCAATGTCTTCATTCAGCTCTTCACCGAGCTTGCCGCGAATGTCGTAGGCTTTAAAACAGGTTAATTTTTGCATCATTACCCCTTTTTCAGGCAACAGTTGGCCCGACCCGGACAGGGCCAATTTAATTTTGTTGTTTTGTAGGCCCGGTAAGCGCAGCGCCACCGGGCAAAATGCGTGAGCGCTAGACCCGCCCGTATCTGTCCTCAAAGCGGACGATATCATCCTCTTCCAGGTACGAGCCGGAGCGCACTTCAATCAGATCGAGGGGGATTTTCCCCGGATTTTCCAGGCAGTGGGTCGCCCCCAGCGGGATGTAAATCGACTCGTTTTCACCGAGCAGGGTCTCGACGTTGTCGATGGTGACTTTGGCGGTACCCGCCACCACCACCCAGTGCTCCGCGCGGTGGTGATGCATCTGCACCGACAGCCCCTCGCCCGGCTTAACGGTGATGCGTTTCACCTGGTAGCGGTCGCCCTCGTCGATGGAGTCATATTTGCCCCACGGACGGTAAACTTCGCGGTGAATGTGGTGCTCATGACGGCCATCGGCCTTGATCTGCTCCACCACTTTTTTGACGTCCTGCACCGCGTTGCGATCGGCAATCAGCACCGCGTCTTTGGTCTGCACCACCACCAGGTCCTTCACCCCGACGGTAGTGACCAGGCCAGACTCGGCGTACACATAGCTGTTTTCGGTTTTATGGCTGATCACGTCCCCGTGGTGGACGTTACCTTCCGGCGACTGGGCGCTGATCTCCCACAGAGAGGACCAGGAGCCGACGTCGCTCCAGCCCGCATTCATCGGCACCACCACCGCATCGGCGGTTTTTTCCATCACCGCGTAATCCACCGACTCCTCGGGGCAGGCGAGGAACGCAGCTTCGTCCACGCGGATAAAGTCCAGATCCGGGTCGACGGTAGCCATTGCGCGTTCGCAGGCTTCGAGGATGTCCGGGCGATATTTTTGCAGCTCTTCCAGATAGCGTCCGGCGCGGAACAGGAACATGCCGCTGTTCCAGTAGTACTCGCCGCTGGCGACGTAGGCCTGAGCGGTTTCCATATTGGGTTTTTCGACGAACTGCGCCACGTCAAAGGCCAGGCTGTCGCCCTCGCCCGGCGTGACGTTGCCGCGACGGATATAGCCATAGCCGGTTTCGGGCAGATCCGGCACGATGCCGAAGGTCACCAGCTTGCCGCTGTCGGCATACGGGATCGCGGCGCGCACCGCTTCGCGGAACGCCTCTTCCTGCTGGATGACGTGGTCTGCCGCCAGCACCAGCATCAGCGGATCGCAATCCGGGCTGCTGCGCTTCGCCGCCAGGGCCGCCAGGGCGATGGCCGGGGCGGTGTTGCGTCCGGCCGGTTCAAGAATGATGTTTTCGGTGAGCTTGTTCAGCTGACGCAGCTGCTCGGCGACGATAAAGCGGTGCTGTTCGTTACAGATCACTACCGGGCTTTCGCAGTCCACGCCGTTAAGACGGTTCACCGTGGTCTGCAGCATGGTGAGCTCCCCTTTCAGGCAAAGGAACTGTTTTGGATAGAGCACGCGGGAGAGTGGCCATAACCGGCTACCTGAGCCACCCGCCATCACAACCGGGTACAACGTATTCTTATTCATGATTTATCCCCGAATATCTGCAATAAACTGGTTCAGCACGTTCTCTTTCTCGAGCGTGCGTTCGGCATAGTCACGCGCTATCGCGTTCTCTTTGGGCATAGATAAGGCTTGTTCGATCCCGCTTACCAGCGCGGGCACCGATTCAGGCTCGACGCACACCGCGATCCCCGGCAGGCTGTCGCACAGCTGGCCCAGCTCGGTGTGGGCCTCGGCGGTGATCACCGCGTTGCCGCCCACCGCCAGAATGTTGGTCAGCTTGGAGGGCAGAACGGCATCCGCCGCGCCGCGCTTTTGCACCACCAGATGGCAATCGGCCATCTTCAGCAGCGCCGGTAAAGCGTCGTAAGACTGTAGCGGCAGGAAGCTGACGTTCTGCAGGCTGCGCTCCTGGGCCATTTTTTCCAGCCTTGCCTTGCCGCCGCCCTGGCCGACAATCACAAACTGCCAGGGTTGGTCGCTGACCTGTTCGGCGGCCTCAATCACACTTTCGAGTCCTTGCTTCAGGTTGATGTTGCCCGAATAAAGAATGAGTTTTTTTGCTTCTGGCAGACCCAACTGCTCGCGCAGGGCTGCGGCATCCGCCGGTGTTACATCGCGAAAACGCGCCACTTCTGACCAGTTGGGAAAGAAGATCACTTTCTCCGCCGCCACGCCCTTCTCCTGCGCCTTGTTCATCATTGAGCGCGAGATAGTGGAGACGTAGTCGACGTTGTGCAGGCCGCTGCGCTCGAAGGCGCTGGCCATTTTCGCCACCTTGCCGCCCTTGCCTTTCCCGGCCATTCCCAGGCCCAGCATGGCGTCCACTTCGTAATCCTGAATGTGTAGCAGGGTGCGCGCGCCCGAGAGTTTGCCCAGCAGGCGCATGCCCGGGGTGCAAAACAGGGTTGGCACCACGCCGATAATGCGATCCGGCTTCCAGCGACGTTGCGCCATCAGCGGGAAGAAACTGCTCAGGGCAAAGCTGCCCAGATGAATCAAACGTTTTAAGGTCGATGGCTGCTTCGGCACGTACAGCGGGCAGCGCCAGACGGTGGCGGCGCCCTCTTCACGACGGTAGCGCCAGCTGGAGTAGGACTCGCCCACCTGCCACTCCGGGTAGTAAGGCGGTGCGGTAATAACCCGCACCTCATGGCCCTGGCGGGCCATCCATTCGACCATCTCGCCGGTGTACTTACCGATACCGGTCAGTTCGGGGGAATAGTTAATTCCGTATACGAGGATCTTCATAGTCCCGGCACTCCGGCCTGCTGCAGAAAATAGGCCCGGCTGTTGTCATGCACGTTATCGCTTGCAAGCAGCTGTTCTGCCGTCTGCCAGCGGTAGTCGTCATGCTGTGCATCAGGCAGACGCAGGTCCGCCCGATCCACCTTCAGGCGAAAACCGAGCACCACGTAGTGGGTGGTGAAATCGGTGCCGGAAAAGTTGTCGTCATAGAAGTGCTGCCAGACACCGTAGAACTGCCCCGCCGTCATCGGCAGACGGAGCCCCAGCTCCGCCTCCGTCAGACGCGCAAAGGCAATTTCCAGCGTCTCGTCTTTCTGCACCCGCCCGCCCGGTACGAACCAGTAGCCCTGCGCCGGGCGGTTGGTACGCTGCCCGAGCAGGAACTCACCGCGCTCGTTCTCCACAATCAGATCGATGGAGATAAGCGGGGTGGAACGCACCACAGTGGCAAAATCTTCCTGACTCAAAAACATAGTTACCCCCGGAAGCGGTGCTGGTTTTCCAGGAACCACTGGTACGTGCTGGCCAGCCCCTGGGCCAGCGTCACCTCGTGGAACCAGCCCAGCTGGTGCAGACGGGTCACGTCCAGCAGCTTGCGCGGGGTGCCGTCCGGTTTGGTGGCATCGAACACCACGCGCCCCTTGTACCCCACCACCTGGCTGATGGTGAGCGCCAGCTCGCGGATGGTGCAGTCCACGCCGGTGCCGACGTTGATGTGCGACAGCATCGGCTCGGTGTTCTCCTGCCACACCTCCTGGGCCAGCTCCATCACGTGGATGCTGGCAGCCGCCATATCGTCCACGTGCAGGAACTCGCGCATCGGCGTGCCGCTGCCCCAGACCACCACTTCCGGCGCGTTACCGACCTTCGCCTCATGGAACCGGCGCAGCAGCGCCGGGATCACATGGGAGTTGCTCGGGTGGAAGTTATCGTTCGGGCCGTACAGGTTAGTCGGCATTACCGAGCGATAGTCGCGGCCATACTGGCGGTTATAGGATTCGCACAGCTTGATCCCGGCAATCTTGGCGATGGCGTACGGCTCGTTGGTGGCTTCAAGCGTGCCCTGCAGCAGCTCGCTCTCGGCAATCGGCTGCTTCGCCATCTTCGGATAGATACAGGATGAGCCGAGGAACAGCAGCTTGTTCACGTTGTGCAGGTGCGCCGCGTGAATGATGTTGCTCTCGATCATCATGTTCTCGTAGATGAAGTCCGCCGGGTAGGTATTGTTGGCAACAATACCCCCCACTTTTGCCGCCGCCAGATAGACCTGGTCGATGCGCTGTTCGGCAAAGAAGGCCTCTACCGCTTGCGCATCCAGCAGGTTAAGCTCGTCACGACCGCGCAGCACCAGTTCGACGTTGCCACGCTGTTCCAGCTGGCGGACGATCGCCGAACCCACCATCCCGCGATGTCCGGCAACAAAAATACGTTGTTTGGTCATTCTCAGGACTCCAGCGCGATGGCAACCTCGTAGCCGTGGGATTTGAGCAGGGAGTGTTTTTTCGCCGCTTCGAGATCTTTAGCCACCATTTCGGAGACCATCTCCTGCAGCGTGGTTTCTGGTTTCCAGCCCAGTTTTTCGTGCGCTTTGGTCGGGTCGCCCAGCAGGGTTTCAACCTCGGCAGGACGGAAGTAGCGCGGATCAACTTCCACAATCACGTCGCCCGGCTGTACGCCCGGTGCGTCGTGGCCGGTTACGGAAACCACAATGCCCTTCTCTTCCACGCCGGTGCCTTCGAAGCGCAGTTTGATGCCCAGCTGAGCCGCGGCCATCTCAACGAACTGACGCACGGAGTACTGCACGCCGGTGGCGATAACGAAGTCTTCCGGTTTTTCCTGCTGCAGCATCATCCACTGCATCTTGACGTAGTCTTTGGCATGGCCCCAGTCACGCAGGGAGTCCATGTTGCCGAGGTGCAGCTTCTTCTCGAGGCCCTGGGCGATATTGGCGATAGCGCGGGTGATTTTGCGGGTCACGAAGGTCTCGCCGCGGCGCGGGGATTCGTGGTTGAACAGAATGCCGTTACAGGCGTACATGCCGTAGGATTCACGGTAGTTAACGGTGATCCAGTAGGCGTACATTTTTGCCACCGCATACGGGGAGCGCGGGTAGAACGGGGTGGTCTCTTTCTGCGGGATCTCCTGCACCAGACCGTACAGCTCGGAGGTAGACGCCTGATAGAAACGGGTCTTCTTCTCGAGGCCGAGGAAACGAATCGCTTCCAGCAGACGCAGGGTACCGATGGCGTCTACGTCAGCGGTGTATTCCGGGGACTCGAAGGAGACCGCAACGTGGCTCATGGCGCCCAGGTTATAGACCTCGTCCGGCTGCACTTCCTGCAGAATACGGGTCAGGTTGGAGGTATCGGTCAGATCGCCGTAGTGCAGGTGGAATTTCGGGTTCGTTGCGTGTGGATCCTGGTAGATATGATCCACGCGCTCGGTATTGAAAGAGGAGGCACGACGTTTGATTCCGTGCACTTCGTAGCCTTTTTCCAGCAGGAGTTCCGCCAGATAAGAACCATCCTGTCCGGTTACGCCGGTGATGAGAGCGACTTTAGACATGTTTATTTTCTCCAGACTTATCAGAAGTTATTCAGTTTCAACGCGTTCGCGTATCACCACTGCGGGATTGCCACGGCAAAGCCTGTTTGCCGGTAGCGACTTAAAAACACTGCTGCGCGCGCCAATAACGGTACCGTTACCAATTGAGACGCCGGGGGCGACAAATACGTCGGTCGCCAGCCAGCATTTCTCGCCAATGGTTATTGGCTGCGCGTTAATATCAAAATGTTGACTCATATAATCGTGGCTGCCGGTGCACAGGTAGCATTTCTGTGATACCACCGCATTCGCACCAATCGAAATATCGCCGAGGGTGTATAACACCGCGTCATCGCCAACCCAGGCGTTATCCCCTAAGGTTAATTTCCACGGGTAAGTAATTTTTACCGAGGGGCGAATCACTACGTTTTTTCCGATTTTGGCGCCGAAGCAGCGTAATAAAAATGCGCGCCAGCGATACATAATTTGCGGTGACCAGGCAAATAACGTTGCCTGAACGGCCCACCATAACTGCACCTTAATGCCGCCTGCGCCGCGAAACCCTTTTGGCACAGAGAAGCCGCTTAATTCCTGCATACTCTTTCCTTATATTCAGACTTTGTTATATAAGGCTTTGGTTTTACCCGTCGTTTTCAGACGTAATAAATAAGATAATTCCGCGAGCGCGCCCGGCATGCGCAATATTTCGCGCTGAACTTTTTTGGCGTCCTGACATAATTCCAGATTATTCGAGGTTGACACCCCGCCCATCGAAAATTCAGATACCAGACCCGGCAGGCGTTTAAACGGATAACCGGCTTTATACAGTCGCGCAGTCAGGGCGTAATCCGATGAGACGCGATATTGCAGATCGTACGGGTAGGTTTTTAACCCACTCAGCGGAAAGAAAATCGCCTGATGGCTGGCCGGCAGGCTGTGATAAATATACCAGCCCGGTTTCGCCGCACGGCGCACTTTATTTCCGTCACCAAAATCGAGTAAGGCGTCGCCCATGTACATGGCATTGTCGTTCGCCCGGCTGAGCTGACGCACAAACTGCGCCACGTCGTCATGAAAAATATCGCCGGAGTTCAGGAAAATGGCGTAACGCCCCTGCGCCATATCGATGCCCTTATTCATGGCATCATAGATACCGCGATCCTTCTCGCTGATATAACGTAAGTTATACTCACCGTTGAGTTTTTCGAGAAACTCCGCGGTGCCGTCGTTCGAACCGCCATCCACCACAATCCATTCAAAGCTGAGGCTGGGATCGCCTGCCAGATTGCGCAGCGACCGCCAGGTTTTTACCACACCCTCGTAGTTACGAAAGGCAACAGTAATAACGCTGAGTAACATAAACCACCTCGTTATGAATGCGTAATATTCAGCGCCTTGCGCAAAATAAACGGGCAAACAATTAAGAATGCGTACTCCGGGCTAAATATTGACCCGGTAAAAAACAGCGACACCGGCGTAAAAAGATAAAGCTGTACGCGAAAATTCTGATTATCACCAAAGGCGCTGATCGTCATTTTGAAAACTTTAAACAGATACCACGCCGTTAATAATACTGCGAACCATGAGAAATAAATAATCAGCAGATACAAGCCATTGTCTATTGTTTTTCCGACGTCCGCACCGTTAAAGATTCCGAATGATGCGACATATTCATAAAGTGAGCCGAATCTGACAACGCCGTCAATATGGGTTAAAGAGTACCCAACCATCACCAGCGGACCGATAATACGATAATAAGATGACGACCCTTCGGTACCTAAATCACCCAGACGTTCGGAAATATACGGGAAGGCAAAGACCACCCCGACTAAAAACACCGACAATGAAATGATCGCTAACGGTAACTTTTTCTTGATCGCCTCTTTATTCAGGTACTGAAACGCCCACTCAAGGAGGTAAAACAGAATAAAGGTCATTACCCCGGAGAACGAACCTGACAGAACAATTCCTGCAAGAATCATAGCATCGCTCTTGGGCGTTTTGATACCAAACTGTTTGATGCTGAGCCAAATTGAGATTAACGCCAGAGCGAAAAATGCCGGTTCGAAATAGAGTGCCGTGGTGCGCTTTCCGCCAAATTTAATGAAATTCAGTACATAGCTATTACTGTAAATAAGATATTTCGAAATTATTTCCATCAGGCTACTGCCGCCGGTGAGAATAATTTGCGCCATCTCCAGGGCAGCAATAGAAACGATGATGCCAATGACCAGATAAAAGAACCTGAGGATCTTCCGATAATTGTGCGGCGATATCGTTTTAAAGCGAATACTCCACACCATGCCGATGATGATCACGATATAGACAAACAGCATGGTGGAGGTGACATATTTGCTGGCATCCAGCGACTGACCAAAGATGTAGTTGAAGGCTGTCAGCCCCACGCCCAATCCCAGGGCTATCATCAGCTTCTTCACGCTGATTTTGTCGACAAACAGCAACAGCAGCAGCGGTAAGAAGGTGACGATGGTGATGGGGAAACTTTCCCCCAGCTGGGCAATTTTGACGTTGACCAACAGGTAGACCAGCGGCAGCAGCAGATAGCTACAGATTCTGATAGAACGAGACATACTCCTCCAGCATCTGTTGTCCACTGTAGGCCTGGCGGCTGCGGGCGCGGAACGCCTCAAGGGTGGTGCCAAACACCGCCTGGGCGATCTCCGCCTTCGCCAGCTGCACCAGCGGCAGCACTTCGTTTTCGCTGAAGGTTTTGCCCCCGGATTTCTCCAGCACTTCCCGCGCGGCGTCGCTGTGGGTGGCGATCACCGGCACCCCAATCGAGAGCGCTTCGCACAGGATCAGCGGGTAGTTATCGACCCGGGAGCTGAACACCAGCGCATCCATGCCGTTCAGGGCGCTCATCAGCTTGCGCTTGTCGGTTTCGAAGCCGTGATTCACCACGTTCGGCCCCTCAAACGGCGAGAATTTGCCGAAGGTGTGCAGTTCGATTTTGTCGCCGAGCGCCATCATGTCACGCACCAGCTGCTGGTTGGTTTTGCCGTCGTAGCGCAGATCGTGGGCGACCACGGCGATTTTCGGCTTGCCGGCGGTCACCGCGACCGGGGTCAGCTCGGCCAGAATGGCCTCCGTCGCCACGTCGATGCCGTTGTTGATGATCCGGCAGCGCCCTGCTCCGTACAGGCTGTTAAAGGCATCGGCCACGTGCTGGCTGGGAGAGATAAACTGGCAGCCCAGCGCCAGCATGTCGCGGAACAGCTGGCGTTTGCCGTCCACCAGCTGGTGGGCGCGATCCACCTTCACCGGCGGGTAGTTGCTGAGGGTCGGGCATTTCTGGCAGTTGTCTTTCCACCCTTCGCAGCCGTCGGTAAAGGCGCAGCGGCCGGTCACGCTCCAGTGATCGTGCAGGGTCCAGACGAACGTGGTGTCCGGCTTATGGGCCTGAACGTTCTCGCAGAACGCCACCACCTCTGCAAGCCGAAGCCAGTAGCTGTGCAGCACGTGGAAATGCAGCACCACCGGGCCCGGCGTGCGGGTGACGGTGCGGTACAGGCTGTTGAGATTGCCAAACAGGTCGCGGTTAAACAGGCGGAACAGCGCGATGTTGGCCACCGAGGTCAGCCGCGGAGTGTGTTTCACCACATGGGGATAGCGATCGTGGCTGACGCTTTTCTTGCCGCCCTTGCCGTAACCGTAGACAAAGCGCGACTGAAGTCCTTTTTGCAGCGCGCGCTGGTGCAGATCCAGCGCCACCCCTGCCGCCCCGCCCTCGGCGAGACGCACGTTAAATTGCAGAATGTTCATTTGATCACCTTCACGCGGGCCTTCTCGCCCACCACCAGCGCGTTGTCCGGGATGCTGTCGAGCACCACGCTCCCCGCCCCAATAGTGACGTTATTGCCGACGGTGATATCACCGATCATCACCACGTTGGCGCCCAGCTCAACGTTATTGCCGATCACCGGACAGGCCAGGCTGTCCGGGCCGCGGTTGCCAAGGGTCACCCCGTGGCGAATGGTGAAATCATCCCCGGCGACCACGAATTTATTGATCACCACGGCATAACCGTGATGAATGGTGAAGCGACGACCGATGGTGGCCGCGGCCTGGATCTCGTAGCCGAAGAAGCACTCGGTGATGATGCGATAAAGCACCAGCACCGGCGCCGCCCACAGATTGTTAAGGACGTTCTTTTTGCGCCACACCGAGCAAAAATGGGCCACCCGGTAGGCCAGCACCATGCAGCAGGGGCGCAGGCTCCAGCTGTTTGCGCGACAATCTTCCAGCACCATTATTTCCCCCGCAGTCCATCAGCCAGACGCTTACCGTTACGCACTGAAATCAGGGTCAGCAGCGTGCGCCAGTTCATGCGCTTGTTGCGGATCTGATAGAGCGTAAACAGCTGATATTTGCGGCTGGCGCGGTCGAACTTGTCCCGGTGCTTGCGATAGAAGTGGAAGTAGCCGGAGAACTTTTTCGGCGACGAGGTGATCTGCATTTCGCCATGATTGATGTGCAGAATTTGCGTGGCTTCTTCCACCTTCCACGGCTCGCCGTACTCCACTACCATCCGCAGGAAGATGTCGTAATCCTGGGCGGCGGCAAGGGTCGTATCGAACAGGCACTCCTTGAAGCGCCATGCCCAGGTAAAGACCTGATTGCCGATGATATTGCGCTTGTAGAACAGGTGGCGCGAGTACGGCGATTTTGGATACAACGGCAGGCTGGCGGGCTGGGAGTAGACCTCCCCCTCGCAGACGTAGTCGTTGGCGTATAAAAACGCGTGGGTCACCAGGTGATGCTGATGGGACAGGAAGGTCGACAGCCGGTTCGGCGTCCACTCATCGTCATCGTCGATGCCGGTCAGGTACTGGCCTTTGGCCTGCAAAATGGCCTGGTTGCGGACCGCACAGGCACCGGAGTTGATGGCGTTGTGGGTGTAGATCACCCGCGGATCGTTCAGGTCAGCGACAAACTTTTGCAGCTGCTCGTACGAGGAGGAGCAGTCATCAACGATGATCAATTCCCAGTGGTCATAATCCTGGCGCAATACCGATTTTATCGCACGGATCGCCAGCTGCTGACGGTTCCATGTCGGCATATAAATGGAAATCAAAGGACGTGGTGTCATGGTATTCCCCGAATGGCTCATTACTTGCTGTCCGATTTATATTCGTACTCGTAATACCCGTAATCCTGATACCCGCTGGCGCGGCGGAAGATGGAGTTGAGGATCACCCCTTTCACCGCGATGCCGTTCTGCTCGAAGCGGCTGAGGCTGGTTTCCACCTCTTTCAGGGTGTTCACCGCATAGCGCGCCACCATCAGGGTGGTGCCCGCATGGCGGCCGACAACCGCTGCATCCGTTACCGCGAGGATTGGCGGGGTGTCGATCAGCACCAGGTCATAGTTTTTGCTCGCCCACTCCACCAGCTGGGTAAAGCGCTCGCTCATCAGCAGCTCCGACGGGTTCGGCGGCACCTGCCCGCGCGTGACCAGGTCAAAATTAGGGATCGAGGTCGGCTTCGCGCACTGGCTGATATCGCCCTTGCCCAGCAGAATGTCCGACAGACCGTTCTCGTTGTTGGTGCCGAGCAGCTCGTGGGTGTAGCCCTTACGCATATCGCAGTCGATCAGCAGCACGCGCTTGTTGGTCTGGCTGACCACCGCCGCGAGGTTGGCACAGACGAAGGTTTTCCCGATGGACGGGCTGACACCGGTGAGCATCAGTACGTTGTTGCTGGCCTGCATCATGGCGAAGTGCAGGCTGGTGCGCAGGCTGCGGATGGCTTCGATAGCCAGATCCGTCGGGTTGCCCACTGCCAGCAGCTGGCTCTGTTTGTAGCGTTTGACGCCGTTGGTGGTTTTGACGCTGTCACGCGACTTCTGCCACTCCGACAGCGGGATGCTGGCGTAGACGTTGATGCCGTGCTCCTCCAGCACCTGCGGGCTTTCGATCCCACGGTTAAACAGGGAGCGCAGCAGCACGCCAACGATGGAGAGCATCAGGCCGAGAATAATGCTGCCGAGAATAATCAGCGCTTTCTTCGGCTTCAGCACGCCAGGCTGGGTGATGGCCGGGTCGACAATGCGCACGTCGCCCACGGTGCTCGCCTCGGTGATCTTCAGCTCCTGCTGTTTATTCAGCAGCTGCATATAGACCTGCTGGCCCGATTCAACGTCGCGGGTCAGACGCAGGATCTCCTGCTGGGTTTTTGGCATCGCGGTGACGCGATTATTCAGCTTCGCCTTTTCCTCTTCCAGGGTCTGGCGTTTTTCCAGCAGCGTGCGGTAGGCCGGGTGACGTTTGGTATAGAGCTTGGAGATTTCCGCCTCTTTAAAGGTCAGCTCGTTCAGCTGGGCGTCGATGTTGACCATCGAATCCAGCACCGACTTCGCCTCCAGCGGCAGGTCGACGGAGTCTTTATCCTGACGGAACGCGTTGAGCTTGTTCTCGGCCTGATCCAGATGGCCGCGCACTTCCGGGAGCTGTTTCGCAAGGAACTCGAGGCTTTTTGACGCCTCTTCCGACTTGCGCTTCACGTTCTGCGCCTGGTAGTTGCGGGTAATGCTGTTGAGGATGTCGCGGATCTTATCCTTGTCTTCCCCGGTAAAGTTCAGTCTCAGCACCCCGGTGTCTTTTCCGGTTTCCGTCACCGTCAGGTTGCCCTGCAGGTTATTGATCATCCCCAGCATTGAGAATTTGCTGACGGTAAATTCGCTGCCGGTCTGGGCATGAATGGCGCTGACCATCATGCTCACGCCGTCTTTTGTCAGCATCTCCCCCACCTTGCCCTCGGCGCTAAACCCGGCGTCGCTGGTGAGCTGATAGCGATCTTTTCCCAGCACCTCAAGGGTAAAGACCTGGCTGGCCCCCCCGGCAGGAAGCGTGAAGGTGGTCACTTTGACGGTGTCGTTCTGACGGCCCATCAACCGATCCCAGCCCGCGCCAAACACCGGGAAGCTGTTTTTGCTGACGCCGATATCGAGATCCAGATCGTCCACGGTTTTGCCCAATACCAGGCGGGACTGGATCAGCTCAATTTCCGCCTGCGAGGCGGGCGGCTTGTTCGCCAGCGCCGAACCAATGTCCTGCACCAGGGAACTGCCGCTGTTCTGCTCAATTTGCACCAGCGCATCGGCGCTGTAGATCGGCGTGGCGAAGAGGGTATAGATCACCGCCGCAACGGCGAACACGGCGGTAATGCCAATCACCCACCAGCGCGCCTCGACCACGGTGCCGATCAGGCGACCAATATCAATTTCATCACCGCCCGCACTCGGCGCGGCAGAAGGTTTTACGTTTGCTGTCATTATTATCCCTGCTGAACGTTCAGTGCCTGTGCCCACTGGCGGGCAGACTGGTCGAGTAAGGTGTAAACCGCCTCAAACGCTTCGTGGCTTTTGCGATAGGGGTCGGGGATCTCACGTTCGTTATCCCAGTGACCAAACAGCATCACCTTGCCGCGCATTTCCGGTGCGATATCGCACAGGGCGTGGATATGGCGTTTTTCCATCGCCAGGATCAGGTCATAATCGCGGCACAGGCTGGCCGACACCTGACGGGCGCAGTGCCCGTCGAGTGAAAGCTGATGCTCTGCGGCAACCTGACGCGCCCGCTCGTCGGCACCTTTGCCCACCAGCGCGCCCAGCCCGGCTGACGCCACGGTGAGCTGCGGTTGATACTGTTTCAAAAGCCGTTCAGCGGTAGGGGAACGGCAGATATTCCCCACACACACCACCAGAATCTTGTTAAACATCGCTATCACCAGTTGTGGTACTGATGCACCGTATCGGACATCGTGTGGATATTGTTGATGGTCGGCATCAGCTGGTTCATCACACGGTTCCAGCGCGTTATCGGCGCGGTAGTGACGTAGACCACGTCATACGGCTGGAGGCGGAAGCTGGTCGCCATCACCAGCGAGGTGGCATCAGACATATCCAGCTGGTAGACGTTGGCAATCTTGCCCTTCGCACCGTTTCCAGTAATCGGACGGATGACGAAGATGCCGCTGGCGTCGGAGGTGCTCATATCCAGTCCTTCCGCGTTGCCCAGCGCTTCGGTCAGGGTCATGCCGCTGAAGTCCATCTTGAGGGTGCTCTGTTTCTTCACTTCACCCATCACGAACACTTTCAGGTCGTCATTGCGCGGCACGAACAGAATGTCACTCGGATAGAGCAGACGGTTCTGACTCAGATCGCCGTTCTGCATCAGGGCCTGCAGGGAGATACGCTCCTCTTTGCCTTTATGCGTCAGCACCGCGTTGCGCCAGTCGGCGCCATCGGTGAGGCCGCCCGCGGCGTTGATGGCATCAAGCACCGTCAACGGTACGTTGGTGATTGGCTGCTGGCCGGATTTATTCACCTGGCCGGAGACGTAGGCTTTTTGCGAGCGGAATGCGGCGATATTAACGTCCACCTGCGGGTCAGCGATGTACTGCGCTAAACGGCCGGTAATATCACTGCGGATCTGGCTAAGGGTTTTGCCTGCAACACGGATCTTGCCGACATAGGGATAGAACATGGTGCCGTCCGACTGGACCCAGTTACCGGCATCGCTGGAGCTACGGTACTGCCCGGCGGGAGTGGTCAGTTCGGGGTGATCCCAGACGGTGACGTTAATCACATCGCCAGGCCCGACGCGGTACTGGTAGTTGGCGATCTCTTCATCAAGGCTGACGTTAGGTCGCGCGACAACCGGGCGGGGGCGTAATTGTTCAACCAGCTGCGGGGTCATGGGATAAACATTCACCATGCGGTTAATATCAAAGTCAGCGTCCTGCTGTTTAATCACATCCTTGCCCGAGGTTGACATATTGCTGCCGGGAAAGATCGTACAACCACTCATCAAGGTCACAGACACCAATAATGGCATCAATTTCATTTTGGATTTCATCATTGATTATTTATCACTATGGCAGAGTAATTATCCTGTGCATTTAAATAAGTGCGAAGGCGTATTACTTTTAGCATGCAGTCAATAAAAGAGAAATATAACTGGCATCAGTCCTAAAAGAAGCTTATTCGCTCTCAGGCTATTGACAGAATAATCGAGGCTGATTAACACGCTTTCAGGCACGCTACCGCCCTTGGCTTTCAGTTACCAATTCACTGCTTAAACAGCAAGTTAGGGATAAACACCCTCTTTGACAGGGTTTAATGGAAAAATATAAAGGACAGGATAATTCCGAACCCAATATAGATTTATCACGTCATTAAACCGATACAGAAATAGCATCAAAAATGACCGCTTTTTGATGCTGAAAGAATTGTTGCAGCTATCTGAAAAGCAGGCAAGGAAACATCACCAAAGGCGTGGCTTTTAAGATTAATATTAACGGTCGCATTTCTGTGTTTTTAGGAATAGCTTGATATTGACATTATTAAATACACTTATCGACCTGCGATATTTCTTATTTTACTTTATTCGGATTTATTCCACTATTAGCCCACAGAGTGAGGGGTTTATTTCATACGCGTTAAGGAAAATCTGTGCAGATAAATGCCCGGCTGGCATTGCATTTTTCTGGCGCAGTATCCATGATCGAAATGTGACAATTGTCATATAACGAAAGGTATTACTCTCACTATGGAATGGATAGCAGATCCATCAATATGGGCCGGCCTGGTCACCCTGGTGGTGCTGGAGCTTGTGCTCGGTATCGATAACCTGGTCTTTATCGCTATTCTCGCCGAAAAACTGCCCCCTGCTCAGCGCGACCGCGCCCGCATTACCGGTCTGTTAATGGCGATGATCATGCGCCTGCTGCTGTTGGCCTCTATCTCCTGGCTGGTGACCCTCACCCGCCCGCTGTTTACCGTCCACGGTTTTGGCTTCAGCGCTCGCGATCTGATTATGCTGTTTGGTGGTTTTTTCCTGATCTTCAAAGCCACTGTCGAACTCAACGAAAGGCTGGAAGGTAAGGACAGCGAAAACCCCACCCAACGCCGCGGCGCGAAATTCTGGGCGGTGGTGGCGCAAATTGTGGTGCTGGACGCCGTATTCTCACTGGATTCGGTGATCACCGCCGTGGGCATGGTCGATCACCTGCCCGTCATGATGGCCGCCGTGATCATCGCCATCGCGCTGATGGTGATGGCCAGCAAGGCGCTGACGCGCTTCGTCAATGATCACCCGACGATTGTCATTTTATGCCTGAGCTTCCTGCTGATGATCGGCTTCAGCCTGGTGGCAGACGGTTTTGGCTTCCATATTCCGAAAGGGTATCTCTACGCCGCGATTGGCTTCTCGGTGATTATCGAGGCGCTGAACCAGCTGGCGATCTTTAACCGCCGCCGTTTTCTCTCCGCCAATCAGACCCTGCGCCAGCGCACCGCTGACACGGTCATTCGCCTGCTGAGCGGGAAAAAGGAGGATGCCGAACTGGACGCGCAGTCTGCCTCGCTGCTGGCCGACCATGACGACAGCCCGATCTTTGCCCCGCAGGAGCGGCGGATGATTGAGCGGGTGCTGCACCTCAACCAGCGCTCCGTCAGCAGCATTATGACCTCGCGCCACGATATTGAGCATATCGACCTCAACGCGCCGGAAGAACATATCCGTGCCCTGCTGGATAAAAACCAGCACACCCGCATCGTGGTCACCGGCAGCGATCGGGAAGAGGAGCTGCTGGGTGTGGTGCATGTGATCGACCTGCTTAATCAGCAGCTGCGCGGCGAGCCGTTAAACCTGCGGGTGCTGATCCGCCAGCCGCTGGTGTTCCCGGAGGTGCTGCCGCTGCTGCAGGCCCTGGAGCAGTTCCGCAACGCGCGTACCCATTTTGCGTTTGTGGTGGATGAGTTTGGTTCCGTGGAGGGGATCGTGACGCTCAGCGACGTGATGGAGACCATTGCGGGCAATCTGCCGAACGAAGTGGAAGAGATCGACGCCCGGCATGATATCCAGAAGAATGCCGACGGCAGCTGGACCGCCAACGGCCATATGCCGCTGGAGGATCTGGTGCAGTATGTGCCCCTGCCGCTGGACGACAAGCGCGAATATCACACCATCGCGGGCCTGCTGATGGAGTACCTGCAGCGGATACCGCAGCCGGGCGAAGAGGTACAGGTGGGAGATTACGCCCTGAAAACGCTGGAGGTGGAGAACCACCGGGTGCAGAAAGTGCAGCTGATTCCGCTGATCACGCAGGAGGATGTGGATTACGAGGTTTGATGCTGTTCCCCTCACCCCTCACCCTAACCCTCTCCCCATAGGGGAGAGGGAACAGTCAGGTGCGGTCTTTAAGCATGAGCTCGTTCGGGTTTTCCCCCTCTCCCCTATGGGGAGAGGGCAGGGGTGAGGGGTGGGGTGTGAAGGTGTTTAAATCTACTGGATCTTCTCCAGCAGCTTCTTCACATCTTTACCGTTCTTCGACTCTTTATTCTTCTCGGCCCAGTCACTTAACCGGCGTTTCGCTTCATCCTGCAGATGCTTACGCATCAGCTGATCCACCTGCAGGCTGTAGTTCAGCGCCTGCCAGTTGCCGTATACGTTCAGCGGGATCGGCGTGGTTTTCAGGAAATCGATCAGCTTGCCTTCGCCAAGCCATCCTTCCAGCACGCGGACTTTAAAGCGGGTATCCGCCGTCTCTTTAACCAGATCCAGCGTGCCGTTTCCTTCAAGGGTCAGCATCGGCGACTCGCCCTGCATATCCTCCAGCGTCACCTGCCCTCTGTCGAGCGTCAGGTCGGTAACGAAGCTGTCCAGACGGGTGGCGTTGTCAAAGTTCTCTTTGACCTTCACGTTACTGCTGCGCTCTACCGCCTGCTGCACCAGCTGCTGGAAGTTAAGCCCTTCCATGCGGGTATTGTGCATTTCCAGATGCGCCTCGCCCTGCCAGTTGCGGCGGAAGGCTTCGGCGTCAATCTTGCTGCCGGAGAAGTCACCGGCCATGGTCAGGCTGCCGGTAAGGGCAATCGGATAGTTAAACGCTTTCAGGATGGTGCCGATCTCAATGTTATCAAGACGCGGCTGGAAGGCGGTCTGGGCAGCGGCTTTCCGCACATCGAGGGTACCGGGTAAAGACAGGCTCCCCTCCCCCAGTTTACCGCTCAGCTCCGCAATGGTCAGAAGGCCGTTCTTGTTGCTCAGCTGGCTGCTGACCTGGGTGAAGTCCATTCCGCGCCAGCGCACGCTGTTCGCTTTCAGCTGGACATCGGCGCTAAAGCCGCGCAGGCCGTTATAATCCGGTTCGTCCAGATTAGAGGCGATCACCGGACGTTGCGACCTGGCCTGGGTTTGTCCCTGCTGTACCGCCTCGCTGTTTGTCGCCGCGGCAGCCTGCGCCGGGAGCAGATTTTCCAGATTGAGCTTGTCGAACTGCAGGTTGATGTTCCACTGCGGGTCTGTGCCCAGCAGCACGCTGGCCTCACCGGTCAGGGCGCTGTCATTGGCCTGCAAATTAAGCTGATTGAGTTCGAGCTGCTTCTGCTCCTCATGCCACAGCGCCTGCAGCGTGCCCTGCCCGCTGATGCCCTGCGTCGGCAGATCGACGCCGGTCAGCTGCCAGCTGAGCTGCTGAATGTCGGCGCTCAGCAGGTGCGGATAATCGGAGGCGTTGACGTTGGCGGAGAAGGACAGGGTCAGATCGCGCTGATTGCGGTTCACCCGGGCGCTAAAGTCGATCTTGCCTTTATGATGCTCATCCTGGTCCATCTGCAGGTTGAGATTGCGCACAGTGACCTGCTCATCCCCTTCGTGCTGGAACACCAGCACGCTGTCGGCCACCTTCAGGCGGCCAATATCAAATGACCAGCCAGCGTCATCCGCTTTATCAGGCAGGGTATTTTCGCGCGGCGCCACGGGGGCTTCGGCATTACGAACGGCTTCGGTTTGCGGGGTGAGCTGGATCACCGCCCCTTTGAGCATCACCTGATTGACCTGGAGCTGATGCGAAAGCAGCGGCATCAACGCCACGTCGAGGCGCATATTGTCAGCAGACACCAGCGGCGCGGAGGCCCCCGGCGCGGTGAGCGACATGCGCCCGGAAAGGATGCTGAGCTGCGGCCAGACGTGCCAGCGCAGCGGGCCATCCAGCTTCAGAGCATAACCGCTGCGCGCCTCAACCTGACGCACCATGTAGGCGCGAAAGTCATTGGGATTGACCAGCAGAACCAACGCTGACAGGCCAGCAACCAGCACCACCAGCAAAATCATCAGCGTGGTCAGAACTCTTCTCATGGCTTCCTCAATGGACCGGTTCGGACTTAGTCTTTATCAATACGACTGGCGACAGCACCCTGCTGGTCGCGATATTTGGCATCCTGGCGGGCGTTATACGGACGTGCCGCCGGGCCGGTTAACGGCTCAAAGCTCAACGCGCCAATCATCATGCCCGGGCGCAGCGCCAGCGGCAGTTTGCCGGCGTTGAAAAACTCCAGCACGATACGTCCGGACCAGCCTGGATCGATACGGTGCGCTGTGACGTGCACCATCAGCCCCAGACGCGCCAGAGAAGATCGTCCGTCGAGCCAGCCGACCAGATCCGCAGGCAGGGTGATGGATTCAAAGGTTACGGCCAGCGCCAGCTCACCCGGATGCAGGTAGAACGCCTCGCCGTCGTCGAGCACGATTTCGTCGCTCATCACCCGGTCGAGTGCGGCGCTGACTTCATCTTTCGGCCCGCTCAGGTCGATAAATGGTGCGGTATGACCGCTAAAGGTACGAAACTTATTCCCCAGACGGACATCCACAGTCACGCCGTTAATGCGCTCGACGGGCGGGCGCGGGGTGATGCTCAGACGGCCTTCGTCCAGCCAGGCTTCAATATCACGGTCACAAAGACGCATCACTTTCTCCTTTCGTACAGCGCGCCTTCCGGCCTTGCGAGCCGGAGGGCGAACCCGGTTATCTTTGAACGGTACACAATTCGCGCGTGTTATTCAAAAAACTGGCTGATTTTCGCTTTCAGAATATCAATGGCGATGCGGTTTTTACCCCCGCGCGGCACGATAATATCGGCGTACTGTTTGGATGGTTCAATAAACTGCAGGAACATTGGGCGTACCGTTTTCTGGTACTGCGCCATCACGGAATCCATGGAGCGGCCGCGTTCGTTAACGTCGCGTTTGATACGGCGCATCAGGCAGATATCCAGCGGGGTATCAACGAAAATGGAGAAGTTCATCGATTCGCGCAGACGGGCGTCGGTGAGCAGCAGGATGCCTTCGAGGATAATGACCTTTTTCGGCGCAATGCGAACGGTTTCCTGCAGGCGGGTATGTTCAACGTAGCTATAGACAGGCAGCTCAATGGCGGTGCCGTTTTTCAGAGCCTGAAGATGCTGGAATAACAGGCTGTGATCCATCGCGCTTGGATGGTCATAGTTGGTCTTAACACGCTCTTCCATCGACAGATGGCTTTGATCTTTGTAATAGCTGTCTTCTGGAATAACGCCGATGTGCTCATCACCGACCTGTTCACGTAATTCACGGTAAAGCGTACTGGCAATGAGACTTTTACCTGAAGCCGATGCGCCGGCGATGCCTATAATGACGCACTGATGAGACTTATCAGTCATAAATTTTTGCGACCTGAGTAACCTGGATGTAAGGAAGGACGACGCCTGAGCGTCAAACGCGGCAATTATAGGGATTTCGTCGGTATGATACCAGCCGAATAGAAATGTTCTGCGAGAGACGTTCAAAGTCCATGCAGAATAATCCTGGCCACCATTAATCCGGTTACTTTTCCAGCACCTGAGATGAAATTATTGCAGGATAACTGTTTAATAACTCTGTGATGTCAATTTATGAGCGCATACCATATAAATTGTAAATTGTTTGTACTAGCATGAACCAAATTAAAAAATCAACGCGTCCGGAGATGACTCCTGGCGGCATGGCGTCTTCGGATAAAGCGGTAATGAATAAAAAATACCAGCGCGTTTTGGTAACTACGCCACATCCTTTACTACGGCTTGTCAGTCTTGGACTGGTTACCTTCATATTCACTCTTTTCTCGCTCGAATTAACGCGTTTCGGAACTTTTTTGGCGCCCTTATGGTTCCCGACCTCCATTATGATGGTGGCGTTTTACCGTCACGCCGGGAAGATGTGGCCCGGCATCGCCCTCGCCTGCAGCCTTGGTAACCTCTCTGCTTCCTGTCTGATCTACTCCTGGGATTCCATTAACCTCTGGTACACAGGTGTCAACGTCGTGGAGGCGTTTGTCGGCGCCCTGCTGCTGCGTAAACTGCTCCCCGGCTACAACCCGTTGCAGAATCTCGGGGACTGGATCCGTCTGGCGATCGGCAGCGCCCTGATCCCTCCTCTGCTGGGCGGGGTGCTGGTCTGGCTGGCGGTGCCGAGCGACGAGCCGCTGCGCAGTTTCATGGTCTGGGTGCTGTCGGAGTCCATCGGCTCGCTGGCGCTGGTGCCGTTAGGCCTGCTGTTTAAGCCGCACTACCTGCTGCGCCACCGCAACCCGCGCCTGCTGTTTGAAACCCTGCTGACCATGGCGGTAACGCTGCTGCTCAGCTGGATCTCCCTGCACTATTTGCCCTGGCCATTTACGGCCATCATTGTCCTGCTGATGTGGAGCGCCGTGCGCCTGCCGCGTCTGGAAGCCTTCCTGGTCTTCCTGGTGACGGTGATGATGGTATCGCTGATGATTGCCAGGGATCCCGACCCGCTGACCATGCAGAATTTCGGCGCGCTGATCAACGCCCCGTGGCTGCCGTTCCTGATGATGCTCCTGCCCGCTAACGTGATGACCATGGTGATGTACGCGTTTCGCGCCGAGCGTAAGCACATTACCGAGAGCGAAGAGCGTTTTCGCAATGCGATGGAGTATTCCGTTATCGGTATGGCGCTGGTCAGCACCGACGGTCAGTGGCTGCAGGCGAACAAGGCGCTGTGCCAGTTCCTCGGCTACTCCCAGTCCGAGCTGCGTTCCCTTAATTTCCAGCAGCTCACCTGGCCGGAAGATTTAGAGAACGATCTGGAGCAGCTGGACCAGCTCCTGCAGGGCAAAATCAACAGCTACTCGCTGGAGAAGCGCTACTACACCCGCAGCGGCGAGGTGGTCTGGGCGCTGCTGGCGGTGTCGCTGGTGCGTCACGCCGACGGTACTCCGCTCTACTTTATCGCCCAGGTCGAAGACATTAACGATCTCAAGCATACCGAATGGGTGAACAAGCGCCTGATGGAGCGTATTACCCTGGCGAACGAAGCGGGCGGCATCGGCATCTGGGAGTGGGATCTCAAACCCAACGTTATCAGCTGGGATAAGCGCATGTTCGAACTGTACGAAGTGCCTGCCCACGTCAAACCCACCTGGCAGCTCTGGCACGAGTGCATGCTGCCGGAAGATCGCGCCCAGGCGGAGCAGGTGGTGCGCGATTCTCTCGCAGCCCGCGTGCCGTTCAAGCTGGAGTTCCGCATCCGGGTGAAAGACGGGATTCGCCATATCCGCGCCCTCGCGAACCGGGTGCTGAATAAACAGGGCGAAGTGGAGCGCCTGCTCGGCATCAATATGGACATGACCGAGGTGAAAGAGCTGAACGAGGCACTGTTCCAGGAAAAAGAGCGTCTGCACATTACCCTCGACTCCATCGGCGAAGCGGTGCTTTGTACCGATATCAATATGAACGTCACCTTTATGAACCCGGTGGCTGAGAAGATGAGCGGCTGGCTGCAGCAGGAAGCGCTGGGGCAACCGATCCTCTCGGTCCTGCACATCACCTTCGGCGATAACGGCCCGCTGATGGAGAATATCCACAGCGGGGATATGTCCCGCAGCGACATCGAGCAGGATGTGGTGCTGCACAGCCGTAACGGCGGCAGCTACGATATTCACTACAGCATCACCCCGCTGAGCACCCTTGACGGGCAGAATATCGGCTCGGTGCTGGTTATTCAGGACGTTACCGAGTCGCGCAAAATGCTGCGCGAGCTGAGCTATAACGCCTCGCACGACGCCCTCACCCACCTGGCGAACCGCGTCAGCTTTGAGGCCTGCCTCAAGCGGATGCTGCATACCGTGCAGGAGACGCGCCAGCGTCATGCCCTGGTATTTATCGATCTGGACCGCTTCAAAGCCGTCAACGACACCGCAGGCCACGCGGCGGGGGATGCGCTGCTGCGGGAGCTCTCATCCTTGATGCTGAGCATGCTGCGCTCCACCGATATGCTGGCCCGCCTTGGCGGGGATGAGTTTGGCCTGCTGCTGCCGGACTGCAACACCGAAAGCGCGCGCTACATTGCCGGTCGCATTATCGACGCCATCAACGACTATCACTTTATGTGGGAAGGCCGCCTGCACCGCATCGGGGCCAGCGCCGGGATCACCCAGATCGACGAGCGCAATAACCAGGCCTCCGAGGTGATGTCGCAGGCCGATATCGCCTGCTACTCCTCGAAGAACAACGGCCGTGGCGTGGTGACGGTGTATGAACCGCAGCAGGAGCGGATGCTCAAGGCGCCGGGCACCATCTCGCTGGACGAGCAGTGGCATATGATTAAAGACAATCATCTGCTGATGATCGCCCGCAGCGTCGCTTCACCGCGCATCCCGGAAAGCAGCACCTTCTGGATGCTGGCCCTGCGCCTGTGGACCAACGACGGCGAGATGCTGGAAGAGCACGCCTTCCGGGCCGGACTGGCGGAGCCGGAGCTGATTCACGCCCTCGACAGACGCATTTTGCAGGAGTTTTTCCGCAATTTTGCCACGCCGCTGACCAACAAAGGCACCGGGGTCGCCCTGCCGCTCTCCACCGCCGGTCTTGCCAGCGCCACCCTGGTGGATGAACTGCTGGAGATGCTGCGCGCCTGTCCGCTGCAGCCGCGTCTGCTGCATCTGATCGTCCACGTCAGCGTCCTGACGCAGGAAGATGACGTTACCCACGCCAACCTGCAGAAGCTGCGCGAGGCCGGGTGCCGTATCATCCTGAGCCATGTAGGGCGCGATATGGAGGTGTTTAACCACCTGAGCGCGCAGATGGCCGACTACCTGCTGCTCGATCCTGAGCTGGTGGCAAACGTCCACGGGAATCTGATGGATGAGATGCTGGTGACCATTGTTCAGGGCCATGCCCAGCGTCTGGGGATCAAGACCATCGCCGGGCCGAGCAATCAGCCGATCATGATGGATACGCTCTCCGGCATTGGCATCGACTACATCTACGGCAACACCATTGGCGAGCCGCAGCCGCTGGAGCTGCTACTCAATGCCAGCTACTTCGCCATCAACTGACGGCGTCCAGCCGTCGGTGTACCAGATGTGCAGCAGGGCGTACGAGCGCCAGGGCTGCCAGCGTTCAGCATAGCGGCGTATTTGCGCCGGAGTCATTCCGGCAAAGCGCTGCTTGATCAGATAGTCATCCGCTAAAAAGACATCCTTTGCCTGCCAGCCTCGCAGGGCGAAGTAGTTCGCCGTCCAGCGGCCGATCCCGGGCCGGGTCTGCAGCGCTTTGATGGCGCTGTCGATATCATCCGGGGCCTCGGTCGGGAAATCTCCTGCCACCACCGACTGCGCCAGATGGATCAGCGATTCCGCGCGTTTCAACGGCATGCCCAGCGCCTTCAGCGCCAGCGGATCGGCCTGTGTCACCGCGTCAGGCGTTGGGAAACAGCGGTATTCCGGCGCTTCCGCCAGGGGCTCGCCGCAGAGCGCCACCAGCTTAGCGGTCAACTTCGCGGCCATCGCCACGCTCACCAGCTGTCCGAGAATGGCGCGCACGCCCTGCTCCCAGGTATCCATCGAACCCGGCAGGCGCAGGCCGGGGCGCGCGGCACCAAGCGAGCCCAGTGTCTGTTCAATCTGCTGCGGATCGCAGTGGAGATCGAACAGGCGGGTGATGCGCGCCAGGCAGAGATCGGCGATGGGCAGCAGCCCGTCGCTGAGTGCCACCTCCAGCGTGCCGTTGGGCTGCGGCGTCACGTGGATCAGCCCCCGATGCCCCTGGCAGGCGAAGCTGCGGGTGTAGTCGGTAGGAGTTACGGTTTCAATCCCGGCGACCGCACGATCGCCAAGAAATTTCAACATCCAGAGCCAGTCGTAGGGCGGCTGCCAGGTCAGGGTAAACATCGTCGCTCCTTATTTTGTCCTGTCACAGCATAAACGCAGATGGCTCCTTACGCCTTGCTTTCATATTCCTGTTGTCGCCAGCCGGACATTTCGCTAAAGTCTCGCCCCTTCTCAATGGCATGGGGACGCTGACGTGTTTATCGGATTTGACTATGGCACCGCCAACTGTTCAGTAGCGGTGATGCAAAACGGGCAGCCGCAGCTGCTGAAAATGGAAAACAACAGCACGCTGCTGCCGTCGATGCTCTGCGCGCCGACCCGCGAGGCGGTGAGCGAGTGGCTGTACCGCCACCATCAGGTTCCGGCCACCGGCACGGAAACCCAGGCGCTGCTGCGCCGGGCGGTCAGCTTTAACCGCGAAGAAGATATCGATGTGACGCCGGCCAGCGTGCAGTTTGGTCTGTCGTCGCTGGGTCACTACATTGAGGATCCGGAGGAGGTGTACTTCGTTAAGTCGCCGAAATCCTTCCTGGGTGCCAGCGGCCTGAAGCCGCAGCAGGTAGCGCTGTTTGAAGATCTGGTCTGCGCCATGATGCTGCATATTCGCCAGCAGGCCCAGACTCAGCTGACGGAGGAGATCACCCAGGCGGTGATTGGTCGCCCGATCAACTTCCAGGGGCTGGGCGGCGATGAGGCTAACCAGCAGGCGCAGGGGATTCTGGAGCGCGCCGCGCAGCGCGCGGGCTTTTGCGACGTGGTGTTCCAGTATGAGCCGGTTGCCGCCGGTCTGGATTTTGAAGCGACGCTTGAGCGCGAAAAACGGGTGCTGGTGGTGGATATCGGCGGCGGGACCACCGACTGTTCGCTGCTGCTGATGGGGCCACAGTGGCATCAGCGCCGGGATCGCGAGAGCAGCCTGCTGGGGCACAGCGGCTGTCGTATCGGCGGGAACGATCTGGACATCGCCCTGGCCTTCAGGAGCCTGATGCCGCTGCTCGGCATGGGCGGGCAGACAGAAAAAGGCACCGCCCTGCCGATCCTGCCGTGGTGGAACGCCGTGGCGATCAACGACGTGCCGGCGCAAAGCGATTTCTACAGCGTTGCCAACGGGCGTTTCCTTAACGATCTGGTGCGCGACGCCCAGGATGGCGACAAGGTGGCGCTGCTGCATAAAGTGTGGCGTCAGCGTCTGAGCTACCGGGTGGTACGCAGCGCGGAAGAGAGCAAAATTGCGCTTTCGGATGCCGCAGAACACGCCGTGACCCTGCCGTTCATCAGCGATGAGCTGGCGACGGCCATCAGCCAGCAGGGGCTGGAGGCGGCGCTGGCGCAGCCGTTACAGCGGATCCTTGAGCAGGTGCAGCTGGCGCTGGATAACGGCAACGAGAAGCCGGACGTCATCTACCTGACCGGCGGCAGCGCCCGCTCACCGCTGATCAAAAAAGCGCTGGCGCAGCAGCTGCCGGGCATCCCAATTGCCGGGGGCGATGATTTTGGTTCCGTCACCGCCGGGTTGGCCCGTTGGGCGCAGGTGGTATTCAGCTAAGGTGGCATTGCCGGGGGCGCTTCGCTTGCCCGGCCTGGAAAATCTGCACCGACACGTAGGCCGGGTAAGGCAACGCCGCCACCCGGCGTGCAGACCGCACCGCTCGCGCCCCGCGCCATTCAGACAAATCCAGACAGTCTTTCATATTTCCTCCATTTTTCCGCTCAATTGCCTCACTAAACTAGTATTATTTTCCGCACTGTTTCAGGACGAGAACATATAACGATGAAAGGCCGCAATAAATCCCGCTGGGTAATCGCCGCTGGCATCATTGTGGTGGCCCTTGCCGCCGCGTGGTACTGGCACCAAAAGAGTCCTGCACCTGCCGGTGCGTCGAGCCAGACGCAGCGCCCGGCGGGCGGTGGACGCCACGGGATGCGCAGCGGCCCGCTGGCGCCGGTACAGGCGGCGACCGCAGTCAGTAAATCCGTGCCGCGCTATCTCTCCGGCCTCGGCACCATTACCGCCGCCAACACCGTCACCGTGCGCAGCCGCGTCGACGGACAGCTGATCGCCCTGCACTTCCAGGAAGGGCAACAGGTGAAAGCCGGCGATCTGCTGGCCGAAGTCGATCCCAGCCAGTTCAAGGTTGCGCTGGCCCAGGCTCAGGGACAGCTGGCCAAAGATCAGGCCACCCTCGCCAATGCCCGCCGCGATCTGGCCCGTTTCCAGCAGCTGGTAAAAACCAACCTCGTCTCCCGTCAGGAGCTTGACGCCCAGCAGGCGCTGGTCAGCGAAAGCCTCGGCACCATCAAAGCCGATCAGGCCGCCGTCGCCAGCGCACAGCTGCAGCTCGACTGGAGCCGCATCACCGCCCCGATTGACGGGCGCGTGGGCTTAAAACAGGTGGATATTGGCAACCAGATCTCCAGCGGAGATACCACCGGGATTGTGGTGCTGACCCAGACCCACCCTATCGATCTGGTATTTACCCTGCCGGAAAGCGACATCGCGACCGTCATCCAGGCGCAGAAAGCGGGCCAGACCTTAACCGTTGAAGCCTGGGATCGCGCCAACAAGCAGAAGCTCAGCGACGGTACCCTGCTGAGCCTCGATAACCAGATCGACACCACCACCGGCACCATCAAGCTGAAAGCGCGCTTCAGCAATCAGGACGACGCCCTGTTCCCGAACCAGTTCGTTAACGCCCGCATGCTGGTGGCGACCGAGGAGAACGCGGTGGTGATCCCGACCGCGGCGCTGCAGATGGGTAACGAAGGCAACTTCGTCTGGGTGCTGAACAGCGACAACAAGGTCAGCAAACATCTGGTGAAACCGGGTATTCAGGACAGCCAGAACGTGGTGATTGCCGCCGGACTGTCGGCAGGCGACCGGGTGGTGACCGACGGTATTGACCGTCTGACCGAAGGGGCAAAAGTGGAAGTGGTGGAAGCCCACACCGACACCCCTGCTGAGCCTGCGAAACGCGAACATAAAAAACAGGGAGCGGACGCCTGATGCAGGTAATGCCTCCGAGCGCCACGGGCGGCCCGTCGCGCCTGTTTATCCTGCGCCCCGTCGCCACCACGCTGTTGATGGTGGCGATCCTGCTGGCGGGGATCATCGGCTACCGCTTCCTGCCGGTCTCTGCCCTGCCGGAAGTGGATTACCCCACCATTCAGGTGGTGACGCTCTACCCGGGCGCCAGCCCGGACGTGGTGACCTCGGCCATTACCGCCCCGCTGGAGCGCCAGTTCGGGCAGATGTCGGGCCTGAAGCAGATGTCCTCCCAGAGCTCCGGCGGCGCGTCGGTGGTGACGCTGCAGTTCCAGCTGAGCCTCTCCCTGGACGTCGCCGAGCAGGAGGTTCAGGCCGCGATCAATGCCGCCACCAACCTGCTGCCCTCTGACCTGCCTAACCCGCCGGTCTACAGCAAGGTTAACCCGGCGGATCCGCCGATCATGACCCTCGCCGTCACCTCCTCCGCCATGCCGATGACCCAGGTTGAAGACATGGTGGAAACCCGCGTGGCGCAGAAGATCTCCCAGGTCTCCGGCGTCGGGCTGGTGACCCTCTCCGGCGGCCAGCGCCCGGCGGTTCGCGTCAAGCTCAACGCCCAGGCCATTGCCTCTCTCGGGCTGACCAGCGAAACCATCCGCACCGCCATCAGCAACGCCAACGTTAACTCGGCGAAAGGCTCTCTTGATGGCCCGACCCGGGCAGTAACGCTTTCCGCCAACGATCAGATGCAGTCTGCCGATGAGTATCGCCAGCTGATTGTCGCGTACCAGAACGGCGCGCGATCCGCCTCGGCGATGTGGCAACCGTCGAGCAAGGGGCAGAAAACAGCTGGCTGGGAGCATGGGCTAACAAGCAGCAGGCGATCGTGATGAACGTCCAGCGTCAGCCGGGGGCGAACATCATTGATACCGCTGACAGCATCCGCACCATGCTGCCCACGCTCATCGACAGCCTGCCGAAATCGGTCAGCGTCAAGGTGCTGTCGGATCGCACCACCAATATTCGCGCCTCGGTCAGCGACACCCAGTTTGAGCTGATGCTGGCGATTGCGCTGGTGGTGATGATCATCTACCTGTTCCTGCGTAACGTCCCGGCGACCATTATCCCGGCGGTGGCGGTGCCCTTGTCGCTGGTCGGCACCTTCGCGGTGATGGTGTTTCTCGACTTCTCGATCAACAACCTGACGCTGATGGCCCTGACCATCGCCACCGGCTTCGTGGTGGATGACGCCATTGTGGTGATCGAGAACATCTCCCGCTATATCGAAAAAGGCGAAAAACCGCTGGCGGCGGCGCTGAAGGGGGCCGGTGAGATCGGCTTTACCATCATCTCCCTCACCTTCTCGCTGATTGCGGTGCTGATCCCGCTGCTGTTTATGGGCGATATCGTCGGGCGTCTGTTCCGCGAGTTTGCGGTGACGCTGGCGGTGGCAATTCTGATCTCGGCGGTGGTCTCCCTGACCCTGACGCCGATGATGTGCGCCCGGATGCTGAGCCATGAGTCCCTGCGCAAGCAGAACCGTTTCTCCCGCGCCTCGGAGCGGATGTTTGATCGCATCATCGCCGCCTACGGACGCATGCTTGCAAAAGTGCTCAACCATCCGTGGGCGACCCTCGGCGTGGCGCTGGGCACTCTCGCCCTGAGCGTGCTGCTGTGGGTGATGATCCCGAAAGGCTTCTTCCCGATCCAGGATAACGGCATTATTCAGGGCACCTTGCAGGCGCCGCAGTCGGTGTCGTTTGCCAGCATGGCCCAGCGCCAGCAGGCGGTGTCCGAGGTGATCATGAAAGATCCGGCGGTAGAGAGCCTGACCGCCTTTGTCGGCGTGGATGGTACTAATCCGTCCCTGAACAGCGCCCGCCTGCAGATCAACCTCAAGCCGCTGGACGATCGCGACGACAGGGTTAACACGGTGATTGAGCGACTGCAAAGCGCGGTGGCGAAAGTCCCTGGCGTGGAGTTGTACCTGCAGCCGACCCAGGATCTGACCATCGACACCACCGTGAGCCGCACCCAGTATCAGTTTACGCTGCAGGCCACCAGCCTCGATGCCCTCAGCACCTGGGTGCCGCAGCTGGTGGACGAGCTCCAGCAGCTGCCGCAGCTCTCCGACGTCAGCAGCGACTGGCAGGATAAAGGTCTGGCGGCGTATATCAACGTCGATCGTGACAGCGCCAGCCGCCTCGGCATTACCATGGCGGACGTCGATAACGCGCTCTACAACGCTTTCGGCCAGCGTCTGATCTCCACCATCTACACCCAGGCCAACCAGTACCGGGTGGTACTGGAGCACGACACCCGGCAGACGCCGGGGCTGGCAGGGCTGGATACCGTTCGCCTGACCAGCAGCAGCGGCGGGATTGTGCCGCTGAGCGCCATTGCCAAAGTGGAAGAGCGCTATACGCCGCTGGCGGTGAACCATCTGGATCAGTTCCCGTCTACCACCATTTCGTTTAACGTCCCGGACGACTACTCCCTGGGCGAGGCGGTGCAGGCGATTACCGATGCGGAGAAAAACCTCAGCTTCCCGACCGACATCCAGACCAAATTCCAGGGCAGTACCCTGGCGTTTCAGGCCGCGCTCGGGAGCACCATCTGGCTGATCGTCGCCGCGGTGGTGGCGATGTACATCGTGCTGGGCGTGCTGTATGAGAGCTTTATCCACCCGATCACCATTCTCTCGACCCTGCCCACCGCAGGCGTGGGGGCGCTGCTGGCGCTGATGCTGGCGGGCAGCGAACTGGATGTGATTGCCATTATCGGGATTATTCTGCTGATCGGTATCGTCAAGAAAAACGCCATCATGATGATCGACTTTGCTCTCGCCGCCGAGCGTGAGCAGGGGATGTCGCCGCGTGACGCGATTTTCCAGGCCTGTCTGCTGCGTTTCCGCCCGATCCTGATGACGACGCTTGCTGCCCTGTTAGGCGCGTTGCCGCTGATGCTCAGCACCGGCGTCGGCGCCGAACTGCGTCGTCCGTTAGGGATCGGCATGGTGGGCGGCCTGCTGGTGAGCCAGGTGTTAACCCTGTTCACCACGCCGGTGATCTATCTGCTGTTTGACCGCCTGGCCCTGTGGAGTAAAAGCCGCTTCCCGAAACGTGAAGAAGAGGAGGCGTAAGTGAAGTTTTTCGCCCTCTTCATTTACCGCCCGGTGGCGACGATTTTAATCTCGCTCGCCATTACGCTCTGCGGCGTGCTCGGCTTCCGGCTGCTGCCGGTGGCTCCGCTGCCGCAGGTGGATTTCCCGGTGATCATGATCAGCGCCTCCCTGCCGGGCGCGTCGCCGGAGACCATGGCCTCGTCGGTGGCTACGCCGCTGGAGCGCTCCCTCGGGCGCATCGCCGGGGTCAACGAGATGACCTCCAGCAGCTCGCTCGGCAGTACGCGCATCATCCTTGAGTTCAACTTTAACCGCGACATCAACGGCGCGGCGCGGGACGTGCAGGCGGCCATCAACGCCGCGCAGAGCCTGCTGCCAAGCGGCATGCCGAGCCGTCCGACCTACCGCAAAGCCAACCCGTCCGATGCGCCGATCATGATCCTGACGCTCACCTCGGACACCTACTCTCAGGGGCAGCTGTACGACTTCGCCTCCACCCAGCTGGCGCAGACCATCGCCCAGATCGACGGCGTGGGCGACGTGGACGTCGGCGGCAGCTCCCTGCCCGCGGTGCGCGTGGGGCTGAATCCGCAGGCGCTGTTTAATCAGGGCGTGTCGCTGGATGACGTGCGCAGCGCCATCAGCAACGCCAACGTGCGCAGGCCGCAGGGGTCGGTGGAGGATGGCAGCCGCCGCTGGCAGATCCAGACCAACGACGAGCTAAAAACCGCGGCGGAGTACCAGCCGCTAATCATTCACTACAACAACGGCGCGGCGGTGCGCCTGAGCGACGTGGCCAGCGTCACCGACTCGGTGCAGGACGTGCGTAACGCCGGGATGACCAATGCTAAACCGGCCATTTTGCTGATGATCCGCAAGCTGCCGGAAGCCAATATCATTGAGACGGTGAACAGCATCCGCGCCCGTCTGCCGGAGTTACAGGAGACTATTCCGGCGGCCATCGATCTGCAGATTGCCCAGGATCGCTCCCCCACCATTCGCGCCTCGCTGGAGGAGGTGGAGCAGTCGCTGATCATCTCGGTAGCGCTGGTGATCCTGGTGGTGTTCCTGTTCCTGCGCTCCGGGCGCGCGACGCTGATCCCGGCAGTGGCCGTGCCGGTGTCGCTGATTGGTACCTTCGCCGCCATGTACCTGTGCGGCTTTAGCCTCAACAACCTGTCGCTGATGGCCCTGACCATCGCCACCGGCTTTGTGGTGGATGACGCCATCGTGGTGCTGGAGAACATCTCGCGCCATCTCGAAGCGGGGATGAAGCCGCTGCAGGCGGCGTTACAGGGCTCACGGGAAGTGGGCTTTACGGTGCTCTCCATGAGCCTGTCGCTGGTGGCGGTGTTCCTGCCCCTGCTGCTGATGGACGGCCTGCCGGGGCGTCTGCTGCGGGAATTTGCGGTGACGCTGTCGGTGGCGATTGGCATCTCGCTGTTGGTGTCCCTGACCCTGACGCCGATGATGTGCGGCTGGATGCTCAAACGTAGTCCGCCGCAGTCGCAGCCGCGCAAAAAAGGCTTTGGCCGGATGCTGATGGCGCTGCAGGCGGGCTACGGGAAATCACTGAAATGGGTGCTGAACCATACCCGGGTCGTCGGGCTGGTGCTGGTGGGCACTATCGCCCTCAACGTCTGGATGTACATCTCCATCCCGAAAACCTTCTTCCCGGAGCAGGACACCGGGGTGCTGATGGGCGGGATCCAGGCTGACCAGAGCATCTCCTTCCAGGCGATGCGCGGCAAGCTGCAGGACTTTATGAAGATCATCCGCGAAGACCCGGCGGTGGATAACGTTACCGGCTTCACCGGCGGCTCGCGGGTAAACAGCGGGATGATGTTTATCACCCTGAAGTCCCGCGACGCGCGTAACGAAACCGCGCAGCAGGTGATCGACCGCCTCAGGGGTAAGCTCGCCAAAGAGCCAGGGGCGAATATGTTCCTGGTGGCGGTGCAGGATATCCGCGTCGGCGGGCGTCAGTCTAACGCCAGCTATCAGTACACCCTGCTGTCGGACGATCTCGCCGCGCTGCGGGAGTGGGAGCCGAAGATCCGCAAGGCGCTGGCGGCGTTACCGCAGCTGGCGGACGTCAACTCCGACAGCCAGAACAACGGCGCGGAGATGGCCTTAACCTACGATCGTGAAACCATGTCGCGGCTGGGCATTGACGTGAGCGCCGCCAACAGCCTGCTGAATAACGCCTTCGGCCAGCGGCAGATCTCGACCATCTACCAGCCGATGAACCAGTACAAGGTGGTGATGGAGGTCGATCCGCGCTATACCCAGGACATCAGCGCGCTGGATAAGATGTTTGTGATTAATAACGACGGCAAGGCGATCCCCCTCTCCTACTTTGCCCACTGGCAGCCCGCTAACGCGCCGCTGTCGGTGAACCACCAGGGGCTGTCGGCGGCGTCGACCGTGTCGTTTAACCTGCCGACCGGCTCGTCCCTGTCGGAGGCCAGCGAGGCCATCACCCGCACCATGACCCAGCTTGGCGTGCCGTCCTCGGTGCGCGGCAGCTTCGCCGGTACCGCCCAGGTGTTCCAGGAGACCATGAAATCGCAGGTGATCCTGATCCTGGCGGCTATTGCCACGGTCTATATCGTGCTCGGGGTGCTGTATGAGAGCTATATTCATCCCCTGACCATTCTCTCCACCCTGCCGTCGGCGGGGGTGGGCGCGCTGCTGGCGCTGGAGCTGTTTGGCGCGCCGTTCAGCCTGATTGCGCTGATCGGCATTATGCTGTTAATCGGCATCGTGAAGAAAAACGCCATCATGATGGTCGACTTTGCCCTCGAGGCCCAGCGCAACGGCAACATGACGCCGCAGAACGCCATTTTCCAGGCCTGCCTGCTGCGTTTTCGCCCGATCATGATGACCACCCTGGCGGCGCTGTTTGGCGCCCTGCCGCTGGTGATCTCCAGCGGTGATGGCGCGGAGCTGCGCCAGCCGCTCGGGATCACTATTGTCGGCGGGCTGGTGATGAGCCAGCTGCTGACGCTGTACACCACCCCGGTGGTCTATCTGTTCTTCGACCGCCTGCGGGTGCGTTTTTCCCGTAAACCCAACGAGACGGTAACAGGCCCATGACCGATCTTCCCGCTAACGTTCGCTGGCAGCTGTGGATTGTCGCCTTCGGCTTCTTTATGCAGTCGCTGGATACGACCATCGTCAATACCGCCCTCCCCTCCATGGCGAAAAGCCTCGGGGAGAGCCCGCTGCATATGCACATGGTAATTGTCGCCTACGTGCTGACGGTGGCGGTGATGCTGCCCGCCAGCGGCTGGCTGGCGGACAAAGTGGGGGTGCGCAATATCTTCTTTACCGCCATCGTGCTGTTTACCGCCGGATCGCTGTTCTGCGCCCGGGCGGAGACGCTGAACGAGCTGGTCATGGCCCGGGTGCTGCAGGGCGTCGGCGGGGCAATGATGGTGCCGGTGGGCAGGCTGACGGTGATGAAGATTGTGCCGCGCGAGCAGTATATGGCGGCAATGACCTTCGTCACCCTGCCCGGCCAGGTGGGGCCGCTGCTGGGCCCGGCCCTTGGCGGCGTGCTGGTGGAGTATGCCTCCTGGCACTGGATCTTCCTGATTAACCTGCCGGTGGGCATCATCGGGGCCATCGCCACGTTGTGCCTGATGCCGAACTACAAAATGCAGACCCGGCGCTTTGACCTGGTGGGCTTTTTCCTGCTTGCGGCGGGGATGGCGACTCTGACCCTGGCGCTGGACGGGCAAAAGGGGCTCGGGATCTCTCCGCTGGCGCTGGCCGGGCTGGTGGCTATCGGGGTGGTGTCGATTCTGTGGTATCTGTGGCACGCCAGGGGCAACGACCGGGCGCTGTTCAGCCTGACGCTGTTCCAGAACACCACCTACCGCCTGGGGCTGCTCGGCAGCCTGGCAGGGCGCATCGGCAGCGGCATGCTGCCGTTTATGACCCCGGTCTTTTTGCAGATTGGCCTCGGCTTTTCGCCGTTCCACGCCGGGCTGATGATGATCCCGATGGTGCTCGGCAGCATGGGGATGAAGCGCATTGTGGTGCAGGTGGTGAACTACTTTGGCTATCGCCGGGTGCTGGTATCCGCCACGCTGGGACTGGCGCTGGTGAGCCTGCTGTTCATGGCCGTCGCGCTGCTGGGCTGGTACTACGTCCTGCCGCTGGTGCTCTTCTGCCAGGGGATGATCAACTCCATCCGCTTCTCCTCCATGAATACCCTGACGCTGAAAGACCTGCCCGATGAGCAGGCGAGCAGCGGCAACAGCCTGCTGTCGATGATCATGCAGCTGTCGATGAGCGTCGGGGTCACCATCGCCGGGCTGCTGCTGGGCATGTACGGGCAGCACCAGCTCACCGCCGACAGCGCCGTCGTCCATCAGGTGTTCCTCTACACCTACCTGAGCATGGCGCTGATCATCGCCCTGCCGGCCTTTATTTTCGCCCGGGTTCCGGATGATACCAGCAAGAATGTCGTCATCAGGCGGCGCAAAAGGAGTGAACCATGAAGTTCTGGCGACCGGGCATTACCGGCAAGCTGTTTCTGGCCATTTTCGCCACCTGTATTGTCCTGCTGATCACCATGCACTGGGCGGTGCGGGTCAGCTTTGAGCGCGGCTTTATCGACTACATCAAACACGGCAACGAGCAGCGGCTGCAGGGGTTGAGCGATGCCCTCGCCGAGCAGTACGCCCTGCACGGCAACTGGCGCTTTTTACGCAACAACGACCGCTTTGTCTTTCAGATCCTGCGCTCGCTGGAGCACGACACCGACGACGATCGCCCCGGCCCCGGCATGCCGCCACACGGCTGGCGCACCCAGTTCTGGGTAATCGACCAGGATATGCGGGTGCTGGTCGGCCCGCGCGCCCCGGTGCCGCCGGACGGCACCAGGCGGGCCATCACGGTGAACGGCAATGCCGTCGGCTGGGTGATCGCCTCCCCCGTGGAACGGCTGACGCGCAATACCGACATCAACTTTGACCGCCAGCAGCGCCAGACCAGCTGGCTGATTGTGGCCCTGTCCACCCTGCTGGCGGCGCTGGCCACCTTCCCGCTGGCGCGCGGTCTGCTGGCGCCGGTCAAGCGGCTGGTGGACGGCACCCACCGGCTGGCGGCGGGGGATTTTTCCACCCGCGTCGATACCCGCAGCCAGGACGAACTGGGCAAGCTGGCGCAGGACTTTAACCAGCTCGCCAGCACCCTTGAGAAGAATCAGCAGATGCGCCGGGACTTTATGGCCGATATCTCCCACGAGCTGCGCACCCCGCTGGCGGTGCTGCGCGGCGAGCTGGAGGCGATCCAGGACGGGGTGCGTAAGTTTACGCCGGAATCGGTGACCTCATTGCAGGCGGAAGTGGGCACCCTGACCAAGCTGGTGGACGATCTGCATCAGCTGTCGATGTCCGACGAAGGCGCTCTGGCCTATCAGAAAGCGCCGGTGGATGTGATTAATATTCTGGAGATGGCCAGCGGTGTCTTCCGGGAGCGCTTTGCCAGCCGGGATCTGCGCATTGAGCTGTCGCTGCCGGAACACGCGGTGGTGTTCGGCGATCGCGACCGGCTGATGCAGCTGTTCAACAATCTGCTGGAAAACTGCCTGCGCTACACCGACGCGGGCGGCGCGCTGCGCATCTCCGGCAAATGTGAAGAGCAACGCTTCGCCCTGACCTTTGCCGACACCGCGCCCGGCGTCTCTGACGAGCAGCTCAACAAGCTGTTTGAGCGTTTCTACCGCACCGAAGGCTCCCGCAACCGCGCCAGCGGCGGCTCCGGGCTGGGGCTGGCGATCTGCGTGAACATCGTTGAAGCCCACGGCGGCACCCTCCGTGCCGCCCATTCGCCTTTTGGCGGGGTTAGCATTACAGTAGAGCTACCGCTGGAACGCGATTTATCGAGAGAAGCATGACTGAGTTACCCATTGACGAAAACACACCCCGCATCCTGATTGTGGAGGACGAGCCTAAGCTTGGGCAGTTATTAATCGACTATCTGCGGGCGGCGAGCTATGCCCCGTCGCTTATCAGCCATGGCGATCAGGTGCTCTCTTACGTGCGCCAGACCCCGCCGGATCTGATCCTGCTCGACCTGATGCTGCCTGGCACCGATGGCCTGACCCTGTGCCGGGAGATCCGCCGCTTCTCCGAGGTGCCGATTGTGATGGTGACCGCCAAAATCGAAGAGATCGACCGCCTGCTGGGGCTGGAGATCGGCGCCGATGATTACATCTGCAAACCCTACAGCCCGCGCGAAGTGGTGGCCCGGGTGAAGACCATTCTGCGCCGCTGCAAGCCGCACCGTGAGCTACAGGCGCTGGATGCGGAAAGTCCGCTTATTATCGACGAAGGCCGTTTCCAGGCGAGCTGGCGCAGCAAGCTGCTGGACCTGACGCCAGCGGAATTCCGCCTGCTGAAAACCTTGTCCAGCGAGCCGGGGAAAGTGTTCTCCCGCGAGCAGCTGCTGAACCATCTGTATGATGATTACCGGGTGGTGACGGATCGCACCATCGACAGCCATATCAAAAATCTGCGCCGCAAGCTGGAAGCGCTGGATGCCGAGCAGTCGTTTATTCGCGCGGTATACGGTGTGGGGTATCGCTGGGAAGCGGATGCCTGCCGGATCGGCGGGTGAAGGAAGAAAAATTACCCGCTGCGGCGGGTAATGGCATCAGAGGACGTCAGCCGCCCCGTGCGCCGTAATGACATAACCCTGCTTTTGCCAGTGCACCAGCTGCTGGCGCTGTTCATCCGACAGGGTTTTACCTGCCCAGACGAGAATATGCTGGCCCGGGAAGAACTCCGGATGGGGTAACTCCAGCGGTTCAGCAAAGACGTTGATGCGCCACCCCCGGTGCGACAGACGCCACGCCTCCATCCACAGGCGGGTACGATCCTCAACCCCCCAGCCAATGAGCAACGCATCCCTGCCCGCTTTGGTACGCGAATCGGTCAGGCTGGTGATCGCCTGTTCGATCAGAATGCCGTCCAGCATGCTGCCCATAATGCGCGCGGTAGCGTGGTCAAGGCTTAAGGTCTCTCGCACGGGAATAAACACGTTGTCGATCAGGACGTCCACAGGATGGTGCTGACAGAAAATCGCGATCTGCGCCCGCGATTTAGCCGGGTTCACCTGGCGCAGCGTGCCCATCATCTCTTCCTGCAGCACACCCCAGTTCCCTGGCTCAGGGGCTTTGTCCCCATCCAGCAGGGCTTTTACCTTACCCACCGGTACGCCACGCTCAATCCAGCGCTTGATCTCTTCAATGCGCTGTAGATCGTCGTCATCAAATTGCCGATGTCCGCCTTCACTACGCTGCGGCTTTAGCAGGCCATACCGGCGCTGCCACGCACGCAGAGTGACGGGGTTGATGCCGCAACGTTCTGCCACATCGCCAATACTGTAAAAGGCCATCAATTCCTCATGGCTGATCAATATATTCATCGTTCAAGGTAACGAATCTCACCGGGCTGTACAACTCGTTATATTGTACAACAGAATTGTATCACTGCCCGGTGAAGGTTAAAGAAGAACCTCCTCGCGCGGCTCAGGCCACGAAACTGGCGGGATCCCGGCCAGTTCAGGGTGGGCAAACAGGTGCCCCTGGAACTGAGAAACGCCTGCAGATTCGAGCCACATCCACTCTTCCGGCTGCTCGATACCCACTGCGGAGATCAGAATTTCTAAAGCTGTACAACATTTTATGATCGCGAGCACAATCGCCTGCCGCGGTCCGCTCTTGTGAACGTCGCGAATCAGATCGCGATTAATCTTAATTCTGTCTGGCTGGAACTGCGCCAGCAACAGCAGACCGGCAAAACCACCGCCAAAGTGGTCAATCGCCACGCCAATACCTGCGGCTTTTAACTCGCGTACCGCACCGGTGAATTCATCCAGACGGGAGATCACTTCGTGCTCGGTAAACTCCACCACAATCTGCTCTGCCACCAGTCCGTTGGCCTCTATCTCACGAATCAGATAGTCGACCGCGTTGGGAATATTGACCAGCGTCATCGGTAAAAGGTTCACTGACAGGCTCTGTTCACCCAGCCCCAGCTCCTTTGCCATCGCAAAGGCAACGCTCTTGCTTTTGAGGTCGGCTTCATAAACAGCATCCCCTTCCAGCCCCTCAAACCAGCGCTGGGAAGGCTCCCCTTCCGGGGTGCGGATCAGGGCTTCGAGAGAGACAACTTCGCGGGCCAGCGGGTCGATAATCGGCTGGAACGCGAAGCTGCACGACTCGCTGTAACGCCCCGGCAGGGTGCGTACGCTGGGATCGTCGCTGTCAGGAACAAATACCCAGTGGTCCCCTGACGGCAGCTCAAAGTAGTTCTCTTTTTCACTCTCCTCGACGAAGGTTCTGAAGAAGTGCAGCGCCCTGTCGTTATAAAACATCTGGTACTTTGTGGTGCCCTTGTCCAGCACGTTTTGCAGTACTTCGTGACGGTCATAGTGGCGTAAATCAAACAGTTCCATGCCGTACTTGCCGAAGCGCCGGGCGCGGGAATAATCGCACAACAGTTCCACCACGTTGTGGTGACGCGGGTCTTCACAGATCGCGCGGTAAATGGCTCTTACATTCTCCTCAGGTCCTTCGAGCAGCTGAAAAAAGAGCTTGCCAGTAAACAGAAGAATGCCGCTAACCCCGGCTTCTTTGTTTTTTTCATTTGCTGCAACAACCATGTCTTCCAGCACGGTAACCGGTACGTCGTCACGAAAATGACTACGGTAAATGATGGTAGTGAGCATAGGGTTTCCAATAGAGGAGGTGAATGAAAGTCCACAGTATCAGATGGTTCGCTTAACTTCTTATAAGCTTCCCCGGACGAAGTAAATTCCGTCACCTGTACCCGCCATAACGACAAAAATCGTCGACAATGTACAATCTTTTTAGCTTGTTTTACAAATTTTATCTATTTTAACTTACTGAATAATATGGGTTAGCACGTAATGGTAAAAATATATTTGTTAACTTGTACAATTGGTGTGTACAGTATTTACAAGTTAACAAGATATTAACCTTCTAAATACAGCGGATTTCAGGAGTGACATATGCGCGAGAACGGGTACTCACCGAACACAGCCAATGCCATTGCCCAGTACTTTAACAAAGCAAACCAACCCTCCCAGCAGGAGACGCTGGGTCAAATTGTGGTTGAAATTCTACAGGAAGGAAAAATCCTCAATCGAAAAGCCATTTGTACCCGTCTGCTTTACCGGATGGACCAGGCTTCGGTTCGGGAAGAGGAGAGCCGTTATCAGACGCTGGTTGGCCTGCTGTTTGATCGATAAACGATACGCCACAGCATATGATTACCTTGTTTTTTGAGTCAGTTTTTTCTTTGCGACAGATTTTTTATACTGTCACGACAGACTGACTTTATGCCGCATCTCTTCTGCAGGAAGATGCGGCGACAGAGACGTAGTTATGAACAGAAGTGACCATGAACGATTAACTGACGAACTTATTGGCGAAGCTACTCTTTCTTTGCTCAAAGATAACGGCCCCATAAGCATGAAGCTGTTGCTGGAGAGGCTGCAACAGATGTTATCGATTGAGCGGGACGGGCAGCGGCGGAACGTGCTATCCCAAATTATTCTGGAAATTTCAACGATGGTAAGGGTGGCGCCCGGCGTAATACCAAAAGTGAGCAGCAGGAGTGGGACACGGATGGTCGACACAGCAGCAGCAATGTGTATCCCCTGTTTGGCAATAGCCCGCAAGCCAACAGGAATAAGCATTAACTGCACCATTAACTTATTAACTGAACCGGTGTGACACTATGAGCCAGGCTATGCTCCAGAAAAATGACTTTTACGATGAACTGCCCAATGCTGCATTGTCCAACTACTTTCGTAGTGCCGGTGGTTTGCTGGCCGAAGAGTGGGCGCTGCTTCAAACTGTGACAGGCGCCATTCTGGATGCGAAGGAACCGCTGACTAATAAAGCGATTATTTTACGTTTGATCCATGAGATCGAGTCTACGCGCGACGTTGTCCGCGCCGATATCATTCGTAAGACCCTGGAAATTATTGTCGATCATACCCAGGACGACCTCTGATTGCCCCACCCCTGAGCTAAACGCCGACGGTACTGTCCTGCCGTCGGCCTTTACTCACTCAATGGTTTACCTCCCCTTCCCGCAGCGCTACAATGCCCGCCCTTAATGTATGGGATCTCCTCCCGGCGCCCACCCGTGTGCGCATCTGACCTGTCATCAGAACGAGAACAAACATGTTTAAACCGGAACTCCTCTCACCGGCGGGAACGCTGAAAAATATGCGTTACGCTTTCGCCTACGGCGCCGATGCCGTTTATGCGGGCCAGCCGCGCTACTCCCTGCGCGTGCGTAATAACGAATTCAACCACGAGAATCTGCAGCTCGGCATCAACGAAGCCCACGCGCAGGGTAAAAAATTCTACGTGGTGGTGAATATCGCCCCGCATAACGCCAAGCTGAAAACCTTTATCCGCGACCTGAAACCAGTGGTAGAGATGGGCCCTGACGCGCTGATTATGTCGGACCCGGGTTTGATCATGCTGGTGCGGGAGCATTTCCCGGAGATGGACATTCACCTCTCGGTGCAGGCTAATGCCGTGAACTGGGCGACGGTAAAATTCTGGAAACAGATGGGGCTGACCCGGGTGATTCTGTCCCGCGAACTGTCACTGGAAGAGATCGAAGAGATCCGCACCCAGGTGCCGGACATGGAGCTGGAAATTTTCGTCCACGGCGCACTGTGCATGGCCTACTCCGGCCGTTGCCTGCTCTCCGGCTACATCAACAAGCGTGACCCGAACCAGGGCACCTGTACCAACGCCTGCCGCTGGGAATATAACGTCCAGGAAGGCAAGCAGGATGAGGTGGGCAATATCGTGCACAAGCACGAGCCTATTCCGGTGCAGAACATTGAGCCGACGCTGGGCATCGGGGCGCCTACCGACAGCGTGTTTATGATTGAAGAGGCCCAGCGCCCGGGTGAATACATGACCGCGTTCGAAGACGAGCACGGCACCTACATCATGAACTCCAAAGATCTGCGCGCCATCGCCCACGTAGAGCGCCTGACCCAGATGGGCGTGCACTCCCTGAAGATCGAAGGCCGCACCAAGTCCTACTACTATTGCGCGCGTACCGCCCAGGTCTATCGCCAGGCGATTGACGACGCGGCGGCAGGCAAACCCTTCGACAGCACCCTGCTGCAAACTCTGGAAGGGCTGGCGCATCGCGGCTACACCGAGGGCTTCCTGCGTCGCCACACCCATGACGACTACCAGAACTACGAATACGGCCACTCCGTTTCCGATCGCCAGCAGTTTGTCGGCGAGTTCACCGGCGAGCGCAAGGGCAACCTCGCGGCGGTGGCGGTTAAAAACAAGTTTCTCGTGGGCAACAGCCTGGAGTTGATGACCCCACAGGGCAACATCAACTTTACTCTGGAGCATATGGTGAACGGCAAAGGCGAGTCGGTCTCCGTCGCGCCGGGCGACGGTCATACCGTCTGGCTGCCGGTACCGGAAGAGATCAACCTGGAATACGCGCTGCTGATGCGTAACTTTGACGGCGAAAACACCCAAGCGCCGCACGCTAAGTAGTGAAAAGGGGTTATTTTTTGGTATGAGATGATTCTTAGAATTCGATCACATACCGCTGCGTTTGATGCGGGTATTATTGCAGGCGCTGAAAAACATAACCCATAAATGCTAGCTGTACCAGGAACCACCTCCTTAGCCTGAGTAATCTCCCTTACGCAGGCTAATTTTTTTTGTCTGAAATTCCCCCTCTCCTCTCTTTCTGCGCATCTGACGTACTATTGCCCCCCCTTAACGTAAATTTGTTTCTATTTACGACGAGAAGCCCCTTTAATTATCAATTTATTAAAGGCAGGGTATTCATACACATATCAGATGCTATTCTTCTTACGAATGAAATTTCACTTAAGGAGAAGGAGGAGATATATGTACTGGGTGGTTGAAAACAGGATGGTTTGCCCTCGTACTGGAACAATTTTTATACACGTACTCACCGTTAAAAATCTCAGGCTGATAATCTGGTATAAAGGAGATTACTTTATCAGCACCGGATCGGTTCTTGTCACCAGCCCCTTCGGAATTGCTATAGATGGCAAAATCAGAGCGTTACACATCCTTCGAACATTCCCCTATACATCAAAACTTTGGTCCTCATTTGTTGAAAGCTCAGGCTGCCCCGGCAACGAGGGTGGGCTGATTATCCGCTGTCCATATCGCCAGCACTGTATGTTCGCGTTATGTCCTTATGGCGCACTACCGACCTAAACCGTCTGGACCGAGTGGCGTAAACCCGAGCTCGCCACTCATTTAATTTCTCGCCTTTCATCCTCTTCTTACCCGCTTTTTCCCGCGCTGCGATACACTTCTTGAAGATCAGCACAGGAGCAACGTGGATGGCGACCTATCCGGCAAGTTTATTAATTCTCAATGGTAAAAGCGCGGGCAACGATCTGTTGCGCGAGGCGGTGACACTGTTACGCGACGAAGGTGTTCATATCCACGTGCGCGTGACCTGGGAAAAAGGCGACGCGGCGCGCTATATCGACGAAGCCCGCACCCTCGGCGTCGAGACGGTGATTGCAGGCGGCGGCGATGGCACCATCAACGAGGTAGCGACCGCATTGATTAATCTGCAGGGCGACCACCGTCCTGCGCTGGGCATTCTGCCGCTCGGCACCGCCAACGATTTTGCCACCAGCGCCGGGATCCCGGAGGCGCTCGATAAGGCACTACAGTTGGCGATTGCCGGTAAAGCCACGGCGGTGGATATTGCCCGGGTGAACGACGAAACCTGCTTTATTAATATGGCTACCGGCGGGTTTGGCACCCGCATTACCAGTGAAACGCCGGAAAAGCTGAAAGCGGCGCTGGGCGGCGTTTCGTACCTGATTCACGGCCTGTCTCGACTGGATACCCTGAAACCTGATCTGTGTGAAATCCGCGGCGAGAACTTCCACTGGCAGGGTAACGCGCTGGTGATTGGTATCGGCAATGGCCGTCAGGCGGGCGGCGGGCAGCAGCTGTGCCCGGACGCGCTGATCAACGACGGGCTGCTCGGGGTACGTATCATTACCGGCGATGAACTGCTCCCGGCGCTGTTCACCACCCTGACCAAAGCGGAGGACAGCCCGCATCTGGTGGATGGACAGTCGGCGTGGTTTGAAATCCAGGCTCCGCACGGGATGACCTTTAATCTCGATGGCGAACCGCTGAGCGGCGACCGTTTCCGCATCGCGCTCCTGCCAGGGGCGATCCAGTGCCGGCTGCCGCCGGATTGTCCGCTTCTGCGCTGAGTGTTGCCCGGCGGCGCTGCGCTTGCGCGGGCCTACGGGTTTCGTAGGCCGGGTAAGGCGAAGCCGCCACCCGGCAAACAAACCGCACTAATATACCGCCACCTCCCTCGCCATCTCGCGGGAATACTGCTGGCTGGCGTTGACCAGCATCCGGGTGTAATCGGTTCTGGCCTGCCCTGCCACCAGATCGTCCACCGTCAGGGTTTCGAGGATCTTGCCGTACTGCATCACCGCCACCTTCTGGCACAGATGGGCAATCACCCCGAGATCGTGGGTCACCATCAGATAGGTGAGTTTCGACTCGCGCTGCAGCTCCGCCAGCAGGTTTAAGATCTCCGCCTGTACCGACACATCCAGCGCCGAGGTGGGTTCATCGAGCAGCAGCACCTGCGGCTCCAGGATCAGCGCCCGGGCAATCGCCACGCGCTGGCGCTGGCCGCCGGAAAGCTGATGCGGATAGCGATCGCGGAAGGCACGATTGAGGCCCACCTTATCCAGCAGGGCGTGAATGCGCCGATCCCGGTCGTTGATGCCGTGAATTTGCAGCGGCTCTTCCAGAATATCGCCGATGGTGTGCCGGGGGTGCAGCGAACCGTAAGGGTCCTGAAACACCATCTGCACCAGACGGCAGCGCTGGGGGCTGATGCGCCGCTCCAGCGGCTGGCCGTTTATCGCCAGCGCCCCTTCCCAGTGGGTGAACAGCCCCGCCAGGCATTTCAGCACCGTGGTTTTACCGGAACCCGACTCCCCCACCAGGCCGTAAATCTCCCCCGGCTGGACGTTGATATTGACGTCGTACAGAACCTGGCTGCGTTTTTCCCCTTCACCGAAGGCCAGATTCAGGTTTTTTACCTCGATCATCGTTGCTCCTTATTCGGTCAGCCAGCTGGCCTGACGCTGCAGTACCGGCAGCACCGGGCGGCGGCGGTTCATCTCTGGCAGGGCGTTAATCAGCCCCTGCGTATAGGGGTGCTGCGCATTGTGCAGATCGCAGGCGGCAATGGACTCCACCACCCGCCCGGCGTACATCACCAGCACCCGGTCGCAGAAGCTGCGCACCAGGTTGATGTCGTGGCTGATAAAAATCAGCCCCAGCCCGCGGGACTGGACCAGGTCGTCCAGCAATCCCAGCACCTGCAGCCGCACCGAGACGTCCAGCGCCGAGGTAGGCTCATCGGCGATCACCAGCTCCGGGTCGGTGATCAGCATCATGGCGATCATGATGCGCTGCCCCTGCCCGCCGGAGATCTCGTGCGGGTAAAGGTGATAAACCCGATCCGGCTGGCGAATGCGCACCACGTCCAGCATCTCCAGCACTTTGGCTTTAGCCTCTGCCCTGCGCCCCGGATGATGCGTCAGCCAGGCTTCGGCAATCTGATCCCCGACGCACACCACCGGGTTGAGGGAGTATTTCGGGTCCTGCATGATCATCGAGATGCGCTTGCCGCGAATGCCGCGCATCTGCGCCTCGCTGACGGTGCGTAAATCGACGTCGCCAAACTGCATCCGCGTGGCGGCGATCTGCGCCTTCGCCGGATGCAGACGCAGCAGCGCCCGCCCGACGGTGGATTTCCCGGAGCCCGACTCGCCGACTATCGCCAGCTTCTCCCGGCCCAGCTGAAAGGAGACGCCGCGCACCGCGTTGGTGACCGCGCGTCCGTTGATAAAGTCGACGTGCAGATCGCGCACGTCGAGCAGCGGCACATCAGTTGCTGCGAGGATCGAGGATGTCACGTAAGCCATCTCCTAAGAAGTTGAACGCCAGGCTGTTAATCAGGATCGCCAGCCCCGGAATAGTCACTACCCACCAGCACTCCATCATGTAGGTGCGCCCGCTGGAGATCATCGCCCCCCACTCCGGCTCCGGCGGCTGTGCGCCAAGGCCAAGGAAGCCAAGCCCGGCGGCGGTCAGGATGATCCCCGCCATGTTCATGGTGATACGAATAATCACCGACGGCAGGCACAGCGGCACGATGTGACGCCACAGCACCCGTACCGGAGACGCCCCCTGCAGACGCACGGCGGAGATAAAATCGGCCTGGCGCAGGGAGAGGGTTTCGGCACGCGCCAGACGGGCAATCGGCGGCCAGGCGGTGATCGTAATGGCGATCACCACGTGTTCCAGCCCCGGGCCGAGCGCTGCGACAAACGCCAGCGCCAGCACCAGGCTCGGGAAGGAGATAAAGATATCGGTGACGCGCATCAGGACCGCATCCACCTTGCCGCCAAAGTACCCGGCGGTGACGCCCAGCAGCAGCCCCAGCGGGCCGACGGTGACCGACACCAGCAGCACGATATAGAGCGTGATGCGCGAGCCGTACACCAGGCGGCTGAAGATATCCCGGCCAAACTCGTCGGTGCCGAACCAGTGCTGCGCGTTCGGCGCCACTAGGGCGTTATTCAGATCCTGCACCAGCGGGTTGTAGGGGGCGATCCAGGGCGCGAAGGCGGCGACGATCAGCAGCAGCAGGATGATGCCGCCGCCGATGGCCGTCAGCGGGTTGCGCGCCATCTGCCCGGCAAAGCCGAAGCCGCGGCGGGCCATGCGCGCCAGGCGCTGGCGTCCTTCGCTGCGAACGCCTTGCAGCGGTGTATCCAGAGAAACGGTCATGATTTCGTCCTCGGGTCGAAGAGTTGATACAGCATGTCGGAGAGCAGGTTGAGCATCACGAAGATCATCCCCACCAGCAGGACGCAGCCCATCACCGCGTTCATATCGCCCAGCAGCAGGCTGCCGGTAAGATAGGAGCCAAAGCCCGGCCAGGAGAAGACGGTTTCAATCAGCACCGCCCCTTCCAGCAGCGAGCCGTAGGCCAGGGCCACCACCGTCAGCAGCTGCACGAGGATGTTGCGAAACGCGTGGTTCCAGATCACCTGACGCTCGGTTAAGCCTTTCACCCGGGCGGTGATGATGAACTCCTGGGACAGCTGGGCCAGCATAAAGCTGCGGGTCATACGGCTGATGTAGGCCAGGGAGTGGAAGCCCAGCAGCGAGGCGGGCAGCACCAGGTGGTTAATGGCGTTCCAGAACACCGCGCTGTTGCCTGCCAGCAGGGCATCGACGGTCATCAGCCCGGTGCGGCGCGGCACAATGCCATCCAGCCCTAAATCCAGCCGTCCGGCGCCGCCCACCCAGCCGAGCCAGGCGTAGAACAGCAACAGCCCCATCATCCCTACCCAGAAGATCGGCGTGGAGTAACCGGCGAGGCTGATGATGCGCACCACGTAATCCGAGACGCTGTTACGACGCGCCGCCGCCAGCACCCCCAGCGGGACCCCTAAACCGGCCCCGACGATAATCGCCATGGTGGCCAGCTCAAGGGTCGCCGGGAAGACGCGCAGAATGTCGTCCAGCACCGGTTTGCCGGTCAGCAGGGCGTTGCCAAAATCGCCGTGCAGCAGGTTGTTGAGGTAGATCCCAAACTGGGTCAGGAGGGATTTATCAAAGCCCAGCTGCTGGTAGACCTGCTGATAGGTGCTCTGGTCGGCATCCGGGCCGACAATCGCCAGCACCGGATCCACCGGCATCACTCGGCCAATGAAAAAGGTCAGCACCAGCAGGCCGAACAGCGTCACCAGCACCTGGGTTAAGCGCTTTGAAAAACGCCGGGTGCGGGAGCCTGGGGCGAGTATCGCTACACTCATTTTTCACCTCCGGTTTTGTACACTTCCCGCAGGAAGGTGGTGGCGGACGGATGCGACTGGAAGTTTTTCACCTCGTTACGCACCACCACCGAATCAACCATCTGCGACAGCGGGATCAGCGCCGGGATCAGCTGGTCATAGCGCACCTGGATCTGCTGGTAGTCGGCGATTTGCTTTTGCGGATCGCGCTCCAGCAGGGCCTTGTCGATCATCTCGTTCAGCGGCTTGTCGTAGAAACTGGTACGCCAGCCCTGGAAGTTGGTCAGCCGGGCCTCGTCGCTGTTGTCGGGGTTGTAGACCAGCGCCCGCAGGCTGGAGTGCGGATGCGGCTCCACGCCGCTGCCGCCGCGCCCGACCAGCATGTCGAACTTACGCTCGCGCATCGCGCCGTAGATCTGGTTCCCGGTGCCGGTGATGATTTTGGCGTTGATCCCCGCCTGCATCAGGGTGGACTGCACGGCGATGGCGATATTGAGGAACGGCTGATCCGCCAGCACCCGCAGGGTAGTGTCGAACCCTTCCGGGTAGCCCGCTTCCGCCAGCAGCTTTTTAGCGCGCGGGATATCGAGTTTGTAGCCCGGGTCCGGCAGCGTCGACGGCATTCCCGCCTTGATGGGCCGCTGGTGCAGCACGCCGTAGCCCGGCATCAGCGCCTTGTTGATCCCCTGATAGTCAATGAGATAGCGTACCGCTTCGCGCACCTTCGGGTTGGCGAAGTGCGCCTCCTTCATGCTCATCGCCACGTAATAGACCGTCCCCTTCTGCACGGCTTCTACCGTCAGCTGCGGATCCTTACGCAGGGCGTTAATGTCGGCCACCGCCATGTTGCTGGCGATATCCAGATCGCCCTTCTCCACCATCAGGCGCAGGGTCTGCGACTCCTGGAAGTGGCGCAACACCACGCGATTCATCTTCGGCTCTTCCCGCCAGTATTTCGGGTTTGAGCGCATGCGCAGCACGTCTTTTGCCTGCCAGGTCTCCAGCATAAACGGCCCGGAACCGGCTTCGTTGGTGGTCAGCCAGCGGTTGCCCCAGTCGCTGTTCACCTCGTGGCTGAGGACCGTTTTGCGATCCAGCACGCCAAGATTGCCCAGCGCGCCGAGAGAGTAGATCACCAGCTGCGGATCGTTGGCCTTCGGCAGGGTGAGCTGCACGGTGTAGTCATCCAGGGCTTTCACCTGCTGGTCGATGTTCTTCTTAGAAAACCCGTAGGACTTCCACACCGAGGCCTGGGCGAGGTTCAGATGCAGCAGGCGACGCATGGACCACACCACGTCTTCGGCAGTAAGCGGGTTGCCGGAGTGGAAGGTCACGTTATCGCGCAGGTGGAAGGTCAGGGTTTTGCCGTCCGGCGAGATGTCCCAGGATTTCGCCAGCGCCGGTTTGACGTTGGTGAGCGTGTTGGGATCGAGTTCCACCAGCGAATCGTAGAGATTGACCACAATGCCAACCACCTCGTTGCCGGTCATCGCGGCCGGATCGAGGGTCAGCAGGTTGTTCATGTTCATACCGATGATGAGCTGATCGGGCGGCGTTTTTGCATACGCCGCGCCGCTCCCCATCATCAGCGAGAGCGCGAGTAAACACGCCCCGGTGAGGGAGTTTTTCTTCATCTGTGTATACCGTTTGTAGGGTAGAAGTTTTATTTATCAGTCGTGGCTGAGGGTATTGGCTTCGATATACGCAAAATTAATGTCTTCGCCCAGTCCCGGGCGATCCGGCAGGCTGACCATGCCGTTTTCATCCATCGGGTCGATGAGGCTGTGCAGATATGCCGCGGGCTCGTCGTAGTCGAGGAACGGATGCAGCAGACCGCGTTCGTACCAGCGGCAGTTTTTAATAGCGCCGATCACCGCCAGGCTGGCCGCGCCGTTGCCGTGCACTTCGCAGTCCATGCCGAACGACTCGGCGAGGTTGGCTACCTTCAGGGTTGGCGAGATGCCGCCTACGCCATTGGCGCCCGCACGCAGGATGTCGCACGCTCCGGCTCTTACCCAGTCGGCGCGGCTGTGGTGCTTGCCGCCCAGGCTCTCCGGCCCGACGATGGGAATGGAGAGGTTTTCAGCCAGCCAGGCGTAGGAGGCCATGCTCTCCTCTTCCATCGGCTCTTCAAACCAGGCGAAATTGAGTTTTTCCAGCTCTTTACCGATCCACAGCGCTTCCGCACGGCTGTACCAGTGATAGCCGTCGATCATCAGGTCGATATCCGGCCCGACCGCCTCACGCACCGCAGCGCAGGCTTTGATATCCATCTTCGGGTTCGGCGCGAAAGAGACCGGCGGCATCCAGGTGTGGAGCTTGATGGCCTTGTAGCCGCGGGCGACCAGGGTTTCAGCGAAGCTGGCGTACTCTTCCGGGGTAGAGAGTCCGCCCGGCAGGTCGTCGCCGCACATGGTGCTGCCGTAGGCAGGCACTTTGTCGCGGTAGCCGCCCAGCAGCTTCCAGACCGGCATATTGAGCTTGCGGCCAATCAGATCCCACAGCGCCTGCTCAACGAAGCCCAGCGCGCGTTCGGTCAGCTGATGGGCGCTGCCGCGCTGCCAGTGGGCCAGCTCCTGCCAGATCTTTTCGCGGTTAAAGGCGTCCTGGCCGATCAGCACCTTACGGAAGAAGGTGTTGACCACAAAAGGGCGCACCACTTCCGGCGGTGCAAAAGAGTACCCTTTGGTGCCATCGTCTGCGGTAATGGTCAGCATCGCCATTTTAGCCAGGCTTTCCGGCCCCGGATGAGAGTGCCCGGCGCTGTCGGAAACCCGGCGGGTGGGATACTGAAAGACGGTGACGTTTACGGATTCGATTTTCATTTTTTGTCCTTAAAACTGCGTAGGTTCAGCGTGTTCTTTCATTTTGAAAAGCCGTTTCGAATCTAACTTTAAGCGCAAAATTCATCCACTGCCTTAGACAAATTCCGCTAAGCGTCGACCGTTTTTTGTGCATCTGCACGGGGGCGAGTGATACTTTTCACAAAAGAGAGGGGAAATGTGAGGTAGATCGGGATGGATGTTTGAATGAAATGAATGGGGTTCCGATCATGTCCGGAGGGGGACAAATCCCCTCACCCCGGCCCTCTCCCCAAAGGGGCGAGGGAGAAAAGACGGCTCCGGAGAGTCCCCTCTCCCCAAAGTGGCGAGAGGGAAAAGACGCCACCGGACAGTCCCCTCTCCCCTATGGGGAGAGGGTTAGGGTGAGGGGAGAGGGGTTAGGGATTACGCGATAGTCACCTTCTTATCCAGATAGACGTCCTGCACCGCATTTATCAGCTTCACGCCGTCCGCCATCGATTTTTTAAACGCCTTACGACCGAGGATCAGCCCCATGCCGCCCGCGCGTTTATTGATAACGGCCGTGCGCACCGCATCGGTGAGATCGGTATCGCCCCCCGCTGCACCGCCGGAGTTGATGAGCCCCGCGCGCCCCATATAGCAGTTCGCCAGCTGGTAGCGCACCAGATCGATAGGGTTGTCGCTGGTCAGTTTGCTGTAGACCCGATCGTCGGTATAGCCAAACTTGACCGCCTTATAGCCGCCATTATTTTCGGCCATTTTCTGCTTCACAATATCCGCCCCGATGGTGGCCGCCAGATGGTTGGCCTGTCCGGTTAAATCGGCGGAAACGTGGTAATCCGTGCCGTCTTTATTAAAGGCCGGGTTACGCAGATAGGCCCACAGCACCGTCACCATTCCTAACTCATGGGCGCGCTCAAAGGCGGCGGAGATCTCCTCAATCTGACGGCGCGACTGCTCTGAGCCGAAATAGATGGTCGCCCCGACCGCCACCGCGCCCATGTTGAACGCCTGCTCGACGCTGGCATAGAGGGTCTGGTCATATTCGGTTGGATAGCTCAGGGTTTCGTTGTGGTTGAGCTTGACCAGGAACGGAATGCGGTGCGCATAGCGCCGGGAGACCGACGCCAGCACGCCGTAGGTGGAGGCCACACAGTTGCAGCCAGCTTCAATCGCCAGTTCAACGATGTTCTTCGGATCAAAATAGAGCGGGTTGGCGGCAAACGACGCACCGGCCGAGTGCTCCACCCCCTGGTCCACCGGCAGGATCGACAGATAGCCGGTTCCGCCCAGACGCCCGGTGTTATACAGCGTCTGCATATTTCGCAGTACCGCTGGCGGGCGGTTGTTGTCGATCATCACGCGGTCGACGTAGTCGTGGCCAGGCAGATAGAGCTGGTCGGCTGGAATAGTCATACAACGATGCTGTAACAGGCTGTCGGCGTCTTTGCCAAGCAACTGCGCAATATCAGTCATAGTTTTGCTCCCCTTAGTGCCGACAGGCTGTCGGCATGTTTTCTCCAGGCTCACAGGATTGCGAGCCCCCTAAGCCTGGTCTGTGGGTAGCGAATTTTCCAGCTATGGGCGGTAACCTTTACCACCACGCATGGAAATGGTGGACCGGACCCATGCCCTGCCCCACTTCCAGCGTGTCCGCCTGCGCCAGCGCGCAGGAGAGCCAGGTTTTGGCCTCGCGCACCGTATCCGCCCAGCTATCGTGACGCGGGCGCAGCGCAGCCAGCGCGGCCGAGAGGGTGCAGCCGGTGCCGTGGGTATTTTTGGTCTTCACGCGCGGGGCGGTAAAGCGCACCGTTCCGTCGCGGGTGAACAGCCAGTCGGGGCTTTCGGGATCGTCAAGATGCCCGCCCTTCATCAGCACCGCTTCACACCCCATCGCCAGCAGGGCATAACCCTGCTCTTTCATCTCCTGTTCGCTGCGGGCGTGAGGGGCGTCGAGCAGCGCTGCGGCTTCGGGCAGGTTTGGCGTGATCAGCGCCACCTGCGGCAACAGCTTTTTACGTAGCGTTTCGACGGCAGAAGGTGAAAGCAGCGGGTCGCCGCTTTTCGCCAGCATCACCGTGTCCAGCACTACGTTTTTAACCTGATGACGCAGCAGCTGCTCCGCCACGGCCTCGACGATATCGGTTTCGGCCAGCATGCCGATCTTGGTGGTGTCGATGCGCACATCGCTGAACACCGATTCCAGCTGCGCCGCCACAAAATCGGGTTCAATACGATAGACCGACTGCACTCCGCGGGTATTCTGTGCCACCAGGGCGGTGATCACCGAGCAGCCATACGCCCCCAGCGCCGAGAAGGTTTTCAGGTCGGCCTGGATCCCGGCGCCGCCGCTTGGGTCGGTGCCGGCAATGGTCAGGGCATTAATGCGTTTCATTGTTGCGCCCCCAGTTCCCACAGGGCATCCAGAAACGCCGTGGCAAAACTGCCCGGTCCGCGGCTTTGGGCTGCCGCAAGGGTTCCGGCCCGTTTCATCCAGCCGCAGGCCGCCGCGATGGTTTCCAGCCGGTCGCCCGGCAGTGAACAGCTGGCCGCCACTACCGCCGACAGCGCGCAGCCGGTGCCCACCACCCGGGTCATCATCGGATCGCCCCCGGTAACCGTCTGGGTGCGCAGCCCGTCGGTGACGTAATCCACCTCCCCCGTCACTACCACGATGGCTTTGGTTTGCCGCGCCAGCGCCTGGGCCGCAGGCAGCGCGCTGGCCGCCGTATCGGTGGTGTCCACGCCGCGTCCCCCCGCGCTCATCCCGGCAAGGGCGAGGATTTCCGAGGCATTGCCGCGAATGGCCGCCGGTTTGAGGACGAGGATCTGCTGACAGAACCGGGTGCGGTACCCCAGCGCGCCGACGGCTACCGGATCGAGCACCCAGGGTTTACCGACGGCAACCGCACTCTCAATGGCCCGACGCATCGCCTGGGCGCGCGACGCGGTTAACGTCCCGACGTTAATCAGCAGCGCATCAGCAACAGCAGAGAATTGTTCCGCCTCTTCGGCTTCTATCACCATCGCCGGTGACGCGCCAAGTGCCAGCAACACGTTGGCGGTAAAGGTCTGCACGACGTCGTTGGTCATACAGTGGGTGAGCGGAGAACGGGTTCGGAAGTGGTGTAAGGCGTGTAAATTGAGCAGGTCAGGCTGCATGGTATCGCTCCTGCCTTGCGCGAAGAAGCGATAGCCCGGAGGGCATCTGACTTCCCTACGCTGGCATTATCCAGATCAGGTGGTACGGGTATTTCTCAGCCTTCAACGAAGAAGGGCACCCCGAGTCATTTACATCAAAACTGGCGATTAATGCTCTGCATTAATCCCAGTCAGGATCATGCCAGCAGGTAAACAGAGACACAACCCCTCTCATTAAAGCACTGTAGAAATGTGCTTTTATGGAAAACCTTCTGTTACGAAACGACGTTTTACTTAAGTCTCATACCTGTTGCGCAAGTGGTAATTGTTTGTAAAATGACCGCAGCAATTATTTCCATAAAAAGTAGAGGGACTTATGAAACAGTACAATAGCGATCTTACTCCTGAAATTCTGGCATCTTTTGATAAACCAGCGTTCATTGATGACCAAGTTGCCGGAATGAGCCAAGAATGGCAGGAAATCATTGCCAAACAGCAAACCGAACTCAAACAGCAAACCGAACTCAAACAGCATCACAAAATGTTGGCAGCAGAAACTGCTCACTGAGGGATCACTGATGGTAACGCAAAGAACACTTGCAAAGCTGGGTAATAAAACGAGGTACGGGCACATCGTTTCTGCCTCATCAACTATTTTTGATGAAGACCACAATCCATTGGTGAGGGCTGGTGATAAAGCATGGTGTGATGTTTGCAAAGATGCTTTTGAAATCAATGCAACCTATACAGGACTCCTCGAAGCGGGTTTCATCGCGGGTGATGGAGATCTGGTTTTATGCCACTGCAAAGATAACTTTGTGATCGCCATGTCCGGCTTCACTGGGGAACGTCATCCGGAAATCATGAGCGCTAAATCAGCAGTCGCTGCTGTTCCTTTGGTGCAACAAGCCCAGCAGGAACCAGAACAACACGCCCAGACAGCAAAGAAAAAAACAGGCACAGATGCAGGTTTCGCCGTTCTCCCCTACGGCGGTACTACAGAAGCCTGGCAACGTCTGCTATTTACAGGCACTCCGCCAGCAGGAGCAAAAGAGCTATTCGCTACGCTGAACGGCACAGACAAAAGCTATAAAGCCGGTTCGATTATGCTTCTGGTTGATCCTGATATGCAGGACTACGAACAAATCGCTCACATGAAAGCGGCAAAACAGCGCATTGATACCGCACTGGAATCGTTGACACACCAGGAAGCTAACTTCCTGCATAAGCATTACGCTACCATCACTAATTTCACCAGTTACGCTGATACTGGAATTGGCCTTGCCGCTGATCCTGTTGGGAAATACTTTGAGAATATCGAAAAAATTCTTAAAGAGATCCAGAATACATACAAGAATACCTACTTAACAAGAGGTGCGTTGATTGGTGAACAATTTTACGTGAGACGTAGCCAGTTATTTAAAGAACTTGAGTCCATACTCAAAGTCAGCTTTCTGAATAAGGCGATGAAATTCGGCGAGTATACCAAAATAAAAAACGCGCTCGGCCTCTCCAGCAGTTCTATTACCCACAAATGGAATGAAACGGGGATCAGTGACATTGAAGGTTATGCCACTCACATTGAACGAGCAGCTAAATACGTTAAAGCTATGAAATACACTGGCTACGTAGGTATTGGGTTCAGTGCGGTTCACTCAATGAATGAGATAAATGAGGCTTGCTCAATTGGTCGTGAAGCTGAATGCATCAGGAAGAAATACACTGAAATAGGCAGTTTCTCAGGGGAAGTTGGTGGCGGTATTTTAACAGGCTCTCTTACAGTTCCTCTGTGTATCGCCCTTGGCATTGGAACCGCTGGAACAGCAGGCCTGGCTTGTACACTTATCGCTGGTGGAGCTCTAGGTTTCGCTGGTGGTGCGGCTGGCAACTGGGGAGGAGAGAAAGTAGGTAATTCGCTCTATACACTGTTTGAGGAGGCTGAATGAAACCCTTTGATATATCTTTAATCATTTTACTGTCTTTATTTTTCCTATCTTTTTTATTCTATCTAATCTATGGTAAATTAACAGAAAGAAAATTTGATGCTATAGTCAAAAAATTTAAAAAACAGTTTGGGTATACACCCTTCTCAATGACAGTGGGGAAAACTGGTGGTTTTTTCTTTTGGGGTTATAAAGAGTCCTATTTGATTTGCGCATTGCTTTTCACGAATTTTCCAGCAACAAAAAAGACATTAACACAAGAGGAAATTAGTTTTTTTAAAAATTTAGACAAAACTGACATTTCATGGTTTTATATAAAATATTTTGCAATGGTTATTGGAACATTGTGCTTTATCGGTTTATTAATTATGTTTAAATTTATAGCTGAATAATTTTCTGAACAATCAGGGGTAGCAATGCCCCTGTAGTTCTATTATAAAGAAATCACCCAGGACCGATTATATCAATTACATACATTGCAGTAGAATAAATCGCGTGCTAAATGGAATGCTCTAACCTTTCTAAGTTCTAACGTTTCTCTCAGCACAACTCGGACATACATCCCTTAAACCATCCCGTAACTCGTGAGTAACCACTCACCAGGACAAATCTCAAGTTTTAAGCTATTCGTGCTAAATGTGATCTTCGTCAACCTGAGACAACGCCCCTTGCGTGATATTCAGCGCGCGCCACTGGTGCGTCTCTAATATAGACACCAGCAAAAGGTGGCCAGGCCAATAATAATTATCGAATCAACAACCGGGGAACAGACGATTTCCCCTTTCCTTTAAGGTTAATGTATGAAAAAGATTCTGTTGGTAGGTGTGATTGCCGCTTTGCTGGCGGGCTGTGTCTCTGAAGAGCAGCGCTTAGCGCAGTGTGAGGCCAAAGGCGTAAGCCGTGACGCCTGCTACATTGCCGACCAGAACCGTCAGGCCACCATCAATGCCGCAGCGGAAAAACAGGCGCTCGAGAATGCGCATGAAGCCGTACAGCATGGCCAGGCGGCGCCCGTTGCCGATCCGCTTCGTGAAGCCTCCTTCAGCGCCAACGGTATTAAAGCCAGCATCAATAACGGCTTCACCCAGGCCACCATCAACGGCAAGAAAGCCGTGGTGAAACGCTCAAATGCGAATTTCTACGAGGTGAAAGGCGCGGGTTATGTGCTGTCGATCTCACTGGATGCGAACGGCGTGACCGACGCTTCATGGAATAAAACCCATGGCCGCGATCACGGTATTCTGAACGTCGTCCAAAAGTAGTTCTAAAGCGTTCTAAAACGCCCCGCTTTTATACCCGAAGCCTCCCCCTGGAAACCTCAGGTGCCATGCGGGGTTACGCCCTACGCGCGTTGATTCAACGCGCGTAACAAACGATAAACAATTAACCATTGAGCCCCGGGCAAAAAGGCTCTATATTGGCCGCGATTTTTGATGCCCTTCTCATTTTCTTAATTAATTATTCAATCGGAGCCACGTGCTGAGCTGCGGTTGTAGGAGTGATATGATGACGGATAAAGTCCGTATTGATACTTTGAATGCCTCTTCTTTCAAAACCAACGAAACCTATCTGGCCCGTCAGGCCGAAATGGAATCCAATGTCAGGAGTTATCCGCGCAAGCTGCCTTTAGCTATTACTAAGGCGGACGGGGTGTGGATCACCGATGCGGATAACAAAGAGTATCTTGATTGCCTGGCCGGAGCGGGAACGCTGGCGCTGGGTCATAACCATCCTGATGTGCTGAAAAGCATCCAAAGTGTCATTACCAGCGGCTTGCCGTTACATACCCTGGATCTGACCACGCCGTTGAAAGACGCGTTTTCAGAATACCTGCTCTCTATGCTGCCAGGCCAGGGCAAAGAGTACTGCCTGCAGTTCACCGGCCCGTCCGGCGCAGATGCTGTAGAAGCCGCGCTGAAGCTGGCGAAAAAAGTGACCGGCCGCAGCGGCATTATCAGCTTCTCTGGCGCATACCACGGCATGACCCACGGTGCACTGTCCGTGACCGGCAACCTGTCTCCGAAAGAAGCGGTTGACGGCATGATGCCAGAAGTCCAGTTCATGCCTTACCCGCACCAGTACCGCTGTCCGCTGGGTATCGGTGGTGAAGCCGGTGTTAAAGCCCTGACCTACTACTTCGAAAACCTGATCAACGACGTTGAAAGCGGCGTGCGTAAACCTGCTGCCGTGATCCTGGAAGCAGTCCAGGGCGAAGGCGGCGTGAACCCGGCACCGGTTGAGTGGCTGCAGCGCATCCGTAAAGTGACCGAAGAGCACGGCATTCTGCTGATCCTCGACGAAGTTCAGGCTGGCTTTGCCCGTACCGGTAAATTCTTCGCCTTCGAACACGCGGGTATTCAGCCAGACATCGTTGTGATGTCCAAAGCTGTGGGTGGCGGTCTGCCGCTGGCCGTTCTCGGTATCAAAAAGCAGTTCGACGCCTGGTCTCCTGGCCACCACACCGGTACCTTCCGTGGTAACCAGCTGGCAATGGCCACCGGCCTCACCACCCTGCAGATCCTCAAAGAGCAGAACATCGCTGATAAAGTTGCCGCCCAGGGCGAATGGCTGAAAGCGAAGCTGGTTGAGCTGCAGAAACGCTATCCGGTTATTGGTCACGTGCGCGGTCTGGGCATGATGATCGGGATTGAGATCGTTAAGCCGCACGAAGCTGCCGACCACATGGGCTGCTTCCCGGGCGACGGCGAGCTGTCTGCATTGATCCAGAAGAAGTGCTTCGAAGCGGGCCTGATTCTGGAGCGTGGCGGTCGTAACGGTAACGTCGTGCGTCTGCTGCCTTCCCTGCTGATCAGCGATCAGGAGCTGAATGTGTTCCTGGATAAATTTGAGCAGGCGCTGCTTGCTGCGGGCGTTCGCCCAGTCTAACCGGAGACAATGGATACAATGTCAGATTTAAACCCGATTTTGTCGTCCTCGGCGCAAAGCATCGAAGCCTATCAGCAGGCCATCGAGCAGAGCACCCAGGCGGTCATGCAGTGGCTGAAACAGCCGGAAATGTACCAGGGTAAAACGGTCGCCGAACTGCGCGAACGTATTAACCTGGACTTCAGCCCGGAAGGGCTGGGCAACGAAACCGCTATCGAGCGCGCCGTTGAATATTTCCTGAAAGACAGCCTGGCGGTGCATCATCCGCAGTGTGTGGCGCATCTTCACTGCCCGAGCCTGGTGGTAAGCCAGGCGGCGGAAGTGATGATCAACGCCACTAACCAGAGCATGGACTCCTGGGATCAGAGCCCGTCTGCGACCATTATCGAGATAAAACTGATCGAGTGGCTGCGTACCCGCCTGGGTTATCAGGCGGGCGACGCGGGCGTTTTCACCAGCGGCGGCACCCAGAGCAACATGATGGGTCTGATGCTGGCGCGCGATGCCTTCTTCGCGCGTCAGGGCCACTCCGTCCAGCAGGATGGTCTGGTGGGCGATCTGCGTAAGATCCGTGTTCTCTGCTCCGACAGCGCACACTTCTCCGTACAGAAGAATATGGCGCTGATGGGTCTGGGCTACCAGTCCGTTATCCAGGTTAAAACTGACGAATGTTCGCGTATGGATCTGAACGATCTGGCCGCGAAAATTGAGCAGTGCAATGCCAACGGCGAACAGATTCTGGCGATCGTTGCCACTGCAGGTACCACGGACGCGGGCGCTATCGATCCGCTGCGTGCGATTGCAGAGCTGACGGCAAAGCAGAATATCTGGGTTCACGTCGATGCGGCATGGGGCGGCGCGCTGCTGATGTCCGAAAAGTATCGCGATTACCTCGACGGTATCGAGCTGGTGGATTCCGTGACTCTGGACTTCCACAAGCAGTTCTTCCAGACCATCAGCTGCGGCGCGTTCCTGCTGAAAGAGGCGCGTCACTATGAGCTGATGCGCTATCAGGCGGCGTACCTGAACTCTGAGTTTGACGAAGAGGCTGGCGTGCCAAACCTGGTATCCAAATCTCTGCAGACCACCCGTCGTTTCGACGCGCTGAAGCTGTGGATGAGTCTGGAAGCGCTGGGCGAGAAGAAATACGCGGAGATCATCGATCACGGTGTCACCATGGCGCAGCAGGTTGCCGCGTACGTAACCGAACAGCCGCTGCTGGAGCTGGTCATGCCGCCACAGCTGGCGAGCGTTCTGTTCCGCTTCCGTCCTGAGCATCAGCTGGATGACGCGGCCATCGCGCTGCTCAACCAGAAGATTGGCGATGCCCTGCTGGAATCCGGCCGCGCTAACGTCGGGGTTACCGAGCATAACGGTATCACCTGCCTGAAGCTGACCCTGCTGAACCCGGTTGTGACCCTGGAGGATGTTAAAGTCCTGCTGTCACTGGTGGAACGCACGGCGCGCGAGCTGCTGGCTAAGTAAGTTGTTCTATCCGGCGGCGCCCTGCCGCCGGATTTCTTTCCCTTCTTCACTGCTCTTAGCCCTATTTTTTCTCTGCGTCGTGTTGCGAGACGTAGCTGTAGGTGCCGTAACTCTCGCTGTAATAGTTGGCTGCAGACTTCACAACGTCATTCAGAATGGCACCTTTGATATTCACCCCCATCTGCTGCAAACGCCGTTGACTGATCAGCATCTCCCGCACGGTCGTGATGTTGTGGCGGGCGACCAGCAGCGTAGATGCCGCAATACTCCCCACTAATGCCGCGTCAGTCACCGCCAGGATCGGCGGCGTATCGACAATCACGATATCGTAATGCTCACTCGCCCAGGCCATAAATTCTCGGAAACGGCTGTGCATCAGCAGTTCAGACGGATTCGGCGGGTACTGACCGCAGGTCACCACGTCGAAATTGCCGCTGGTAAAGGTCTGGGCGGCCTGGGTGAAGGACACTTTGCCTGACAGGACGTCAGATAACCCCTTATCATTATTAAGCCCCAGAATGTTGTGCACGTAGCCTTTGCGCATATCCGCATCAACGAATAGCACCCGCTGATCCACCTGTGCCACCAGCGCCGCCAGCGACGTACTGACCAGGGTTTTACCGCAGTCCTGGCCCGGGCCGCTGAACATGAGAATGTTGTTCCCGGCATCCATCATGGCGAAATGCAGGCTGGTGCGTAATCCGCGCACCGCCTCGACAAAAATATCCAGCGGTTGGTCGACGGGCAAAAAGGGCACGCCTGAGGTTTTATGCCTGAAGCAGTAGCGGAAGAAATATCTCCCGCCTAAACGGGTTTTACTGTTTAACCATTCCGAGCGCGGTAAGGTGGCATAGACATTAATCCCTTCGCTTTCGAGCTGCTCCGGCGAGTTAATCCCCCGTCTCAGAGCGGATTTCGCCAGCACCAGGCCCACAGAAAGGAACGCGCCAAAAATTGTCATGAGCATGACAACAAGCGCCTTACGCGGCTTTATTGGAACCGGGTGGGTGGCCGCCTGGTCAATGATACGCACGTTGCCAATGGCGCTGGAGCGGGAGATGTTCAGCTCCTGCTGGCGCGTCAGCAGCTGAAGATAGACGGCGCGACCAGAATCCACGTCGCGGCTGAGGCGTACGATCTGCTGCTGGGTCGACGGCATCGCACTGACCCGTTTGTTCAGCCGCGCCCTTTCCTGCTCTAACGTCTGACGCTTCTCGCGCAGTGCGCGATAGGTCGGGTGATCTTTTTTATAGTGCTGCGACACTTCCGCTTCGCGGAAGGTTAACTCATTGAGCTGATTATCGACGTTAACGATCTGCTCCAGCACAGCTTTTGCCTCAAGCGTTAAATCCACCGAGTCGCGCTGTTTACGGTAGGTGTTCAGCCGCTCTTCTGCCAGCTCCAGTTCGCTGCGCACCTGCGGCAGCTGGCGCTGCAGAAAATCAAGACTTTGCGAATCCTGCGCCGCCTGGCGGGCAATGTTTTGTCTCAGATAGCTCTCGGCAATGTGGTTCAGAATGTTGGCGATCTGGTCGGGATTCGACCCCGTCATGCTCAGCGTGAGGATCCCACTCTCTTTCCCCTGCTCCGTCACGGTAAACTGGCGGCTCAGGGCGTTGATGGCTTCAAGCTGCGAACGCTGACTCACCCGAAAACGGGTTCCTGGCGGTGCCGACAACTCACGAACCTTAATCGTCACGCCCGCCTGTTGCACCAACGCCCCGACGCTCCCCTGCAGGTTAATCCCTTCCCCTTCAAGACGATATTTACCGTTGCTTTCAGCAGTGAGAGTCAGCGACATCGCTTTACCCGGCGTGGCGGGGAGCGTCAGACTGTCGAGCATCAGGGAGACGGCTGGCTGGCCGCTCAGCCTCGCCCAGCCCTCTCCTGCCAGAGGGAAGCGGATCGGGGTTATCTCATCACGCAGGCGCAACGCGTCCACGGTTTCGCCAAGGATCATGCGGGATTTCAGCAGCTGAATTTCAGCAGATGAGTCCTGAGTGAAAGTGGGCGATAGCTGATTTAACGATTTGAGCAGGCTGTTCTGCTGCTTCTCTTCAATTTGCACCAGGGCATCTGCAATATATACCGGCGATGCAAATAACGCATAGAGCACGCCGCTGAGCGCAAACAGTAACGTACAAATAAAAACAGACACGCGATGATCAATTAATTCTCCCAGAAGCCGCGCCAGATCCAGCTCATGACTATCAACAGAATAAGCCTGCGCATTTACGATTTTCGACGACATGTACGTAATCCCTTAACTGTAAGTCGGTTGGCCCATTCCTGACTTGCTTCGCCAAGCAGGCGAAAAACATACTCAAATGCTTCCATGCTTTTACCGTACGGATCGGGGATCTCCTGTTGCCTGAGCCATTGGCCGAACAGCAGGGTTTTGCCACGCATTTCCGGCGCAATAAGCGAAATACGGTTTATTTGCGCGGATTCCATAGCAAGGATTAGATCGTATTCCCGCATCATTACCGCCGTCAGTGGACGCGCAGCGTGATCCTCCAGCGAGATTCCATAGGTGCTGGCTATTTTCTGCGCATGACTGTCCGCCGGACGTCCGGCCAGACCGCAGATACCCGCCGAGGCGATGGTAAATGTGGGCAACTTTTGTTGCAAAAGCCGCTCGCCAATCGGAGAGCGACAAATGTTTCCCGTGCATACCACCAGAATTGACTGGATCATTATTCAGGCCACGACCTGATAAAGCGCACGGTTTCGGTCAGGTCATGCACGCCGCTGATGGTAGGCACCAGCTGCGTAATTACCCGATTCCAGCGTGAGACAGGGGCTGTGGTGACGTAGACGATATCGTAGGGCTGGAGCTGAAACTCAGTGCCGAGCACCATCGCCGACGCATCGCGGGCATTCAGCTGATAAATGTTCGCGATTTTACCGTCCTTACTGTTTTTGCCGGTGGAGCGGATGATGAAGATGCCGCTCGCATCAGCCATGTCCTGATTCATACCACCGGCATTTGCCAGGGCTTCTGCCAGCGTCATGCCGCTGCGATCCATCTTCAGGGTGCTCTGTTTAACCACTTCGCCCATCACAAAAACTTTCAGGGCGTCATTGCGCGGTACAAACAGGATATCGCCCGGCCACAGCAATCTGTTTTGCGTCAGATCGCCGTGCTGCATCAGGGCGTGCAGCGAAATTCGCGTGTCCTGGCCGTCATGCGTCAGCACCACGTTTCGCCAGTCTGCATCCGTCGAAAGGCCCCCCGCCGCGTTAATCGCATCCATGATGGTCAGGGGAATATTGGTAATTGGCTGCTGCCCGGATTTCACCACTTCGCCGGTGACATAGGCCTTTTGTGAACGAAACGCCGCAATGCTGACGTCGACCTGCGGGCTTTCAATGACTCTGTCCAGCCGAGCCGTGATCTCTTCGCGCACCTGGGCGAGGGTCTTTCCGGCGACATGGAGTTTGCCGACGTAGGGATAGAAGATCGTTCCGTCTGCGCCCACCCAGTTGCCGGTGTCGCTGGCGCTGCGATACTGACCGGCAGGCGTGGTGAGCTCGGGGTGATCCCAGACGGTGATCATTAGCACGTCCCCGGGGCCGATCCGGTATTCCCAACGTTTTAGCTGTTCATCGAGATTCGGATTTGCCTGAGATTTTACCTGGTTGGTGCGAAGCTGCTCAATCACTGAAGGCGTCAAAGGCCAGACGTCCACTTTCTTATCCAAATCAAGCGGGTTGTCTTTAACAGCAACGTTATTTTTTCCAGATATATTTATATGTTGGCCGGGCATAAGGGTGCAGCCCGATAATAATATTGCGCAAATAAAAGCTGCACTGTTGCGGAGTGGGATTGTCATTAATAATGGATGCTCTATTATATTCCGTTAATAGCCATATAACTTCCTTGTAGCTCACATTAAATTAGCCACATCATTAAAAATAAAATATCAATTACAATTAATCACTTACAGAAGAACCCGATAAAAGAAAAGCACCAACCATGTTGATAACTGTCTGGTATTATCTTTAAATAAGAGGAAAACCAAAAAACGCAAATTAACTAACACACATCATAAGTATTTCAGGGAAAGAATTATACAGTACAATAACGGCTATTATGCCCCTAAAGCGTCACTTTCAGATTTTATAAAATTAATAATACATTACACAAATTCGATTTAATGAAAAATTTGCGCCACAAATAATTAATTCGGCCCTGTTGGTGGCAAGGATGTGTTGATTTGTTACATTTTTTACCAGCTTAGCCAAACGGCAAAACATAAAATAGACTCTCTGTTGCTCAGCCACGAAACGGCAAAACAAGAGTAATGGCCACGGTAAATCTGGAGAAAAAATGACTAAAGGTAAAATTCTACTTCTGGGCGTATTGATGTCACTGGCGAGTGCAGCCTTTGCTGCCCCACAAGCCACAGCGGCGCCCTCTGGCATCCAGGCCTATGAGGAACAGGAGTTTGTAGCCGATTTTACGAAATACAAGATTGGTGATTTCGCCCCGGCGCAGTACCTGACACCTGAGTACACCATCAAGCAATATAACCTGCGTAATCTCCCTGCACCGGATGCAGGCACGCACTGGACCTATATGGGCGAGAACTACGTGCTGGTGGGCGATACTGACGGCAAGATCTACAAAGCCTATAACGGCGATATTTTCTACCACCGTTAACCGTTTGTTGTGCCGGGTGGCGAGGTAAAAGCAAAACGGTCACCTGAGGTGACCGTTTTTTGTGTTAGCACCCGCGCAAAAGCGTTACACCGCGCGGAATGAGATATCCGCAGGGATCACCTCACCCTGCCAGTAAAGCTGGGCGGCAACGCGATTCGCCAGCTGGCGATACATCTCCGTAAATTCACTTTCAGGACGGTTGACCACGGTCGGCTTACCGCTATCGAGATCTTCACGCAGCGTAATGTGCAGCGGCATCTGACCCAGCAGCTGGGTGTGATACTGCGCGGCCAGTTTTTCTGCCCCGCCGGTACCGAAGATGGCCTCATGATGACCGCAGTTGCTGCAGATATGCATGCTCATGTTTTCAACGATGCCCAGCACCGGCACGTCGACCTTCTCGAACATCACGATCCCTTTTTTGGCGTCGATCAGCGCGATATCCTGTGGCGTAGTCACGACCACCGCCCCGGTAACCGGGATGTTCTGCGCCAGCGTCAGCTGAATGTCACCGGTGCCCGGCGGCATATCCAGCACCAGATAATCGAGATCCGGCCACATCGTCTCCTGCAGCATCTGCATCAGCGCTTTGCTGGCCATCGGCCCGCGCCACACCATGGCATTATCGTCAGTGACCAGATAGCCAATCGAGTTAGTCGCCAGTCCGTACGCCATAATCGGCGCCATATGGGTCCCATCCGGCGAGGTCGGACGCTGATTTTCCGCGCCCAGCATGTTAGGAATTGACGGGCCGTAGATATCGGCATCGAGAATACCGACTTTCGCCCCTTCAGCGGCCAGCGCCAGCGCCAGGTTCACGGCGGTAGAGGACTTCCCTACCCCGCCCTTGCCGGAGCTGATCGCGATGATATTTTTCACGCCATTGATGCCCGGATGGTTTTTCACCCGTTTCAGCGTGGCGATGGTATGGGTCAATTTCCAGTCAATAGCCTTCGCCCCGGTGATACGCAGCAGCTCGGCGCTGGTTTGCTCTTTCAGCGTCTCGAACGCATGGTTCCAGACGAAAGGCATATGCAGCTCGACATGCAGAGTGTCATCCAGCCACGCCACGTGATGTAACGCTTTCAGCGTGGTGAGATTGTGCTTCAGGGTGGGGTGCTGAAAATTAGCCAGCGTCCCGGCGACCATTGCGCGCAAGGCTTCCGGTGATTTGGCCTGGGATTGAGAACTCATCCCGACTCCTTTTGTTTTTGTGGATAAGACCTTTGTTGAACAAGTTTACCTGAAAGGCCATGGTTTGTGCTTACTTAATAATGCCCCTTTTGGTACTATCAAAACCCTTTTCACTACCAAAGAAGTAATGCTTACTATGACTCAAGTCGCGAAAAAAATTCTGGTGACGTGCGCTCTGCCGTACGCTAACGGCTCAATCCACCTCGGCCACATGCTGGAGCATATCCAGGCTGATGTCTGGGTCCGTTACCAGCGAATGCGCGGCCATCAGGTAAACTTCATCTGTGCAGACGACGCACACGGCACGCCAATCATGCTGAAAGCCCAGCAGCTTGGTATCAGCCCTGAGCAGATGATTGCTGAAATGAGTCAGGAGCATCAGACCGATTTTGCTGGCTTCGACATCAGCTATGACAACTATCACTCCACGCACAGCGACGAAAACCGCGAACTGTCGGAGCTGATCTACACCCGTCTGAAAGAGAACGGTTTTATCAAAAACCGCACCATCTCTCAGCTCTACGATCCTGAAAAAGGCATGTTCCTGCCGGACCGTTTCGTGAAGGGCACCTGCCCGAAATGTAAGTCACCGGATCAGTATGGCGACAACTGCGAAGTGTGCGGCGCAACCTACAGCCCGACCGAGCTGATTGAGCCGAAATCCGTGGTTTCCGGCGCAACGCCTGTGATGCGTGACTCCGAACACTTCTTCTTCGACCTGCCGTCATTCAGCGAAATGCTGCAGGCCTGGACCCGCAGCGGCGCGCTGCAGGAGCAGGTGGCGAACAAAATGCAGGAGTGGTTTGAATCCGGCCTGCAGCAGTGGGATATTTCCCGCGATGCGCCGTACTTCGGGTTCGAAATCCCGAACGCACCGGGCAAATATTTCTACGTCTGGCTGGATGCGCCAATCGGCTACATGGGCTCCTTCAAGAACCTGTGCGACAAGCGTGGCGACACCACCAGCTTCGACGAATACTGGAAGAAAGATTCCGACGCCGAGCTGTATCACTTCATCGGCAAAGACATCGTTTACTTCCACAGCCTGTTCTGGCCGGCAATGCTGGAAGGCAGCGGTTTCCGCAAGCCAACCAACCTGTTCGTCCACGGCTATGTGACGGTGAACGGCGCGAAGATGTCCAAATCCCGCGGCACCTTTATCAAAGCCAGCACCTGGCTGAACCACTTCGATGCCGACAGCCTGCGCTACTACTACGCGGCGAAGCTCTCTTCCCGTATCGACGATATCGACCTGAACCTGGAAGATTTCGTTCAGCGCGTGAACGCCGACATCGTCAACAAAGTGGTGAATCTGGCCTCCCGTAACGCGGGCTTTATCGCCAAGCGTTTCGACGGCGTGATGGCGGCTGAGCTGGCGGATCCTGAGCTGTACAAAACCTTCACCGACGCGGCTGCCGTGATTGGCGAAGCCTGGGAAAGCCGCGAGTTCGGCAAAGCCGTGCGTGAAATCATGGCGCTGGCAGATCTGGCTAACCGCTACGTTGACGAGCAGGCGCCGTGGGTTGTCGCCAAACAGGAAGGCCGCGATGCCGACCTGCAGGCGATCTGCTCCATGGGTATCAACCTGTTCCGCGTGCTGATGTCTTATCTGAAGCCGGTTCTGCCGCAGCTGGCCGCGCGTACTGAAGCCTTCCTGAACACCGAGCTGAGCTGGGACAGCATTAATCAGCCGCTGCTCGGCCACAAGCTGAACGCGTTCAAGGCGCTCTACAACCGTATCGAGATGAAGCAGGTTGAAGCCCTGGTTGATGCCTCTAAAGAAGAGGTGAAAGCCGCTGCCGCACCGGTTACCGGCCCGCTGGCGGACGATCCGATTCAGGAGACCATCACGTTTGACGATTTCGCTAAAGTCGATATGCGCGTGGCGCTGATCGAGAACGCGGAATTTGTTGAAGGCTCCGACAAGCTGCTGCGCCTGACCCTCGATCTGGGCGGCGAGAAGCGCAACGTCTTCTCCGGCATTCGCTCCGCCTATCCGGACCCGCAGGTGTTGATCGGTCGCCACACGGTGATGGTCGCCAACCTCGCGCCGCGTAAAATGCGCTTCGGTATCTCGGAAGGGATGGTGATGGCCGCTGGCCCTGGCGGGAAGGATATCTTCCTGTTAAGCCCGGACAGCGGTGCGCTGCCTGGTCATCAGGTGAAATAAACGAAAAAGCCGGAGATTATCTCCGGCTTTTTTTATCGCTTTTTTGCCGGGTGGCGGCTTTGCCTTACCCGGCCTACCAACCCGCAGGCCCGCGCAAGCCCAGCGCCACCGGGCAAAAATCACGCTTTCGGGTGATGCACCCGATGGGTCAGGCCGCGCAGGAAATTACGCAGGAACTGGTCCCCGCACTCGCGGTAATTTTTATGATCCGGGGCACGCATCATGGCGGTAATTTCCGGCATCGAGACGCGGTATTTCTGCTCGGTCATAATCGCCAGAATGTCGTCGGTCTTCAGCGAGAAGGCGATACGCAGCTTTTTCAGCACCGTGTTGTTGTTCACCCGACGCTCCAGCGTCAGTTCCGGCGCAGATTCATCTTTGCCGCGCTTGTCGTAAATCAGGCCGTTCAAAAAGCCGGAAAGGATGATGTCAGGGCAGCGAACAAAACCGTCCTCCTCCTCTTTGGTCATCCAGGTGTCGAACCCGACCGAGGTGGATTCCATGTCGGCAAGCGCAAGAATGCGCACCATGTCGTTGTTATTGGCTTTCAGGGTGTAGCGCAGGCTACGAAGAATATCATTACTGAGCATAGAGCCTTCGAGTGTCGATGATGCAATGGCGCGCAGTGTAGCAGTTTTACAGCCCTATCGCCTCTTTCAAACTCTTCAGGTAGCGACGGCTGACCGGCACCGTCTGCCCGGCGCGCAGGACCAGTTCCGCCTGTCCGTTCTCCTCAAGGCGGATCTCTTTCAGATGCGCCATGTTCACCAGGTACTGGCGATGGCAGCGCAGCAGCGGGGTACGGCTCTCCAGGGTGCGCAGCGTCAGTTCCGTAAAGCCCTCTTTGCCTTCATGGCTGGTCACATACACCCCGCTCATCCGGCTGCTGACAAACGCCACATCCTCCATCTGCAGCAGCCAGATCCGGCTGTGGCCGGTGCAGGGAATAAACTTCAGCGGCTGCTGGTGTTCCGCCAGCAGGGACACATCCTGCACGCTGCGCTCCTGGCGCAGGCGATTGAGCGTTTTCTCCAGCCGCGGCTCTTCGATGGGTTTCAGCAGATAGTCGAAGGCGTGCTCTTCGAACGCCTTAACCGCGTACTCATCAAAGGCGGTGAGAAACACAATATAGGGGCGATGCTCCGGGTCGAGCATGCCCACCATCTCCAGGCCGCTGATGCGCGGCATCTGGATATCCAGAAACAGCACGTCGGGGCGCAGCTTATGCACCGCGCCAATCGCTTCGATGGCGTTGGCGCACTCGCCGACAATCTCAATATCGCTGTGCTCCTGCAGCAAAAACCGCAGATTTTCTCGCGCTAAAGGCTCATCATCGACAATCAGCACATTCAACATGCGTGTTCCTCCAGGGGCAGTCTTAAGGTTATGCGGGTAAAGCTGTCGGGCTCGCAGGTGACGGTAATGCCGCAATCCTCACCGAAATGGGCGCGCAGGCGTTTATCCACCAGCCCCATTCCCAGGCCGCCCCCCTCTTTTGCCGTAGCGTAGAGCCCGGCATTGTCTTCAATATCCAGCACCAGATAGCGATTAAAGCGGCTGGCGGTGATGGCAATCTCCCCGATACCCAACAGCTGGGAGGTGCCATGCTTAATCGCATTCTCAACGATCGGCTGCAGGGTGAAGGCCGGCAGCTGCTGCCAGGCCAGTTCATCCGGCACCGACAATGTAACCTGCAGGCGCGACTGGAACCGGGCCTGCTCAATTTGCAAATAAGCGTTCACATGCTCAATTTCATCCGCAAGGGTGACGATTTCCGAAGGCCGCTTCAGGTTCTTGCGGAAAAAGGTCGAGAGAAACTGCACCAGCTGCGTCGCCTGCTCGCTGTCCCGGCGGATCACCGCCTTCAGGGTATTGAGGGCGTTAAACAGAAAATGCGGGTTCACCTGCGCGTGCAACAGCTTGATCTCCGACTGGGTGAGCAGCGCCTTCTGGCGCTCATACTGTCCGGCCAGGATCTGCGCCGAGAGCAGCTGGGCGATCCCCTCCCCCAGGGTACGGTTGATGGAGCTGAACAGGCGATTTTTCGCCTCGTAGAGCTTGATGGTGCCCATCACCCGCTGATTTTCGCCGCGCAGCGGGATCACCAGCGTCGAACCCAGCTTGCACTGTGGATGCAGGGAGCAGCGGTACGGCACTTCGTTACCGTCGGCGTAGACTACCTCACCGGTCTCAATTGCACGAAGCGTATATGCGGACGAAATCGGTCTGCCCGGCAGGTGGTGATCGTCCCCGGTGCCGGTAAAGGCCAGCAGCTTTTCGCGATCGGTGATGGCGACCGCGCTGATATCCAGCTCCTGGTGCAGGACCTGCGCCACCTTCATGCTGTTCTCTTCGTTAAAGCCCTGGCGAAGGATCCCCTCCGTCGAGGCCGCGACCTTCAGCGCCGTCGCTGAAAACGCCGAGGTATACTTCTCAAACATCGCCCGCTTATCGAGCAGAATGCGCATGAACAGCGCGGCGCCGACCGTGTTAGTGACCATCATCGGCGCGGCAATGCTGCCCACCAGATGCAGGGCATCCTCGAACGGGCGGGCGATCAGCAAAATGATCAGCATCTGCACCAGCTCGGCCACCAGGGTGATAGCCCCTGCGGTGAGGGGGCTAAAGACCTTATCCGGGCGACCGCGGCGGATCATCACGCTGTGAACCAGGCCGCCAAGCAGCCCTTCGACAATGGTCGAAATCATACAGCTCAGGGCCGTCATTCCGCCCATCGAGTAGCGATGTAACCCCCCGGTCAGCCCCACCAGCCCGCCGACCACCGGGCCGCCGAGCAGGCCGCCCATCACCGCGCCAATGGCACGGGTGTTGGCAATGGAGTCTTCAATGTGCAGGCCCAGATAGGTGCCGAGAATGCAGAAGATGGAGAAGGTAACGTAGCAGAGCAGCTTGTGCGGCAGACGGACGGTGACCTGCATCAGGGGGATGAACAGGCGTGTTTTACTCATCAGCCACGCGATGACCAGAAACACACACATCTGCTGAAGCAGCAGCAACACCAGATTAAATTCGTACATGCCCACAAACCGGAAATTCTAAAAGCGCGTAACATACACCGAAGCGCATTAACTTTCTTTGCAGTAAAAGCATGAAAATGTGTTTTCGTGCCACCCATCACACCTTTTGCCGAACATAATCTGATATTCGCATTATTTGTGCAAAAAAGAGCAATCCTTCCTGGTTCAGCATTCTGCGTCTACAGTTAATCTGGGTATGTGCAAGCCGGGGGATAACATGGCGCTCTACACGATAGGGGAAGTGGCACTCCTGTGTGATATCAATCCAGTGACGTTACGCGCATGGCAGCGTCGTTACGGGTTGCTTAAACCACAGCGAACCGACGGCGGACACCGGCTGTTTACGGATGCGGATATCGACCGGATCCGCGAGATCAAAGGCTGGATCGATAACGGCGTGCAGGTCGGGAAGGTCAAAACGTTGTTGAGCCCGGAAGGTCAGGACGAACTGGACATCTGGCGCGAACAGCAGGAGGTGCTGCTGCGTTATCTGCAGTCCGGCCATCTGCATCGCCTGCGCGTGTGGATCAAGGAGCGAGGCAGCGAATACCCTGCGCAAACCTTAATCACCCAACTCTTTATTCCGTTACGAAGGCGGTTGCAGTCGCAACAGCCCACGCTGCAGGCGCTGCTGAGCGCGCTGGACGGGGTGCTGATCAACTACATCTGTATCTGTCTGGCGGCAGCGCGAAAGAAGAACAGCAAGGATGCTCTGGTGGTTGGCTGGAACGTGCACGACACCACACGCCTGTGGCTGGAAGCGTGGATTGCCGCCCAGCAGGGCTGGCGGGTCGACGTGCTGGCCCATTCCCTTGTGCAGCTGCGCCCGGAGCTGTTCGACGGGCAGACGCTGCTGGTGTGGTGCGGTGAATCACCGACGGCGGCGCAGGAGCTTCAGCTGACCCAGTGGCAGGAGCACGGGTATCCTGTCTTCCCGCTGAAAGGCAATTAATGGTTCATTAACACCCGCGCTTCACCGTATAATCGCCCTGTTAACATCAGGAGCACATTATGAAGGCAACCAAAGTCGCGGTTATCACCCTGTTCTTTCTCATGGCCGTCAGCGGTATTGGTGGCGTGATGCTGGCAGGTTATTCGTTTATTGTCCGTGGCGGTGTCGGCTGAGGCTTCTCGCCAGCCGCTCAAAAGCGCGATCCACCACAATCGCCGCCAGCGCCACCAGCAGCGCGCCCTGGATAATATAGGCGGTATTAAAGCCGCTTAAGCCGATAATGATCGGCGTTCCCAGCGTATTCGCCCCCACCGTTGAAGCAATGGCCGCCGTGCCAATATTGACGATCACCGAGGTGCGGATCCCGGCCAGCATCACCGGCGCGGCAAGCGGCAGTTCGACGTTACGCAGGCGCTGCCAGCCACTCATCCCCATCCCTTCCGCCACGCTGATTGCCGCTGCGGGTACCGCCGCCAGTCCGGCAAGCGTCGCCTGCAAAATCGGCAGGACGCCATAGAGGATCAGCGCGATTATCGCCGGCTGCTGACCAAAGCCCATCACCGGCACCGCAATCGCCAGCACCGCCACCGGCGGAAAGGTCTGGCCGACGGCGGCGATAGTCTCCACCAGCGGGCGAAACTCGCGCCCTGCCGGTCGCGTGACCGCAATTCCGGCCCCAACCCCCAGCACGATGGCAAAGACGCTTGAGGCGCCCACCAGCCAGAAGTGGGCGAGCGTCAGGGTAACGAAGCTCTCCTGCTGATAGACCGGACGCGGCAGCTCCGGGAACAGCGTGCTGAAGAGCGGCGCGCTGTAGGGCATCAGCAGCAGGAGTGCGACAAACAGCGCCACCAGCCACAGGAGCGGATCGCGTAGCCACCTCATGTTGCCTCCCGGATCAGCAGATCGCGAAAGTACAACGTGCCGCACGCTCTTTCCTCTTCGTCCACCACCGGCAGGCTTTCGCATCCCTGGCTGACAAACGCCGAGAGCGCATCGCGCAGGCTCATGGAGGCCCGCAGCGGGCTTTCGCCTGGAGTGATGTCCGGGCGCATCGATTCGCCCACCGTGCGCAGCGACAGCAGGCGTACGCCCAGCTCGCTGCGGCCAAAAAACTCGCGCACGAAGCTGTTCGCGGGGCGGGTAAGCAGCTCCAGCGGCGTGCCCTGCTGCACCACCCTGCCGCTGTCCATCAGCACCAGGTGATCCGCCAGGCGCAGCGCCTCGTCGATATCGTGGGTCACCAGAACGATGGTGCGGCCCAGGATGCGGTGAATACGGGTCATCTCCAGCTGCAGCGCGCTGCGGGTCACCGGGTCGAGCGCGCCAAAGGGTTCATCCATCAGCAGCACTTCCGGATTAGCGGCCAGCGCTCGCGCCACCCCAACCCTCTGCTGCTGCCCGCCAGAGAGCTGGTGCGGGAAGCGCTCGCGCAGCCCCGGCTCCAGCCCCAGCAGCGCCATCAGCTCATCCACCCGATCGTCAATTTTTTGCCGCGACCACTTTTGCAGCTGCGGCACGGTGGCGATGTTGCGCGCCACGGTCCAGTGCGGAAACAGGCCGATGGACTGAATGGCGTACCCCATCCGGCGACGCAGCTCCAGCACCGGCAGGCTACGGATCTCCTGCCCGGCAAAGCGGATCAGGCCGCTGTCGTGCTCCACCAGCCGGTTGATCATCTTCAGGGTGGTCGATTTACCCGAGCCCGAGGTGCCCACCAGCACCGAAAAAGCGCCTTCGGCAAAGGTCAGATCCAGATTGCTGACCGCGGGCTCCCCGGCAAAGGTTTTACTTACATCATGAAATTCAATCATTGGTTCTCCTTCGCAGCAGGGCTATCCACAGCGCAAACAGCGCATCCACAACCACCGCCAGCACGATGGTGGGTATGACGCCCAGCAGCACCAGATCCAGGGCGCTGCTCAGCAGCCCCTGGAACACCAGCGCCCCGAATCCTCCGGCGCCGATTAACGCCGCGATCACCGCCATCCCGACGGTTTGTACCGCCACCACCCTCAGTCCGCGCAGCAGCACCGGCAGCGCCAGCGGGAGCTGGATCTGCCAGAAGCGCTGGCGGCTGTTCATCCCCATGGCGTCGGCGCTCTCCAGCACCTCGGCAGGCACCTGGCTGAGCCCCGCCAGCACCCCGCGCGCCAGCGGCAGCAGGGCATAAAGCACCAGGGCGATCAGCGCTGGGGTCATGCCGGTCCCGGCAATACCCAGCGACGAAAGCCACGGCCAGGCGCGGGTCAGCCCGGCGAGCGGAGCAATCAGCAGGCCGAACAGCGCCACGGAGGGAACAGTCTGAATGACGTTCAGCACCGCGAATACCGGCCCCTGAGAGGCCGGGCGGCGATAACAGAGGAGCCCCAGCGGCACGCCAATCAGCAGCGCCGGAACCAGAGTACCCAGCAGCAGGGTGAGATGCTGCTGCCCGGCATCGTTAAAGACATCCTGTCGGTTGGCGTACTCTTTCATCAGCGAGAGGGCGTTGAGTTCGCCGCTGAACAGCAGCAGCAAGGGCAGGATCCAGATTTGCGCCTGCAGCAGCCAGCGCCAGAGTGGCTGCGGGCTGAGCCTGCGAATGGCATCGCTACAGGCCAGCAGGCAAAGCGCCATCCAGAGCCACAGGCCGCTGCCCACGGCGGTACGCGCCAGCGGGCTCTCGCTGCTGGCAAGATGCGAGGCGGCAAGCCCCGCGCTCCAGACCAGCCCGGCAAACAGCAGTTCGCAGACCACCAGCGTCGACGCTAAAGCCCAGCGCCCGCGAACCAGCGTCAGCCCCAGCAACAGGCAGAACGGGATGAGCAGCAGCGCAGGGGAAAACGTCCAGACCTGCCAGACGGCGCGCCCTTCCCCGGACACCAGCCGGTTCGGGGCAAAATTCACAAAGGGTAACGCGGCTGCTGCAAGGGCAATAAGCGCCATCAGCAGCAGCACGCGGTTATGACATTTTATCGGCACAGCGCAGTCCTGCGGCAGGTTATTTCACCAGCCCTTTTTGCTTCAGGTAATCTGCCGCCACTTTTTTGGCATCCAGCCCTTCCACTGCAATGCTGGCATTGAGCTGCTGCAGCGTTTTTTCATCCAGCGTTTCAAATACCGGCTTCAGCCAGGCGTCCAGCTCCGGGTATGCCTTCAGCACCGCCTCGCGCACGACCGGTGTCGGGGCGTAAATAGGCTGAACGCCTTTCGGATCGGTGAGGGTTTGCAGGCCCAGTGCCGCGACCGGGCCGTCGGTGCCGTAGGCCATCGCCGCGTTGACGCCCGAAGTTTGCTGGGCCGCCGCTTTAATGGTCACCGCCGTATCGCCCCCCGCCAGGGAGAGAAGCTGGCTCTGATCGAGCTTGAAGTCGTAGGCTTTTTCAAAGGCAGGGAGAGCGTCCGGGCGCTCGATAAATTCGGCTGAGGCTGCGAGTTTGAAATCGCCCTTCTCTTTCAGGTAGCGGCTGAGATCCTCAAGAGAGGTGAGCTTGCCTTTCTCCGCCACATCCTTGCGAACCGCGATGGTCCAGGTGTTGTTGGCCGGGGCCGGAGTCAGCCAGATCAGCTTGTTCTGCTCGGCATCGAGTTTTTTGACTTTCTCGTAGCCGTTCTTCGCGTTTTTCCACGCCGGGTCATTTTCATCTTTGAAGAAGAAGGCCCCGTTGCCGGTGTATTCCGGGTAGATATCCAGCTCGCCCGAGGTGATGGCCCCGCGTACCACCGGGGTGGTGCCCAGCTGCACTTTATTGACGGTTTTAACGCCGTGACTCTCCAGCACCTGCAAAATGATGTTGCCCAGCAGCGCGCCTTCCGTATCAATTTTCGACCCGACCTTAACCGGCTCCGCCGCCTGTAATGGCAGGCTCAACGCCGCCAGCAGCGCCGTTGAACCAACAATCCCCTTAAAGATAGTCATTCCGCTTTCCTCATGATTTTGCCGCCTTTTTCAGACGCTTGAGAGAAAAGCGTAGTCGATAACCAGGGTTTTAGCGCGCCATTCACAAATTGTGTATGGCGGCCTGGTTTAGCTATTGCCCGGCGATTTTACAGCAGCTCGAACTCGCCCTTATTCACGCGGGCTGAATCCGTCCCGATAAAGACGTTGAATTTGCCTGGCTCAGCGTCGTATTTCATCTGCTGGTTCCAGAACTTCAGCGCATCCACGTCAATCGGGAAGCTGATGGTTTTGGTTTCGCCCGGTTTCAGGTTCACCTTCTCGAAGCCACGCAGCTGTTTCACCGGACGGCTCATGGAGGCGGTCACATCCTGAACGTACATCTGGACAACCGTCTCCCCTTCGCGTTTACCGGTGTTGGTAACCTCGACGCTGGCGGTCACCGTGCCGTCCGCCTTCATGGTCGGCACAGACATTTTCACCTCAGAAACGTTGAAGGTGGTGTAACTCAGGCCGTAACCAAACGGATAAAGCGGACCGTTGGCTTCGTCGAAGTAGCGCGAGGTGTACTTGTTCGGTTTGTCGGCGTTGTACGGACGACCGGTGTTCAGGTGGCTGTAGTACACCGGGATCTGCCCGACGGAGCGCGGGAAGGACATCGGCAGTTTGCCCGACGGGTTGTAGTCACCAAACAGCACGTCGGCAATGGCGTTACCGCCCTCGGTACCGGCGAACCAGGTTTCCAGAATCGCGTCTGCCTGCTGATCTTCTTTCACCAGCGCCAGCGGACGGCCGTTCATCAGCACCAGCACCAGCGGCTTACCGGTGGCTTTCAGGGCGGCGATCAGATCGCGCTGGCTCTGCGGCAGGGTGATATCGGTCCGGCTCGACGCTTCATGGGCCATCCCCTGGGCTTCACCCACCACGGCCACCACCACATCAGACTGCTTCGCGGCGTTAACCGCCTCGTCAATCATCTCCTGGGCGGAGCGCGGATCGACCTTCACCGCCTCTTCATACTGGTTGAGGAAGGTGACGATGTCGTTATCGCTGGTGACGTTGGCCCCTTTGGCGTAAATCACTTTGCCCTTGTCACCCAACGCGTCTTTGATGCCGGTCAGCACGGTAACGGACTGATCCGCCACGCCTGCGGCAGACCAGCTGCCCATCACGTCGCGCTTGCTGTCGGCCAGCGGGCCGACCACTGCCACGGTGCCGGATTTCGCCAGCGGCAGCGTGTCGAGACGGTTTTTCAGCAGCACCAGGCTTTCACGCGCGACCTCACGCGCCTCTTTGCGGTGCAATCGGCTTTCGGCGTTGGTATCCACCGGATCGGACTCTTTCGGCCCCAGGTGGCTGTACGGATCGTTAAACAGCCCCATGTCATATTTGACGTTCAGAACATGGCGCGTGGCGTCGTCCAGCTCCGCCATAGTGACCTTACCGCTCTTCACCAGACCCGGCAGGTACTTGCTGTAATACTCGTCGCTCATGCTCATGTTGATGCCGGACTTCAGCGCCACGCGCACCGCATCTTCCGGATCGGCGGCGGTGCCGTGCTTGATAAGCTCTTTGATCGCCCCGTGATCGGAGACGGTGATGCCCTTAAAGCCCCACTTATCGCGCAGGATATCTTTCAGCAGCCAGCTGTCGGAGGTCGCCGGGGTGCCGTTCAGGGAGTTCAGCGCCACCATCACCGCGCCGCTTCCGGCATCAAGACCGGCTTTGTACGGCGGCATATAGTCGTTGAACAGGCGCTGCGGGCTCATGTCGACGGTGTTGTACTCTTTTCCGCCTTCGACGGCGCCATAGGCGGCGAAGTGTTTGACGCTGGTCATGACCGAGTAGCGATCCGCCGGGCTTTTGCCCTGCATCGCTTCCACCATGGTTTTACCCATCGTCGCGGTCAGGTAAGTGTCTTCCCCGAACCCTTCCGAGGCGCGGCCCCAGCGCGGATCGCGGGAGACGTCCACCATTGGCGCCCAGGTCATGTTCAGGCCATCGTCCGCCGCCTCGTAGGCCGACACGCGGCCGACGGTTTTCACCGCCTCGAGGTTAAAGGAGGAGGCCAGGCCCAGGCTGATCGGGAAGACGGTACGCTGGCCGTGGACCACGTCATAGGCGAAGAATAACGGGATTTTCAGGTGGCTAAGTTCCATCACCTGATCCTGCATTTTGCGGATATCCTGGCGGGTGACGGTGTTGAAGATCGCCCCTACCTGCCCGTTTTTGATCATCTCGCGAATGGCTTCTTTTGGATTATCCGGTCCGACGCTGATCAGGCGCAGCTGGCCGATTTTCTCGTCTACCGACATCTTTGTGAGCAGATCGGTCACAAAGGCGTCCCGGGCTTCCGGCGTTAGCGGATGATTGCCAAACAGGTCGTCAGCCAGCGCGGGTTGCAGCGCCAGACTTACAGCTACCCCTACAGAACAAAGCCATTTCATCTCGTTTACTCTCTCATCAATAACCGCCGGATAGTCGCGGCCAGACCGTACGAAAAGCGCAGTGTGCCATAAACCCTGTTAACGTTGCAGGGTTTATTCTCTGATTTTTCTGGCGAATAGTCGTTCGCATAAACATTAATCGCGCTATGATTTTCGACGACGCATTTGAATAACCACAAGGGGTGGACGATGTCTTCTGAACGACTGCACGATAACACCAACTTTATAAACGACCTGGCACGTCTGGTAGGTCATGCGCACCTGCTTACCGACGCCGCGAAAACCGCCCGCTACCGCAAGGGCTTTCGCTCCGGACAAGGGGACGCGCTGGCGGTGGTGTTCCCGGGCACGCTGCTGGAACTGTGGCGGGTGCTCAGCGCCTGCGTCGAGGCTGACAAAATTATTCTGATGCAGGCGGCCAACACCGGCCTGACCGAAGGCTCTACGCCGAACGGCAACGATTACGATCGCGACATTGTGATTATCAGCACCCTGCGCCTCGACAAGCTGCATCTGCTGGATAAGGGCGAGCAGGTGCTGGCTTATCCGGGCACCACGCTCTATTCGCTGGAGAAGGCGCTGAAGCCGCTGGGCCGCGAGCCGCACTCGGTGATTGGCTCCTCCTGTATTGGCGCCTCGGTGATCGGCGGGATCTGCAATAACTCCGGCGGCTCGCTGGTGCAGCGCGGCCCGGCCTATACCGAAATGTCGCTCTTCGCCCGCATTGACGAACAGGGCAAGCTGACGCTGGTGAACCATCTGGGCATCGACCTGGGGGTGACGCCGGAGCAGATCCTCAGCAAGCTGGATGACGACCGCGTGAAAGAGAGCGACGTGCTGCACGACGGACGTCACGCCCACGATCATGACTACATCACCCGGGTGCGCGAGATTGATGCCGACACCCCGGCGCGCTACAACGCCGACCCGGATCGTCTGTTTGAATCCTCCGGCTGTGCCGGCAAGCTGGCGGTCTTCGCCGTGCGCCTGGACACCTTCCCGGCTGAGAAACGCCAGCAGGTGTTCTATATCGGCACCAACCAGCCGGAGGTGCTGACCACCATCCGCCGCCATATTCTCGGGGAGTTCACCCATCTGCCGGTCGCCGGGGAATACATGCACCGGGATATCTACGACATTGCCGAGCGCTACGGCAAAGATACCTTCCTGATGATCGACAAGCTCGGCACCGACAAGATGCCCTTCTTCTTCACCATGAAGGGACGCACCGATGCGATGCTGGAGAAGGTGTCGCTGTTTAAACCTAACTTTACCGACCGCTTTATGCAGAAGCTGGGCAACGCCTTCCCGGCGCATCTGCCGCCGCGCATGAAGAGCTGGCGCGATAAGTACGAGCATCACCTGCTGCTGAAGATGGCGGGCGACGGCATTGCCGAAGCGCAGAGCTGGCTGGCGGAGTTCTTCAAAACCGCCGAGGGCGACTTCTTTGCCTGCACGCCGGAAGAAGGCAGCAAGGCCTTCTTACACCGCTTTGCCGCCGCCGGGGCCGCGATCCGCTATCAGGCGGTTCACGCCGACGAGGTGGAGGATATTCTGGCTCTGGATATCGCCCTGCGCCGTAACGATACCGAATGGTTCGAGCAGTTGCCGCCGGAGATCGACAGCCAGCTGGTGCATAAGCTCTATTACGGCCACTTTATGTGCTACGTCTTCCATCAGGATTACATCGTTAAAAAAGGGGTTGATGCCCACGCCCTGAAGGCGCAGATGCTGGAGCTGCTGCAGGCGCGCGGGGCGCAGTATCCGGCGGAACATAATGTGGGTCACATTTACGAAGCGCCGGAGGCATTAAAACAGTTTTATCGCGCTAACGACCCAACAAACAGCATGAACCCCGGCATCGGTAAAACAACCAAGCATAAAAACTGGGCAGGCGAACCGGAAACAGCGCGTGATGGCGCGCAAGCCACTGATCAAACCAGTTAGCCCTCGCTTGGGCGCTGTTATGCCCACATAAATAGGACTAGAGTAGCCTTACGTCGCCAGAGAAACATTTCTCTGGCTTTTTTTAACGAGGAGCGGGCAGACCATGTCGGCTGTTGAAACATTATCCGAAACTGACGTTGTAATACGCGATGCCGGGGCCGAGGATGCGCATGCCATTGCTGCCATCTACGCCTGGCATGTCCTTAACGGGCGCGCATCCTTTGAAGAAGTTCCCCCTACCGTCGACGAGATGCGGGATCGCATTAACGCGGTGACCAGCCAGGGTCTGCCTTGGCTGGTGGCGCTCTATCGCGGGATTGTGGTGGGTTACTGCTATGCCACCCACTATCGCGCTCGCCCCGCCTACCGCTATACCCTTGAAGAGTCGATTTACGTCGAGGCCAGCACTCCCGGGCGCGGTTTTGGCAGCGCGCTGCTGAGTGCCCTGATCGCCCGCAGCGAAGAGGGCCCATGGCGGCAGATGATCGCCGTGGTGGGCGATGGGCCAAACAACGCCGGCTCGTTACGCCTGCATAAAAAGCACGGGTTTGAAGTTGCGGGACAGCTCAGAAGCGTGGGTTACAAGAAAGGTGACTGGCGCGATACGCTGATTTTGCAGCGTCCCCTCAACGACGGTGACTGGACGCTGCCGGAGTAGTTTTTGCCAGGCGGCGCTTCGATTACCCGGCCTGGGAAACCCGTAGGCCCGTGCAAGCGCAGCGCCGCCGGGCATTAAACCCAGCTCAATCGTTCTGCGCGGTGGCCATTTGCGCGGCTTTCTGCTTTTTGTAGCTCAGGGCCGCGGCCGGAACCGGGGTGACTTTTCCGGTTTCAATCCAGGTACGCAGACGGCTGGCGTCGGCAAAGTGGGTATATTTGCCAAACGCATCCATCACCACCAGCGCGACCGGCTTGCCGTTAAAGACCGTCCGCATCACCAGACAGTGGCCCGCGGCGTTGGTAAAGCCGGTTTTGGTCAGCTGGATATTCCAGTTATCGCGGTAGACCAGGTGGTTGGTGTTACGAAACGGCAGGGTATAGGCCGGGTTCGAGAAGGTCGCCATCTCTTCACGGGTGGTGCTGAGCTGGCCGATCAGCGGATACTGCTTGCTGGCGATCAGCATCTTCGTCAGATCCTGTGCCGTCGAGACGTTATGGATCGACAGGCCGGTTGGCTCCACAAAGCGCGTCTGGGTCATCCCCAGCGCCTTCGCTTTGGCGTTCATGGCGCGGATAAAGGCGTTATAGCCGCCCGGGTAATGGTGCGCCAGGCTTGCGGCGGCGCGGTTTTCCGAGGACATCAGCGCCAGCAGCAGCATGTTCTTGCGGCTGATTTCGCTGTTCAGACGCACGCGGGAGTAAATCCCTTTCATTTCCGGCGTCTGGCTGATGTCGACGCGCAGTTTTTCATCCAGCGGCAGCCGTGCATCCAGCACCACCATCGCGGTCATTAATTTGGTAATAGAAGCAATCGGGCGCACCAGATTCGGGTGGCTGGAGTAGATCACCTTGTTGGTTTCCAGATCGACGATCATGGCGCTACCGGAGGCAATCTCCGGCTGGGCCGCCGCAGCCACAGCGGCAGGTTTGGCGATCGCGGGGGTCGCCACTGGCACAGCCAGCAACAGTGCAAGACTCAGTAAAGAAACGCGGAATTTCAGCATGGTGAGATTTCGGATAATTATTCATGCACGTAATAACGTACGCCGCCCGGGCCGAAGCGAGAACACGGGCTGGCTAAGGCATCATAGCCGTCCGGATGCCTTGCTACCAGCAGTTAATCGTGAACAGATGCTGCATTGCTGGCATTTACGCCAGCAATGCAGTGACCTCAGAAGAGACGATATCCATAACCCCAAAGAATAACCGTCAGCGCGAGTAACACTTCCAGCAGCAGCACGCCGATGGCGAGGGTCGAGCCGGAAAAACTGCGCCCCTCTTCTTTGTTGATACTCAGGAAGGTCGGAATGCCGATATAGAGCAGATAGCCGGTGTAACAGAGCGCAAGCGTCCCCACCAGCGCACACAGCCAGACGATCGGGTAGAGCGCCACAATCCCACTCAGAAACAGCGGGGTTGCCACGTAACCAGCGAATACCATGCAGTGTGTCAGCGATGGCCGTTGCGGATACCGGCGCGCCATCCAGTAAATCACCCGCCCCATTGCCGCCACGCCCGCCAGCATCAGGGCGTAAAACACCACGGCCAGCGCCAGGCCGGTCATCCACGAGAGTTTTACGACATTGCCGTCGTCAAAATCCCAGCCGATTTGCGTGGTACCAATAAACGCGCAAATCACCGGTACGGCGGCCATCAGCAGCACATGGTGGGTATAGTGATGACTGACCGTTTCGTTTTCGCTTCTGATCACGTGCATTTCACGATCGGGATGGGAAAAGAGTCCCCAGACATGGTTCATAACGCCCCCTTGTTGTCGGCCCGCTAGCGATAACTCAAGTATAATGCAGGCCTGAGATTATTTTTTATACAGCCTAAAAATGCAGCGGCGGGTTCAGCGCTCTGGTATATTAATCCCTGCTAAACAGCAGCTTACGGGAGGGAATCTCAGATGGCGGAATTCATTTTTTCAAAAAGGGAAATAGCGTCGCGGCGCTGGATAAAGCCGACGCGCAGGGCGCCAGGATGTTGATTGAACAGGGGTATATCAGGCAGTTTGAAGAGATTACCGCCCCTGATGGCCAGCACGCGCTGGCGCGCTTTGACGATATCAAAAAAGAAGAAGAGTTAGGCCCGTTTGTCTGGGCGACAGGCGCCCTGTTTTGTGGACTCATCGTCCCCGTTATTGGTTTAATCGGCTGGTTGTTATTACGTTAACGTTTCCTGCGCTACGCTTAACGTATGGATATCAATACTCTCATTGCACAGTATGGCTATGCCGCGCTGGTTATCGGCAGCATAGCGGAAGGCGAAACCATCACCCTGCTGGGTGGCGTGGCGGCGCATCAGGGATTGCTTCGCTTTCCTCTGGTGGTAGCCGCGGTGGCACTGGGCGGCATGATCGGCGACCAGCTTCTTTACCTGATTGGGGTGCGGTTTGGTCCGACGATCCTGCGACGCTTTTCCCGCCATCAGAAGAAAATCGACCGCGCTCAGCAGTTGATTCAGCGCCACCCCTATCTTTTCGTCATCGGCACCCGCTTTATGTACGGCTTTCGCATCATCGGCCCGCTGCTGATCGGTGCCAGCCGCCTGCCGCCGAAAATCTTCCTGCCCTTGAACATTGTGGGTGCCATCGTCTGGGCGCTGATTTTCACCACTCTGGGCTATGTGGGCGGTGAAGTGCTGGAGCCGTGGCTGCACGCCCTGGACCAGCACCTGCGCCACTGGATCTGGCTTATTGTGGTGCTGGTGCTAGTCTTCGCGGTGCGCTGGTGGCTGAAACGCCGGGATCGCCGCTAAAAATTACTGCTCCGGTTTAAACTGCGGATTGCCCAGCATAAAGCCGCCGTCGACGATAAACGACTGACCGGTGGCGTAGCTGGCATCAGAGTCACACAGCCAGGCGACCAGGCTGGCGATCTCTTTTGTATGTCCCGGCCTTGCCAGAGGAATGTTTGGCATGGAGCCAGGCTCCACCTCGCTGTCGTCCATGTTGTTCATCGGCGTGGCGATAGCCCCAGGCGCCACGGCGTTCACCAGAATATTGTGATGCACCAGCTCCATCGCCATCGACTTGGTCAGGCCGCCGAGGGCGTGTTTGGCTGAGGTGTAGGCGCTGGCCTCCGGCAGCGGGGTATGCTCATGCACCGAGGTGATGTTGACGATACGTCCGCCCTCCCCCTGCTTCACCATCTGACGGGCGGCGATCTGCGAGCAGAGAAACGCCCCGTCCACGTCGACGCTAAAAATCGACCGCCACTGGTCATACTCCATATCGAGAAACGCCGCTTTGGTCATCGCCCCGGCGTTATTGACCAGCACGTCGATACGCCCGAAGCGTTCAATCAGCGTCTCGATGGCTTTCGCTCCGTCCGGCAGCTGGCTGAGATCCAGCTGAATGGCCTCTGCCCGCTGCCCCCGGGCCTCGATCTCACGACAGGTTTTCATCGCCCCTTCTTCATCCGAGTGCCAGGTCACGCCAATATCAAACCCACGCTCCGCCAGCATCAGCGCCGTGGTTTTGCCGATCCCCGAATCCGATGCCGTTACAATAGCCACACGATTGGTTGAACCCATACTCACCTCCGGAATACTAAAAGACAAAGAGATAAGTATAGTTACTTCTCATTTTCTACCCGTGGTGATAGCCGCCGCCCAGGGCAGAGGTGAGCTGCAGAGTGGCGTCAACGTACTGCCCCTGCAGGGTCAGCCCGGCCACCTGCTCCTGCAGGGCGGGGATTCTGGCTTCGCTGACCCGCGCGCCAGCGACGATCCCGGCGTTGAAACGCGCCTGCGCCAGGGCCACCACCCGCGCGGCATCGGCTTCCACGCGCTGCTGGTGCTTGTTTTTCGCCATCAGCGTTTCCACCTCGCTGGCGCTGCGGGCCACCTGATTGACCGCCTCCACCACCGCTTTGTTGTAGTTCGCGATCGACAGATTGCTTTGCGCCTGGGCGATATCAAGGTTGGCGTTCAGGCGTCCGCTGTCGAAAATCGGCAGGGTCAGACCGGCGGTGACGCCCATCTGCTGTGCCGAGGAGCGGAACAGATCGCTTAAGTGCAGTGCGTCCTGTTGCAGAAACGCCATTAAATTTACGTCGGGATAAAACGCCGCTTTCGCCGCGTCCACCTCGCGCAGCGAGGCCTCGATGTACCAGTGCGCCTCCTGTAAATCAGGACGGCGGGCCAGTAATTCATAGCCCAGGGTGGAAGGCAGGTGGCTCTCTACCGCAGGCAAGGCATGCGGGGTCAGCTTCACCGTCGGGGCATTAGTGAGCGCCTCCAGACGCGCTTCGATGGCTTTCATCTTCCCGGTCACCTCCGCCAGCCGCTCATCGGTTTTGCTGGCGTTGATGTCGGTTTCGACCCCTTCCACGGAAGAGGTAATGCCATGCTGATACAGCTCGCGGTCGGTGCCAACGATCGCCAGCTGTTCCTGCTTGATAGTGGATAATACATGCCCGATGGCCGCCTCGGTCTGCCACTCCCAGTACAGACGCGCCACGCTGCTGGCCAGCAGCTGGCGGGTCTGTTCCAGCTCCGCCTGTTGCGCATTGACCTTGCCGATGCGGGATTCAACCTGAGCGCGGTTTTTGCCCCACAGATCCAGATCCCAGCCCGCGGTTAAGCCGAAGGTGCCGTTGGTGTACCAGGGGCCGGTAGTCCCGGCTGCCGGATCGGTTATCGCAAAGGGCCCCATCAGCCCTTCGGCAGACATTTTCTGCCGCTCGGCATCGGCCGAAAAATCCACTTCCGGACCATCGGCGGCCATCGCCATTCTGGCCTGGGCTTCGGCAAGGGTAATGCGCTGACGGGCAATATTCATATCCGGCGCATCGGCCAGCGCTCTGGTGATAAGGCTGGTGAGTTCGGGATCGTGAAAATCTTCCCACCAGCTGTTTTTTGGCCACTGCCCGGCGGTAAGCCCGGTGTCAATTTTGGCGGCAGGGATCTGTTGATTCAGCGAGGCCGCGGTATCGTGGCCGGGCGCACAGGCAACCAGAAGAAGAGAGAGAGGCAGGCAGCAGAAATAAAAACTCGAACGTTTCATCACGTTATTCACCCAAAAAAGAAGGCTGCAAAATACGCCCGCTTCGCCTCCTTTTTTTAGGAATGGGTGGCAATCCACAATTTGTCATACCTTTACATATCCGGCAAAGGTGCCCGGCATAGCGCTGGGCCCTTGCGGTGATTACGCTTTCAGCGAAGCGCCGTTGGTCGCAATCACCTCCTGATACCAGTAAAAACTCTTCTTGCGGCTGCGCGCCAGAGTACCTGCGCCGCTGTCGTCACGATCGACATAGATAAAACCGTAGCGTTTGGAGAGCTCGGCTTTGGAGGCGCTCACCAGGTCGATCGGCCCCCAGCTGGTGTAGCCCATCACCTCCACCCCGTCGTCGATGGCCTCACGCACCTGCACCAGGTGGTCGTTGAGGTAGCTGATGCGGTAATCATCCTGCACCACGCCGTCGGCGTCCGGCTTGTCTTTGGCCCCCAGACCGTTCTCGACAATAAACAGCGGCTTCTGATAGCGATCCCAGAGCACGTTCAGCAGGGTGCGCAGGCCGACCGGGTCAATCTGCCAGCCCCACTCCGAGCTTGCCAGGTGCGGGTTCGGCACCATATTCAGAATATTGGCGCGCGCCTGCTGGTTCAGCGCTTCATCGGTGGTCACGCAGCCGGTCATGTAGTAGCTGAAGGAGATAAAGTCGATGGTCGATTTCAGCGCCTCGCGATCGGCGTCAGTGATGTCGAGCTCAATGCCGTTGTCGCGGAAGAAACGCAGCATATAGCCCGGATACGCCCCGCGGCACTGCACGTCGCCGAAGAACTGCCAGGCACGGTTTTCCTGCAAAGCTTCCAGCACATCGTCCGGCTTGCAGGTCAATGGATAGACCAGGCCACCCAGCAGCATATTGCCGATTTTCGCGTCCGGAATGACTTCGTGGCAGGCTTTCACCGCCCGCGCGCTCGCCACCAGCTGATGGTGGATCGCCTGAAACACTTCCGCCTTGCTGCTGGTTTCCGGCAGGCCGACGCCGGTCATCGGCGCGTGCAGGGACATGTTGATCTCGTTGAAGGTGAGCCACAACTTCACTTTATCCTGATAGCGGGTGAAGACGGTGCGGGCGTAATGTTCGAAGAAGCCAATCACCCGGCGGCTGCCCCAGCCGCCGTACTGTTTCACCAGCCCCCACGGCATCTCGTAGTGTGAGAGGGTCACCAGCGGCGTAATGTTGTGCGCCGCCAGCTCGTCAAACAGCTTATCGTAGAAGGCCAGCCCGGCTTCGTTGGGCTGCTGCTCGTCGCCGTTCGGGAAGATACGCGTCCAGGCAATGGAGACGCGCAGGCAGCTGAAGCCCATCTCGGCGAACAGCTGGATGTCCTCGGGGTAGCGATGATAAAAATCGATGGCTACATCCTTAATGCCGCTGTCGCCCGCCACGCGCTCCACCACCGGGCCAAAGACCCCCTGGGGCTGAACGTCAGAGGTGGAAAGACCTTTACCGTCCTCCAGATAAGCGCCTTCGACCTGATTCGCGGCAACCGCGCCGCCCCATAAGAAATCATCCGGGAACGTTTTCATTCTCTTCTCCTGTTATTGATGGCTGACGCACAGCAGCGGCGCGCCGGCCTGGACAGCGGTGGCTGCCACGGTAACGACATCGCGATAGTCGTCGCTGTTACTGATAATAATGGGTGTCGCCAGATCGTATCCGGCATCGATAATGGCCTGGCGATCGAACTCCAGCAGCAGATCGCCCGGCTGCACTTTGTCCCCCACCTTTACGTGGGCGGTAAACGGCTTGCCGTCGAGCTTCACGGTGTCGATCCCGACGTGGATCAGCACTTCGATGCCGCTGTCGCTCAGCAGGCCGATGGCATGTTTAGTGGCAAACAGCGAGGCAACCTCCCCGGCAAAGGGGGCGATGACCTTGTTGTCGGCGGGAATAATCGCCGCGCCTTGGCCGAGCAGGCCGCTGGCGAAGGTGGCGTCCGGCACCTGGTCCAGCGCCAGCACGCTACCGTTCATCGGTGACAGGACATCGTTTTCACCCGCATTGACGGCGACCGGCGTCGCTTCTGCCGCGCGGCGCGGCATCCCGGCGACCATCGTCAGCACGCAGCTCAGCACCAGCGCCACCAGTAATCCGAGAACGCCGCCCCACAGGGTGGCATCGACGCCGCCAGGCGGGATCATCTGCGCAATGGTGAAGATATTGCCAAAACCGAAGGAGTAGACGTGCGAATCGCTGAAGCCGACAATCGCCCCACCGATGGCCCCGGCCACGCAGCCAAAAATAAACGGACGGCGCAGCGGCAGGTTGACGCCATAGACCGCGGGTTCGGTAATGCCGAAGATCCCCGCCGTCACCGAAGAGCCCGCCAGCATCTTCTGCCGGGCATCACGGGTGCGCAGGAATACCCCCAGCGCCGCCCCGACCTGGCCGAATACGGCAGGCAGCAGCATCGGCAGCATGGAGTCGTGCCCCAGCACCGCCAGGTTGTTGATCATCAGCGGCACCAGCCCCCAGTGCAGACCGAAGATCACGCAGACCTGCCACAGGGCACCCATCGCCGCGCCCGCCAGCCAGGGCGCCAGCGCGTAAACCCACTGATAGCCGTTGGCCAGCATCTGGCTGAGCAAGGTGGCGACCGGGCCAATCGCCAGGAAAGTGAGCGGCACCGTCACCCCCAGGCAGATAAGCGGCGTGAAGAAGTTTTTCATTGCCGACGGCAGGCGTTTTGCGCTCTGTTTTTCCAGCCAGCAGCTCACCCACGCCGCGAGAATGATCGGAATGACCGATGAGCTGTAATTAAACCAGGTCACCGGAATGGACAGGAAGGCGTCCCCAGCCGCCCCGGCCTGCTGGCTGGCCTCAAAGGCCTGAATCATCACCGGATGGACCAGCGCCCCGCCAATCACCATCGTGATAAACGGGTTGCCGCCAAACTTTTTCCCGGCGGTGTAGCCCAGCACCAGCGGGAAGAAGAAGAACAGCGCATCGCTGGCGGCAAACCAGATTTTGTAAGTGCCGCTGTCGGTAGCCAGCCAGCCGCAGACCACCGCCAGCGCCAGCAGCCCTTTCAGGATACCGGAGGCAGCCAGGATGCCGATAAACGGGGTAAAAATGCCAGACACAATGTCGATCAGCTGGTTCAGGGGGTTGCCCTTCTCCCCTGCGCTATCCGCCACCGGCGTCTCGTCACTGAGGCCCGCTTCGCTGCGCACCGCCTGCCAGACATCGTGGACGTGGTTGCCGATCACCACCTGGAACTGCCCGCCGCTCTCCACCACCATGATCACGCCCGGGTTTTGCTTTAGCCCTTCGGCGTTCGCACGCAGTGGCTCTTTCAGTTTGAAACGCAGCCGGGTCGCGCAATGAACCAGGCTGACGATGTTCTCTTTGCCGCCCACGTGGGCGAGAATATCCTTCGCCAGTGCTTGATATTCCATCTCTTTATCCTTCTTCACTGCCCGCAGGCAGGGTTTGACTGAGTCCTGAAAATAAAAAAAACCCGAGAACGACGCCCTTTCGGGAGCCGCGCTCAGGTTTTGCCTGCGTTATGCAGTAACAATCCAGTTGTGGGGACTTAGCGCCCCTCTTTTCTCACGCGCTCAATATGAATGGTGAGAAACATAATCTCTTCGGTGGTCAGCTCGCGCTGATAACTCTTTTGCAGATGCCGGGCTATTTTCTCGGCACAGCTCCACGCCTTCGCGTAGTTGTCCTTTACCGCCGAATGCAGCGACGCGTCGTCATCGGCCACCACGGTGCGGGTCAGCATCCGCTGGGAAAAAAACTTCAGATGGGTGACGAAGCGCTGATAGCTTAGCGACTCTTCGTCATACTCCAGCTGCAGGCTGTACTTCACCAGCTGCAGGATCTCCTGCATTACCCGGGTGACATGCATCACTTCCGGCATCTCGCTGTGCAGCTGGGCGGTGACCAGATGCAGGGCAATAAATCCGGCTTCATCTTCATCCAGCTGGACGTCCAGCCGTTTCGCGATGATCGCCCGGGCCTCCTGGCCCAGCTCAAACTCTTTCGGGTAGAGCCGCTTTATCTCCCACAGCAGGACGTTTTTGATCGCCAGTCCCTTTTTCTGCCGCTCAATGGCAAAGTAGCAGTGGTCGGTTAAGGTGATGTACAGACTCTCCTGCAGTTTGCCCAGCCGCTGCGTCGCCAGCCCGATAATGCGGTCGCAGGTGGTCATCACCTCAAGCGGGATCTGGCTGAGTAACTCCCCCAGCCGATGCACCAGCTCGTCACTTTGCAGGGCAAACACTTTCTCGATGTTCTCTTTCGGGACCACGTCGCCGATGCGTTTCTGAAAGGCCAGCCCACGGCCCATCACCACCTGTTCGCGCCCCTGTTCATCCAGAACAACCACCACATTGTTATTCAGTATTTTGGCGATTTTCATTCCATGCCCCAGAAACAAAAAAACCTGACCTCCGGCAGAAGCCAGAAAATCAGGTTTTGCCTGCCGCAGCAGTAACAATCCAGTTAACGCACTTTATCAGTTTCGTTCTGAGCCACAATGCGCCCCGCTAAAAAACGTGACGCAGATCGAACTGTTACTTCGCCTGGATCGCCCGGGCGATATCCGCCGAGGTTTGCAGGGTGCGAATCTCCTGGAACAGATCCAGGGCTTCGTCGTACTCTTTGCGCAGGTAGCTCAGCCACTGCTTGATGCGCGCCACGTGATACAGGCCGGTGTCGCCCTGCTTTTCGAGGCGGGAGTATTTCTTTAGCAGGGTTACAACGTCCGGCCACGGCATGCGCGGCTCGTCGTATTTAATCACCCGGCTGAGGTTAGGCACGTTCAGCGCCCCGCGCCCGATCATAATGGCATCGCAGCCGGTTGCCGCCATGCACGCCAGGGCGCTCTCGCGATCCCAGATTTCACCGTTCGCCACCACCGGGATGGTCAGACGTTTGCGGATCTCGCCGATGGCCTGCCAGTTGATGCGTTCAGCTTTGTAGCCATCTTCTTTGGTGCGCCCGTGCACCACCAACTCGGTGGCTCCCGCATGCTGCACGGCGTCGGCAATTTCAAACTGCCTGTCGCCGCTGTCCCAGCCGAGGCGCACCTTCACCGTCACCGGCAGATGCGAGGGCACCGCTTCGCGCATCGCTTTTGCGCCACGGTAGATAAGCTCAGGATCTTTGAGCAGCGTGGCCCCACCGCCGCTGCCGTTAACCATTTTCGACGGGCAGCCGCAGTTGAGATCCACGCCCCAGGATCCCAGCTCGACGGCGCGGGCGGCGTTTTCCGCCAGCCACTCGGGGTATTGGCCTAAAAGCTGAACGCGCACCAGCGTACCGGAGGCGGTGCGGCTCTGGCGATGCAGCTCCGGGCAGAGTCTGTAAAACGATTTTACCGGCAACAACATATCCACCACCCGCAGGAACTCGGTGATGCAGAGATCATAATCGTTAACGTCGGTCAGCAGCTCGCGCACCAGCGAATCGAGCACGCCTTCCATCGGTGCCAGTAATACACGCATATCAGTACCCGTAAAAAAAGACGCGCTATGGTATCTGCTCTGTGTAACGGTGGAAAGCCCTGTTTCGGGGCTCGCGGAACCAGACTGATTTATAATGTTTTTACCCCTATTCCCGGGGGAATGCCCAGGGTTCCGGATGGGAATGTCTGGTATGCTCAAAAGTCATGATGTGATCCGTAGCACGTTTCCGGTTTTAATTGTATGATGAATGCGTTTCATCAAGGGCTTTCACCATGAATAAATCTCTCATAGTCGTCTGGCAGTACCTGCGCGCGTTCGTCCTGATATATGCCTGCCTGTACGCCGGTATTTTTCTCGCCTCCCTGCTGCCAATCACCATCCCCGGCAGCATTATTGGCATGTTGATCCTGTTTGTGCTGCTTGCGCTGCAAATCCTCCCGGCAAACTGGGTTAAGCCCGGCTGTTCGGTGCTGATCCGCTATATGGCGCTGCTGTTCGTCCCCATCGGCGTGGGCGTGATGCAGTATTACGATCTGCTGAGCGCGCAGTTCGGTCCGATATTCGTATCCTGCACTATCAGCACCCTGGTGGTGTTTTTAGTGGTCAGCTGGAGCACGCATCTGGCGCACGGAGAACGTAACGTGGTTGGGCAGAAAGGACAGAAAAAATGATGGCTAATATCTGGTGGTCCCTGCCGCTTACCATTGCGGTCTTCTTCGCCGCCCGCAAGCTGGCGGTGCGCCTGAAGTTCCCCCTTCTCAACCCGCTGCTGGTGGCGATGGTGGTGATCATTCCTTTCCTGCTGCTAACCGGCATTCCATACGCAAAATATTTCCAGGGCAGCAAGGTGCTCAACGACCTGCTCCAGCCTGCGGTGGTGGCGCTGGCGTTTCCGCTGTACGAACAACTGCACCAGATCCGCGCCCGCTGGAAATCAATTATTACCATCTGCCTGGCCGGCAGCGTGGTGGCAATGATCACCGGCACCTCAGTGGCGCTGCTGATGGGCGCAACGCCGGAAATTGCGGCCTCCATTCTGCCGAAATCGGTCACCACCCCAATCGCGATGGCGGTGGGCGGCAGCCTCGGCGGCATTCCGGCGATCAGCGCCGTGTGCGTGATTTATGTCGGTATTCTGGGTGCGGTATTAGGCCATACGCTGCTGAATGCCATGCGCATTCGCACCAAATCGGCCCGCGGTCTGGCGATGGGTACCGCCTCGCACGCCCTTGGCACCGCCCGCTGTGCTGAGCTGGATTATCAGGAAGGGGCGTTCAGTTCTCTGGCGCTGGTGATCTGCGGGATTTTGACCTCGCTGATCGCGCCGTTCCTGTTCCCGATTATTCTGGCGGTAGTGGGCTAAAATTTGCGACGTGTCGCGCATTTTTCATTTGAGTTTCATAAGTTGCACACATAATGAGATCTGAATCACATATAAAGCCCCAACGGCTCCGTACACTACCGATCCATTAACCTTTATGAGACATCGCCATGCATCCACGTTTTCAATCAGCTTTCGCTCAGCTTGCAGAGAATTTGCAGTCAGCCCTGGCCCCGATTCTGGCGGATGCACACTTCCCCGCCCTGCTGACGGCTACACAGGTCGCCGGGCTGAAACGTGCTACGGAGCTGGATGATGACGCGCTGGCCTTTGCGCTTCTGCCGCTGGCGGCGTCCTGCGCCCGTGCTGACCTTTCGCATTTCAACGTGGGTGCCATTGCCCGCGGCGTGAGCGGCACCTGGTACTTCGGCGGCAATATGGAGTTTCTCGGCGCCACCATGCAGCAGACCGTTCACGCTGAACAGAGCGCCATCAGCCACGCCTGGCTGCGCGGTGAAAAAGCCCTGCAGGCAATCACCGTCAACTACACCCCGTGCGGCCACTGCCGTCAGTTTATGAACGAACTCAACAGCGGTTTGGAGCTGCGTATCAACCTGCCGGGTCGCGCCCCGCATACGCTGGCGGATTACCTGCCGGATGCGTTCGGACCGAAAGATCTCGAGATTAAATCCCTGCTGATGGATGATCAGGACCACGGTTACGCCGTAAGCGGAGACGAACTGGCGCAGGCCGCCATTCTTGCCGCCAACAAGGCACACGCGCCGTACAGCAACTCCCCAAGCGGCGTGGCGCTGGAGTGCCGTGACGGGCGTATCTTTACCGGCAGCTATGCGGAAAACGCCGCCTTCAACCCGACGCTGCCGCCGTTGCAGGGTGCGCTGAACCTGCTCAGCCTGAACGGTTACGACTACCCGGATATCCAGCGCGCCATTCTGGCGGAAAAAGCCGATGCGCCGCTGATCCAGTGGGATGCTACCGCAGCCACGCTGCGCGCCCTGGGTTGTACCAGTATCGATCGCGTACTACTGGCGTAAGTCTCTGATGCGGGCAGCAATGCCCGCACAACTGATGAAAATCCCCCCAATTAAACCGCCGTTTCTTGCGCTTACCAGACGGGTAAAGTAGCCTGAGTGAAATTTCACCTTTGGTAAGAGTCATCTGTATGTTAAAGCGCGTGTTTTACAGCCTGGTTGTCCTGATCGGCATCGTGCTGTTGACTGCGCTTGGCCTCGACCGCTGGATGAGCTGGAAAACGGCTCCTTATATCTTCGATGACCTTCAGGATCTGCCCTATCGTCAGGTCGGCGTGGTGCTCGGTACCGCCAAGTATTACCGCACCGGGGTGATTAACCAGTATTACCGGTACCGCATTCAGGGGGCGCTCAACGCTTATAACAGCGGCAAGGTTAATTATCTGCTGCTGAGCGGCGATAACGCGCTCCAGAGCTATAACGAGCCGGTCACCATGCGCAAGGATTTGATTGCCGCAGGCGTTGACCCGGCCGATATCGTGCTCGACTACGCCGGTTTCCGGACCCTCGATTCCATTGTCCGCACCCGTAAGGTGTTTGATACCAACGATTTCATCATCATCACCCAGCGTTTCCACTGCGAGCGTGCGCTGTTTATCGCCCTGCATATGGGCATTCAGGCGCAGTGCTATGCGGTGCCGTCACCGAAAGACATGCTCACCGTCCGGGTGCGCGAATTTGGTGCCCGCCTGGGGGCGCTGGCGGATCTCTATGTCTTCAAACGTGAACCACGATTCCTGGGCCCGCTGGTGCCGATCCCGGCAATGACGGAAGTTCCGGCCGATGCCCAGGGTTATCCGGCGGTAACGCCTGACCAGCTGCTGGAAATGCAGAAGAAGAAATAACCCCCGCCGGGTGGCGGCTTCGCCTTACCCGGCCTACAAAACCTATACCCCGGCGAGCATTTAAAACCCGCCATACCCCAGACCCGCGCAAGCGCAGCGCCGCCGGGCATAAAAAACCGCCATACCGTAGGCCCGCGCAAGCGCAGCGCGCCGGGCATAAAAAAACCCGCTCGTGAGCGGGTTTTTCAGCGACAGGATAATTACTTCTTACGCGCGTACTTCAGGGAGTCCAGCGCAACGGCGAAGATAATGATCGCGCCTTTGATGATGTACTGCCAGTAAGGGTTCACGCCGATGTAGGTCAGGCCGTAGTTGATAACGGTGAAGATGATCACACCGGTTACCACACCCAGCACGGTACCCACACCACCGCTGAACGACACGCCACCTACCACGCACGCGGCAATCGCATCCAGCTCATACATAAAGCCGAGGTTGTTGGTGGCGGAGCCGATACGACCCGCTTCAAGCAGACCACCGAAGGCGTAGAACACGCCGGACAGGGCATAGATAACCAGCAGGTTCAGCGCAACGTTAACACCGGAGACTTTCGCCGCTTCCGGGTTACCACCGATAGCGAAGATGTTCTTACCGAAGCGGGTTTTGTTCCACAGGATCCAGACGAACGCCACCGCAATCAGCGCGTAGAAGGTGATGTAGGACAAGCGGAAGCTGCCCATCGCGATAAAGCCCTGCGTGAAGGTCGAGAAGCCGCTGTCGAAACCGGAAATCGGCGATGCGCCCACGAAGTCGTAGTACAGGGAGTTGATACCGTAAACGATGATCATCGTGCCGAGAGTCGTAATGAACGGCGTAACGTTCAGGTACGCGATGATGATGCCGTTAATCAGGCCAATGATGGCACCGATGGCGCAGACAATCAGGATCACCAGGAAAATTGGCATGGTTGCCATTTCCGGGAACACCTTGTTGGCGTTTTCCATCGACTGCAGGAGCGTTGCCGCGACCACCGCCGCCAGACCAACCTGACGACCGGCTGACAGGTCAGTACCCTGGGTGACGATCAGACCCGCCACGCCCAGGGCGATAATAATACGCACCGAAGACTGGGTCAGAATGTTACTTAAGTTCAGCAGACTTAAGAAGGTCGGGTCCTGGAAAATAATAATGGCCAGTAAAACTAAAAGAACAACGTAAATACCGCCTTCTTTCAGATAAGTAAGAAAACTTTTCTTATTTAACGCACTCATGAGGAGCCCCTGATCTTAAAGGTGCAAAGACGCAAGACGCAAAATTTCGTTTTGCGTTGTCGTTTTGGTGTCAACAATTCCGGCAACGAGACCATTGCTCATAACCAGAATACGATCTGTGATCCCTAACAATTCCGGCATTTCGGAAGAAATAATAATAATCCCTTTATCTTTCTTGGCTAATTCAGCAATCAGCTGATAGATTTCAAATTTTGCACCTACGTCGATACCGCGGGTAGGTTCATCCAGCATCAGAATTTCAGGCTGGGTTAACAACCAGCGTCCAATAATAACCTTCTGCTGGTTACCACCGGAGAGCGAGCCAATTTGCGTGCGATGTCCTGGGGTTTTTACGCGCATGGAGTCAATTACCCACTGGGTATCGCTCTTCATGCGGGAATTATCCAGCAGACCGATTTTGTTTTTATAATTATGAATATTCGAAATTAAGGAGTTAAAGTTAATATCCAGATAGGCATAAATACCGGTCGAGCGGCGCTCTTCCGTTACCAGCGCAAAGCCGTGGTTAATGGCTTCGTTGGCGTTGTGGTTATTAATCTTTTTCCCGTGCAGGGTGATGGTCCCGCCCGATTTCTCGCGAATACCAAACAGCGTTTCGACGATATCGGTACGCTTGGCGCCCACCAGACCGGCAATCCCGAGGATCTCCCCTTTATGCAGATCGAAGGAGATATCGCGGATTGAAGGCTGGCGCAACGACGTGAGGTTGCGGACTTCCAGGATCACTTCGCCCGGCTTGTTCTCTTTGTTCGGGAAACGCTGGTTCAGGGAGCGGCCAACCATCATGGCGATGATCTTGTCCATGTCCAGCCCTTCCAGCGGCTGGGTGGCAATCCACTGGCCGTCGCGCAGCACCGTAATCTCATCGCACAGCTGGAAAATCTCTTCCATTTTGTGGGAGATATAAACGATGCCGCAACCGCGATCTTTCAGCTTACGGATAATGGTGAACAGATGGTTCACCTCTTTCTCCGTTAACGAAGAGGTTGGCTCATCCATAATAACGATTTTGGCGTTATAGGAGAAAGCCTTGGCGATTTCGATCATCTGCATCTGTGAAACAGATAAGGTACCGACGCGCGCGCGCGGATCGATATCAATATCCAGTTCATCAAAAATAGCTTTGGTGTCGCGATACATTTTGTCCTGATCGACAAATACGCCTTTGGTCGGATAACGACCCAGCCACATATTGTCCATAACAGAACGCTGAAGTACCAGGTTAAGCTCCTGGTGAACCATCGAAATACCGTTTTCCAGTGCCTCTTTGGCGGAATGGAAATCGATCTCTTTCCCCTGAAAAAGAATGCTGCCAGAATCTTTTTGATAGATCCCAAATAAGCATTTCAATAACGTTGATTTACCCGCACCGTTCTCCCCCATTAATGCATGAATGGAGTGAGGCCGTACTTTTAAATTAACATTATCCAGTGCTTTAACACCGGGAAAAGACTTGTTGATACCGCTCATTTCCAACAAGAATTCACCGGACGACTGAGTCGTTGTGCTGACCATAATTATACCTTCTCGGCCTCGCGTCGCGTGATAAAAGGGCGCAGAAACTGCGCCCAGTGGAATGCAATAACTTATTTACCGGTGAACTGCGCCAGGTTTTCCTGATCTACGCCAACGTACGGTACGCGAACAACTTTATTCTCGATTTTCCAGTTAGTACCGTCAGCAGCGCCTTTGCCTTCTGCCAGGTTTTTCGCCAGATCGAAGGTGGCTTTCGCCTGGTTGTTAGCATCGTTCAGCACGGTACCGGCCATTGCGCCAGATTTAACCAGAGCCAGCGCTTCAGGCAGGGCATCCACACCAAATACCGGGATAGAAGATTTGTTATGTGCTTTCAGTGCTTCTACCGCACCCATTGCCATCGCATCGTTGTTTGCGATAACCACTTCAATTTTGTTAGCGTTAGGACCGGACAGCCATGCGTCCATCTTGTCTTTCGCCTGAGCGGTATCCCACATTGCGGTATCTAATGCCAGCTGCTGGGTTTTCAGGCCCTTGTCGTTCAGCTCTTTGATAACGTAGGTGGTACGTGCTTCAGCGTCCGGGTGGCCCGGTTCGCCTTTCAGCAGTACGAACTGAACCTGACCATCTTTGTTCAGATCCCAGTTCGGGTTAGCCGCCCAGTGTTTAGCAATCAGGTCGCCCTGAATAATGCCGGATTCTTTGGAGTCGGTACCGACGTAGAACGCTTTGTCGTAGCTATCCAGCGCTTTACGGGAAGGTTCTTTGTTGAAGAACACCACTGGCACATTCTGACCACGTGCTTTCTCGATAACGGTACCTGCAGCAGCCGGGTCAACCAGGTTGATTGCCAGTGCTTTCACGCCTTTCGCCAGCAGAACGTCGATCTGGTCGTTCTGTTTGGACTGGTCATTCTGGGAGTCATTCATCAGCAGCTGAACGTCTGGCGCACCTTTGCCTTCTTTCTCGATTGCCTTACGCACAACAGACATAAAGTTGTCGTCATACTTATAGATAGTCACACCAATACGGCTATCTGCAGCGTGCGCGGCGGCACCGAAAAACATGCTTGCCATAAGAGCAGACAGAGTCAACACCTTCTTATTCATGATATCTCCGATTTTTATGCAGGGTAGTTCGTGTGAATAAGGCTCGGCGGGCACATGTTAAAGAAACGTTGCTGCCGGCCGAAGTCCACTTATAAAATTTCTATCTTCCTTGGTCGGTAACGCTCCAGAATGCGTTTTTTTGGTTGTTTAACGTACCTTGGCTATAGTCAAAGTGATTAATCACCGTTACATAGCGTTTCAGTTGCTAAAACGCTGACATCATAGACAGCGCATTGTTAAGTTACTGTGAATTTACTCACAAATTGAAAACGGTTACATCACGACGAATTATTAGTTAGTGATCGGCACCACAATTTGCCGAAAGGCAACCGAGTGGCGACGCACTAAAGTCGGCATGAAACAGTGTGTTGCATTGATATCCAGCTTGCCGGCAGCCCCCTGTAACGCCAGCTCCGTGGCCAGGCGCGCCATAGAGGCGATCGGGTAGCGAACCGTCGTCAGCTGAGGGTCCGTGTAACGGGCAATCGGGATATCATCGAAACCAATCAATGACAGATGCTGTGGCACCGCAATGCCGTTATCTTTCAGCGCGGTGAGCGCCCCCGCGGCCATACTGTCGTTATAGGCAAAGACGGCGGTCAGCTGCAGGTTACGCCCGAGCAGTTCCACCATCGCCGCTTCCCCGCCCTGCATGTCCGGCGCGCCGGTACCGATCCAGCTTTCCGACGCCGTAATGCCCTGTTCCAGCATGGCTTTCTGCCAGCCTTCCCGGCGCATGTCGTCATCCTCAATGCGGTGGCTGGAGGCCAGATAGCCGATGCGCTGATGGCCGTTGTTCATCAGCATCCGCGTCGCCATCATCGCGCCGCTGACGTTATCAAGGCAGACGCAGCGATGGGCGTAGCCAGGGACGATTCGGTTAATCAGTACCATGCCGGGGATCTGCTCCATCAGCGCGGAAAGCTCTTCGTCGCTTAACGCTTTTGAGTGCACAATCAGGGCGTTACAGCGCTGGCGAATCAACACCTCAATGGCGTTACGCTCTTTTTCCGCCTCGTGATAGCTGTTGCCGATCAGCACGTATTTATTGTGCTCCTGGGCGACCATATCCACGGCTTTCACCAGCGCGCCAAAGAACGCATCCGACACATCCATCACCACCACGCCGATGGTGTCGCTGACCTGTGTTGCCAGCGCCTGGGCGTTCGCGTTTGGCCGGTAACCGAGCGCCGTGACGGCTTTCATCACGCACTCCCGTGTCTCCGGACTGACCAGCGCGCTATTGTTAAGAACCCGGGAAACGGTGGCGACAGAAACGCCCGCCTGACGCGCGACGTCACGAATGGTGATCATATTCACCACCCTTATTTAGATTGCAGCAACTCACAGACACCCCCTGTGTTTAGCAAGGTGACTATTCTGGCAGCGAGAAGAGGAGGACTACGTGAAGAAGGTCACAAGGATGAAAACGGTTACATCCGTTTTGTTAATGATTGTGATCCAGATCGTTATCCGGATGTATTACTTGATGAAACCCCTGACGCACGTGCTGTCAATTGTCGCCACAGCCACTCCAGCGGCCCCTGACGGAAATGACGCAGCCAGAGAACCGAGAAACTAATATTCACCAGCCAGATGGGCAGAACAAAGCCGAGCAGCTGCAGGCGATCGAATTTCATAAATAAGCCGAGGTGATAGAACAGCGTGGTGCAGATCAGCGTCTGTAAAATATAGTTGCTCAGCGCCATGCGACCGACGCAGGCCACCGCCCCCACCAGCCTGAAACGGCAGAGCTGCGGCCAGTAACCGTACATCAGCGCGGCATAGCCAATGGTCTGGAACGGGGCGCTCAGCTCGCGCGGCGCCTGCAGCAGGAAGGCGCACCAGCGATAATCCCAGCCCACAGACCACTGGGCGATCACCGCCGGAAGGTTGATAGCCAGCCCCACCAGCACCAGCCACATCCCGGTACGCCGGTAATGGCGCTGGCTGAACTCGCCCTTCAGCCAGCCGGTTCGCATCAGCGCAGCGCCGATCAGCATCATGCCTGCCAGCTGCCAGCCATACTGCGCCCCGAGGGCCAGCAGCGTATTTCCGATCATATCCGCCCGGTTGCTGATGGCCTCCATACCGCCGCCCACCTTCCAGTACTGCTCATACTGCAGATTGGCCGCATCCGGCACCCAGGAGCGATTGGTCGAGCCGCCGGAGATAACGCCCAGCAGCAGCAAAATGGCCACGCCGATAAGGAACAGCACAACGCCGGTATTGAAGAGATTTTTGACATCATGAGCGTCGCGGATGATGCGCCAGCAGATCAGCCCCACCAGTCCGTAGGCCAGCAGAATGTCGCCATCCCAGAACAGCAGCCCATGAATAAAGCCAAACAGCACCAGCAGGGAGAGCCGGGCCTGGATCCAGCGTTTACCACGTTTCAGTAATAGCTGAAGGCCTGCCCCGAACAGCAGCGCAAACAGGGTGAGGAATTTGACCTGAGCGAAGAGATCCAGCACAGCCCATGTCCAGGCGTCGCTGAGGGTGATATCGCCATACCAGGCGGGATTGAGGTAAGCGGCTTTCGGCAAACCGAAGCCGCTTATATTCAGCAGCAGGATACCCAGAATAGCGACGCCACGAACGAAATCCAGCGTGACATTTCTTTCCATGTACCCTGCCCTGACGATCAGTTGTGGTGACGTACGGCGCGCAGGAACTCCTGGCGGGTATTCTGGCTCGATTTGAACAGACCGCCCAGCGAGGTGGTGGTGGTGGCGCTGGTCGCATCACGAATACCGCGCGCTTTCACGCAGTAATGCACCGCATCAATCGATACCGCCACGTTGTTAGTGCCAAGCAGCGTTTGCAGCGCGATAAGGATCTGCTGGGTTAAACGCTCCTGCACCTGCGGACGCTGAGCAAAGAACTGCACGATACGGTTAATCTTCGACAGACCAATCACCGCATCTTTCGGGATGTAAGCCACGGTCGCTTTACCGTCGATAGTCACGAAATGGTGTTCACAGGTGCTGGTCAGGGTGATATCACGCACGGTCACCATCTCATCGACCTTCATCTTGTTTTCGATGACGGTGATTTTCGGGAAGTTAGCGTAATCCAGCCCGGAGAAAATCTCATCGACATACATTTTGGCGATGCGACGTGGGGTCTCCATCAGACTGTCATCACTCAAATCGAGATTGAGCAGCTGCATGATTTCGGTCATGTGTCCGGAAATAAGACGTTTACGCGTTTCGTTGTCCAGATCCTGAACCGGTGGACGCAGCGGGGTTTCGAGACCGTGTGCGACCAGCGCTTCGTGGACGAGTGCTGCTTCTTTACTCATTGATGACATTCTTTTCTCCTGCAGGTGCGGTGCTCTTCTGCCCTCCGTGGGGCAAAATGTGCACTCATTGTGCGTGAGGCGGCGAGCATAATCCAGTATTCACCGCGATAATTATTCCAATTGCCGTTACCTTTCAACCTGACGCTGCCAGACCAGTCCGCCCGCAATAAACAATGCGATACCGGCAAGGCCCAGCGCGGGCTCAAGCTGATGGGTAAGCCAGCTCGACAGTGCCGAGGTCATCGGGCCAATCAGCTGCCCGACCGCATAGCCGGTGGTGAGTAAACCGGCCATGTAACGCGTATGATTCGGCGCCAGCTCGCGCCCGTAGAGTAACGAGAGCTGCACCGCACACAAAAATCCGCCGCCGACCAGCAGCGCACCGGTCACCAGACCGGCCATCCCCGGCATCAGCCAGGCGGCAATCACCCCCACCGCCTGCAACCAGAGCACCACCGCCAGCCGACGATGGCTGGTAGAGACGTGGCGCAGAGCGATACTCAGGGCAATCCCCAGCATCGAGGCAAACCCGAACACCGGCCAGACAAACTGGGCAAAGGCGCTACCGGGAAAGCGCAACGCCGCCATTTGCGACAGAAACGTCGCCGGGAGGATGTAACCAAACCCGGCGAGGCTGTAGCTCCAGACCAGACGACGCAGATCCCGGGTCAGGGTCAGCGGCTCCGGCGTAGTGCCCGGGCGATGCAGATGTCCGGTACGCGGCAGGTAACGCGCCACCAGCGCGACGAGCACCAGCGCCAGCAGGCCGTAAATTTGCCAGGCGGCGCTGGCCGAAAGCGCCTGGGCCTGGATCCACACCGCCAGCAAACCGCTTATCGCAATGCCCGCCCCCGGCCCGGCAAACACCGCGGCACTCAGGCCCGGCTTGCCGAAATGGGCCAGCCGTTCGTTGGTCCAGGCGGCGATAAGCACCATTGACCAGCCGCTCATGCAGCCAATCACAAAGCGCAGCAGGCCATGAACAATGGCGTTATCCGCCACGGCGGAAAGCAACGTCAGCGCCACCGCCCCCGTTATGCCCAGCCATAAACGCCCTTCGACAAACCGGTGCGCGCGCATTGCATCCCACGCCCCCACCAGATAGCCGAGATAGTTCATCGCCGCCACCAGCCCGGCGCTGGTCAGGGTGAGCTCGCCTGCCGCAATCATCAGCGGCACCTGCGGGGTAAAGGCAAAGCGCCCTATTCCCATCGCCACCACCAGAACCACAAATCCGCTGAGCGCGATACGCAGCGCCATGACCACTCCAGTTGTTAAAGTTTCGTAAATTCATGATGCAGGATATGACGTCAATGCGGAAGTGAAAGTTACTCACACGTAACTGAATTATCTGTATTATGGCTTTCATACCCAATATCCTCTTCCTTAAGGAGCCCTGCATGGAACTGCTCGAAGAGCACCACTGTTTTGAAGGCCGACAGCAGCGCTGGCGTCATGACTCCAGGGTGCTGAACTGCGCGATGACGTTCAGCATTTTTCTTCCTCCGGTGAGCGGCAACGCAAAACTACCGGTGCTGTACTGGCTCTCCGGCCTGACCTGCAATGACGAAAATTTCACCACCAAAGCGGGTGCCCAGCGCGTGGCGGCGGAACTGGGGATCGCCCTGGTGATGCCGGACACCAGCCCGCGCGGTGACGACGTGGCGGACGATGCCGGATACGACCTCGGTAAAGGTGCCGGTTTCTACCTGAACGCCACCCAGACGCCGTGGGCGCAGCATTACCGCATGTACGATTACCTGCGCGACGAGCTGCCAGCGCTGATCCAGGCGGAGTTTGCGGTATCGGATCGCAGTGCGATCAGCGGTCATTCGATGGGCGGTCACGGTGCGCTGGTGATGGCGCTGAAAAACCCGGGTAAATATGTCAGCGTGTCGGCCTTTGCGCCGATCGTCAACCCAACCCAGGTGCCGTGGGGACAGAAAGCGTTCACGGCTTATCTGGGTGAAGATTCGGCGACCTGGCAGGCGTGGGACAGCTGCGCATTGATGCTGGCCAGCCAGCCGGAACAGGCGATCCCGACGCTTATCGATCAGGGGGATGCCGATCAGTTCCTCGCGACCCAGTTACAACCGGCAGTGCTGGCAGAAGCCGCGCGCCAGAAGGACTGGCCGCTGACGCTTCGCATCCAGCCGGGGTACGATCACAGCTATTATTTCATTGCGTCGTTTATTGAAGATCATCTGCGCTTCCATGCGCAGCAGTTGTTGAAGTAAGTGCCCGCCTCATGCCCGGTGGCGCTACGCTTACCGGGCCTACAAAAGACCGCACCAGCCCGTAGGCCGGGCAAGCGCAGCGCCCCCGGCAAGCAGACCGCACCAGCCCGTACGCCGGGCAAGCGCAGCGCCGCCCGGCGTTTCCATCATCAGAACTGGTAATCCACCGCCATAAAGTAACGGCGTCCTTCTTCGGTGTAGCTGTAGTCGTCGCGGCTGAGATCTTTATCCAGCAGGTTCATGACGCCCGCACGCAGCTTAACGTTTTTGGTTGCCTGCCATGCGCCACCGGTGTTCCACACCACGTAGCCGCCCGGCGTTGGCTCGCCAGCCGTAAGCGCGCGCTTCTCACCTTTATAATTGCCCTGCACGTAGAAGGACCATGCCTGCGTTGCCTGCCAGTCAAGGGTTCCGTTCGCGGTATGGAACGGCAGCTCGGAGAGCGGCTTGTTCTCGCCATTGCTGATATCACGCCCGTCGTTATAGGTATAATTCAGCGTCATGCGCCAGTCTTCGGCAATCGGGAATTTCACTTCCGTCTCCACGCCGCGGATGCGCGCTTTGTTGACGTTGTAATAGCGGAAAATCGGCTCACCGTCGGCATTCAGCCCGACATAGTTAGGGTAGCCCTGGGCCTGGTTGACGTTGGCGGTACGGCTGATGCTGATACGGTCATCCACGTCGTTCTGGAAGGTGGTGATGCTGGCCTGAACGCCTTCTAACCATCCTTCTTCGCCGCTGTAGTAGAGACCCAGCTCGTAGCTTTCGCTGGTTTCCGGTTTCAGATCCGGGCTACCGACGATTTCACAGGCACCACGGCAGGAGCCGGTGGTCCAGTCCGGGCTCAGTTGCAGCAGGGATGGCGCTTTAAATGCCGTTGCCCAGCCGCCCTTCACCGTGACGGTATCGGTGGCGTTATAGACCAGATAAGCACGCGGGCTCCAGTGGTCGCCGTAGGTTTCGTGGTCATCCATACGCACGCCGGTGGTCAACGCCAGCGGCTCGAAGATCCGCCATTCGTCTTCCAGGAACAGCGCATACTGGCTGGCCGAGGTGTTGCTGCTGGAGCCGCCGGTCAGGTTTACCGGATCCTTCAGCTTGTCGTGACGCCATTCGCCACCGAAGGTCAGGAGCTGGTTGATCTCGCCCAGCGGCAGGACATATTTGCCGTCAATGGAGTTGCTTTCGGACGTAATCGGGTTAGCGTTGCCCGGGTTCTTGTTATCCACTTTCTCGCCGTAGAATTTCAGTTCGCTGTTGCCCACGCCCCAGCGGCCATTATGGCTCAGGGAGTAGTTCTGGCGCTCCAGGCGGTTTTTGTCCAGCGAGTCGGAATCACGATCCTGACGGTCGAAACCATACCCGGCGGTGAAATCGTGGTTTTCGTTCGGGGTCCAGGCAAACTCGACGTTGGCATCGCGGCTGGTAAAGCCTTCGATACGTGGGGTTTCGCCGGTGGCGCTGGTGGAGGAGCTCTGCGGATCGTCTTTATCACGCTGGGATACGCTGCCGAAAGCTTTCAGGCCGAGGACGCCATCCACCAGCGGGCCGCTGGTATAGAACTGGCCGCCGTAGGTATCACCGCGATCGCGATGTTCCTGAATGGTGGTATCGGCGGTGAGTGTGCCGGTCCATTTCTGGCCGATCTTTTTGGTGATGATGTTAACCACGCCGCCCAGGGCATCGGAGCCGTACAGGGAGGACATTGGCCCGCGCACCACTTCGATGCGTTCGATGGCATCGACCGGAACCCAGTTAAGGTCGAAATCGTTATGGCGGAAAACGGCGTTGCGCGAGTTGACGCGTTTACCGTCAACGAGGATCAGCGTGTAACTGCTGTCCAGCCCGCGAATACTGACGCCCTTACGGTTGTCCCCTTCGTTAGTTAACTGCACGCCCGGCACGTCCTGTAACACATCTTTCAGGTTCTGCACTGGCTTACGCTGCAGATCCTGCTGGGTGATGACGCTGATACTGGCGGGGGCATCCTTCAGGTTTTGCTCGTTGGCCGAGGCGGTCACGACCATAGTGTCGCCAGATTCCGCCGCAACAACCGGCAGCGCCAGGGAAAGAGCAGACGCGCACAGCCCTCCCCGAACGAAGGGATTCAACCTAAACATTCCATTTCTCCATGAGGTAAACACAGCAAAATCAATTATGTACTGTTCACATTGCATATTTTTATTAATATGCTAATGATAAAGCAAACGATAACTATTATCAATTCAATTGTTAAAAGTTATGTCAAGACTGCATAATGTGGAGAACGGGCTGAACAGAAAACGACATAAAAAAACCCGCTCGACTGAGCGGGTTAAAGAGAGGCGTTGCGATTATTTTTTGAAGCTATTCGGGAAATCCATATCCTTATAGCTTACGAACTTCGTCCCTTTCGCCAGCTTGTAACCAAACCAGATAATCAGGAACAGCGGGATGCCGATATAGGTGGCAGCCACGCCGCCCCAGTCGATGGTGTCGGCCAGGAAGGCTTCGTAGTTCTGACCCAGAGTAATGATCAGACACAGCACAAAGGCGAAGATCGGCCCCAGCGGGAAGAACCCGGAGCGGTACGGCAGGTTGTTAATATCGTAACCCTGCTTCACATAGCCGCGACGGAAACGGTAATGGCTGATGGCAATACCCAGCCAGGCGATGAAGCCCGTCATCCCGGAGGTGTTCAGTAGCCACAGGTAGACCGTCTGGTTGCCGAACATCGAGGTCAGGAAGCACAGGCAGGCAATTACGGTGGTGGCATAGAGCGCGTTACGCGGCACGCCGCCACGGGACAGCTTAGAGAAGATACGCGGCGCTTTGCCGTCACAGGCCAGGGAGTAGAGCATACGGGTAGAGGCATACATCCCGGAGTTACCCGCCGACAGAACCGCCGTCAGGATCACCGCATTCATCACCGCCGCCGCAGAGAGCAGACCGGCATGCTGGAAGACCAGCGTGAACGGGCTGACGCTGATGTCTTTCACATCGTTACGCAGCAGGCTCGGATCGGTATACGGAATGATCAGGCTGATAATCAGGATCGCAAACACATAGAACAGCAGGATACGCCAGAACACCTGCCGCACCGCGCGCGGAATGTTCTTCTCCGGGTTTTCGGATTCGCCTGCGGCAATACCGATAAGCTCGGTTCCCTGGAAGGAGAAGCCGACAATCATCGCCACGCCGATCATCGCCGAGAAGCCCCCGGCAAACGGCGCATCGCCAATGGTCCAGTTGCTCCACCCAGCCGGTTCGGTGCCTTTGAAGATGCCAACGATCATCGCGATGCCCACGATGATAAAGATGATTACCGTCGCCACTTTGATCAGCGAGAACCAGTATTCCGCTTCACCGAAGCCACGCACGGAGATGTAGTTCAGCAGGAAGATCACCGCGAGGAAGACCGCGCTCCAGATCCAGCCCGGCGTATCCGGGAACCACCAGGTCATCACCAGCTGTGCGGCGACAAGGTCCACGGCGATGGTGACCGCCCAGTTGTACCAGTAGTTCCAGCCCAGCGCGAAGCCGAAGCCTTCTTCTACATATTTCTGGCCGTAGGTAGAGAAAGAACCGGATACCGGCATGTACGCCGCCAGTTCGCCCAGGCTGGTCATCAGGAAGTAAACCATCAAACCGATCAGAATATAGGAAAAGAGCGCGCCGCCAGGACCCGCTGCAGAAATGGTCGCACCAGAGGCGACAAAGAGGCCTGTACCGATGGAGCCGCCAATGGCGATCATCGTCAGGTGACGCGCCTTGAGTTCGCGACGTAGCGCGGGCGCTTCTGTGGTTTTAGTTTCGGAAACCATGTGAAAATGCTGTCCATTCAAAAAATGAGGCGCGATTGTAGCAGACGATCGCCAGCTCTTCCGGCACAAATGCCCTGTTATAAGAGAGCTTCATGACTGGTCCAGGATTATAAGTAAAGCAGAGAATAGTATTGGTGCGAGGAATAGATCCCGGCGGGCAAAAACCGCCGGGCGGGCTTACATTTCGCAGTAACGCAGGAAACGTTGCAGGGAGTTAGAGAGGTGTTTCTGGCGGTGGTGGATGCGCCACAGGGTGCGCACCAGCTTGTTCGGCAGGGGAATGGGGATCTCCACCAGCGTACCGCTCTCCAGCTGTTCGGCAATCACCCGGCGCGACAGGCAGCTGATGCCGAGGCCGTGACGCACCGCGTGTTTGATGGCCTCAGAGTTACCCAGCTCCATGCCCATATGAAACTGCGGCAGATGCGAAAGCAGCAGATAATCGACGATCTCGCGCGTGCCCGAGCCCTGCTCGCGTAAAATCCACGGCGCCTGCGCCAGCCGCTCCAGCGTCACCTCCTGCTGTAATAAAGAAGAAGCGGGCGAGGCAAAGACCACCAGCTCATCCTCCAGCCAGGGCTCCGCAATGATGTCGGCGTTGTGGCACGGCCCTTCGATAAGGCCGATATCCACCCGAAAATCGATCACCGCGTTGATCACATCCTGGCTGTTGCCGACGCTCATCTCCAGCGGCAGACTCGGGAAATCCCGGCGGTAGCGGGCAATCACCTCAGGCAGGATATAGTTGCCGATGGTGCTGCTGGCGTAGACGCGAATGGCGCCGTTATCCTCGCGAAACAGCTGTTCGATTTCGACGGTCTGCTCCAGCAGCGCCAGCGCGCGCGGGTAGAGCAGCCGCCCGTGCTCGTTCACCACCAGCCGCTTCCCTACCCTGTCAAAAAGCTGAACCCCCAACTGGCCTTCGAGATCGGTCAGCGCGGCGCTGACCGCAGACTGGGAGAGCGCCAGCATCTGGGAAGCCTGGGTCGTGGACCCGCTTTTCAGCACTTCGGCGAAAACTTCAAGCTGGCGTAACGTAATGTGCATAGTGATCATCCACCAGGGTAAGCACCTTGCTTACCACTTATAAAGATTAATTATAAATATATAATCAATTTTATTTTTAAGCCAGAGCGCCGTAACCTTTTAGCCAGAGAAAAGGAGAAGGTTATGACAACACTCACCCTACAGCATCATCGTACAGTGTGGCACTACATCCCGGGCCTTGCCCTCAGCGCGCTGGTCACCGGCGTGGCCCTTTGGGGCGGCAGTATTCCGGCGGTGGCGGGAGCGGGATTCAGCGCCCTGACCCTGGCTATCCTGCTGGGGATGGTGGTCGGGAATACGGTCTACCCGCAGATTTACAAGCCCTGCGACGGCGGGGTAATCTTCGCCAAACAGCATCTGCTGCGCCTCGGGATCATCCTGTACGGCTTTCGCCTCACCTTCGCGCAGATTGCCGACGTCGGGGTCAGCGGGATCGCCATTGACGTATTAACCCTGACCAGCACCTTCCTGCTTGCCTGCTTTATCGGCCAGAAGGTGTTTGGTCTGGACAAACAGACCAGTTGGCTGATTGGCGCGGGCAGCAGCATTTGCGGCGCGGCGGCGGTACTGGCGACGGAGCCGGTGGTGAAGGCCGAGTCCAGCAAGGTGACGGTTGCCGTGGCGACGGTGGTGATCTTCGGTACCCTGGCGATCTTCCTTTATCCGGCCATGTATCCGCTGGTGGCGCACTGGTTCAGCCCGGAAACCTACGGCATTTATATCGGCTCGACGATGCACGAAGTGGCCCAGGTGGTAGCGGCCGGTCACGCCATCAGCCCGGATGCGGAGAACGCGGCGGTGATCGCTAAAATGCTGCGCGTGATGATGCTGGCGCCGTTCCTGCTGATCCTCGCGGCACGGGTAAAACAGCTTGCACCGGCGGGGAACGGGGAGAAGAGCAAAATCACCATTCCGTGGTTTGCGATCCTGTTTATCGTGGTAGCCATCTTCAACTCGTTCCATCTGCTGCCAAAAGCCGTCGTGGATATGCTGGTAACGCTGGATACGGTGCTGCTGGCGATGGCGATGGCCGCACTGGGCTTAACCACCCACGTCAGCGCCCTGAAAAAGGCCGGGGCGAAACCGCTGCTGATGGCGCTGCTGCTCTTCGTCTGGCTGATTGTCGGCGGGGGCGCCATTAACCTGGTGGTTCACAGCCTGATGGCATAAACCGCTGTAGCCTTATCCTGTTAACCCGCTATCATAAGCGTTTGCGGGTTAACAGGAGTCCCTTTATGAAATATGTTGGAGCGCACGTCAGCGCTGCCGGCGGTCTGGCAAATGCCGCCATTCGCGCCGCCGAAATCGAGGCGACCGCTTTCGCCCTGTTCACCAAAAATCAGCGCCAGTGGCGCGCCGCGCCGTTAACCACCCAGGTGATTGATGAGTTCAAAGCGGCCTGCGAAAAATATCGCTTCACTCCCGGTCAGATCCTGCCTCACGACAGCTACCTGATTAACCTCGGCCATCCGGTTCAGGAGGCGCTGGACAAATCCCGCGACGCTTTCCTGGATGAGATGCAGCGCTGCGAGCAGCTCGGCCTGACGCTGCTGAACTTCCACCCCGGCAGCCATCTGTCACAAATTGATGAAGATGCATGCCTGGCGCGGATCGCCGAGTCAATTAATATCGTCCTGGCGCAGACCGAAGGGGTCACGGCAGTAATCGAAAACACGGCGGGCCAGGGCAGCAACCTCGGGTTCCGCTTTGAACATCTGGCGGCCATCATCGACGGCGTGGAAGATAAAACCCGCGTCGGCGTCTGCATTGATACCTGTCACGCCTTTGCTGCCGGGTACGACCTGCGCAGCACGGAAGAGTGTGCAAAAACCTTCGCCGAATTCGAACGCATCGTCGGCTTTAAGTACCTGCGCGGTATGCACCTTAACGACGCGAAAAGCGCCTTCGGCAGCCGCGTTGACCGTCACCACAGCCTGGGCGAAGGTAACATCGGCCATGACGCGTTCCGCTTTATCATGCAGGACCCGCGATTCGACGGTATCCCGATGGTGCTGGAAACGATCAACCCGGATATCTGGGCCGAAGAGATCGCCTGGCTGAAAGCGCAACAGCATGCCGAGGCCACCGCATAATGATGAACGAAAGGGAAAAGCAGATCCTGAAGATCCTGCGGCGTAACCCTCTTATTCAACAGCATGAGATCGCCCAGATCCTCGATATCAGCCGCTCCCGCGTCGCCGCGCACATTATGGATTTAATGCGTAAAGGGGCGATCAAGGGCAAAGGCTATATCCTGACCGAACAGGATTACTGCGTGGCGCTGGGTGCCATCAATATGGATATTCGCGGCGTGGCGGATATTCGCTTCCCGGAACCCTCCTCCCATCCGGGGGCCATTCAGTGTGCGGCGGGCGGCGTGGCGCGTAACATTGCCCATAATCTGGCGCTGCTCGGGCGTGAGGTGCACCTGATCTCTGCCGTCGGCAGCGATTTTTATGGCGAAACCCTGCTGGAACAGACCCGTCAGGCGGGCGTTAACGTCCAGAGCACCATCCGCCTGCACGGACAGAGCACGGCGACCTATCTGTCGATTGCGAATCCGCAGGACGACACCGTTTTAGCGATCAACGATACCCATATCCTGCAGGGGCTGACGCCGCAGCTGCTGAACCAGTCCCGCGAGCTGCTGGCCCATGCGGGTGTGGTGCTGGCGGATTGCAACCTCACCGCAGAATCGCTGGAGTGGGTCTTTACCCTCGCCGGGGATGTGCCGGTGTTTGTCGACACGGTATCAGAATTCAAAGCCGGGAGAGTCAAACCCTGGCTGTCACGTATCCATACCCTGAAGCCAACCCTGAAGGAGCTGCAGATTCTGGCGGAGTGCGACGATCGTCAGGCCGCGCTCAACGCCCTGCATGAGAAAGGGGTGCAGCGGATTGTAGTGTGTCTGGAAGATGATTCGGTGCTGTGCAGCGAGCAAGGCGCGGAGCCGTTCCTGCTGACGCCGCCAGCCCACCCGGTAGTCGACCGCTTTGGTGCTGATGACGCCTTTATGGCGGGACTGATCTATGGCTTCCTCGACGGGAGCGATTTTGCGGACAGCGCCCGGTTTGCCGTTGCCTGTGCGGCGCTCTCCCGGGCCAGCGAAAGCATCAACAACCCGACGCTGTCGGTGGATAACACCCTGTCGCTGCTGGACAGCCAGCCGTAAACAGGCCGGGTAGATCCCCTACCCGGCCTGCGCCTAGCCCGCTAAACCAATAAAGAAGCCCGCGATGGTGGCGCTCATCAGGTTGGAGAGGGTTGCCGCCACCAGCGCCCGGACGCCAAGCTGGGCAATCTCCGGCGCGCGCTGAGGCGATACCGCAGAAAACGCCCCTACCACCACGCCAATCGAGCCGAAGTTAGCAAATCCGCACAGCGCAAAAGAGATGATGGCGATGGTTTTCACGTCCAGCTGACCGGCGGTTTGCAGATACGGCGAGAAGTTGAGATAGGCGACGAACTCGTTAATCGCCAGCTTCTGGCCAATCAGGCTGCCTGCCAGGGTAGCATCCTGCCACTCCACCCCCATGATCCACGCCAGCGGCGCCAGGGCGTAGCCAAACAGCCCTTCCAGGCTCAGGCTTTCAATGCCAAACCAGCCGCCGATGCCGCCCAGCATACCGTTCAGCAGGGCGATGATCGCCACAAACGCCATCACCACCGTCGCCACCCCGGCGGCGATTTTTAACCCGGTCATCGCCCCGGTCGCCGCGGCTTCGATAATGCTTTTCGGCGGCGTATCGCTGAACGACAGGTTTTCAAAGGTGACCTGCGACGCCTCCGTGGCCGGGCTCAGCAGACGGGCAAACAGGATGCCCCCGGGGATCGCCATCAACGAGGCGGCGAGGAGATAATCAATCGGCACCCCCATCCCCGCATAGCCAATCAGCATTGACCCGGCAATCGACGCCATCCCGCTGCAGATGGCGGTAAACAGCTCGTTGCGGTTCAGCTTGTCGATGAAGGGTTTGACTATAGCCGGGATTTCGTTTTGCCCGAGGAAGATAGTGGTCACCGCCACGAAGGATTCAATTTTACTGATGCGCAGCGCTTTCTGGAAAATGCCACCCAGAACACGGATCAGCAATCCCATCACGCCAATGTAGTAAAGCAGGCTGATCAGCGCGGTGACAAAGATAATGGCGGGCAGAACGCGGAACGCAAACACGAACCCGGCCCCGTCAAACAGGGTGTCCATCTTCGGCCCAACCAGCGCGCCAAAGATAAAGGCGCTCCCGGCATCGCTGTAGGACATGACCTTACTGACCCCGATGGCGGCCTGTTCCACCAGCCATTTGCCGGGTGGGAAATAGAGCATGATGCCGCCGATCGCCACCTGCAATACGAATGCGGCGCCGACGGTGCGCAGGCTGATCCGGCGTTTGTTGACTGAAAGAAGGAAAGCTATTGCTAACAGTACCGCCATACCCAGCAGACTTCTCATTACGTCCATAATGATTTCCTTACCTGAAAACCCGGCGACAGGCCGGGTATCCGTGATTCCACTGCGAAGACAGGCGACGGCAAACTGCCTGTGAAAGGTTACGCGAGGCGCTGGTACGACTTAGCGATATCGCAGGCCAGGCGGGCGTTGTTAAAGACCAGCTGAATATTGGATTTCAGGCTGTCGCCGCCGGTTAATTCCGCTACCCGGGCCAGCAGGAACGGGGTGCTGGCTTTGCCGGTCACGCCCTGCTCTTCCGCTTCCTTCACCGCCTGGTCGATAGCTGCATTGATGGTCTCTTCCGGCATGGCAAACTGTTCCGGGATGGGATTCGCCACCACCAGGCCGCCGTTGAGGCCGGTCTGCCATTTCACCGCCATTGCGCGGGCGATGGCTTCTGCGCTGTCGAGACGAATGCTGACCTCAAACGGGCTGGTGCGACAGAAGAAGGCAGGCAGGGACTGGGTCTGATAGCCGATTAACGGCACGCCATTGGTTTCGAGATATTCGGTGGTTAATCCGAGATCGAGAATAGATTTTGCCCCGGCGCACACCACGGCAACGTTGGTTTTCGCCAGCTCCTGCAAATCGGCGGAAATATCAAAAGTGTGTTCCGCCCCACGATGCACGCCGCCAATGCCGCCGGTGGCAAAGACCTTAATCCCGGCCATCGCGGCAATAATCATGGTTGAGGCCACCGTCGTGGCACCGTTTATTCCGGCTGCCACGACAAAAGGCAGATCCCGGCGGCTGACTTTCGTTACGGCGTGACCTTCGCGGCCTAATAATTCAATCTCTTCTTTACTTAGCCCCACTTTCATTACGCCGTGAATAATAGCGATAGTGGCCGGAATAACGCCCTGCTGGCGGATCGCATCTTCAACTTCCAGTGCCGTCTGGGCATTTTGTGGGAAAGGCATGCCGTGAGAAATAATGGTGGATTCAAGCGCCACGACCGGTTTGTTATTATTTAAGGCGTCCTGGACTTCAGGAGAAATTTGCAGGAACTCAGCAGATAAGTTTAATTCAGACATGTTCTCTCTCCATTAATGCGTTAACATTTTCAGACGATAAATCAGGGTTATTGGTATAAATCGACGCCAGCGCCAGCGAAGAGCAGCCCTGGGCAAAACGAACGGAATGGGCGAAGGTGGCGCCTTCCAGCCAGCAGAACGCCAGCCCCGCCATCATGGCGTCGCCCGCGCCGGTCACGTTCACCAGCCGGGTTTTGAAGGGGGCTGACCAGCCGCTTTCTCCCTCTTTCTCACTGTAATAAACGCCGTCGCCACCCATGCTTAACACCAGCCGGAACAGGCCATGCTCGTGGAACCAGGCCGCGACTTTTGGCGCATCGGCGGCACAGCTCAGCGGGATGCCGCTCAGGGTTTCGGCTTCAATACGGTTGGGTTTCAGGGTGTGGATATGGCCCAGCCAGTCGCGCACTTTATGGCACTTCCAGGCGGAGACCGGGTCAACGAATACCGGCGCCTGGCCTGCGTTTTCAAAGATCCAGCCCAGCGCGGATTCACTGAGATTGCAGTCCACCACCACCGCTTTTGCTGCACGCAGAAAGGCCAGATGGTGGGCCAGATATTCCGGGTTAATGTAGTCAGAAATGGCCATGTCATTAATGGCCACCAGCATTTCGCCGGTGTTATCGAGTAACGATAAATAGCTGGAGGTGCCCTCACCCGCGATGACCTGACATTTTTCTACCTGTACGCCAGCGGCCTGGGTTTGTGACAGCAGCGACTGACCGTAAAAATCATCGCCGACCGCGGAAAACAGCCAGACATCTTTCCCCAGCAACGCAAGGTTTTGCGCAATATTCCGGCCTACGCCGCCGGGGGTAAATTTTATTTTACCTGGGTTAGAGTCCGCATAATTCAGCGAGGCATGTGAATACCCCGCAACATCCATATTTGCAGAACCAATAACAACAATATAATCCTTTTCACGCATAGAACATCCTCTGGCACGCAGGCCATCGCAATGATAATTAAGCGAGGGAGTTACTTTAAAGACTATTAGAGCATGTGTTTGTATGTGAACACATGTTCATAGTATGCGTAAGAAGGGGAAAGTAAATAGATCCAAAATGAGATCGTGAAATGTATATGAACAGAATCACAGTTTTTTGTAGATACACTTTTTCGCTCTACAAAAAACTGCGAACCGCTGCACGATTAAAGGCAAAAAAAAGGGCAGAGTTACCTCTGCCCTTTCTGGAGAACGTTAAATTATGCTGCTTTTGCTGCAACCACCTCAGCTTCCGGGCGCTTCAGCACCGCGTAAGAGAGACCTGCCACCAGGGTACCGGCGATAATCGCAAACAGGTAACCCAGCACCGGCGTGATTGCGCCAGGGATCAGCAGAACAAACAGACCGCCGTGCGGCGCCATCAGCTTCGCGCCAACCGCCATAGATATGGCACCGGTCACGGCACCGCCGACGATACAGCACGGCAGAACACGCATCGGATCGCGGGCAGCGAACGGAATCGCCCCTTCGGTGATAAAGCACAGGCCGAGAACCAGCGCCGCTTTACCGCCTTCCTGCTGCGCCTTGTCGAACTTACGACGGGCAACGATAGTCGCCAGGCCCAGCGCCAGCGGTGGCACCATGCCCGCCGCCATAATCGCCGCCATTGGGGCATACGTCTGGGTACTCAGCAGGCCAACACCGAAGGCGTATGCCGCTTTGTTAACCGGACCACCCATATCGGTACACATCATGGCACCGAGAATAGTTCCCAGCAGGACCGCGTTGGCGGTGCCCATGGTCTGCAGCCAGTGGGTCAGGCCTTCGAGAATGCCTGCAACCGGTTTGCCGATCAGGTAGATCATCGCCAGACCAACCACCAGGCTGGAGAACAGCGGAATAATCAGGATCGGTTTCAGCGCTTCCATGCTCTGCGGCAGTTTCAGCTTCGAGCTGATAAGTTTCGCCACGTAGCCTGCGAGGAAGCCCGCGATGATCCCGCCGATAAAGCCAGAGCCGGTGCTCACGGCGAGCATACCGCCGATAAGACCCGGGGTCAGACCCGGACGGTCAGCGATGGAGAACGCAATGTAACCCGCCAGTACCGGCACCATCAGCGCGAACGCCGAGCCGCCGCCAATCTGCATCAGCGCCGCCGCCAGGGTACCCGGCTCTTTAAAGGCCTCGATACCGAACGCGAAGGAGAGCGCGATACACAGACCGCCCGCTACCACCATCGGCAGCATGTAAGAAACGCCCGTCAGCAGGTGACGATAGGCTCCGGCAGACTCTTTCTTGCCTTCGGAAGCCGCAGCCGCAGTGTTCCCTGTAGGCTGGAAGAGTTTGGCTTCAGCCTGGGCTTTATCCAGCTCCTGCGCAGTTTTCTTCAGCGCCAGACCGGTTGAGGTGCGGTACATCGGCTTACCGGCAAACTTCGCCAGATCCACTTCGATATCTGCCGCCACGATAACCAGATCCGCAGCCGCCACCTCTTCCGGGGTGATGGCGTTGCCCGCGCCTACGGAACCGCGGGTTTCAACTTTCACCCACCAGCCGCGTTTTTTGGCTTCGGTTTCAATGGCTTCAGCCGCCATAAAGGTGTGCGCCACGCCGGTCGGACAGGCAGTGACCGCCACAACGCGCTTCGGCCCGCTGGCAGCAACAGGTTCAGCCGCTGCGACAGGCGCGGTATAGAGCGCTGCGTGGCCTTTCGCTTCGCTCAGGAACAGTTCCGGGTGAGCCACGGCGCGATTGATGTCGCCCAGCCACACTTTTTTGCCGTTCAGCGATCTGTCGGCCGGAATTTTGTCGCCCAGCACGATAACCAGTTCGGCATCGCCCGGGTTGTCGATGAAATCAAGGTGTGCTTTATGTCCCGCCGAACCCAGCAGGGTTTTCGCCATATAAGCGCGAGCCTGTCCGAGTGCAGAGTCAATAATCAGCAGCGTTTTCATTATGCCTCTCCTGCTGTCAGTTAAAGGGTTTCAAGTCAACGCGCGCCATCATCGCGGCCAACTGGGTACGATCGGTAATGCCGACATTGCTCTGGCTGACGGCCAGGGCAGCAACGGCGGTGGCAAGACGTAAAGTATGCTCGCTGGATTCACGCATCAGCAGGCCGTAGATCAGCCCGCCAACCATCGAATCGCCGGCACCGACGGTGCTGACCACTTCCATTGACGGCGGTTTTGCGATCCATTCGCCAGAGGCGTTAACCCACAGCGCCCCTTCGGCACCTAAGGAAATCACCACGTGCGCGATGCCCTGCTCACGCAGCGCGTGGGCGGCCTCAATCACGTCCTTTAATTCTGGCAGCTTACGGCCAGCCCAGATCTCAAGTTCGCGACGATTTGGTTTGACCAGCCACGGCGCGGCTTTCAGACCGGCCACCAGCGCATCGCGGCTGCTGTCAAAAATGATGCACGGGCACTGGCTGCGCAGGCGCGTCATCCAGTCGGTAAAGGCTTCCGGGCTGACGCCGGACGGCAGACTGCCGCTGACGCAGACCATGTCGAACTGGCCGAGCCAGGTCAGGGAGTCATTCACAAAACGCTCCCAGTCGGCCTGGGTGACTTCAAAACCGGAGAAGTTCAGGTCGGTGACTTCGCCATCTTTTTCGGTCATTTTCACGTTGATGCGGGTACGGCCCTGCACCACCTGAAAACGGTTGGCGATCCCCAGCTCGCTGAACAGCTGCTGGAAACCATCCTGGTTATCTTTGCCGAGGAAACCGCCGACGGTGACGTCGATACCCAGATCCTTCAGCACTTTCGCAACGTTAATCCCTTTACCTGCCGCGTGCAGGCCAGTGGTACGCACGAGGTTAACTTCGCCGCGTTCAATTTCCGGGCAAAAGCCCACGAGATCGTAAGCCGGGTTCAGCGTAATAGTGGCAACACGTCTGCTCATTATGCGCCCTCCCCCAGACCGGCCGCGATGGCATCGCCAATCGCTTTCAGCGCCTGTTCAGCATCTGCACCCTGTGCGGTGAAGCGCAGGCGATGGCCTTTCTTCACGCCCAGCGCCACGACTTTCATCAGGCTGCGGCCGTTAGCAGGTTTACCGCTGCCGTCGAGGTTGGTGACGGTAACGTCGCTGGAGAATTGCTTAATAGTGTTGACCAGCATGGTGCCCGGACGGGCGTGCAGGCCGTGCTCGTTACGCACCACAAACTCGGCGCTCAGCAGTTCATCGGTGTTTACGTCATCGCTGGTCAGCAGCGCCAGCAGGGTTGCAGCGTCTGCTTTCAGCAGCTGTTCAGCTTTTTTGTTCAGCAGCAGGTCGCCGAGGCGCTTCAGCACCTCTACCGGCTGTTCATCCGCCATGGCGACGGTAATCAGCATCGCCGCGGTTTCCCCGGCGGTATCGAATGCGGTGGCCGCGCGGCTGACCGCGATAGCGCTGCGCAGGTTGCCTTCAGCACAGTCGTTCAGCCAGATGCCCTGGCCGAGATTCAGCGGCTTATCGTTGATGGCGTGCGCCACGAAAGCGGTATCCACCGCACCCACTTCTTTCAGACGACCGGCGTTCAGCGCCTGCAGGGTCACCAGATCGGACGCGGCTACGTCCAGAGTCAGCGTCTCGTTATCCAGCTTCAGGGCTTCGCTCTGCTTTTCACCCATCAGCAGCGCGCGCAGCTCTTCTGCGGTGGTCGCGGATTTCAGCTGTTCAGCCACATTGTCATCGCTGAGAACGTGCGTCAGCTGACGCAGCAGGCCGAGGTGTTCATCGCTGCTGGCGGCAATCCCGATGGCGACATAGGCCACCTGGCCTTCACCCCAGAGCACGCCCTGCGGGAACTGATAAACCTGAACGCCGGTTTTCAGCACCTGGTCGCGGGTATCGGTGGTGCCATGCGGAATGGCGATACCATTACCGAGGAAGGTTGAGGTCTGCAGCTCGCGCGCCAGCATGCCGTCAACGTAGCCGTCAGCCACATTGCCCGCCTGCACCAGCGCGGCAGCGATCTGCCGGATAGCCTCTTCTTTTGTACCGGCCTGTTCGCCCGGATGAATGTCCTGCACGGATAACTGGAACATGGTTCTCCACTCCTGCTGAATTTGAATCGATTCAGCTTAACTGTGAAAAAAGGCGCCAATCCGTTTGGGTTAGGTAAACCAATTAGCGCTGAAACGTTTCAAGAAGTCTTGCGCTTTATGGGATAGCTTTCAAGTAAAGAGTCATTTAAGCGTGCAGAATTTAGAGTTACAGCACATTTTTGCTTCAGTCGCCTGCTGCCAGCCGCTCGGCTTCAGCAACTTCAGCAAGCGCAACGGCAATCTGAAATGCTATTTTGATTTTTTGTGGGGTAATTGACGCGGACAGCTGTTTATTTTCTGACAAGCGGCGTAAAATCCGCGTCTCTTCATATCACTGATACAGAAACATGCACACCACTCCCGCGGCCGCCTCGCCAAAATCCTTTGATCTGACCTCATCGGCGTTTTTGATTGTTGCTTTCCTTACCGGCATTGCCGGCGCGCTACAGACGCCGACGCTGAGCCTGTTTCTCACCAACGAGGTGCATGCCCGTCCTGCCATGGTGGGTTTCTTCTTCACCGGCAGCGCCATTATCGGCATCCTGGTCAGCCAGTTTCTGGCCGGGCGTTCAGATAAGAAAGGCGATCGCAAATCCCTGATTGTTTTTTGCTGTCTGCTGGGAGTATTCGCCTGCCTGCTGTTCGCCTGGAACCGTAACTATTTTGTGCTGCTGTTTGTTGGCGTGTTTCTCAGCAGCTTTGGCTCTACCGCCAACCCGCAGCTGTTTGCCTTAGCCCGGGAGCATGCCGACCATACCGGCCGCGAGGCGGTAATGTTCAGCTCGATCCTGCGTGCCCAGGTGTCCCTGGCCTGGGTGGTAGGGCCGCCGCTGGCCTATGCGCTGGCGATGGGGTTTGGCTTCCCTACGATGTATCTCAGCGCCGCCGTGGCGTTTGTGGTCTGTGGCGCGATGGTGTGGTTTTTCCTGCCGACGATGCGCAAGGAGCCTAAGCTGGCCAGCAGCGTGCTGGAATCACCGCGCCGTAACCGTCGCGACGCCCTGCTGCTGTTTACCATCTGCACCTTAATGTGGGGCACTAACAGCCTGTACATCATCAATATGCCGCTGTTTATCATTAATGAGCTGCATCTGTCCGAGAAGCTGGCGGGGGTGATGATGGGAACCGCCGCCGGGCTGGAGATCCCAACGATGCTGATTGCAGGCTACTACGCCAGACGTTTTGGGAAACGCTTCCTGATGCGCCTTGCCGCCGTCGCCGGTTTGCTGTTTTACGTCGGGATGCTCACCGCACAAACGCCGGTAGTGCTGCTGGGCTTACAGCTGCTGAACGCTATCTATATTGGTATTCTCGCCGGGATCGGCATGCTCTATTTCCAGGATCTGATGCCGGGCCAGGCGGGTGCTGCTACCACGCTGTATACTAATACCACCCGCGTGGGCTGGATTATTGCGGGCTCTGTGGCCGGGATTGTGGCCGAGATCTGGAGTTATCACGCGGTATTCTGGATCGCACTGGGGATGTGCGTTCTCACCACGATCTGCCTGAGCCGCATTAAGGATATTTAGGGCGCGGTGAGCGCCTCGAGTTCCAGCAGCCAGGTCATGGCCTGCTGGCGCGTATCCTGGCACATCTCCCGCGAGGGCTGGAGTCCGGCGCACACTTTTGGGCGCAAAGGCGAACCGAAGATTTTGCAGCGCTGCTGCGCGTCCAGCTGCACGCAAGGGGTATTGGCAGGCTTGCCGTTGGGCATCCCGGGAATGGGGCTGGTGATGGAGGGCGCGGTGCAGCATGCTCCACAATCCGGACGGCAATCCATATATTCACTTTACCTGAAAGAAACCCTGGAGCACGGGCGTGGCGCGCACAGTAACACCTTTTGCGTATTGATAGCAAAAGCCGCGAAATCCGCTTGCCTGAAAAGCCGCGCGCGAGTACTTTGACGCGATATTTTTGACCTTCCCGTTAACAGGATTACTGCAATGCCAAGAGCGAACGAAATTAAGAAAGGTATGGTGCTGAATTACAACGGCAAACTGCTGATTGTGAAAGACATTGATATTCAGGCACCCAGCGCCCGTGGCGCAGCAACGCTGTACAAAATGCGTTTCGCCGATGTGCGTACCGGTCTGAAAGTTGAAGAGCGTTTCAAAGGCGACGATATCGTGGATACCGTTACCCTGACCCGTCGCTATGTCGACTTCTCCTACATTGACGGCAACGAGTACGTCTTTATGGACAAAGAAGACTACACGCCATACATCTTCACCAAAGATCAGATTGAAGAAGAGCTGCTGTTTATTCCTGAAGGCGCATGCCGGACATGCAGGTCCTGACCTGGGATGGCGTCCTGCTGGCGCTGGAGCTGCCGCAGACCGTGGACCTGGAGATCGTGGAAACCGCACCGGGCATCAAAGGCGCATCAGCGTCCGCGCGTAACAAACCTGCGACCCTGACCACCGGTCTGGTCGTTCAGGTGCCAGAGTACCTCTCCGCTGGCGAGAAAATCCGTATCCATATCGAAGAAAAACGCTATATGGGTCGTGCTGACTAAGTGCGGGCTGTTTTCCCGGTGGCGCTACGCTTACCGGGCCTACGAAAAACCGGCCAATGAGCCGGTTTTTTTATGGGTGCTTTTGTAGGCCGGGCAAGGCGAAGCCGCCACCCGGCAATACCGCTTAAAGAAGTTCCGGATATTTGGTCATCTTCAGCGCCAGCTCCACGCCGCGCACTTCCGCCATCCCTTTCAGACGGCCAATCGCCGAATAGCCTGGGTTGGTTTTCTTACGCAGATCGTCCAGCATCTGGTGTCCGTGATCCGGACGGAACGGGATAGGACGCAGATCGCCCGCCTGCTTACGGCGCTTCTCTTCGCCCAGAATCGCATCAACCACCGCGACCATGTTCACGTCACCGTTAAGGTGCGCCGCTTCGTGGAAGGTCTTCGGATTCTCTTCCCGGCAGGTTGCCCGCAGGTGGGTAAAGTGGATACGGTCGCCGAAGGTTTCAATCATCTTCACCAGATCGTTATCGGCGCGCACGCCGTAGGAGCCGGTACACATGGTGAAGCCGTTGTTGATGCTGTCGACCGTCTCTTTCAGCCACTGCATATCTTCAATGGTAGAGACAATGCGCGGCAGACCGAGGATAGGACGCGGTGGATCGTCCGGGTGAACCGCCAGACGCACGCCCGCCTCTTCCGCCACCGGTACAATCGCGCGCAGGAAGACGGCCATGTTCTCACGCAGCTGGTTTTTGTCGATGTTGCCATACTCTGCCAGGCGCGCACGGAACTGATCAAGGGTATACCCCTCTTCCGCACCCGGCAGACCAGCGATGATGTTGCGGGTTAATTTTTCGATATCCGCGTCGCTTGCCGCCTCGAACCATGCCTTCGCCTGCTGCTGCTCTTCTGCGGTGTAATCTGCCGCCGCGCCGTCGCGCTTCAGGATATGCAGTTCGAACGCGGCAAAGGCGATCTGGTCAAAACGCAGCGCCTTTGAGCCGTCCGGCAAAGTATATTCGAGGTCGGTACGCGTCCAGTCGAGGATCGGCATAAAGTTGTAGCAGACGGTGTCAATGCCGCAGGCCGCGAGATTGCGGATGCTCTGCTGGTAGTTGGCAATCCAGGTCTGATAGTCGCCGGAGTGGGTTTTGATCTCTTCATGTACCGGAATGCTCTCGACGACTGACCAGGTGAGCCCTTTCTCGGCCAGCAGCGCCTGACGCGCTTTGATCTCCTCTACCGGCCACACCTGGCCGTTAGGAATATGGTGCAGCGCCGTGACAACGCCCGTCGCGCCAGCCTGACGCACATCATCAAGAGAAACAGGATCTTTCGGCCCGTACCAACGCCAGGTTTGTTCCATTGATTCACCCTCTAAAGTTGTTATACCAATATTTCGACATGTGATGACGACTACCATACATGCATGCTGCAACAGGTCAATACGCCTCGCTATATTGATTGATCCATCTCACAGTTCCCGGATATTTACGGCTCACCAATTCAATTTGTTGTCATATAACTTTACACTGGGCTTGTTAATTAATGGTTAATCAGGTGTTTATTTCATGAAGACAATTGCCTCCACCGCGCTACCTGCCCACGTGTTACAGCCGCAGTACGATCGCCAGACGTTACGCTCCCGTATCGTGCATTTCGGCTTTGGCGCCTTCCATCGCGCCCATCAGGCGCTCCTGACCGATCGGGTGCTTAACGCCAGAGGCGGCGACTGGGGGATATGTGAGATTAGCCTGTTTAGCGGCGATACGCTGATGAGCCAGCTGCGCGCGCAGGATCATCTGTTTACGGTGCTGGAAAAAGGTGCCGACGGTAATCAGCCGATTATCGTGGGGGCGGTGCATGAATGCCTGAACGCTAAGCTCGATTCGCTGGCAGCCATTATTGAGAAGTTTTGCGAGCCACAGGTGGCGATTGTCTCCCTGACCATTACCGAAAAGGGTTACTGCATCGATCCGGCCACCGGCAAGCTGGATACCCATAATGAACGTATCATTCACGATCTGGAGTATCCCGATGCGCCGCACTCGGCGCCGGGGATTCTGGTCGAGGCCCTGCATCGCCGTCGCGAGCGCGGCCTGCCGCCGTTCAGCGTGCTCTCCTGCGATAATATTCCCGATAACGGCCATGTGGTAAAAAACGCGGTGCTGGGGATGGCTCACAAGCGCTCGCCGGAGCTGGCGGAGTGGATTGCCGCTAACGTCAGCTTCCCGGGCACCATGGTGGACAGGATTGTGCCTGCCGCCACCGATGAATCCCTGGCGGAAATCGCCCGCGAAGTGGGCGTCGAGGATCCGTGCGCTATCAGCAGCGAGCCGTTTATTCAGTGGGTTATCGAGGATAACTTCGTCGCCGGGCGTCCGGAGTGGGAAGTGGCCGGCGTGCAGATGGTGCAGGACGTATTGCCGTGGGAGCAGATGAAGCTGCGCATGCTCAACGGGAGTCACTCTTTCCTGGCGTATCTCGGCTATCTGGCCGGTTTCGCCCACATTAACGACTGCATGGCCGATAGCGCGCTGCGTGACGCCGCCCGTCGCCTGATGCTTAACGAACAGGCGCCGACCCTGCGTATTACGGGTGTGGACCTTATCGCCTATGCCGACAGCCTGATTGACCGCTTCGCCAACCCGGCGCTGCAGCACCGTACCTGGCAGATTGCGATGGACGGCAGCCAGAAACTGCCGCAGCGTATGCTGGAGGGTATTCGCCACCATCTTCAGCGCGGCACCGCCTGGCCACTGCTGGCGCTCGGCGTCGCGGGCTGGATGCGCTACGTCAGCGGCGTGGATGACGCGGGCAATGCCATTGATGTGCGCGATCCGCTGAGGGATAAAATTCGCGCCATCGTCGAGACCAGCAGCGAGGAGGAGCGCGTCACTGCCCTGCTGGCTCTGAATGAAATTTTTGGCAACGACCTGCCGCAGGATCCGCAGTTTGTGGAGGCCGTTACCGGGGCCTGGCAGCGTATCCGCCAGTCGGGCGCACGTCAGGCGATTATCGATACCCTCGCGGTTTAACCTTTTTTGCGCTTAAGGCGAGCGGGGAACTCCCCGTTCGCCCTTCCCCTTCCCAATTCTGTTCTTTTCCGCCAGGATTACTGATAATTGTTATAGCATTACATTTATCACCCTGGAGCACCTGTGACTAAAACCAACCTCATTACTGGCTTTCTCGGTAGCGGGAAAACCACGTCGATACTGCACCTGCTGGCCAATAAAGATCCCGACGAAAAATGGGCGGTGCTGGTCAATGAATTTGGCGAAATAGGCATTGATGGTGCGCTGCTGGCCGACAACGGGGCGCTGGTAAAGGAGATCCCGGGTGGATGCATGTGCTGCGTGAACGGCCTGCCGATGCAGGTGGGGCTCAATACCCTGCTGCGCCAGGGCAAGCCAGACCGGCTGCTGATTGAACCCACCGGGCTTGGCCATCCTAAGCAGATCCTCGACCTGCTGACCGCGCCGGTCTATGAGCCGTGGATCGATTTGCGTGCCACCCTGTGCCTGCTCGATCCCCGTCAGCTGCTGGACGAAAAATTTGTCCACAACGAAAACTTCCGCGATCAGCTGGCCGCCGCCGACATCATCATTGCCAATAAAGAAGATCGCGCCACGCCAGAGAGCCGCGCCGCGCTGGAGATCTGGTGGCAGCACTTCGGCGGAGAACGTCAGCTGGCGCACGCTACTCAGGGGAACGTGGATAACGCCCTGCTTGACCTGCCGCGGCGCAATGTTGCTGAACTGCCCACCAGCGCAGCCCATGCCCACAGCCACGGCGAAAAGCAGGGTCTGGCGGCGCTGAGCCTGCCCGCACACCAGCGCTGGCGTCGCAGCCTGAACAGCGGTCAGGGACACCAGGCCTGCGGCTGGGTGTTCGATGCCGATACCTGCTTCGACACCATCGGTTTACTGGAGTGGGCGCGCCTTGCCCCGGTTGAACGGGTGAAGGGGGTGATGCGTACGCCCGACGGGCTGGTGCGAATCAATCGCCAGGGGGCAGATTTCTTCATCGAAACGCAGGGCGTGGCGCCGCCGGATAGCCGAATAGAGTTAATTAGTGCGGTTAACACCGACTGGAACGCCTTACAGTCCAGCTTGTTGAAGCTTCGTTTAAGTTCGGGCAACTAACGTTGCCCTGTTTTAACTGTTAACGGCGTGATGATGAAAACCCGACTAATACCCATTTTGTTGCTCAATTTTGCCGGTGTGGCGCTCTTTTTATCCTGGTATCTGCCGGCCAACCACGGTTTCTGGTTCCCGCTGGACAGCGGGATCTTCCACTTCTTCAACCACAAGCTGGTTGAAAGCCGCGCTTTCCTGTGGCTGGTGGCTATCACCAACAACCGTGCCTTTGACGGCTGCTCGCTGCTGGCGATGGGCGCGTTGATGTTCGCCTTCTGGCGTAACGAGAGCCCTGCCGGGCGTCGGCGTATTCTGATGATTGGCCTGGTGATGCTGCTGACTGCGGTGGTTCTGAACCAGCTGGCGCAGGCCTTTATTCCGGTGAAACGCTCAAGTCCGACGCTATTTTTCCCGGATATCTACCGCGTCAGCGAATTGCTGCATATTTCAACAAAAGACGCATCGAAAGACAGTTTCCCGGGCGATCACGGAATGATGCTGCTTATTTTCACCGCTTTTATGTGGCGTTATTTCGGTCATAAGACTTTCGCATTAGCCCTGATTATTTTTGTGGTTTTCGCTTTCCCGCGAGTAATGATCGGCGCGCACTGGTTCACTGATATTGCCGTCGGGTCGCTTTCGGTGGCTTTGATTGGCCTTCCATGGTGCCTTATGACGCCGTTGAGCGATCGATTAATAGCCTTGTTTGATCGCTATTTGCCTGGCAAATACAACAACTCCAAAACAAGTTACTAACAGAAATTAACTATAACTAACAGGGATCGTTATCGATCCCTGATTAGTTTCTCCCCTGACATAACGGTCGCCGTCATCTTCCTGTCACATTAATCACGTTAGAAATTAACGCGTTGAGCACTCCTTAACCTAAATTCGCCTGTTTTTTCGCTATCCCGTCAACTGACTTTTGCTATCACATTTACTTATAAAAAACTGCGTATTTTTGCTCGCAATGCCTGGCTCAATCAGGTAATCTCAGACTCGTTTTACCTCAGCGCTACAATTATTATCGTTGTAAATAAATTTGTGCGATTCGCCACAGATTTGACCATAAAGAATTGTCTGATAGTGCGCAGGTATTTAGTCTCGTCTCGCTTGGCATTTTTTATAACGATATTTGTCGTTAAGGACTTCAAGGGAATATAAACAACATGGTCAAATCTCAACCGATCTTGAGATACTTCTCACGGGTAATCCCGGCGATTGCAGTCGCGGTTCTGCTTTCAGCTTGTAGCGCATCGAACACCGCAAAGAATATGCATCCTGAGACGCGTGTTGTGGGGTCAGAAGACGCCTCTTCACTGCAAGCCTCTCAGGATGAATTTGAAAAGATGGTCAGCAATCTGGATATCAAATCCCGATTAATGGACCAGTATGCCAGCTGGAAAGGCGTGCGCTATCGCCTTGGCGGCGAAACACGTAAAGGCATCGATTGTTCCGGTTTCGTACAGCGTACGTTCCGCGAGCAGTTTGGTTTAGAACTTCCACGTTCAACTTATGAACAACAGGAAATGGGCAAATCGATTTCGCGTAGCAGCTTACGCACCGGCGATTTAGTTCTGTTCCGTGCGGGTTCAACCGGCCGTCATGTCGGCATCTATATCGGTAACGACCAGTTTGTCCACGCGTCCACCAGCAGCGGTGTGACGATCTCCAGTATGAACGAGCCATACTGGAAGAAGCGCTATAACGAAGCGCGCCGTGTACTGACTCGCAGTTAACCGCCTGTGCTGTCCGTTTCCCTTGGCTGACAGCATGGTAAAAAGCACTGCTATTGCAGTGCTTTTTTTTATCGCGATTCGCGATAATTCTGGAGTTCTCGTTCCAGGCTATAGTCTTGTAGTAGCGTGAGTTTAGCCGTCATGATAACGCGGGCGGCACATCAGGATCCCATAACATTTATGTTTACCCGCCATTTATCGTCCCGCCGAAAAGTGCTGATGCTCAGCATGCTTTCAGCTCTTATTGTCGCCCTGCTCTGCGGCGGTATGCAGTTTTTTTACAGCTACCATAAGCGCGACGTGAAATACGACAACCTGATTAGCGACCTTCGCGTGTACATGGAAAGTTATTTTGAAGAGCTGCAGACTTCTATTGATAAATTACAGCCGCTGACGCTCAGCGAGTGCAAGGACGTCAAATCTGAACTCACTTCCCGCGCCTCATTCAGTCTTAACGTCCGCGCCTTTCTGCTGGTTAAAGATAAAATGGCTTTTTGCTCGTCAGCCACCGGTCCTATGCATGTCCCGCTTAACGAACTTGTGCCAGATATCGACGTTAATAAAGCGGTAGACATGGCCCTGTTGCCGGGTACACCGATGATGCCTGAAAAACCGGCCATTGTGTTGTGGCATCGTAATCAGCTAATTAAAGACGGCGGCGTATTTACCTCCATTAACCTCAATCTGACGCCGTACCTGCTCTATACCGCCCGTCAGGATGAGTTCGCCGGGATTGCCCTTATCATCGGCAATACGGCTTTTTCGACGCATTCAACCCGGTTAATCCATATTAAAGATTTAGACGACAGGCCTCTGCGTTCAAGCCAGATAAAGGGACTGCCGCTCACCATTAATCTGTACGGCGACATCTGGTCGGCGGAAGATCTGATCTTCGCGCTACTGTTCGGCCTGCTGTGCGGCTCCAGTATTGGGCTGCTCTGCTTCTTCTGGCTGATGATGCGCGCCAATCCGCGTAAAGAGATCCTCACCGGTATCAAGCAGAATCAGTTTCATGTTGTGTACCAGCCGGTGGTGGATTCGAAGGATTTGCAGATGCGGGGCGTGGAGGTGCTGATGCGCTGGCAACATCCCGGCGCAGGGGCTATCCCGCCGGATGCCTTTATTAACTTTGCCGAGGCCCAGCAGCTTATTGTGCCGCTGACGCTGCATCTCTTCGACCTAATCCGCCGCGACGCACCGGCCCTGGCTAAACGGCTGCCGCCAGGCTCCAAGCTGGGCATTAATATTTCGCCCGGGCATCTGCACGCCGACAGCTTTAAAGACGATATGCGTCAATTCGCCGCCTCGCTGCCGCCGGATCATTTCCAGATTGTGCTCGAAATTACCGAACGCGATATGCTGAATCAGCGGGAAGCGACCAGGCTGTTTGAGTGGCTACATCTGGAAGGTTTTGAAATCGCCGTGGATGATTTTGGTACCGGGCACAGCGCCCTGATCTACCTTGAGCATTTCACCATGGACTATCTGAAAATCGACCGCGGCTTTGTGAGCGCCATCGGGATGGAAACCATCACCTCTCCGGTACTGGATGCGGTGCTGACCCTGGCGCGACGGCTGAACATGGTGACGGTCGCAGAAGGTGTCGAGACCGCCGAGCAGGCGAAATGGCTGCGCGATCACGGCGTTAATCTGCTGCAGGGGTACTGGATAAGCCGCCCGTTGATTCTGGAGCAGTTCCTGAGCTGGAAACCTGATATTCACCTTGATAGCGAATAATTTCCCAACCACCGCTGCGTCACTTATCATTCAGGTATCCTGCCCGTCGAGAATATAGAAGGAAAACGTAGCGGAATGATTGTGCGTATGATGTTGCTGCTGGTGGCGTTGATGAGCGGGTTCAGTCAGGCGCAAACCATTAAAGAGAGCTACGCGTTCGCGGTGATTGGCGAGCCTAAATACGCTATCAATTTCGATCATTACGATTACGTCAATCCTGCCGCGCCAAAAGGCGGCGCTGTCACCCTGGCGGCGAACGGCACCTTTGATAACTTCAACCGTTATGCCCTGCGCGGCGTAGCGGCAGAGCGCACCGACGCCCTCTACGATACCCTCTTTACCACCTCCGACGATGAACCCGGCAGCTATTATCCCCTGGTGGCCGAAACCGCGCGTTATGCAGATGATTTTTCCTGGATGGAGCTTACCATCAACCCGCTGGCGCGTTTTCACGACGGGACGCCGGTCAGGGCCAGCGATATCGCCTTCACCTTCCATAAATTTATGACCGAAGGCGTGCCGCAGTTCCGGCTGGTCTATAAAGGGGCGACGATCACGGCCATCGCGCCGCTGACGGTGCGCATCGCCCTTACCAGCCCCAATAAAGAGGATTTGCTGAGCCTGCTGACCCTGCCGGTAATGCCGGAGAAGTTCTGGAAAGATCACAAGCTCAGCGACCCGCTCTCTAAACCGCCGCTGGCCGGTGGTCCCTACCGCATCACCCGCTGGAAGATGGGGCAGTATGTGATCTATTCCCGGGTTAAGGATTACTGGGCGGCAAACCTGCCGGTAAACCGGGGCCGCTGGAATTTCGACACCCTGCGCTACGACTACTATCTGGACGACAACGTGGCCTTCGAAGCCTTTAAAGCGGGTGCGTTTGATATGCGGGTCGAAAGCAGCGCCAAAAACTGGGCCACCCGCTACAAGGGCAGGAATTTTGACCGGGGCTATATTGTGAAAGAGTCCTTTAAAAATGATTCAGCCCAGGACACGCGCTGGCTGGCGTTTAATATTCAGCGCCCGGTCTTTACCGACCGCCGCGTGCGCCAGGCCATTACCCTCGCCTTTGATTTCGAGTGGATGAACAAAGCGCTGTTTTACGGTGCCTACAGCCGGGCCAACAGCTATTTCCAGAATACCGAATATGCCGCAACGGGTTATCCGGATGCCGCTGAACTGACGCTTCTCGGGCCGCTCAAAAGCGCCGTTCCCCCGGAAGTCTTTACCAGCGTCTTTCAGCCCCCCGTCTCAAAAGGCGACGGCTACGATCGTGATAACCTGCTGAAAGCCAGCCGGCTGCTGGATGAGGCGGGCTGGGAAATTAAAAATAAGCAGCGGGTCAGCAAGCAAACCGGTAAACCGCTCAGTTTTGAACTACTGCTGCCCTCCGGGGGCAATAACCAATGGGTGCTGCCGTTCCAGCACAACCTGGAACGCCTCGGCATCGTCCTGAATATCCGCCAGGTGGATAATTCACAGATCACCAACCGGATGCGCAACCGCGATTACGACATGATGCCGCGCCTGTGGCGGGCAACGCCGTGGCCCAGCACTGACCTGCAGATTTCATGGGCCTCTCAGTACATTGATTCCACTTATAACTCACCGGGGGTGAAAAACCCGGCGGTGGATAACCTGATCGCCCAAATCGTCGCCGCGCAGGGGGATAAAGCCAAACTGCTGCCTTTCGGGCGCGCGCTGGATCGGGTGTTAACCTGGAACTATTACATGCTGCCAATGTGGTTTATGGGGGAAGACAGGGTTGCCCGCTGGGATAAATTCTCCCTTCCCGCCCAGCGCCCGGTCTATTCCCTCGGGTTTGATAACTGGTGGTATGACGTTAACAAAGCGGCGAAATTACCCGCCGAACGGCGTTAAGGGATCGCAATGGGCGCTTATTTACTTCGTCGTTTACTGCTGGTGATCCCCACCCTGTGGGCGATTATCACCATCAACTTTTTTATCGTGCAGATTGCCCCCGGCGGGCCGGTGGATCAGGCCATTGCCGCCATTGAATTTGGCAACAGCGGTGCGATGCCCGGCGGAGGCGATGAAGGGATGCGCGCCAGCCATGCCCGCACCGGGGTGGGCAACATCAATGAGAGCCACTATCGCGGCGGACGCGGCCTCGATCCCGAGGTGATCGCCGAGATCACCCAGCGTTACGGCTTTGATAAGCCGATCCATGAGCGCTACTTCAAAATGCTGGGAGATTACCTGCGCTTTGATTTTGGCGACAGCCTGTTTCGCAGCGCGTCGGTGCTGCATCTGATCAAAGAGAGCCTGCCGGTCTCCATTACGCTCGGGCTGTGGGGCACGTTGATTATCTACCTGGTGTCGATCCCGCTCGGCATCCGTAAAGCGATGGATAACGGCAGTCGGTTTGATATCTGGAGCAGCACCTTCATTATTATTGGCTATGCGATCCCGGCGTTCCTGTTTGCCGTGCTGCTGATTGTCTTTTTCGCGGGCGGCAGCTACTTCGACCTCTTCCCGCTGCGCGGCCTGGTTTCGACCGATTTCGACACGCTGCCCTGGTATCAGAAGATCGCCGATTACCTGTGGCACATCACCCTGCCGGTACTGGCAACGGTGATCGGCGGATTTGCGGCGCTGACCATGCTGACCAAAAACGCTTTTCTCGACGAGATCCGCAAGCAGTACGTGGTGACCGCCCGCGCCAAAGGGGTGAGCGAGCGGCGCATCCTGTGGAAACACATTTTTCGCAATGCCATGCTGCTGGTGATCGCCGGATTTCCGGCCACCTTTATCAGCATGTTCTTTACCGGCTCCCTGCTTATTGAGGTGATGTTCTCCCTCAACGGCCTGGGTCTGCTGGGCTACGAGGCCACCGTCTCGCGGGACTATCCGGTGATGTTTGGCACGCTCTATATTTTCACCCTGATTGGCCTGCTGCTGAATATCCTCAGTGATATCTGCTATACGCTGGTCGATCCGCGTATTGATTTTGAGGGTCGCTGATGCCGCGCTTAAGCCCCATCAACCAGGCCCGCTGGGCTCGCTTTCGCCACAACCGCCGCGGCTACTGGTCGCTGTGGATCTTCGCCCTGTTTTTTGCCCTGAGCCTGTGCTCGGAGATCATCGCCAACGACAAGCCGCTGCTGGTGCACTTTAACGATCGCTGGTACGTCCCGGTGCTCAAAAACTACAGCGAGAGCGACTTTGGCGGCCCCTTTGCCACCGCGGCGGATTATCAGGACCCGTGGCTACAGGCGCAGTTAAACGAGCACGGCTGGGTGCTGTGGACCCCGGTCCGCTTTGGTGCCAACAGCATTAACTTTGCCACCACCACCCCATTCCCGTCGCCACCCTCGGCGCAAAACTGGCTGGGCACCGATGCCAACGGCGGCGATGTGCTGGCGCGCATTCTGTACGGGACGCGAATTTCTATTCTGTTTGGCCTGATGCTGACCCTTTTTTCCAGCGTGATGGGGGTACTGGCGGGAGCGATCCAGGGCTATTACGGCGGCAGGATCGACCTCTGGGGACAGCGATTTATCGAAGTGTGGTCCGGCATGCCGACGCTGTTCTTAATCATTCTGCTCTCAAGCGTGGTACAGCCCAACTTCTGGTGGCTGCTGGCTATCACGGTACTGTTTGGCTGGATGGCGCTGGTGGGCGTGGTGCGGGCGGAATTTCTGCGCACCCGCAACTTCGATTATATTCGCGCGGCCCAGGCGCTGGGGGTAAGCGACCGCGGGATCATTTTCCGCCACATGCTGCCGAACGCCATGGTGGCGACGTTAACCTTCCTGCCGTTTATTCTGTGCAGTTCCATCACCACCCTCACCTCCCTCGATTTTCTCGGCTTCGGCCTGCCGCTGGGCTCGCCTTCGCTGGGGGAACTGCTGTTGCAGGGTAAAAATAATTTGCAGGCGCCGTGGCTCGGGATCACCGCCTTTCTCTCCGTCGCCGTGCTGCTCTCATTGCTGATTTTTATTGGCGAAGCGGTCCGTGACGCTTTTGACCCGAATAAGGCGGTGTAAGATGACGCAGCCCCTGCTCCATATCGACGCGCTCTCCATTGCCTTTCGCCAGCAGGGCGAAGTGCGCACCGTGGTGAACGATATCTCCCTGAAAATTGATGCCGGTGAGACGCTGGCGCTGGTGGGTGAATCGGGTTCCGGTAAGAGCGTCACAGCCCTGTCCATACTGCGTCTGCTGCCTGCACCGCCGGTGGTCTATCCTCAGGGCGATATTCTGTTTCACGGCCAGTCGCTGCTGCATGCCGACGAGCGCACCCTGCGCGGCGTGCGCGGGAATAAGATCGCCATGATCTTCCAGGAGCCGATGGTTTCACTGAATCCGCTGCACACGCTCGAAAAACAGCTCTATGAGGTGCTCTCCCTGCATCGCGGGATGCGCAAGGAGGCCGCCCGGGGTGAAATGCTCGACTGCCTGGAGCGCACCGGGATCCGCAACGCCGCAAAACGGCTCGGCGATTTTCCGCATCAGCTTTCCGGGGGGGAACGCCAGCGGGTGATGATCGCCATGGCGCTGCTGACGCGCCCGGAGCTGCTGATCGCCGACGAGCCGACTACCGCGCTGGACGTCACGGTGCAGGCGCAGATCCTGCAATTGTTACGCGAGCTGCGCAACGAGCTGAACATGAGCCTGCTGTTTATCACCCACAATCTCAGCATCGTGAAAAAGCTGGCCGACCAGGTGGCGGTAATGCAGAACGGCCGCTGCGTGGAGCAGAACCGCGCCGCGTCGCTGTTAGCCGCGCCACAGCATCCCTACACCCAGCGACTTCTCAACAGCGAGCCCGCCGGGGATCCCGTCCCGCTGCCGGAGGCTGCTCAGCCTTTGCTGCGCGTGAAGGATCTCTCGGTGGCGTTTCCGGTGCGCAAAGGCATCCTGCGCCGGGTGGTGGACAACAAGCGGGTGCTGAACAACGTCAGCTTTACCCTGCGTCCCGGCGAGACCCTGGGGCTGGTGGGCGAATCGGGATCCGGCAAGAGCACCACCGGGCTGGCGCTGTTACGCCTGATCGCCTCGAAGGGGGAGATTTTATTTGACGATCGCCCCCTGCATGAGTGGGATCGCCGCCAGATGCTCCCTGTCCGCCACCGGATGCAGGTGGTTTTCCAGGATCCTAACTCTTCTCTTAACCCGCGCCTTAACGTGCAGCAGATTATTGAGGAGGGGCTGCGCGTCCATCAGCCCGGGCTCAGCGTGCAGGCACGCGAAGAAGAAGTCATTCGGGTGATGGGGGAAGTGGGACTGGATCCTCATACCCGGCATCGCTATCCGGCCGCCTTTTCCGGCGGACAGCGCCAGCGCATCGCCATTGCCCGGGCGCTGATCCTGCGCCCGGAGCTGATTATTCTGGATGAACCGACGTCGTCCCTCGACAAAACCGTGCAGGCGCAGATTCTGGCGCTGCTGAAAGATCTGCAGCAAAAACACCGTCTGGCCTATATCTTCATCAGCCACGATTTACAGGTGGTACGGGCGCTATGTCACCAGGTGATTGTGTTACGTCAGGGAGAGGTGGTCGAGCAGGGAGACTGTCAGCGCGTGTTTGCCGCGCCGACGCAGGAGTATACGCGTCAGCTGTTAGCGTTACGCTGACGCTTCAGACAGGATTCTGACCCGAGAAAGGCTCGGCGATAGCCACACCGACGTTTTTCAGGCGGCAGGTTGCCGCGAACTCATCCTGGCTTTTCACGAACAGGCACGGCTCGCCTTCGCACTCCAGCACCGAGCTGTAAAGCTCAATGTCGGTCAGCGCCTGGCTCAGCTTTTCCATCAACGGCCACGCGTTGCCCTCTTCCGGGCTCAGCAGCTTAAGGGCCACCAGACAGTTATCAGGATTTGTTCCGCTCTGCGGAATCGGTTCAACCTTCGAGCCTGCAAAACCCGCTGACCAGCGATAGCTCTGCGGCAAGCGATGCACAATTGAGAGCTGTAATGTATTCACGTTTGTTCCCCGGAAGCAAAATATACTTCACAATCTATTTACATTTATAGTAACACATCATCACTCACCTGCTCTGTTTTTAGTAAGAAAACGCTTACACCCAGTTTCCATGGGCGCTGACGTCTTATTTATCAGGGCTTTTTGTCAGTGTTTCAGGTTCATAGCGGCGCTATATGTACCCGTTTCTGTGATCTAACACAACCTTTTTAACTACAAAGATGTGACTATTTACATAAATAGATTTTACATAAAAGAAACAAACAAGAGGTCAATGAACCGCCTTTTAATTGACCTGAATCAAAAAAGGGCCCCGTCAGGGCCCTTAATTGTGCATCAGTTCACCGATTTTCGCGGCCGACTGGCGTAGAGGCAGAAAACAATGGAGCCGGTGGCGCACAGCGCGATTGTCCAGAGCATCGGCCAGGCGCTGTTAAAGGTCGCCAGCGAAAGCAGTGCGCCGACAATAGCACCGATCCCGAAGCGGAAGGTTCCCGCCAGCGAAGAGGCGGTCCCGGCCATGTGCGGGAACTCGTCGAGGATGACCGCCATGGCGTTGGACGAAACCATCGATATGCAGCCAACAAACGCCGCGATACCCACCACCAGCGCCCAGAACCCGACATCGAAGAAGGCAGTCACCACCATCCACACCGCCATCACGAACTGGATCCACAGCCCGATGCGGAACATGTTCAGCGCCCCTACCCGGCGAACGAAGCGGCTGTTAATCATCGTCAGCACGAAGATGAACACCACGTTCAGCGCGAAGTAGTAGCCAAAGTGCTGCGGAGAAACATGGTTAAGCTCAATGTAGACAAACGGCCCGGCGCTGAGGAACGAGAACATCCCTGCAAAGCTGAAGCCGCTGGCCAGCATGTAGCTCAGCACGCGCTTATGACGAAACAGCGAGGCAAAGTTGCCAAGCGTGGTGCGAATATGAAACTTCTGCCGGTGCTCGGCGGGCAGCGTCTCTTTAATAAAGAAGAAGATCATCGCCGAGGCCAGCAGGGCCGCCAGCGCCAGGATCCAGAAAATCGCGTGCCAGCTAAACCACACCAGCACCGCGCCCCCGACCATGGGCGCCACCAGCGGGGCCACGGTAGTGACCAGCATGACGAACGACATCATGCGGGAGAACTCTTCTTTCGGATAGATATCACGCATCAGGGCGTTGATGACCACGCTTGCCGCCGCAGCCGCCAGGCCGTGGAAGAAACGCATCACAATCAGGTGATCGACGGACTGCGCCATGGCACAGGCCATCGCCGCGCCGGCGAACACCAGCGTGCCGCCCAGCACCACCGGTTTACGCCCAAGGCTGTCAGCCATTGGGCCGTAGAGCAGCTGTCCGAGCGCGAAACCGAGAATATAGCTGCTGAGGGTCATTTGCACGCTGCCTGCAGGCACGCCAAACTGCTGGGCGATCACCGGCAGTGCGGGCAGATACATGTCGATGGACAGCGGCATCAGCATGGCCAGCAGGCCAAGAATAAAGACAATGCTCAACGACGAGTGTGGCCTGGTGGTCACAGTTAGCTCCTGAAATTAGCGTGAAGAGAGGCCAACGCTGGCAATTTCTTCTTCCGTCAACGGGCGGTATTCACCCGGCTCAAGTTCCGGGTCGAGAGTGATATCCCCGATCCGTTCGCGATGCAGCCCGACAACGTGATTTCCTACGGCGGCAAACATGCGTTTTACCTGATGATAGCGCCCTTCGCTGATGGTCAGACGCACTTCGGTTGGGGTGATGACTTCCAGCACGGCGGGTTTGGTCAGATCTTTTTCATTATGCAGCTGCACGCCGTGGGCGAATTGTTCTGCCGTGCTGTCGCTCACCGGGTTTTCCAGGGTCACCAGATAGGTCTTCTCACAGTGGTGACGCGGGGAGGTGATGCGGTGCGACCACTGACCGTCGTCGGTCATCAGCACCAGGCCGGTGGTATCGATATCCAGACGTCCGGCGGCATGCAGTTTGTGCGCGACGGGCTCATCAAGGAAATAGAGCACGGTAGGATGATCGGGATCGTCGGTGGAGCAGACATACCCTTCCGGTTTGTTCAACATGAAGTAACGCGGGCCAGTCTGCTGGATCAGCGCATTGCCTTCATATTCTACCTGTTGGTCAGGCTGGAGTTTAAACGCGCTGTCTCGCACAATATCGCCATCCACGGTGACGTGGCTGGCGCGGATCAGACGCCCGGCAATAGCGCGGCTTACGCCGAGTTGCTGAGCGATAAACTTATCAAGTCGCATGAAATATTTTAAGCCTTAAAGGTGCCAGGAGCCGGACAATGCGTCCGGAAAAGAAGCAGTCGGAAACAGCTCAGTATAACGGGCTCTGTGCGCCACTCAAGGGAAAAAGTTTCGTGGCATAATATAAGCGAGATAACCAAACCGAGACCCCATGACCTTTACACTTCGCCCCTACCAGCAGGAAGCCGTGGACGCCACCCTCGCCCACTTTCGTCAGCATAAAGAACCGGCGGCCATTGTGCTGCCCACTGGCGCAGGCAAAAGCCTGGTGATCGCCGAACTGGCGCGCCTGGCCCGTGGCCGCGTGCTGGTGCTGGCGCACGTCAAAGAGCTGGTGGCGCAAAACCATGCCAAGTATCTGGCCCTGGGTCTGGAGGCCGATATCTTTGCCGCCGGGTTACAGCGTAAAGAGAGCCACGGCAAGGTGGTGTTCGGCAGCGTGCAGTCGGTGGCGCGCAACCTCGACAAATTTCAGAGCGAATTCTCCCTGCTGATTGTGGACGAGTGCCATCGCATCAGCGATGACGACGACAGCCAGTATCAGCAGATCCTGAGCCATCTCAGGAGCGTCAATCCGCAGATCCGTCTGCTGGGGCTCACCGCCACGCCGTTCCGCCTCGGTAAAGGCTGGATATACCGTTTTCATTATCACGGCATGGTGCGCGGGAATGAAAACGCGCTGTTCCGGGACTGCATTTACGAGCTGCCGCTGCGCTACATGATTAAACATGGCTACCTGACGCCGCCGGAACGGCTGGACATGCCGGTGGTGCAGTATGATTTCAGCCGCCTGCAGGTGCAGAGTAACGGCCTGTTCAGCGAGGCCGACCTTAACCGCGAGCTGAAAAAGCAGGATCGTATTACCCCGCATATCATCAGCCAGATTATGGAGTTTGCCGCCACGCGCAAAGGGGTAATGATTTTTGCCGCCACCGTGGAGCACGCCCGGGAGATCACCGGCCTGCTGCCCGCCAGCGATGCGCGGCTGATCACCGGCGAAACGCCGGGCAGCGAGCGTGACCAGCTGATTGAAGCCTTTAAGGCGCAGCAGTTCCGCTATCTGGTCAATGTGTCAGTGCTTACTACCGGCTTTGATGCCCCGCACGTGGACCTGATAGCCATTCTGCGCCCGACCGAGTCCGTCAGCCTTTATCAGCAGATTGTGGGACGCGGCCTGCGCCTGGCCCCCGGAAAAACCGACTGTCTGATCCTGGATTACGCCGGTAACCCGCACGACCTTTATGCTCCGGAAGTGGGCGCGCCAAAAGGCAAAAGTGACAACGTTCCGGTGCAGGTGTTTTGTCCCGCCTGCGGGTTTGCCAATACCTTCTGGGGTAAAACCACCTCTGACGGCACGCTAATCGAACACTTTGGCCGCCGCTGCCAGGGCTGGTTTGAAGATGACGAGGGCCATCGCGAGCAGTGCGACTATCGCTTCCGCTTTAAAAACTGCCCGCAGTGCAATGCCGAGAACGATATCGCCGCCCGTCGGTGCCGCACCTGCGATGCGGTGCTGGTCGATCCCGACGATATGCTGAAAGCGGCCCTGAAGCTGAAGGACGCGCTGGTGCTGCGCTGTAGCGGTATGGAGCTGGCGCAGGGTGCCGATGAGAAAGGCGAGTGGCTGAAAATCACCTATTACGATGAAGACGGCGCCGATGTAAGTGAGCGCTTCCGTCTGCAGACGCCCGCCCAGCGTACCGCCTTTGAACAGCTGTTTATCCGCCCGCATACCCGCACGCCCGGCGTGCCGCTGCGCTGGGCAACCGCCGCGGATATCCTTCATCAACAGCCGTTACTGCGCCACCCGGATTTTGTGGTGGCGCGAAAAAAGGCCAGTTCTGGCAGGTGCGTGAAAAGGTGTTTGATTATGAGGGCCGCTTCCGCCGCGCCAATGAATTGCGGGGATAACGGGACTTTTCATTGATGTAAAAGTCATTTGAGTATAAAATGCCGCCCGCTTCACATCCGTGAGGCAGAACACTCACCTGTTGCTGGGTCGCCTGTAGCAGGATTTTATATACAGAGAGAAATCAATGTTCACTATCAATGCAGAAGTACGTAAAGAGCAGGGTAAGGGTGCGAGCCGCCGCCTGCGTGCAGCTAACAAATTCCCGGCCATCATCTATGGCGGCGAGGCTGCTCCTGTCGCAATCGAACTGGACCACGACAAACTGTGGAACATGCAGGACAAAGCTGAGTTCTACAGCGAAGTTCTGACTATCGTTATCGACGGTAAAGAAGAGAAAGTTAAAGCTCAGGCAGTACAGCGTCACGCTTACAAGCCAAAACTGTCTCACATCGACTTCGTTCGCGCGTAATCGCAAACCTGTCGAAAAACGCATCAGCGGGGTTTTTTTATGGCCGTTATTTACCGCCGGAGGTGCGGCGCTGCAGCTGGTCGCGCAGGTTTGGCGGGGTGCCTTTAATGGTCAGCGTGTCGGTCGCCGGATCCCAGAAAATGCGCTCGCCGAGCAGCATGGCATCGAAGTTAATGGTTAACCCGCCGCCGCTACCGGCAAATTTGGTCAGCTGACGCAGCGTACTGCGATCCGCCGGGAAGCTCTCTTCCAGCTCGTAACCCTTCTCTGCTGTAAACTCCTGGAAGCTCACTTCGCTGACGCCGGAAAGCTCTTTGGAGAGCGACTCCAGCTCGATCTCTTCGCCTGCCTGCAGTTGCTCGTTGCAGTAGGCATACACCTGCTGACGCACGTTCTGGCGTTCAGCTTTATCCAGCTCGGCTTCTGCGGTGAAGTCATCCACCGCCTGCAGCAGGCCTTTGTTCTGTGCTTTGGCATTCAGGCCTTCGCTGGCGCCGAGGAAATCCATAAAGAAATCGGCAACTTTGCGCCCTACCCGGCCTTTCAGGAAGGTGAGATAGCGGGTGGATTCCGGGTTGGTTTCCCACTCGGTCAGGTCGATACGCGCCACGATATCCGCATGGTTGATGTCCAGATAGTGGGTCGAGCTGATATCCAGCTGCTCATTGACGCGCATGCTGCTTAAGTTATTCAGCACCGCCACCAGCAGGTATTCGACCGCCAGGTAACGATAGTGGCAGAACAGGACGATCCCGCCATCGGCAAAGGGGTATTTTGCCAGCTCATCACGCAGGCGGCCGGTTGCCGCACGGCTGAACGCGAGAAACTCTTCTTCGCCCTGACGCTGCAGGCGCAGCGCCTGCGCCAGCTCGCTCTCTTCGCTGAACAGGCCATAGGCTTTATTTTTGGCACTGTAAACGCGGTGCAGCTCTGCCATCATGTCAACAACGGTAGGCGTCGGTTCCAGTAACGAATCGCGCAGCACCAGCTCAAGGGTTTGCTCATCACGCTTGATAAGCTGGTGCAGGGCAATCTGGTTGATATCCAGACTCATGATAAACTCTCCTTTTAGACCGGGCCGTATTCAACCACCCCGCAGTCATGTATGCAACCGAAGATAAAAAAGGGGAAAAAAAGCTGTTGCTACGGTAATATGTTGCCCTTTCCTCTACAAACAGATTTCGATTTATGCCACAACTCTCCCGCTATAGTGATGAACACGTTGAACAAATGCTCAGTGAGCTGCTCAACGTACTGGAAAAACATAAGGCGCCGACCGACCTTTCCCTGATGGTGCTGGGAAATATGGTGACTAACCTTATCAATACCAGCGTTGCGCCGGCCCAGCGCCAGGCAATCGCGAAATCCTTCGCCCAGGCTTTACAGTCCTCGGTCAACGACGACCAGGCGCACTAAGGGAAACGAACCCGTTTATGGTGACGAATCGTCAGCGCTACCGTGAAAAAGTCTCCCAGATGGTTAGCTGGGGGCACTGGTTTGCCCTGTTTAACATTCTGCTGGCCATGGTGCTTGGCAGTCGTTATCTGTTTGTCGCCGACTGGCCGACGACGCTTGCCGGACGCGTTTACTCCTGGATAAGCGTCATTGGCCATTTCAGCTTTCTGGTATTTGCCACCTATCTGCTGATCCTCTTCCCGCTGACGTTTATCGTCATGTCGCAGCGGCTGATGCGGTTTGTCTCCGCCATCCTCGCCACCGCAGGCATGACGCTGCTGCTGATCGACAGCGAGGTCTTTACCCGCTTCCACCTGCATCTTAATCCCGTCGTCTGGGAACTGGTGATCAATCCCGACCAGAACGAAACGGCGCGTGACTGGCAGCTGATGTTTATCAGCGTGCCGATTATCCTGCTGATTGAGATGCTGTTTGCCACCTGGAGCTGGCAAAAACTGCGCAGCCTGACGCGCCGCCGTCGCTACGCTAAACCGGTCGCCGCCCTGTTTTTCGTGGCCTTTATCGGCTCGCATTTCATGTATATCTGGGCGGACGCCAACTTCTACCGGCCGATTACCATGCAGCGCGCGAACCTGCCGCTCTCCTATCCGATGACCGCCCGTCGCTTCCTCGAGAAACACGGCCTGCTGGATGCGCAGGAGTATCAGCGCCGCCTGATCGAACAAGGCGATCCTGAGGCCGTATCGGTGCAGTATCCGCTGAGCGATCTGCGCTACCGTGACATGGGTCAGGGGCAGAACGTTCTGCTTATCACCGTCGATGGTCTTAACTATTCGCGCTTCGAAAAGCAAATGCCGACGCTGGCAGAGTTCGCCGATAAGAACATCAACTTTACCCAGCATATGAGTTCCGGTAACTCAACCGATGCCGGTATCTTTGGCCTGTTCTATGGCATTTCGCCGGGCTATATGGACGGCGTGCTGTCGTCGCGTATCCCTGCGGCGCTGATCACCGGGCTGAACCAGCAGGGCTACCAGCTGGGCCTCTTCTCCTCAGACGGCTTTAACAGCCCGCTGTACCGCCAGGCGCTGCTGTCTGATTTCTCTTTGCCAACAACGAAGAGCCAGTCCGACGAACAGACTGCCGGACAGTGGATCAACTGGCTTAACCGATATGCCCAGGACGATAACCGCTGGTTCTCCTGGATTGCCCTGAACGGCACAACGCTTGATAACAGCAACCAGAAAGCCTTTAACCGCCGCTACGCCCAGGCCGCAGGCAATGTGGATAACCAGATTGCCCGGGTGCTGGACGCGCTGCGCGAATCCGGCAAACTGGATAACACGGTAGTGGTGATCACCGCCGGACACGGCGTGCCGCTGGGTGATGAGGGTAATGGTGTCGACTGGGCGCGCCCTCGCCTGCACGTTCCTCTGGTGATCCACTGGCCTGGCACGCCATCGCAGCGCATTAACATGCTGACCGATCATAAGGATGTGATGACCACCCTGATGCAGCGTCTGCTCCACGTCAGCACGCCAGCCAATGAGTATTCTCAGGGTCAGGATCTGTTCAGCGCAACGCGTCGTCATAACTGGGTTACTGCCGCCAGCAATAATACGCTGGCCGTCACGACGCCAAACCTGACGCTGGTGCTGAGCAGCAACGGTAATTACAAAACCTATAACCCGCAGGGTGAGAAACTTGACGACCAGACGCCGCAGCTAAGCCTGCTGTTACAGGTGCTGACGGATGAGAAACGGTTCATCGCTAACTGATTTAAAATTAATCAGTTAGCCTGCGCCACACTTGCATTAAATGCGAAAATGGGTAGTATAAATTTCTCGTGTCGGCACGTAGCGCAGCCTGGTAGCGCATCGTCATGGGGTGGCGAGGGTCGAGAGTTCAAATCTCTCCGTGCCGACCAAAAATCCCAAAAAAACCAACCCATTGCGTGGTTGTTTTTTATGCCTGTGATATGAAGGGAACTACTTTTTAGCGATAAGCCAGCGGCTATTGAAATGAGCCTGATACCGGGCGAGAAGCTGCGGGTTGCCTTTGATGATCAGCACGTTTTCTGAGTTTTCAAACTCCGCCGATGCTGCAAAATTAAACGATCCTGTTTCAAGCGTTTCTCCGTCAACGATCATCATCTTGTCGTGCTGGATGTGGTAGTGATTGTCTTCCCTGATATTGACCCCGTTAGCCAGGGCCCAAACCACCGCTTTTTTACTGGTTCTGTTCTGGTTGCGCCGGTAGTCAATCACTGCCCTCACCCTGACGCCTCTCTTTTCAGCACTCACCAGCGCCTGCACGATGTCGGCGCTGCTGAAGGTATACGCCATCATATCTATCCTCGATTGGGCAGAATTGATGGCGTTAATAACTAAGGCTCTGGCCGATCCTTCAGGACTAAAACCCACCTGAATTGATTCAGAGGCATGAACGGCAGACCCGGCGCAAAGGCTAAGGGATGCGACCAGGGCGGTCGCAACGAAACCTGTTGATATCATTGATTTTGCTAAGAAAAAAATGTCAGTGAACTACAGTGGCGCTGGTAACAACATCAGCACTACTGATTTTTAAGGCCACGGTCTGCATACCCTTTACCCAGGTCAGCGGTTTTGTATTTTTAAAACCATATCCCTCAAGCGCGTTGTAAGCAGCATCAACGTTTTGTCCAAGAACGCTATCGCGCAGAAAGCTGTTCAGTTCAGCGGATTTCTGGTTCTCCGCCTTTGATTTATGAATGTCGCAGCTGCCGTCCATATCCGTTTGTTCATTACATCCGGAGCGTTCAAGCTGGGCGCGATACTTTGCGTTAATCGCCAGTGCCGGGGACGACACTACAGCGGAGAGCACAACAGCGAGCAGTAATTTTTTGACCATATTAGTTAACACCACGAAGATTAAAAATAATAAAATCAGCGAGTTATTATTACTTTGTAAACAAGTCGCTCTGCTTAAAAACAACACAGTTGATTCGCATCGGAAATTATCATTGCGTGCTGTGATTCACAAAGGAAATTATTTTAAAGTCAAACTAATAAGTTATTGATATGAGTCAGGACGATTAACTATGGCATTATTTCTAAACGTAAAATTCATCCGTCACTAACACTGAGAGCCGTTTCAGATGAAACAGGCCCAGCACAATAAATTACTCAACTAACTGAATTAACTATCTTTTTATAACCTATCCCGACAATTGTAAGCGTTTGTAAGCCATAAAAAAGCCAGCCTGTTAGCTGGCTGGCATGTGTACTCAGGTTTTACGCCCGGTTAAATTTCCGGCGTCTTTTTATAGCCCACCACCATCAGGACCAGGCTCTCTTTTGAGTTAGCGGGGTTGAACTGGTAGTGATTCCCCTGACGATCCCCGCCGATGTACCAGGAAATTTCTGTCTTGCCTGCGGCCAGCGCTTTTCGCACTGCTTTATCGACGTCCAGCATGCGGTATTCTCGGGAGTTATTGAGATAGAGGATCGCATCCGAGTTGTAACTGCAGGAAGGACGTTTCTTCCATGTGACGGTCGCAGGATCCCAGTCGTTGCTGGCCGGATAAAAGAAGATCTGATCCGCGCCGTTGGCTTCGACTTTTCCGCCGTAGATCCGCACCCGGTATTTGAACTGCGATGGATCCTGCCCTTCCGGCAGCGCCGGGATCTTAAATTTAACCAGACTCATGGTCTCGCTGTTGCGGGTGCGGCCGCCGTTTTTCCAGTTATCCTGAACCAGCAGGGTTTGCGGCGCAGGTGCCGGTGTAGTTGGCGTTTCGCTGCTCACCCAGACGTTGGCCAGCGCCTTCGAATAGCTGTACGCCACGTTGGTACCGCAATCCATGCTCTGATTCATGCACAGCTCAGTCATAAACCGCGCGCTGTCTTCGTACCAGCCATTTAAAAAGTCAGCGTGGGCGGTGTAGAGGCTTCCCCAGCGTTCTTCCCGCGCATCGCCATTCATGACGGGATCGAGGGAAAGCTGCGCCTTGGCCGTATCCAGAGAGGTGATGTCGTGAAGCACGTAAGCCACGTTCATGTTAACCGTCGGGATTTTCACCGGATAACCGGACGGGCACTGCCCTTTCACATCGTATGTGGCATTTGCCATGCCGTGGTGGGGTTTGAGGTGGATGCCGTCCCAGCAGTTGGGGAACTGGATGCCGATATTAAACTGCACCGCATCTTTAGCCTTTCTCAACCCGCACACTTCACCGATTTTATTGGTGTAACCTTTGCCGTTGCCGCATAAAAAGGTGATCCGCGAGTTAGGGGCACTGCCGTGATGGTCCCCCGCCAGCAGCGCCAGACCTGCCGGGAACGGGTTGAGGGGATACTGATCGACGTTGCTGGCCTGATAGTAGGTTTTCTGGTACGCGGGCTGCACCACCGTACCGTCCGGCAGGCGCATCGACGGTGCCCAGTAAGCCGAGCCGTCCGCTTTGTTATCGCAGGTGGTTTCCGGCTGCTTACGCAAAGAGGCATAGTCAGAGAAAGCATCGGTATGAGTGTTACCGAAAAAATCGTGCAGCATCGCCTGGTTAGCGTGGCCGTACATCATGATGGCGTCATCGCCAAGGGTGTGGTTATAGGCGCAGACAACCTGGGCCTGCGGGCCTGCATGAGCGTAAAGCGAAGGCAGCAGAAGGGCTGACGCCAGCGCGGTGTAAAGTGTGGTCCGTTTCATGGTGTTCTCCTGACTGAAAGGACCACATTGGTAACAAAACCGCGCTAACTCTCCGAATTATTAACGGAATAATTTTCCCCTGACGGGCGCTTTACAGCTCCGCCGGTCGTTTCAGCAGGTAGACCAGCGTTATCAGGCAGATCATCGCTCCGGCATAGAAGGTGTATTCCGCGCCCCACGTTTCCCAGATGATCCCCGCCCCCAGGCTGGCAATCAGCAATGCCACGCCGCTCACCATGCTGAACAGGCCAAACGCGGTACCGCGCAGGTCGGCGGGGGCCGTTTTGGCGATCATCGCGGTCAGCAGTCCCTGGGTCATCCCCATATGGATCCCCCACAGCGCCACGCCGACGATAATCCCCACCCAGTGGGTGCTCAGCGCCAGCACGATATCGGCGGCGATCAACACCGCCAGGCCCCACATCAGCAGGCGGGTGTGGCTCATGGCATCGGAGAGTTTGCCGAACGGATAGGCCGAAAACGCGTAAAGCAGGTTCATGGCGACCATCACCAGCGGGATTAATGCCAGCGGAATATCGGCCTGCTGGGCGCGCAGCACCAGAAAGGCCTCGCTGAACCGGGCCAGAGTGAAAACTGCGCCAAGGCCAATCACCCACCAGCAGCTGGCGCCGAGGCGCTTCAGGTTCTCTTTTTTAATCGGGTTGGTACGTTTGTGAGCGACAGGGGTGGCGGGCTCATGCAGGCCGACAAAGAGCAGCAAAACGGCTAAAACACCGGGAATCACGGCAATCCAGAAGATCGTGCGAAAATCGTCGTTCCACAGCAGCATCATGCCGACGGCGAGCAGCGGCCCCAGAAAGGCGCCGATGGTATCCATCGACTGGCGCAGTCCGTATGCCGCCCCGCGTAGTTCGGGCGGGGTGACGTCGGCGACCAGCGCGTCGCGGGGTGCGCCGCGGATCCCCTTCCCTACCCTGTCAATCAGACGCGCGCCGAGGATCATCCCCGACGAGGAGGCGATGGCAAACAGCGGCTTGCTGGCAGCGCCCAGCCCGTAACCCAGCAGCGCCAGCCCTTTACGTTTTCCGAGATAGTCGCTGATAGCGCCGGAAAAGACCTTGATGATAAGCGCGGTAGCTTCCGCCAGCCCTTCAATCAGGCCAATGAAGATCACGCTGGCGCCCAGAGTGGTCACCATAAAGAGCGGCAGTAAGCTATGGATAATTTCCGATGAAATATCCATCAACATGCTGACGCCGCCAACCACCCAGACCCCTTTTGGGATCCGGCTCAGCGTGGAAAACCGGGAGATCATGCTCAGTGCTTATCGCTGCCGCCGAGGAAAAATATCCCCAGCGGGATAGCCAGCAGGACGGTAAAGACCGTGCTGTAAACCAGCACCATCGCCGATTGCAGAACGTACATGCTGGTGGTCCACTCGGTCAGCGGAATGTTGTACTGCTCAACCACGCCAATGATGGTCACACGGCCCACCCCCATCACCGCGATCAGAAAAACCGTCAGCAGCGCCAGCAGAAATTTTTTCCCCGCCGGGGTGTTAAGTTTATTACGTACCATGCGTGTTTTCCTTCACAGATAGATAACAAAGATGCTGCTCACCCTACCACGATCGCCCCTCCGGCACCAATCCAGAATTTAAAACCAGATTAAAGGCTTTTTGTCAGTGATATAAACCAGATAAAAATAAAACCAAGGCAAAAAACACCAGTTGTGATAGGGTGATGGCCACCGTTTGACATAAAAAGGAATGACTGTGAAAAACGCATCCAAAAGCATCGTCGGCCTGCTGGCCCTCACCTGCGCCAGTGCATACGCCACGTCTGCCGACCAGCCGCTCAGCAAAACAGCCCCATATCCGCAGGCGGAACAGGGTATGAAACGCCAGGTTATTGACCTGCCAGAGCAGAAAGATGAAGCGAATTACAAGGTTGAACTGCTGATCGGCCAGAAGCTGGAAGTGGACTGTAACGCGCATCGCCTCGGCGGTCAGTTAACCAGCAAGACGCTGGAAGGCTGGGGATATGACTATTACGTCTTCGATAAGGTCACCTCGCCGGTCTCCACCATGATGGCCTGCCCGGACGGCAAGAAGACCCGCAAATTTGTGACCGCCAGTCTGGGCGAGCATAGCCTGCTGCGCTACAACAGCAAGCTGCCGATTGTGGTCTACACGCCTGCGAACATCGAGGTGAAGTACCGCGTCTGGCGGGCTGACGAGAAAGTCGAAAACGCCGTCGCGCGTTAATAAAAAAGCCGGGTGATAACCCGGCTTTTTTGTATCAGAGCGCGATATCCGCGACCGGTTTGCTTTCCGGCTGGGAAGTCGCCTGCGGCTGAGCCTGAGGCGCCGCATCCGGAGCCTGAGGTTTTTCATATTTCAGCTGCAGCACGCGGCTGGTGTACTCCAGCTCCTGCTCGGTGGCGTCGATATTACCGTTCAGCGAAGTGCCGTAAGACGGAATGATGGTCTTCAGCTTCGCCTGCCATTCCGGGCTGGCGACTTTATCTTTGAACACTTTTTCCATCAGGTGCAGCATGATCGGAGCCGCGGTGGAAGCGCCCGGCGATGCGCCCAGCAGCGCGGCCACGGAGCCCTCTTTATCGCTCACCACTTCGGTGCCCAGACGCAGCACGCCGCCTTTTTCCTCATCACGCTTGATGATCTGCACGCGCTGGCCCGCCTGCCACAGACGCCAGTCCGCTTTCTTCGCGTCCGGGTAGTACTCTTTCAGCGCCTCAAAGCGATCGTCATCGGAGAGCAGCACCTGGCTAATCAGGTATTTCACCAGATCGAAGTTATCCAGACCCACATCAACCATCGGCCCGACGTTCGAGGTGGTGGTGGAGCTGAGCAGATCCCACAGCGAGCCGTTCTTCAGGAATTTGGTCGAGAAGGTGGCGAACGGCCCGAACAGCACCACGCGCTTACCGTCAAGAATACGGGTATCGATATGCGGCACCGACATCGGTGGCGCGCCCACGGAGGCCTGACCGTAGACCTTCGCCAGATGGCGATTCACCACCTCCGGGTTTTCTGACACCAGGAACTGCCCGCCAACCGGGAAGCCCGCGTAGTTTTCCGCTTCCGGAATACCGGTCTCCTGCAGCAGCTTCAGTGCCGCGCCGCCGGCACCGATAAAGACAAACTTCGCCTTGATGACGTGCTCTTCTTCATTATGCGCCAGATCGGCAACGGTCACGCTCCAGGAGTTGTCGGCGTTACGCTTAAAGCCGCGCACTTCGGTATTCAGCGCCAGGTTGAAGTTCTCTTTTTTCTGCAAAGAGCCCACCAGCTGACGGGTGATTTCGCCGTAGTTTACGTCGGTACCGATTTCCGTACGGGTAGCGGCCACTTTCTGGTTCGGGTCGCGTCCTTCCATGACCAGCGGTGCCCACTCTTTGATCTGAGCGTGATCTTCAGAGTACTTCATGCCGCGGAACAGCGAGCTCTGCTGCAGGGCAGCATAACGCCCACGCAGGAAGTTAACGTTGTCGTCGCCCCAGACGAAGCTCATGTGCGGCACGGTGTTAATAAAGCTGTGCGGATCGTGCAGCACGCCGCTGTTCACCTGGTGAGACCAGAACTGACGGGAGATCTGGAACGCTTCGTTGATCTCCACGGCTTTCTCAATGCTGATGGAGCCGTCTTTCTTCTGCGGGGTGTAGTTCAGCTCCATTAACGCGGAGTGGCCGGTACCGGCGTTGTTCCAGCCGTTGGAGCTCTCCTGCGCCACGCCGTCCAGGCGTTCAACCATGGTCATGGACCAGTCCGGCTGAAGCTCCTGCAAATAGGTTCCGAGGGTGGCGCTCATGATCCCGCCGCCGATTAACAGAACGTCCGTTTCCTGCTCTTGCGATGCCTGAGCCTTCGCCGCCGTGGAGACAGCACTAAGGCTTGCCGCCGCAGCCAGCAGCAGGGCAGTCATTTTTTCATAATTAATGCCTTCGTAATACGCGTTGTTCGCTATTTATGCAGATGAAGTCGAGTGCGGCGCCACGGTAGCAACATTTAAATATTGTTTAAAGGTTAAGAAATTATTGTAATTGTGAAATTTAATGGTGGAATGTTTGTATGGGAATGGCGTGTCCGGCTGGCAAAACGTTCATTTTGTGGCTACTATGCTGCACTTTGTGATCGCGCGCACGGAAGCCCGCCCAAACCTGCGAATCCTATGTCTCAATCTTTAATGCCCAATGAAAGTCGCGTAACCGCTGTGTTGCGCTCTCCAACGCTTTTTGTACGTGAAATACTGGCCGGTGTGATCACCGCTCTGGCGTTGATTCCGGAGGTGATCTCCTTCTCCGTGGTCGCGGGCGTCGACCCGAAAGTAAGTCTGTTCGCTTCGGTAGTTCTGTGTCTGGGGCTGTCGGTAATGGGCGGTCGCCCGGCGATGGTAACCGCCGCTGCGGGTTCCGTGGCGCTGGTGATCGGGCCGATGGTTCATCAGCATGGCGCGCAGTATATTCTGCCGGCGGTGCTGCTGGCGGGCCTGATCCAGATCCTGTTCGGCGCGCTGGGGATGGCGCGGCTGATGCGCTTTATTCCGCAGGCGGTAATGACCGGGTTTGTAAACGCTCTGGGGATTTTGATTTTCTTTGCCCAGGTACCGCATTTCTGGAGCCGAAGCCCGCTGATTGTCGGCCTGTTTGTGCTTACGCTGCTGATTGTGCTCTGGGCCCCCCGCTACATTAAAAGTATTCCTTCCCCGCTGATTGCCATCGTGGTGCTGACGATTTACACCGTGACCAGCGGCCAGCTGCTGCCGACCGTCGGCGACGAAGGCTCCATTGGTGGCGGCCTGCCGGGGATCACCCAGATGCTGGTGCCGCTGGATCTGCACACCCTGAGCATTATCTGGCCCTGCGCCCTGAGTATTGCTTTTGTCGGCCTGATGGAATCACTCCTGACCGCCAAGCTGGTGGATGAGCTGACGGCAACCCCGTCCAGCAAGCGCCGCGAGAGCATGGGGCTTGGCGTGGCGAATATCATGGCGGGCTTCTTCGGTGGTATCGCCGGTTGCGCGATGATCGGTCAGACTATCGTTAACGTCGAGATGGGCAAAGGACGCAGCCGCGTCTCGACCTTTGCCGCCGGGCTGGTGCTGCTGTTGCTGGTGACCGCCCTGAGTGAAGTGATGGCTAAAATTCCGATGGCGGTGCTGGCGGGGATCATGGCGATTGTCGCCATCAAGACCTTTAACTGGCAGAGCATTCGCCCTGCCACGGTGAAAGGCGCGCCGGTTGCGGAAACCCTGGTGATGCTGGTCACCGTCGGGGCCACCGTTTCAACCGGCAACCTGGCGATTGGCGTGGTGGGCGGGATTATCATGATGGCGATCCTCCCTGCCCGCCTGCGTCGCCATAGCGCCGCTACAGCAGAAACAGCGTCGCCAGCCCAAGAAAAATAAAGAAACCGCCGGTATCGGTGATGGCGGTGATCATCACGCTCGACCCCACTGCGGGGTCGCGCCCGAGGCGGGTCATTACCATCGGGATGATTACCCCCATCAGCGCCGCCACCAGCAGGTTCAGCACCATCGCCAGGGTCATCACCCCGCCCAGCGCCATATCGTCATACAGCCACCAGGTCACACCCCCCATAATCCCGCCCCACACCAGGCCGTTGATCAGCGCCACGCCCAGTTCGCGCAGGATCAGGAAGGTAAAGTTGCCTGGCTGAATATGCTGCAGCGCCAGGGCGCGCACGATCATGGTGATGGTCTGGTTGCCGGTGTTGCCGCCAATCCCCGCCACGATAGGCATCAGCGAGGCCAGCGCCACCAGCTGGGAGATGGTGTGTTCAAAGCCGTCGATCACCCGCGAGGCGATAAACGCGGTACAGAGGTTGATCGCCAGCCAGGCCCAGCGGGTTTTCACCGCTTTGCTCACCGGGGCGTACACATCCTCTTCGGCGCTCAATCCCCCGAGAGCGCGCATGTCGTTGTCGGTCTCTTTATAGACCACGTCGACGATCTCATCGATGGTCAGACGCCCCATCAGCTTACCCACCGAGTCCACCACCCCGGCGCTGAGCAGGTTGTCACGCTCAAAGGTGCGGGCAGCCTTTTCGGCGTCGTCTTCGGGGGAGAAGAGCATCGGCTCCGTTTCCATCACCTCGCTGACGCGGGTCTGGGCGCTGTTCAGGAGGATGGCCTGCAGCTCAAGCTCGCCGAGCAGGCTTTTATCCCGCGCGGTGACAAACAGCTTGTCGGTGTTCTTCGGCATTTTGCCCAGCCGCCGCAGGTAGCGCTGGACGGTGCCCAGGGTCACGTCCGGGCGCACGGTGATCACGCTGAACTCCATGATCGCGCCGACGCGGTCCTGCTCATAGTGCATGACCTGATGAACGCGGGCGCGGTCCTGAGGCGGCAGCGAGGCCAGCAATCGTCCGGTCAGGTTTCGCGGCAGATGCTGGACCAGGTAGAGCTGGTCGTCGATATCCAGCGTACGGACCGCGTCGAGAATGGCGTGGTCGCTCATCTCATCGATCAGATCGTCCCAGACGTTTTCGGAAGCCTCGAGCAGTACCTGCCCGCGCTCGTGATCCTCGACCAGCCGCCACAGGGCGTGGCGCTCTTCCGAGGGCAGCGCTTCAAGGGTGTCGGCGAGATCGGGCGGCGGCAAATGTGCCACCAGCGCCCCTACCTCAGCAATATCGTCGGCTAACGTCCCGACATCATATTGCTCAGCCAGGGTCAGTTTGCCCAGCAGGGTTGAAGTGAGCGCTTTGTCGGTGGTCATCAGCCATATCAGGCGCGCACGCTCTTCATCGCGCAGCCGTGCGCTATTTTTCGTTAATCCAGACATCAATTATCAATCCATTAAATGAGTTGGCATTAAGCATAGCGTGGGCTTATGTAAATATTAATAAACGGATGAGAGGAGAGGATAAAAAAGCAGCAGGCGGGGAAAACAGACCCGGCGGCAGAGCGCCACCGGGCAGGCGGGTTATGCGGTACGGGCTACCGCATCACGCGACGCGGCATCACGTTCGGCACCGGTCAGTTCCGTCAGCTGGCCGCTGCGCATCTCAAGCAGGCGGTCGGCATGGATAAAGTAGTGATCGTCATGGCTGATGGCAAAGATGGTTTTGCCCATCTCCTGCATCAGCGGGAGCAGCACCTGATAGAACTCGCGGCGGAAATGCGGGTCCTGATCCGCCGCCCACTCGTCCAGCAGAATGATGTCGCGCTCTTCCGCCAGGGCCAGCAGCAGGGCTACGCGCTTCTTCTGCCCTTTCGACAGCTTAAGGTTGAGGATCTTGCCATCCTGCAGCTCCAGCTTGTGCGACATTTGCAGGTGCGCCAGCCATTTTTCCACCAGCGCCGGATCGGCCTGCCTGCCTTCCGGCCCCAGCAGCTGATCGAACAGCCAGACGTCGGTAAACACAGCGGAGAACAGCTTGCGGTAATCTTCCGGTTTTTCGGCACTCAGCGGTTTACCGTCCAGCAGGATCTCCCCCGACTGCGGCTGGTACAGCCCGGTCAGGAGCATCGCCAGGGTTGATTTGCCGCTGCCGTTGCCGCCAATCAGGAACAGCAGTTCGCCGCGGTTAAGGGTTAAGTTCACCGGCCCGACGGAGAAGTCGTTATCCTGGTACTTAAACGTCACGTTGCGCAGCTCCAGCGTCTGCCAGTTCGGGAATGCCTGCGGGCGTGGGAATTCCGCTTTGTACGGGGCAAGCGCAAACTTGCGCAGCTTGTTAAAGGCCACCTGGGCGCTGAGCAGGGTCGGCAGCGCGCCGACCGCCGAAAGCAGCGGCGTGCGCAGGAACAGCAGCGTCAGCGAGTAGGTGGCGGCGACGTTGGTGTCCGCCCAGCCGAGGCTGTTGGCCATCCAGAAGACCAGACCAATCGCCCCCAGCATCATGATATTTGACCAGTTAACCGCGCTCAGGTGGAAGGTATCGGCCCGCACGATGTGGTGGCGATATTCTCGGGCATCCGGGATATAGAGGTTATTGAAGATGTGCTCGGCGCGCTCGCGGTTGAGGGTCAGCTCTTTGCGCCCTTCCAGCACCGTCTGATAGTCGTTATAGAGCTTGTCTTCGGTTTCGCGCAGTACCGCCATGTGCTTGTAGACGCGTGACACCAGCAGGTAGCCGCCCCAGATGGTGATCGCAATCCACAGGGCGGTGATCGCCAGCATTTTGGTGGAGAGCCAGGCCAGATAAGCCGCCGATCCGAAGGTCAGAATGATCCCCTGCACCAGTTCCGGCAGACGCACAAAGGCGATGGTGATCGAGCGAACGTCGCTGGTTAACCCGGCCAGCAGCGAGGCGCTGCCCAGCTGCTCTACACGTTCAACCTGGGTATCCAGAATCCGCTTGATGAACTCGCTGCGCAGGCGGTAGACGAAGTGGTGACCCAGCGTCGTCAGCGCCAGCTGCGAGCCCAGCGTGACGGCCATCAGCAGGACCAGCAGACCGAGAAATTCCGGCAGCACCATCAGGGTGGTGTCGACGGTTTCAATTAAACGCAGGTTGATAAAGGCGATAAGCCCGATACCCAGCGCGGCGCTGAGCAGGCTTAATGCCATCACCGCGATAAACGGCCAGCGGTATTGACGCCAGACCAGTAACAGGAGTTCCATGCAGAGCAATCCAGACAAGAAAAAACAGCCAGCAGTGTAAACTGCTCGCCGCTTACATCAAGAATAATTCTTATTTTTATTCGTTGTTCGCTGCCTGGCGGAAGGTGAGGTTGTAGCGATAGTCGCCGGTAAGCGGATGCGTCCCTGGCTTAAGCGGCTGAATGCCATGGTAAAACAGTCGTGATGGCCCACCCCAGACCACCACGTCGCCATGCTCCAGCAGCAGGCGTTTAAGCGGATCGTTGCGGCGCAATCCGCCGAACTGGAATACGGCGGGCAGGCCCAGCGATACCGAGACAATCGGCGCCCGCAGGTCCGCTTCATCTTTATCCTGATGAAGGGAGAGCTTCGCCCCGACGGCGTAGCGGTTGATAAGGCAGGCATCCGGCTGAAACTCGGGATAGCCCGCCGCGCAGGCGGCATCATGGCACAGAGCGGCAAACGCCTCAGGCATCGGCGGCCAGGGGGCCGCGGTGAGCGGGTCGAGCGGTGAATAGAGATAGCCCCGCTGATTAGTGGTCCAGCCCAGCCCGCCGCAGTTGGTCATCGCCACCGACATGGTGTACCCCCCGGGGGTGACCATCTGGCGAAACGGCGAGACGCCTGCCACCTGGTCGATGGCCTGCATTAATGCAGGCCCGCCAGCCCGGGCGAAGCGGCGCAGGATCACCGCCCCGGGTGCCAGCGGCTCCTGCCAGGGTTGTTCATCGGCAAAAAGATCGAGCATCACACCTCCTCTTTTTTGGCTTCGCGACGCAGTAACGCCGCTTTGCGGGCCGTGCCCCAGCGGTAGCCCGAGAGCCCGCCGTCGCTACGCACCACCCGATGGCAGGGAATAACGATTGCCAGTTTGTTGGCGGCACAGGCCCGGGCCACCGCACGCACCGCGCCGGGATGCCCGATGGCGTTGGCCACCTGCTGATAGCTTGCCGTCTCTCCACCTGGAATGGCGCGCAGGGCCTGCCAGACCTGGCGCTGAAAGGCGGTGCCGCGAATATCCAGCGGCAGCGTGAGCGCGACGGCGTGGTTATCAATGCTGGCGATCACCCGGGCGACGCGCGAGGTAAAGGCGGCATCGGCCTGCTCCCTGTGGGCGTGAGGAAACATCGTCTCCAGCTCGGCAATCAGGGCGCTATCGTCATCGCCGGGCAAAATCGCGCAGACGCCCCGCCCGCTTTCCGCCACCAGGCAGCGCCCCAACGCGCAGTCGCTCAGGGCGTAACGCACGGTGGTCTCTTCTCCGCCGCTGCGGTACTGCTTCGCGGTCATCCCCAGCGTGGCATCGGCCTGCCGATAGTAGCTGCTGCTGCCGGGGAATCCCGCCGCCAGCACGGAGTCGGTAATGCTCTCGCCCTGCCCCAGGGCATCGCGGAGTCTTTTTGCCCGGGCAGCCTGCTGCCAGCCTTTCGGCGTCATGCCGGTCGAGGATTTAAACAGACGATGAAGATGATACGGGCTCATCGCCACCTGCTGCGCCAGCATCTCCAGGGTCAGGGGCTCTTCCTGCTCCAGTAACCGGCAGGCTTTTTCGATGGTGGCGACGCGCTGCGCCTGCGGATCCTCTTGATCCGGGCGGCAGCGCTTACAGGGGCGAAAACCCGCCTGTTCAGCGTGGCGGGCATCGGGATAAAAGCGGACGTTTTCGCGCAGGGCATGGCGCGCCCGGCAGGACGGGCGGCAGAAGATACCGGTGGTCTGTACGGCAAAAACGAACTGACCGTCGGCATGACAATCGCGGGCCAGCACCGCCAGCCAGCGTTGGTCATCATTATTCAGGTTTGGCTTTTTCATGATCGGCTCCTTCTGTAAGCATACTCATAGCCTGCCTGAGCGCCAGCCGATAAAAACCCGCAACCTTGCTTTTTAATTCGCCCCGTTAACGAGGAAGCTGGCGAACTGCGGGGACATCCAGGTTTTGAAGCCCTCCCCTTCGCGGGTGATCATATAGACCGCCAGCCCTTGCTGCCGCACGATCTCTTTGGCTTTTTCCGCCCCCAGCACCATCAGACCGGTATCCCAGGCATCGGCTTCGAGAGCCGTCGGGGCGATCACCGTCACCGACACCAGATTATGGGTAATCGGACTGCCAGTCTGGGGATCGATCACGTGGGAAATACGCTTGCCGTCCAGCTCATAGTAGTTGCGGTAGCTGCCGGAGGTGCTGATGCCGTGGCCGTTGATATCGACAATGGCCTGCACGGCATTCTCCCTGTCGGTCGGCTTCTGGATCGCCACGCGCCAGGGTTTATCGCTGGCATTCATGCCCCGGCTGACCAGCGCCCCGCCCACAGAGACCAGATAGCGGGAGATCCCCTCTTCGGCCATCAGCTGCGCCAGGTGATCGGCAGCATAGCCCTCACCCACCGTGGAGAGATCGACAAACAGATCGGGAATGTCTTTTTGCAGATACTGCTGACCGGACTGATTAATCACCGACAGATGCTGCAGCCCCGTTTGCGCGCGGGCGTCGTCAATTTGCGCCTGGTCGGGTATTTGTACCGGCTGCTTGTTCGGGCCAAAGCCCCACAGGTTAACCAGAGGGCCGACGGTAATATCCATCGCGCCGTTGGTTTTATAGCCCACCCGCAGCGATTCGGTGACTATATCCGCCATCGCTTCGCTCACCGGCCAGGGTGAAGTGCTCTTCGACTGGTTAAAGCGCATCAGCGCCGAGTCGTTCTTATAGGTGGACATCAGCTGATCATCGCCATCCAGCTGGGACTGGATCTTGCCGCGCAGCTCTTCTGCCCGGGCAGCGGAGAGATCGATGGCGCTGACGCGCCAGAAGGTGCCCATCGTTTTCCCTTCCAGTACCGTCGCGGCGGCGGTTTCGCTCTTTACCGGCGGTGTGGGGGCATCACATGCAGACAGCATAAAAAGGGTCGCCAGAAAGCCGACACGCAGAAAAGTAATTTCCATTCGTTATTATCCTCAAGCCTGAGACCGGCAAGAGTACACCAAAAAGCAGGCTTTGTAAGGGCCTGACAGCAAAACCAAAAAAAGGGGCCATTTGGCCCCTTTCGCAATACTACGTAAGACTTAGAACTGGTAAACCAGACCCAGCGCTACGATGTCATCGGTGCTGACGCCAGCCTGACGGTTGAAGGAGTTATCATCCAGCAGGTTGATTTTGTAATCCACGTAGGTGGACATGTTTTTGTTGAAGTAGTAAGTCGCGCCAACATCAACATATTTCAGCAGATCCTGGTCACCGTAGTTCTCAATGTCCTTACCTTTGGACTGCAGGTAAGCCACGGATGGACGCAGACCGAAGTCGAACTGGTACTGTGCAACCACTTCGAAGTTCTGTGCTTTGTTAGCAAAGCCGTAAACGTCGCTGCCGTTCTGGGAGTTACCGAAACGGGTTGCGTTATAGGTCTGGGAGTACTGTGCTGCCAGGTAGATGTTGTTCGCATCGTATTTCAGGCCGCCGCTGTACACGTCAGCACGGTCACCTTCGCCGTAAACGCCTGCAGCGTTCTGGTCTGAGGTACGTTTAGAAGAAGACGCTGCCGCACCTACGCTGAAGCCTTCGCCCAGATCGTAGGTCAGGGAGCCGCCGAAGCCGTCACCGTTCTGTTTCAGCAGGCTACGGCCACCGACGTTCTCGCCGCTGACGCTGCCGTTTTTACCCTGGTACTGCAGAGCAAAGTTCAGGCCATCAACCAGACCGAAGAAGTCCTGGTTACGGTAGGTAGCAACGCCGTTACCACGGGATTGCATGAAGTTGTCGGAACCGTAGGTGTCGCCGCCGAATTCTGGCAGAACGTCGGTCCAGGAGGTTACGTCGTAGATCACGCCGTAGTTACGACCGTAGTCGAAAGAACCTGCTTCAGCGAATTTCAGACCTGCGAAGGCCACACGAGTCCAGGACTGGTTGCTGCTGCTTTCTGTGTCATTAGCCTGAACGTTGTATTCCCACTGACCGTAACCAGTGATCTGATCGTTAACCTGAGTTTCGCCTTTGAAGCCGATACGCATGTAGGTCTGGTCGCCGTCAGCGCCTTCGTCATCAGAGAAATAGTGCAGACCGTCTACTTTACCGTAGAGATCTAATTTGTTGCCGTCTTTGTTGTAAATTTCAGCCGCATTCGCTGCGCCTGCTACCAGCAGTGCTGGCACCAGGAGGGACAGTACTTTAACTTTCATTATTTTAACCCTCTGTTATATGTCTTTTATTACCACTGCTTACTGATTAACCCTCTTAACCAGTCGGCAAGTTCATTCTCCGCAAAAATACAGAATAATCCAACAAGAATATGATACGAAAACTTTTAAGATGTTTCATATTGCCGTATAGATGTTTCAATTTGTAAATATGAGGGAACTTTTTTGCCGCACAATAAGTTAAAAAATAAAGCACCAATAATCAAAAAGTTAAAATAAACAATTAAATTCAACAACTTACATAAAATAAATTATAGCACTGATTGACAAAACAAAAATCCCGGCGGCTACTAAAATATCTCTCGCTATCATCATTAACTTTATTTATTACCGTCATTCAAATTTGAATGTCTGTTTATCCAGAATTGAACCGAATGCAATGCATTCGGTTTTTTTTTACTCATCTTTACGCAAATTCAAATAATTTGTGCTACCCACCTGAAACTATAACGACTATTAATTAAATCCTCGCGTACTATTTTTAGCCTCAAAAATTGAATGGTTGATTTAATTTCTTGTTTATTCGTGCTATTTTTTCGCGAAATTGTCAATTATTTGTACAATATTGATCCGAACGTACAGATTTAACGCGGTTCGTTTGTTTTGCGCAACGCGTCGAAAAAGTCAGCATATGCGAGAGAGTGAGGCTGGAAATTCGATTATTACGCTTTATACTGCCCTACTCGCCTGCAGCGCAGCCATAACGGATTAAACACATCAATGAGTCAGTCTGATATCACAACCGCGAACAAGTTCTCCCTGCTTCCGGGCAGCATTACGCGTTTCTTTCTTCTACTGATCGTTGTGCTGTTAGTGACCATGGGCGTGATGGTGCAGAGCGCCGTGAATACCTGGCTCAAAGACCGCAGCTACCAGATTGTCGATATCAGCCACGCGCTGCATAAACGCATCGACACCTGGCGCTATGCCACCTGGCAGATCTACGACAACATCGCGGCGACCCCAACCACCTCCTCTGCGGAAGGGCTGCAGGAGACGCGCCTGAAACAGGACGTCTACTATCTGGAAAAAACGCGACGCAAAACCGAGGCCCTGATCTTCGGTTCCCACGACAGCGCCACGCTGGAGATGACCCAGCGGATGTCAACTTACCTGGATACGCTGTGGGGCGCGGAGACGGTTCCCTGGTCGATGTACTATCTCAACGGTCAGGACAACAGCATGATCCTGATCTCCACCCTGCCGCTTAAGGATCTCTCTTCCGGGTTTAAAGAGTCTACGGTGGGTAACATTGTCGATTCCCGCCGCGCGGAGATGCTGCAGCAGGCTAACGCCCTGGACGAGCGCGAAAGTTTCTCCTCCCTGCGCCGGCTGGCCTGGCAAAATGGCCACTACTTTACTCTGCGTACCACCTTCAATCAGCCAGGCCATCTGGCGACGGTGGTGGCCTTCGATCTGCCGATCAACGATCTGATCCCACCGGATATGCCGCTCGACAGCTTCCGTCTGGAGCAGGACAACACGGTTCAAAACCTGCGCGCGCCAACGGATAAAGAGAGCCCGGACAGCGTCTCTATCTCCTTTAATGGCTCGAAAATCGAGATAGCTTCAACCCTGAACACCACCGGCATGCGCCTGGTCTGGCAGGTGCCTTTCGGGACGCTGCTGCTTGATACCCTGCAAAATATTCTGTTGCCGCTGCTGCTTAATATCGGTCTGCTGGCGTTGGCGCTGTTCGGTTACAGCACATTCCGCTCGCAGCCGGGTCGCCAGAGTGATGTCCCCGTTGCGTCCGGCACCAGCAACGAGCTGCGCGTCCTGCGCGCGCTGAATGAAGAGATAGTCTCCGTGCTGCCGCTCGGCCTGCTGGTGCACGATCAGGAAGCCAACCGGACGGTGATCAGTAACAAAATTGCCGACCACCTGCTGCCGCACCTGAATCTGCAGAACATCACCAGCATGGCGGATCAGCACCAGGGGGTGATTCAGGCCACCATTAATAACGAACTGTACGAGATCCGTCAGTTCCGCAGCCAGGTGGCGTCGCGCACGCAGATTTTCATTATTCGCGATCAGGATCGCGAGGTGCTGGTCAATAAAAAGCTCAAGCAGGCGCAAAGGCTGTACGAGAAAAACCAGCAAGGTCGCGCGGCGTTTATGCAGAATATCGGCGAGGCGTTCAAACTGCCGCTGAAGGCGCTGGCCAGCGAAGCCGCCCATTTATCCAGCCCGGAGAGCCTGCAGCTGTCGTCTCATGCCGACACGCTGGTGCGGCTGGTGGATGAGATCCAGCTGGCCAATATGCTGGAAAATGACACCTGGAAGGGCAATGCGTCGCTGTTCTCGATTCAGGATCTGATCGATGAAGTGGTGCCGGAAGTGCTGCCGGTGATCAAGCGCAAAGGGCTGCAGCTGCTGATTAACAACCCGCTGCGCGCGAATGATGAACGTCATGGCGACCGTGACGCCCTGCGCCGCATTCTGCTGATGCTGATCCAGTACGCGGTCACCACCACCCAGATCGGCAAGATTACTCTCGAAGTGAGCAGCGATGAGTCGGCCGACGACCGCCTCACCTTCCGTATCCTGGATACCGGCGAGGGGGTCACGGCCAGTGAAATCGACAATCTGCACTTCCCGTTCCTCAACGAGACCCAGCACGACAACTATGGCAAAGCCAACGCCCTCACCTTCTGGCTCTGCGATCAGCTGGCGCGCAAGCTGGGCGGCCATCTGAATATCAAAGCGCGTGAATCTCTGGGCACCCGCTACTCTCTGCACGTGAAAATGCCAGCCACGCCGCAGGAAGCAGAGGAAGATGAACGCCTGCTGGATGACGTGGTGATCATGGTGGACGTGACCTCAAACGAGATCCGCAATATCGTGGTTCGTCAGCTGGAAAACTGGGGCGCAAGCTGTATTTCCCCGGACGAAAGGCTGGCAAGTCAAGAATATGATCTCTTTTTAACGGATAATCCGTCTAATCTTACTGCCTCGGGCTTGCTTTTAAGCGATGATGAGCCAGGCGTGCGAAAAATTGGCCCCGGCCAGGTGCGCGTCAACTTTAATATGAGCAATGCTATGCAGGAAGCTGTACTACAACTAATAGAAGAGCAGCTGTCGCAGGAAACGATCCCGGAATCCCCACTGGGCGGCAACGGAAATGCTGAACTTCATGCCAGCGGATATTATTCGCTCTTTGTAGACACAGTACCAGATGATGTTAAGAGGTTGTATACTGAGTCGGCCGCGAACGACTTCGCGGCGCTGGCTCAAACAGCACACCGGCTCAAAGGGGTGTTTGCCATGCTTAATCTGGTTCCAGGCAAGCAATTATGTGAAACGCTGGAACATCTTATTCGTGAGAAAGATGCCGCCAGCATAGAAAAATACATCAGCGACATTGACGCCTACGTCAAAAGCTTGCTGTAGCAAGGTAGCCCTATACATGAACAATATGAACGTAATTATTGCCGATGACCATCCGATTGTACTGTTCGGTATTCGCAAATCACTTGAACAGATCGAGTGGGTGAATGTAGTCGGTGAATTTGAAGACTCCACAGCACTGATTAATAACCTGCCTAAGCTTGATGCGCACGTGCTCATCACCGACCTTTCCATGCCTGGAGATAAGTACGGTGACGGGATTACGCTGATCAAATACATCAAGCGCCATTTCCCAAGCATTTCGATTATCGTGCTGACCATGAACAATAACCCGGCGATTTTAAGTGCCGTTCTGGATCTCGATATTGAAGGGATTGTCCTGAAACAGGGCGCACCAACCGATCTGCCTAAGGCGCTTGCCGCGCTGCAGAAAGGGAAGAAATTCACCCCGGAAAGCGTCTCTCGCCTGCTGGAAAAAATCAGCGCTGGCGGTTACGGCGACAAACGCCTGTCGCCAAAAGAGAGCGAAGTATTGCGTCTGTTTGCTGAAGGTTTCCTGGTAACCGAAATCGCCAAGAAGCTGAACCGCAGCATCAAGACCATCAGTAGCCAGAAAAAATCTGCAATGATGAAGCTGGGCGTTGAGAACGATATCGCCCTGCTGAACTACCTCTCTTCCGTCACGCTGAGTCCTGCGGATAAAGAGTAATCGGTGAAATGCCGGGTGGCGCTTTGCTTACCCGGCCTACAATGCCCGTAGGCCCGCGCAAGCGAAGCGCCGCCGGGCAAAAAAAGCCCATAAATGGGCTTTTTTTATCCCCGCGTTTTCCTCACCCGCTCGGCATACACCGACAGCGTCTGTTTCAGCACGTCCAGCGTTACCGGCTTGGACAGACAGCTGTCCATTCCCGATTCCAGACAACGCTGCTTCTCCTCTGCCAGCGCATTGGCGGTGACGCCCACCACCGGCAGCGTCAGGCCGAGCTGGCGGATGCGCTGGGTCAAACGATAGCCGTCCATGTTCGGCATGTTTACGTCGCTCAGGACGATGTCGATATGGTTTTTGCTCAGCACGTTCAGGGCATCCACGCCGTCATTGGCGGTTTTACACTGATAGCCCAGCGAGCCCAGCTGGTCGGCCAGCAGACGGCGGTTAATCGGATGGTCATCCACCACGAGGATCATCATGTCCTCATTCAGGGACTGCTCCGACTCTGGCGACGGCAGCGATGTGCTACCGCCTGCGCTGTCCATCTCAACACGGTAGATGCGCGCCAGCAGGGCAATCAGCTCATGCGGCGCTGCCACGCTGTTCACCCACTCGCCGTGGGCACGCTCCAGGGCGATACCGATATGGCGACGGCAGAAGATCACCGCGGCTTTGCCCTGCCACGGCTGCGTCAGCTCATCGTCAGTCAGGAGCATATCGTCCGCGTCCGGGGTTTGCCCGGCATAGCGCGCCACCCGGATGCCGTGCGACGTCAGCAGTGACTCAAGATAGGCATGCAGCGAGGCGTTATTAACCGCCAGCCAGCAGCGTTTATCGCTTAATCCCTCAATCGGCATGTTAGCCGGAGACTGTGCGGCATAGAGCGGAATACGGATAGTGAACTGGCTGCCCATGCCCGGCTCGGTATCCACCGAGATATCGCCGTCCATCATGCTGATCAGTTTTTCACAGATCGCCAGCCCCAGCCCGGTGCCCTGGAAGTTGCGCTGAACGCCGGTTCCCACCTGGAAGAAGGGATCGAAAAGCTTAACCACCTCTTTCGCCGGGATGCCCACCCCGGTGTCACGCACGCGGATGCTCAGGTAGTCCCCTGCCCGGCTGACGTGCATCACAATGCAGCCCATATCGGTAAACTTGATGGCGTTGCTGAGCAGGTTGGAGATCACCTGCTGCAGGCGCATCGGATCGCCCTCAAGCGATAGCGGCACGTCCGGCTCGATAAAGCAGTACAGCCCCAGCTGTTTACGCACCACCAGCGGCAGATAGTTGGCGCTGATATGGTTCATCACCTCGCGCGGCGAGAATTCGCGCGGCTCGATTTTCAGCTGTTCGGACTCAATTTTAGAGAAGTCGAGAATATCGCTGATGATTTTCAGCAGCAGGCTGGAGGAGTTATTCATCGCCGTCACCAGACGGTCGACGCCGCGCGGCAGCTCTTTGGTCTGCAGCAGATCGAGGTTACCAATAATCCCGTACAGCGGGGTACGCAGCTCATGGCTGACGGTGGCAAGGAACATCGATTTCGACTGGCTGGCCTGTTCAGCGGACTGGGCCATATCCTGCAGCGACTCTTCCATTTTGACGCGCGCGGAGACATCCACCAGCACGCAGATAGCCACGTTCTCATTGCGGTAGCGCGAGTGGACAAAGCTAATCTGCAGATTGGTGTTGTTGCTGGTCAGCACGTCGACGAAGTTGACCTGCTGTCCGCAGATGATCTGCGTCAGCCGCTGCCGGTCCTCATGGGTGAGCATATTCAGGTAGTTATGCGCCAGCTCGTTACTGAGGATATTGGTCCCGTCGAGGGTGCGCAGAATACAGATCCCCACCGGCGCCGAGGCGACAATTTTGCGGTTGAACTGCTCGTGCTCTTCAAGACGCTGGGCATCGACCTCCGCCGGGATAAAGATTTTGCGCTCATACATGCGCGCAAGGGTAAAGAGCGCAATCCCCACCAGCACGTTCAGCAGTACCGAATTGAGGATCAGCATGCGAATTCGCTCCAGCACCATATCTACCGGCACGGAGTAAACGATGCTCAGGGACGAAGGCGGCAGGCTTTTTTTCAGTACAAGGTCACGAAAACCGGCGCTGTAACCAAACCATGAGCGCTCCTGCATCCAGCGCGGATCGACCTTCAGTCGGGATTCCGGCCCGGCCAGCGAAATCAGGGTGTGGCCATTTTCATCGAGAATGGTAACGCCCATCGGCAGGTTGCCCGGGGTGAAAAAGTTCTCCATTCGGATAGACTGCTCAATGCCGAGCATCGCCTGCAGGCGATTGCCGAGATAGACCGGCGTCAGAGCATAGAAGTAGCCTACCCCTGAACGTGGGCCCTGGCTTATCCAGAAGAGGTTATTGCCGCGCTCGTCCTGCGGCGCGTTACGGTATTTGACAATCCGCTCATGCAGGGTCTTCAGGGCGCTGTCGCGGTCCACCGGCACTTCGCGCAGACCAAAATCGGCCATGCAGAGGTTTTCGCTGCCAATCAGAAAGACCCGGTTAAGGTCGTAGGCTGCCGAGAAGTTATCGCGCCAGTAGCGCATAAACCAGGCCAGCGACTCCAGCGAACCCCGCCATGCGGAGCCCATCGCCGAGCAGTCAGAGTCGGGGAACAGAGGTTCAAAGTTGGGGACATCCGCTTTACTGTCGCGTCCGCGCATAGCCAGAACGCCGTTTTCCGCCGTCAGACGGTTCTCGGCGATGTACTTGAGCTCCTTCATGACGTCCGACGTTCGCTGAATATAGCGCTGGGACTGATCGAAGCTGAGACTAAACTCCTGGCGGATCTCCGCCTCCTTCTGGTGCAACGCATTGACGATGTAAAACACCGAAAACAGTGCGATCAGCACCCAAATCAGGAGCGCCAGCGCCCGAAAAGATAGCGAGAAACTTTCAGCGTGGTTCGAAAGGAGACGAGGTATTTCAAGGGGGCGAGGCTCCGCCGTCAGGATCACAAGGAATGGGTTAAGGTAGCGGTAAATCGCCGCCGTCGCAACGTTCGGTTGTCTGCAATTCAGGGCCGCAGCAAAAGAAAAGGGCCGGAAACCGGCCCTTTATCGTCAGGAGAGATTACTCTTCGGCATCATCTGCCGCATCATCGTCGGTTTCCGCTTCCGGTGCGATTTCATCGTCACCTTCTGCCACGCTACCGTCGATAGAGTCGAGCTCTTCATCATCTACTGGCTCAGCGACACGCTGCAGACCCACCACGTTTTCATCTTCCGCGGTACGGATGAGGATCACGCCCTGGGTGTTACGCCCGACCACGCTGATTTCCGACACGCGGGTACGCACCAGCGTACCGGCATCGGTGATCATCATGATCTGGTCGGCATCGTCGACCTGTACCGCGCCAACAACGGAACCGTTGCGCTCGGTGACTTTGATCGAGATAACGCCCTGGGTGCCACGGGACTTGGTTGGGTATTCGTCCTGCGCGGTACGTTTACCGTAACCGTTCTGGGTGACGGTGAGGATTGCGCCTTCGCCACGTGGAACGATCAGGGAGACCACACTGTCTTCACCCGCCAGCTTGATGCCGCGAACGCCGGTCGCCGTACGACCCATCGCGCGCACCGCGTTCTCTTTAAAGCGCACCACTTTACCGGCGGCAGAGAACAGCATCACTTCGTCAGAGCCTGAAGTCAGATCCACACCAATCAGTTCATCGCCTTCGTTCAGGTTGACGGCAATAATGCCGGCAGAACGTGGGCGGCTGAACTCGGTCAGGGCAGTTTTCTTCACCGTACCGCTGGCGGTCGCCATAAAGACGTTTACGCCTTCAGCGTACTCGCGAACCGGCAGGATCGCGGTGATGCGTTCGTTTTGCTCCAGCGGCAGCAGGTTGACGATTGGACGTCCACGCGCGCCACGGCTCGCTTCCGGCAGCTGATAGACCTTCATCCAGTACAGACGGCCCCGGCTGGAGAAGCAGAGGATGGTGTCGTGGGTGTTGGCCACCAGCAGGCGGTCGATAAAGTCTTCTTCTTTAATACGTGCCGCCGATTTGCCCTTCCCGCCACGACGCTGTGCTTCGTAGTCGGTTAACGGCTGGTACTTCACGTAGCCCTGGTGAGACAGGGTCACAACAACGTCTTCCTGGTTGATCAGGTCTTCGATGTTGATATCCGCAGAGTTAGCGGTGATTTCAGTGCGACGCTCATCGCCGAACTGATCGCGGACCAGCTCCAGCTCTTCACGGATCACTTCCATCAGGCGATCGGCGCTGCCCAGAATGTGCAGCAGTTCAGCGATCTGCTCCAGCAGCTCTTTATACTCGTCGAGCAGTTTTTCGTGCTCAAGGCCGGTCAGTTTCTGCAGACGCAGATCCAGAATCGCCTGTGCCTGCTGTTCGGTCAGCCAGTATTTGCCATCGCGAATACCGTACTGCGGCTCCAGCCACTCAGGACGCGCAGCATCGTCACCGGCACGTTCCAGCATCGAGGAGACGTTGCCCAGATCCCACGGTTTGGCGATCAGGCCCGCTTTCGCTTCGGCAGGCGTTGGCGCACGACGGATCAGTTCGATGATCGGGTCGATGTTCGCCAGCGCGACGGCCAGCGCTTCGAGGATGTGTGCACGATCGCGGGCTTTACGCAGTTCGAAAATGGTACGACGGGTCACCACTTCACGGCGGTGACGCACGAACGCGCTCAGAATGTCTTTCAGGTTCATGATCTTCGGCTGACCATGGTGCAGTGCCACCATGTTGATACCGAAGGAGACCTGAAGCTGAGTCAGGGAGTAGAGGTTGTTCAGAACCACTTCCCCTACCGCGTCGCGTTTGATTTCAATCACGATACGCATGCCGTCTTTATCAGACTCATCACGCAGCGCGCTGATACCTTCAATACGTTTCTCTTTAACCAGCTCGGCAATCTTCTCGATCAGGCGCGCTTTGTTCACCTGATACGGAATTTCGTGGACGATAATGGTCTCACGGCCAGTTTTGGCATCCGCTTCGACTTCGGCGCGGGCACGAATATAGATCTTGCCGCGACCGGTACGGTACGCTTCTTCGATACCGCGACGGCCATTGATAATTGCTGCAGTCGGGAAGTCCGGGCCCGGATGTGTTCCATCAGCCCTTCAATGCTGATGTCTTCATCGTCGATATAGGCCAGGCAGCCGTTGATCACTTCAGTGATGTTGTGCGGTGGAATGTTGGTCGCCATACCTACGGCGATACCGGACGAACCGTTTACCAGCAGGTTAGGGATCTTCGTCGGCATAACGTCAGGAATTTTTTCCGTGCCGTCATAGTTGTCGACAAAATCTACCGTCTCTTTTTCCAGATCGGCCATCAGCTCATGGGCAATCTTCGCCAGGCGGATTTCCGTATAACGCATTGCCGCAGCGGAGTCGCCGTCGATAGAACCGAAGTTACCCTGACCATCAACCAGCATGTAACGCAGCGAGAATGGCTGCGCCATACGGACGATGGTGTCGTACACCGCGGAATCACCATGAGGATGGTATTTACCGATTACGTCACCAACGACACGGGCAGATTTTTTGTACGCTTTATTCCAGTCATTGCCCAATACGTTCATGGCGTATAGTACGCGACGGTGTACCGGCTTAAGTCCATCGCGGACATCCGGCAGCGCTCGGCCAACAATGACCGACATCGCATAATCCAGATAGGAGCTCTTCAGCTCTTCCTCGATGTTAACCGGTGTAATTTCTCTCGCAAGGTCGCTCATCTAACCGCTATCCCTCTACTGTATCCCGGATTCAAAGGTCGGAAATTATAACACACCCGCTTAGGTTTAAACTAATTTGCTTTGTTATCCTGATATACTTCCTCGTCTTTAAATTACGGAGTAAAAGCGTCCATGAATGCGGAAAAATCCCCGGTGGCTCAAAACGTCGACCACGAAGAGATCGCCAAATTTGAAGCCGTGGCCTCACGCTGGTGGGATCTTGAAGGTGAGTTCAAACCGTTGCACCGCATTAACCCCCTGCGCCTGGGCTATATCGCGGAGCGTTCCGGCGGCCTGTTCGGTAAAAAGGTGCTCGATGTGGGCTGCGGCGGCGGCATCCTGGCCGAGAGCATGGCGCGAGAAGGCGCCACGGTAACCGGACTGGATATGGGCTTTGAGCCGCTGCAGGTGGCACGTCTGCACGCGCTGGAAAGCGGTATTCAGGTGGAGTACGTGCAGGAAACGGTGGAAGCCCACGCGGCGGAGCACGCCCAGCAGTATGACGTCGTCACCTGCATGGAGATGCTGGAGCACGTTCCCGACCCGCAATCGGTGGTAAAAGCCTGTGCGGCGCTGGTAAAACCGGGCGGCCAGGTGTTCTTCTCCACCATCAACCGCAACGGCAAGGCGTGGCTGATGGCGGTAGTCGGCGCAGAGTATTTGCTGCGGATGGTGCCAAAAGGCACTCACGACGTGAAAAAATTCATCAAGCCGGCGGAACTGCTGAGCTGGGTCGATGGCACCTGGCTGAAAGAGCAGCACATGACCGGCCTGCACTACAATCCGCTCACCGACAAGTTCAAACTGGCACCCGGCGTGGATGTTAACTATATGTTGCACACAACCGCCAAAAACGACTAACGTCATTCAGATTTCTTATAAAGATTGCGCAGCAAAGGTTGCGCAATCTTGACCATGCGTTGAAGAAATCAGCACTCGATCAAATTTTCGTTTTTTTTTGCTGAATATTGACATCTCGTCCAGGCCTTATGGTTCGTGGACTTAGCCTTTATCACGCTTTGGCAACCTGAATTTAACCTCAAAATCAACTCTTGTGCTGAAAAGAATCCTTACTAGAATACTCACCATCTAGCGTTATCCTTATCGTAAAACCCCTATATATAGTATTTATCCACAGAGGCCTGTGGATAAGCAGGGGATATTTTCATTTTTCACGGACAGGTAAAAACCCACATGAATCAGAGTCTGCTGGTGACAAAGCGCGACGGTGCTACCGAGCGTATCAATCTGGACAAAATCCATCGAGTTCTCGACTGGGCAGCAGAAGGGCTGAATAACGTATCGATTTCTCAGGTTGAACTGCGCTCCCATATCCAGTTCTATGACGGCATTAAAACGTCTGATATCCACGAAACCATTATCAAAGCCGCGGCGGATCTCATCTCCCGTGAAGCACCGGATTATCAGTACCTCGCTGCCCGTCTGGCGATTTTCCACCTGCGTAAAAAAGCCTACGGCCAGTTTGAGCCGCCAGCGCTGTTCGATCATGTGGTGAAGATGGTTGAGCTCGGCAAGTACGACATGCATCTGCTGGAAGACTACACGGAAGAAGAGTTCAGGCAGATGGACGGGTTTATCGATCACTGGCGTGATATGAACTTCTCCTACGCCGCGGTGAAGCAGCTGGAAGGTAAATACCTGGTCCAGAACCGCGTGACCGGCGAAATCTACGAGAGCGCCCAGTTCCTCTACATTCTGGTGGCGGCCTGCCTGTTCTCTAACTACCCGCGTGAAACCCGTCTGGAATACGTGAAGCGTTTCTACGATGCCGTTTCCACCTTTAAAATTTCTCTGCCAACGCCGATCATGTCCGGCGTGCGCACCCCAACCCGCCAGTTCAGCTCCTGCGTGCTGATCGAGTGCGGCGACAGCCTGGATTCCATCAACGCCACCTCCAGCGCCATTGTGAAATACGTTTCCCAGCGTGCCGGTATCGGCATCAACGCCGGTCGTATTCGTGCCCTGGGCAGCCCAATTCGCGGCGGTGAAGCGTTCCACACCGGCTGTATCCCGTTCTACAAACACTTCCAGACCGCGGTGAAATCCTGCTCTCAGGGCGGCGTGCGCGGTGGTGCGGCCACCCTGTTCTACCCGATGTGGCATCTGGAAGTCGAAAGCCTGCTGGTACTGAAAAACAACCGTGGCGTGGAAGGCAACCGCGTGCGCCACATGGACTACGGCGTGCAGATCAACAAGCTGATGTACACCCGTCTGCTGAAAGGCGGTGACATCACCCTGTTCAGCCCGTCCGACGTCCCGGGCCTGTACGACGCCTTCTTCGCCGATCAGGACGAATTCGAGCGTCTGTACGTGCAGTACGAAAACGACGACAGCATCCGTAAGCAGCGCGTGAAAGCGGTTGAGCTGTTCTCGCTGATGATGCAGGAACGTGCCTCTACCGGCCGTATCTACATCCAGAACGTCGACCACTGCAACACCCACAGCCCGTTCGATCCGGTGGTTGCGCCAGTGCGCCAGTCCAACCTGTGTCTGGAGATCGCCCTGCCGACCAAACCGCTGGAAGATGTTAACGACGAAAACGGCGAAATCGCCCTCTGTACGCTCTCCGCGTTTAACCTGGGTGCAATCAACAGCCTCGACGAGCTGGAAGAGCTGGCGGTGCTGGCGGTACGTGCTCTGGATGCGCTGCTGGATTATCAGGATTACCCAATCCCGGCGGCAAAACGCGGTGCGATGGGTCGTCGTACGCTGGGTATTGGCGTGATTAACTACGCTTACTGGCTGGCGAAAAACGGCAAACGCTACTCCGACGGCAGCGCTAACAACCTGACGCACCAGACTTTCGAAACCATTCAGTACTACCTGCTGAAAGCCTCGAACGAGCTGGCCATCGAACAGGGTGCCTGCCCGTGGTTCAACGAAACCACCTACGCCAAAGGCATTCTGCCGATCGACACCTACAAGAAAGACCTGGATGCGATCGCCAATGAGCCGCTGCATCTTGACTGGGAAGCGCTTCGCGAATCCATCAAGACTCACGGCCTGCGTAACTCCACGCTCTCTGCCCTGATGCCGTCCGAGACCTCTTCGCAGATCTCCAACGCTACCAACGGTATTGAGCCGCCGCGCGGTCACGTCAGCATCAAAGCGTCGAAAGACGGGATCCTGCGCCAGGTGGTGCCGGACTACGAGCTGCTGAAAAACAACTACGAGCTGCTGTGGGAGATGCCAAATAACGACGGCTACCTGCAGCTGGTGGGTATCATGCAGAAGTTTATCGACCAGTCGATCTCTGCGAATACCAACTACGATCCGTCACGCTTCCCGTCAGGAAAAGTGCCGATGCAGCAGCTGCTGAAAGACCTGCTCACCGCCTACAAATTTGGCGTGAAAACCCTGTACTATCAAAACACCCGCGACGGTGCGGAAGATGCGCAGGACGATCTGGTCCCATCTATTCAGGATGACGGCTGCGAAAGCGGCGCATGTAAGATTTAATGTTAATGCCGGGTGGCGCTACGCTTACCCGGCCTACGGTTTTGTAGGCCCGGCAAACGCAGTGCCGCCGGGCAATACAATTTCAACAGGACTCACTTCAATGGCATACACCACCTTTTCACAGACGAAAAACGACCAGCTCAAAGAGCCGATGTTCTTCGGCCAGCCGGTCAACGTGGCGCGCTACGATCAGCAAAAATATGACATCTTCGAAAAGCTGATCGAAAAGCAACTCTCTTTCTTCTGGCGTCCGGAAGAAGTTGACGTTTCCCGCGACCGTATCGACTTCCAGGCCCTGCCGGATCACGAAAAGCACATCTTCCTCAGCAACCTGAAGTATCAGACCCTGCTGGATTCCATCCAGGGGCGCAGCCCGAACGTGGCCCTGCTGCCGCTGATCTCCATCCCGGAGCTGGAAACCTGGGTTGAGACCTGGGCGTTCTCCGAGACGATCCACTCCCGCTCCTACACCCATATCATCCGTAACATCGTCAACGATCCGGCGATTGTCTTCGATGATATCGTCACCAACGACCAGATCCTGAAGCGCGCGGAAGGCATTTCCCACTTCTATGACGACCTGATCGAGATGACCAGCTACTGGCATCTGCTGGGTGAAGGCACCCACAGCGTGAACGGCAAAACCGTCACCGTGAACCTGCGTGAGCTGAAGAAAAAACTCTACCTGTGCCTGATGAGCGTGAACGCGCTGGAAGCGATCCGCTTCTACGTCAGCTTCGCCTGCTCCTTCGCCTTCGCGGAACGCGAGCTGATGGAAGGCAATGCCAAAATCATTCGCCTGATCGCCCGCGATGAAGCCCTGCACCTGACCGGCACCCAGCATATGCTGAACCTGTTGCGCAGCGGCGTGGACGATCCGGAGATGGCGGAGATTGCTGAAGAGTGCAAACAGGAGAGCTATGACCTGTTTGTCCAGGCGGCCCAGCAGGAGAAAGAGTGGGCGGAATATCTGTTCCAGGGCGGCTCCATGATCGGCCTGAACAAAGATATTCTCTGCCAGTACGTGGAGTACATCACCAACATCCGTATGCAGGCGGTCGGTCTCGACCTGCCCTTCCAGACCCGCTCCAACCCGATCCCGTGGATCAACACCTGGCTGGTGTCCGATAACGTCCAGGTTGCGCCGCAGGAAGTGGAAGTGAGCTCCTACCTGGTCGGTCAGATTGACTCTGAAGTTAACACCGACGATTTGAGCGACTTCCAGCTCTGATGAGCCGCGTGACGCTTCGTCTTTCTGGCACAGAAGTTCTGTGCCAGGAAGAGCACCCCTCCCTGCTTATTGCGCTGGAATCCCATCAGATTGCCGTTGAATACCAGTGCCGCGAAGGCTACTGCGGCTCCTGCCGCTGTCGTCTGGTTTCCGGTCAGGTTGACTGGGTCACCGAACCGCTGGCCTTTATCAACGAAGGGGAAATTTTGCCCTGCTGCTGCCGGGCAAAAGGGGATATTGAGATCGAGATGTGATTGTGTCGGGTGGCGCTTCGCTTACCCGACCTACAAAACCGCAGTTCACAGGCCGGGTCAGGCGAAGCCGCCACCTGGTTATCCAGCCATAAACCTGCACCTTATTGACGACGCGCCTGCACTTCCGCGTGGTGACGTTTTTCACCGATCATGACCACAATCAGCAGCAGTACCGCCAGCACGCTACCGCCAATCATCACCATAAAGCCGCCGTCCCAGCCGAAGAAGTCAACGGTGTAGCCGACAATCGCGCTCGCTGCGACCGAGCCGCCGAGGTAGCCGAACAGACCGGTAAAGCCAGCCGCCGTCCCCGCCGCTTTTTTCGGTGCCAGTTCGAGGGCGTGCAGACCAATCAGCATAACCGGACCATAAATCAGGAAGCCGATAACGATCATACAGGCCATATCCACACCCGGATTACCCGGCGGGTTGAGCCAGTAAACGACGGTCGCGATGGTCACCAGGGTCATGAAGAACACCCCCGTTGCGCCGCGGTTGCCTTTAAACACCTTGTCCGACATCCAGCCGCAAATCAGCGTGCCGGGAATACCGGCGTATTCATACAGGAAATAGGCCCAGGACGATTTATCCAGCGCGAAGTGCTTCACCTCTTTCAGATAGGTCGGTGACCAGTCGAGGATGCCGTAGCGCAGCAGGTAGACGAAGACGTTCGCCACCGCGATGTACCACAGCAGTTTGTTAGGCAGCACGTACTTCATGAAGATCTGTTTTGCGGTCAGCTCTTCTTCATGCTGCTCGCTGTAATCATCCGGGTAGTCATTTTTGTACTCTTCAATCGGCGGCAGGCCACAGGACTGTGGCGTGTCGCGCATCAGAGCGAAGGCGATAATCGCCACCACGATGGCGCCGAAGGCAGGCATATAGAGCGCAGCGTGCCAGTCGTTGAACCAGGCCATCCCCAGCAGGAACAGCAGAGGCGGAATACCGCCGCCCACGTTATGGGCGCAGTTCCACACCGACACAATGCCGCCACGCTCTTTCTGTGACCACCAGTGCACCATGGTGCGTCCGCATGGCGGCCACCCCATGCCCTGGAACCAGCCGCAGAGGAACAGCAGGACGAACATGACGGCAATGCTGGAGGTTGCCCAGGGAACAAAGCCCATAAAGAGCATCACCGCTGCCGCCAGGATCAGACCGGCGGGCAGGAATACGCGCGGATTCGAGCGATCCGACACGGAGCCCATGATGAATTTGGAAAACCCGTAGGCGATAGAGATCCCCGACAGCGCGAAGCCGAGATCGCCACGGGAGAAGCCCTGCTCCACCAGATACGGCATGGCGAGCGCAAAGTTTTTACGTACAAGGTAGTACGCCGCGTACCCGAAGAAGATCCCCAGGAAAATTTGCCAACGCAGACGGCGGTAGAGCGGATCTATTTCTGCCTCAGGCAGACGCGCCCTGTGCGGCGCAGGTTTGAAGATACTGAGCATGACAGCCTCCGTGGCCTTGAAGTGAATGAGCAGGTGGCTCGCACCTGAATTCCAGAGGCGGGGATGTTAAGAAATCACGGTGATTGTTACTGTGAATCAACGCACAGATTGTTACAGAAATATGACAAAATGCGCAAAAAGGCGCACAAAACACTGTTTCAGTTTCGAATTTCGCTCGTTTGTGTTCGAAATCAAACAAACCACAGTTTTCATGTGGCTAAATGATAAAAAACGAACACTGAGGGATGACAATGACAATTCACGATCCAGGTTACAGCGATGTGATTATCATTGGCGGTGGTGCAACGGGTGCCGGGATCGCACGCGATTGCGCCCTTCGCGGCCTGAGCGTCACGCTTCTGGAGCGCCATGATATTGCCACAGGCGCAACCGGTCGTAACCACGGTCTGCTGCACAGCGGCGCGCGGTATGCGGTTACCGACGGTGAATCCGCTCGCGAGTGTATTGCCGAAAATCAGATCCTGCGGCGCATTGCCCGCCACTGCATTGAACCGACCGACGGTCTGTTTATCACCCTTCCCGAAGACGATCTCGCCTTTCAGTCGACCTTTATTACCGCCTGCCGGGCGGCGGGGATTGCGGCCGAGGCCATCGACCCGGCCCTCGCGCGCCGCATTGAGCCCTCGGTCAACCCGGCTCTGACGGGGGCGGTGAAAGTGCCTGACGGTACGGTTGATCCTTTTCACCTGACGGCCGCCAATATGCTGGACGCCCGCGAGCATGGCGCGCGCATTCTGACCGGACACGACGTCACCGGGCTTATCCGCGAAGGCGATCGCATCTGTGGCGTGCGGCTGTTTAACGCGCAATACAACGAACACAGCGAGCTGTTTGCCTCCGTGGTCGTTAATGCCGCTGGGATCTGGGGACAGCGCATCGCGGAATACGCCGACCTGTCGGTTCGCATGTTCCCGGCAAAAGGCTCGCTGCTGATCCTCGACCACCGTATTAATAACCACGTGATCAACCGCTGCCGCAAGCCGTCGGATGCCGATATCCTTGTTCCGGGCGATACCATTTCGTTAATCGGGACGACCTCAACCCACGTCGACTACAGCCAGATTGATGACAACCGCGTGACCGCCGAAGAGGTGGATATCCTGCTGCGCGAAGGGGAAAAACTGGCCCCGGTGATGGCGCAGACCCGCATTCTCCGTGCCTATGCCGGAGTGCGTCCGCTGGTCGCCAGCGATAACGATCCGAGCGGACGTAACGTTAGCCGGGGCATCGTGCTTCTCGATCACGCTGAGCGCGACGGCATGGAGGGGTTCATTACCATTACCGGCGGCAAGCTGATGACCTACCGTCTGATGGCCCAGCTTGCGACCGATGCCGTCTGCCGCAAGCTGGGCAATAGCCAGCCGTGCGTCACCGCAGAACAACCGCTGCCCGGATCGCGGCAGCCCACCGAGAAAACGCTGCAAAAGATCATCTCCCTCCCTGCCCCGCTGCGCGGGTCGGCCGTCTATCGCCATGGCGACAGGACGCCGGCCTGGCTGGGTGAAGGGCGGCTTAGCCGCAGTCTGGTCTGCGAATGTGAAGCCGTTACCGCCGGTGAGGTGCAGTACGCGGTGGAGAACCTGACGGTCAATAGCCTGCTCGATCTCCGTCGCCGCACCCGCGTGGGCATGGGCACCTGCCAGGGCGAACTCTGCGCCTGTCGTGCCGCCGGGTTGTTGCAGCGTTTTAATACCACTACCGCCACCCAGTCGCTGGATCAGCTCAGCGCTTTTCTGAATGAACGCTGGAAAGGCATTCAGCCCGTCGCCTGGGGCGATGCCCTGCGCGAAACCGAGTTTACCCGTTGGGTCTACCAGGGGCTTTGCGGTCTTGAGAAGGAGCAACAGGATGAAATTTGATACGGTGATTGTCGGCGGCGGGCTGGCGGGCTTGCTCTGCGGCATCAAACTCACGAAGCAGGGGCTGCGCTGCGCCATTATCACCCGGGGCCAGAGCGCCCTGCACTTCTCGTCGGGCTCGCTGGATCTGGTGGACGAAAGCTACCGCGATAAACTGCCGCCGGAGCACCCTTATCACCTGACCGGTGCGCAGCATATTGACCGCCTGGCGCTGGAAACCGAAGCGCTGCTGGCGGAGTGCGGCGCGCGTCTGCAGGGGAGCGCCAGGCAAAATCATCAGCGGGTCACGCCGCTTGGCAAACTGCGCTCCGCCTGGCTCAGCCCTGAAGAGGTGCCCGTGGCCCCCTTTAATGCCGCGCGCGTGCGGGTGGTGGGCATCAGCGGTTTTCTTGATTTTCAGGCACATCTTGCGGCGGCATCGCTGTGTCGCCAGGGCGTTAACGCCGAGGCGGCCGAGATTGAGCTGCCCGAACTGGATGTCCTGCGCGATAACCCGAGCGAGTTTCGCGCGGTGAACATCGCCCGTTTTCTGGATAACGAGGAGAGATGGTCGCTGCTGTACGACGCCCTCAGGCCGCTCGGCGACAGCTGTGACGCCCTGTTTATGCCCGCCTGCTTTGGCTTAAGCGACAACAGGCTCTGGCGCTGGCTTTCGGATCGCCTGCCCTGCACGCTCGGGTTACTGCCTGGGCTTCCACCTTCGGTGCCCGGCATTCGCCTCCATACCCAGCTCCAGCGCAAATTTGTGGCGCAGGGTGGCGTGTGGATGGCGGGAGACGAGGTGAAAAAAATCACCCTGACCGAGGGGGAAGTCAGCGAGGTATGGACGCGCAACCATGGCGATATTCCCCTGCGCGCGCACTTCACCGTGCTGGCAAGCGGCAGCTTCTTCAGCAACGGGCTGCTGAGCACCCGCGAGGGGATCCGGGAAGCCATTCTGGGCCTGGATGTCAGGCAAAGTCCGTCTCGCGCGGACTGGTATCAGAGCGATTTCTTTACGCCGCAGCCCTGGCAGCAGTTCGGCGTTATCGTGGATACCCATCTGCACCCGCAGCTTTCCGGTAAGGCGATCGGCAATCTTTTCGCCATCGGCTCCGTGCTGGGCGGATACGATCCCATCACCCAGGGCTGTGGCGGAGGCGTTTGTGCCGTAACGGCACTTCACGTTGCAGAGCAGATTATTCAGCGCACGGAGGCTGAACAATGAACGATACCCGTTTCGAAAGCTGCATTAAATGCACGGTCTGCACTACGGTCTGCCCGGTCAGCGGCGTGAACCCGCGCTATCCCGGTCCGAAGCAGGCCGGGCCCGACGGCGAGCGCCTGCGCCTGAAGGACGGCAGGCTTTACGATGAGGCGCTGAAATACTGCATCAACTGTAAACGCTGTGAGGTGGCCTGCCCGTCGGATGTCAACATCGGGGATATTATCCAGCGCGCCCGGGCACGCTACAGCACGCAAAAGCCGTCATTGCGGGACGCCATTCTGAGCCATACCGATCTGATGGGCAGCCTCTCAACGCCCTTTGCCCCGCTGGTGAATGCCGCTACCTCACTCCAGCCGGTGCGCAAGCTGCTGGACGCCACGCTTAAAATCGACCACCACCGCAGCCTGCCAAAATATTCTCACGGGACTTTCCGCCGCTGGTATAAATCCGTTGCGGCGGAACAGACGCAGTTTGCCGAACAGGTCGCCTTCTTCCACGGCTGTTACGTGAACTACAACCATCCGCAGCTGGGAAAAGATCTGCTGAAAGTGCTTAACGCCATGGGAACCGGCGTGCAGCTTCTCAACAAAGAGAAGTGCTGCGGCGTGCCGCTCATTGCCAACGGGTTTACGGATAAAGCGCGCAGGCAGGCGAAAAGCAACGTTTCGTCGCTGCGCGAGGCCATTGTCGACAAGGGGATCCCGGTGCTGGCGACTTCGTCCACCTGTACCTTTACGCTGCGCGATGAGTATCCGCACCTGCTGGATGTCGATAACAGCGGCCTGCGGGAACATATCGAGCTGGCGACGCGCTTTCTGTGGCGCAAGCTGGACGGCGGACAGACGTTGCCCCTGAAGGCGTTACCGCTGAAAGTGGTCTATCACACGCCATGCCATATGGAAAAAATGGGCTGGGCTCTTTATACGCTGGAGCTGCTGCAGCTGATCCCCGGGCTGGAGCTAACGGTGCTGGATTCGCGCTGCTGCGGCATCGCGGGCACCTACGGCTTTAAGCGGGAAAACTACGAAACATCACAGGCGATAGGTGCCCCGCTGTTCCGCCAGATTGAGGAGAGCGGCGCGGATCTTGTGGTGACCGACTGTGAAACCTGTAAATGGCAGATTGAGATGTCCACCCACAAGCGCTGCGAGCATCCCATTAGCCTGCTGGCACAGGCGCTGGTTTAGCAAGCGCCCGGCAGAACGTCACTGCCGGGCTGCCCCTGATTAATAACTCGTTTTACTGGCCGCGGATAACGGCGTTTTGAACATCACCAGCCGCCTGTCGAGGGCGTCGGTGTAGAGCATGGTGTCCACGCCTACCGCAACAAAGGTCGCCCCCCAGCTCAGCGCCTTTTGCGCCATCTGTGGATCGACTGCAAGAAAGCCTGCGGCTTTACCCGCAGCACAAATGCGGCGAATGCTGCGCTCGATAATCGCCTGGACTTCCGGGTGCCCGGCGTTGTCCGGATAACCCAGCGATGCCGACAGATCGGCCGGACCGATAAACACGCCGTCAATCCCCTCCACTTCCAGGATCGCATCCAGGTTATCCAGCGCCGTTTTGCTCTCCACCTGAATCAGCAGGCAGAGCTCGTCATTGGCCTGAGCCATGTAATTTTCGACTCGTCCCCAGCGCGCCGCTCGCGCCACCCCTGCCCCGACGCCGCGCGTGCCCAGCGGCGGATAGCGCGTAGCCGAGACGATCTCCCGCGCCTGCTCTGCGCTGTCGACCATCGGGATCAGCAGCGTTCTGGCACCAATATCCAGCACCTGTTTGATCAGGCTGCGCTCGCCGTCAACCGGGCGGATTACCGGCTGGCTGACATAAGGGGCAATCGCCTGCAGCTGGTGGTAGAGATCCTGAACGGTGTTGGGCGCATGCTCCCCGTCGATTAACAGCCAGTCATAGCCTGAGGTTGCCGCTATCTCCGCCATATAGGACGAGGTGGAACTCAGCCACAGCCCAATCTGCGGTTCGCCGTTTCGCAGGGCCTGCTTAAAAGGGTTAGAAAGAACGTTCTGCATAATAACTCCCTGAAAATTAATGATGTATGCGGTCGGCCTGCGGCACGGAGCGGGTCACTCCCAGCACGAAGATCGCCAGCGATCCGAGAATGGCGATGGCGGCCAGCGCCAGCAGCCCGGCGGCATCGCTGCCAAAGACGTTCTGGGCTTCCACCCGGATGAGCGGGGCGAGAAAACCGCCCACCGCGCCAAACAGGTTGACGAAGCCAATCCCTGCCGCCAGCGCGGTGCCGGAGAGCAGCTGCGTCGGCATGGTCCAGAAGACCGGCTGCACGGCAATGAACCCCACCGCGGCCACGCACAGGGCCATTATCGCCAGTACCGGCGACACCAGCCCCGACACGCCTACCCCAATACCGGCGGCCAGCAGCGTCAGGGTGGCGATATTGCGCCGTTCGCCGGTGCGGTCGGAATAACGCGGAATAAGCCAGGTGCCAAACAGCGCGGCAACCCACGGGATCGCCGCCACCACCGAGGCGGTAAAGCCCACTTTGGTGCCAAGCAACGCAGCGACCTGGGTCGGCAGGAAGAAGATCAGCCCGTAAACGGCAATCTGAATGGTCATGTAGATAAAGGCCAGCTGCCAGACCCGGCCATTGCGCAGGGCATCGCTCAGGCGTGACGTCGCTTTGCTCTGCTCTTCACTCGCCAGCTGGTTGATCAGCGCCTGTTTCTCCTCTGCGTTCAGGAAGCGTGCCTGCTGCGGCGTATCGTCAAGCCAGAAGAAGGTGAAGACCCCGGCCCCCACGGCGATCAGCCCTTCGATAACAAACATCCAGAACCAGCCGGGATGGCCCATAAAGCCATGCATCTCCAGCAGCGCGCCGGAGAGCGGCGATCCGAGCGACAGCGCCAGCGGCGCGCCCATGTAGAACAGCCCCATGATGCTGGCGCGGTTGCGCTGGGGGAACCACTGGGAGGTAAGGTAGATCATGCCGGGGAAGAAGCCCGCTTCCGCCGCCCCCAGCAGGGTGCGGATCAGCAGGAATTTGCTTTCGGTATCGGCCCACGCCATCGCCGCAGAGAGGAATCCCCACAGCAGCGTGGTGGTGCCAATCCACGTCCGGGCACCGAATTTGCGCATCAGCAGGTTGGCGGGAACCCCCAGCAGGGCATAGACCACAAAGAAGATCCCGGCCCCGAGCGCGTAGGCTTCGTTGCTGAGCCCGGTATCGATCTGGTAGCTCTCCTTGGCGAAGCCGATGTTGGAGCGATCCAGAAACGCCAGCACGTACAGCGCCAGCATAAACGGGATCAGACGGGCGCGGTTTTTCCTGACCACGCCGTCAAGCAGAGTCATACTCATAGACAATCCTCAGTGAACGGTGACGCCACGCCGGTGCGCGGCGCGGCGGTTTAGTGGCTGTAAGGACGTTTCAGGGCGCAGTCACGGTTGAGCTCGACGCCGAAACCGGGTTTATCCAGCACCGATTTGTGGATGCGGCCATTCACCGGCACCGGTTCATCGAGCAGGATCGGGTCAAACTGCGGACGCAGCGTGGCGCAGTCCGGGCTGGTCATCAGGAATTCGCTGAACGGCGTGTTGGTGAAGGTGATCACCGCGTGATGGGAGTAGACCGACGAGCCGTGCGGCACCACCAGCTGCCCACGGGCTTTGGCGATGGCGGCGATCTCCACCAGGGTGGTTAAGCCGCCGCACCAGCCCACGTCCGGCTGCATGATGTCGATCCCGGTCTCCGATAGCGTGCGGAAGGACTGCAGGGTGCCGTGGTGCTCGCCGCTGGTCACCATCATGCCCGGCGGGGCATTGCGCTTCAGCTCGCGGTAGCCTTCATACTGCTGCGGCGGCAGGCACTCTTCAATCCACTTCAGGTTATAGGGTGCACAGGCGTGGGCCAGCTTCGTGGCGTAATTCACATCCTGGCTCATCCAGCAGTCCAGCATCAGCCAGAAATCAGGGCCACATTTTTCCCGGTACTCCGCCACCATCGCCACATCCTGGCGGATCCCGGCGTCGCCGTCGTGCGGCCCCCGGTGAGTCGGCATTTTACCGCCGATGAAGCCCATCTCTTTCGCCAGGTCCGGGCGCGCGCCGGTGGCGTAAAAACGAATTTCATCCCGCACCGCACCGCCCAGCAGCTTGTAGACCGGCAGCCCAACCACCTTGCCGAACAGATCCCACAGCGCCAGGTCGATGCAGGAGATGGTGTTCAGCACCAGCCCGCCAGAGCCTGCATAGAACATCGTCGCCCCGAGCATCTGGTCGTGGATGAGCTTGATGTCGCTGACGCACTTGCCCTCAATAAAGCGGCTGAGGTGTTTCTCTACGATAAAGCAGCCCATCTCTCCTGCGGTGGAGACGGCAAAACCGGTCTGGCCGTTGTCGGCCTCCACTTCGACAATCAGCGTACCGAGGACGTTAATGCCGAACGACTGGCGCGACTGCTCATACTGCGGGTATTTGCTCATCGGGGTGGCGATGTGGTCGTCGATCCAGTGGTTAGCCCCCTGGTCGTGATAATCGCCGCCGCCAGCGCCCTTCTCTGCCGTAGCGCCACCGGTGAACCAGGCGCGGATCTGTTTAATCTTTGGTAGGGTCATGATGTTCTCCATTTTATGAGGCGTGTTGTTCGAAGGGGCTTTTCCAGCCCAGTAAGCGGGAAATGTCTTTCGCGCAGGCAATGGCTTTACCGGCCAGGTAGTCGCGGTTGTCCTCGTTGATTTGCAGCCGGGTGCCCACCACCGAGATCGCCGCGGTGAGTTCGTTGCTGGCATTAAAGACCGGGGCCGCCACGCAGCGCACGTCGGGGTAGTCTTCGCCGTTATCAAAGCTCCAGCCCCTGGCGCGAATGCGTGCCAGCTCGCTACGCAGCTGCCCGGGATCGGTAATGGTGGTCGGGGTGGCTCGCTCCCAGCTCAGACCGGCGATAATCGCCTCCTGCGTCTGGGTGGGTTGCCAGGCAAGCAGGCACTTGCCAATGCCCGAGCGGGAGAGCGACAGGCTTTTGCCCTCATGGGAGCGCACGCTGATGGTGGCCGGGGACTCGATCTTCAGAATGTAGTAGGCGTTATCGTGATCGATGATGCCGAGATGGCACAGCATGCCGCACTCGTCCATCAGCCGGGTCAGGCGCGGGCGCGCCAGCTCGCGCAGATCCATCCGGCTGACGGCGTGGCCTGCCAGCTCCACCAGCTTGGTCCACAGGCAGTAGTTATCCTGGTTATCGAGGCTCAGAAAGCGCTGTTTTCTCAGCTCACCCAGCAGCAGATAGGCGGTGCTTTTCGGGATGCCGAGCTCTTCGATGATGGTCGCGGCGCTGCACGGCCCCAGACGGGCAATGGTATTGAGAATATCAATGGCGCGGGTCAGCGCCGGTACTTTGCTTGATTCCAGCATAGTGGACTCCAGTCCTGAATACTGGAATCAGTGTTGCGGCTGTGAGGGAGTTTATTTGTGAGCGAGTTCAAATCTCGCGCGCTATCCAGCCTGCTGGACAAGCAGCAGTGGAATTATGTGATAAACAGCACGGAAAAAAATCTGGCGAGTACAACAGGTTGGACAAACAGGCGCCGGGCGGGGAGCCCGGCGCGCAACGGTTACGGCAGGAACAGCGACTCAACCACGTTGATCCAGCCATGCTCGCTGGCAACGGGTTTGCCGTTCAGCCAGCGACGCAGCATATTCAGCGCCATCATCGCACAGACCTCCTGACGTACCGCCAGGCTGTAGCGCGTGGCGCTCATTTTGACGCGCAGGCCGTGGGTGCCTTCGGGAGTAGAAAGGGCAAAGTTAAGATGCTCCTCTTCCAGCCCCGAGATCGCCAGCGCCAGCCCGGCGAAGTGGTTCACCCGACGTTCGGCGGCCCAGTGCGCGGTTTGCGCCAGGGTCTCTTCCTGAGAAGGCACCACTTCGCTTGCCAGCAGCGAGGCGTTGGCGCGGGATAACTGCAGAGCCAGAAGCCCGCCGGTGAACTGCTCGCTCAGGGTCAGGCCTAGCTGACGGGCCTGCAGTTCACGAACGATCTGCGCCGGTAACCCCTCGGTACCTTCAAAAATCAGATTCTCACCCGCGACGCGCTGAACTTCTGGCCACAGCGCCAGCATCGCGGCTTTTTCCGTCGCCGGGCCGGTGAGTTTAAGTTCGATAATCGGCATCGAAGAGCGATACCCCATCGTGACGCCCGGCGGTAAAGCGAGATGATCGAGGCTCTGGGCCAGATCGCTTTCGGAGCGGCCAAAGGTAGTAAGACGCAGGCAAATCGGCGGTTCAGGAAGGGTAAAACGGGCCCGCAGTCGCGGCAGGATCTCCTGTTCGACCATCACCTTAAATTCGGAGGGCACTCCGGGGGTGAAGAACATCAGACAGCGGTTAAGCTGAATAGCAAAGCCGCATGCGGTGCCAACCGGGTTATCCACCAGCTCCGCGCTGGCCGGGATTTCGGCCTGCTTGCGGTTACTGGGCGCCATCACCCTGCCGCGGTCGCTGAAGAAACGTTCCATATGGCTGAGCCACTCGGTGTGCAGCACCAGCTCTTCGCCTTTTGCCGTGGCGGCGGCCAGCGCGCTCAGATCGTCGCTGGTTGGGCCGAGCCCGCCATTCACAATCAGCACGTCGGCGTGTTCGCTGCGCTCGCGCAAAACGTTAACCAGTGCCTCAAGCGAGTCACCCACCGTATTACGCCGCGTTAACGGTAATCCCTGTTCAAAGAAAATATCAGCCAGCCAGGCCGCATTGGTATCGGTAATTTGTCCATGCAGCACTTCATCGCCAGTGGACAGCATCTCCACGTTTATCATTGTGTTCTCCCGCTTAGGTGGTGAAAACACTATAACGCAATCGGCGGGGAGAGGGAGAGAAACAGGCGCGGCAGAACGCCGCGCCGAAGGGATCAGAAGCCTGCGCTCACGCCCACGTACGGGCCATCAGCAATGGCGTTGTCGCGGTTGCCATCTTTGCCCGCCAGGTTCAGGTAGCGGTAGCCCGCTTCAATGGTAATCGGACGCATAATAGTCCAGCGCGCACCGGCGTTGGCTTCTTCATAGCTGTCGATACCGCTGGAGAGGGAGTCCGGAGAGTAGTAGTACTCGCCAAACAGACCGAAGCTGTCGCCAATTTTCCACTGCAGGCCGCCGCCGACCGCTGCCGCGTAGCCTTCGTCGCCGTCGTTCGGGTTGGTGTAAATGCCTTTACCGCCGACGGTTGCGAGGAATGGGCCAAGAGGGATATTGAACCCCAGCCCCAGGCTTGCCGCATCGCCGTCGTCATCGTTATGCGTCCAGCCACCGGTCATCGCCAGACCTGCGCTATCCGTGCCAAGGCCAAAGCCCAGGTGGGTATAATCCTCGCCCGCCGAGCCGTTAAAGGAGATAGCGTTAGCCGCCGCAGATACAAACATCAGGCCGCTTAAGCCCAGTAATGCCACTTTTTTCATTGTCGTGATCCCGCACAATTTTATTCATGAATGTCCCAAAACCGCGAGATTTTACCCTGAGACTCTCAGGGATCAATGGACTCTGCGTGCGTCAGACAATTAGTTTGTAACGATTTGATAATATCTGCCTTTATGCCATCAGGAGAAAACGCATTTTCACGCACAGCCCGCCAGAGGTTTCGCTGCGCGACAGCTGAAGATGGCTGCGGTGCAGGCGGGCAATATCGCTCGCCAGCGCCAGACCGATGCCCGATCCGCTGGCATCGCCCACGTTATCCAGACGGCGAAACGGCAGCATGGCCTGCGGGATCAGATCCTCGGCTATTCCCGGACCGCTGTCTTCCACGCTCAGCTCAACCGCGCCGTTATGCGTGCGCAGGTACACCGTCACCATCCCCTGCTCCGGCGTGTATTTAATCGCATTCTCCAGCAGATTGGCGCACAGCTCGCCCAGCAAAACTTCATCTCCTTCGATTATCACCGGCTGCTGCTCACCGTCGTATCCCAGATCGATCGCTTTGCTGCGCGCCTGCGCCAGCCGGGAGAAGCAGCAATTCTGCACCACCTGCACCAGATCGACGGCGGCAAACGGGTGCTCCTCCTGCTCTTTACGCTTCACCGCCGCAAGCTGTAACAGGCGCTCGGTCAGCACGATGGTGTTATCCAGCGTCACGTTCATCGCCCGTAAGCTCTCCTGCCACAGCGCCGGATCGTCCCGCGTCAGGGCAACCGAGACCTGCGTTTTCAGCACCGCTAAGGGTGTTTTGAGCTGGTGAGAGGCATCGGCATTGAAGCGCTCCTGGCGCGAAAGCACCCCGCGCAGCCGGTCAATATAGCGGTTGAAGGCCACGATCAGCAGCCGGGTTTCTGACCAGGGCAGCAGCTCGGGCAGCGGGGCCAGCACCCCCGGCTCGCGCCGGACCATCAGGGATGAGAGCTGGCGCATCGGGCGCAGCACGCGGCGCAACAGCCAGGCGGTTAAAATCAGCGTCAGCAGGACCAGCATCCCCTGAGATACCCATGACGAGAACAGCAAGCTGCTGGCGAGATAGCGGCGGGACTGCAGCGTTTCGGCGACATAGATCTCCGCCATGCCGACAATACCGTCCTCGTTGACGGGCTGGAGCAGTTTCGCCACGCGGATCGCCTGCCCGCGGTATTCGGTATGATAAAACCAGGCCAGCGCCGGGTAGAGCGTCGTACGCGACGTTGAAGGGGGCATCTTCGGCAGATCGTCATAACCGGAGATCACCCGCCCGTCGGGGGCGACCACCTTGTAGTAAAGCCGGTCGTTCATGTTGAGCTCAAAGCTGTCGAGCACCACCCAGGGCACATTCACCTCGAGCCTGCCGTCGTGAACCACCAGCCGCTCGGAGACCGTCCGCGCCGAGGATAACAGGGTGCGATCGTAGGCCTGCGTCGCCGCCTGCAGTGCGCTGACGTAGCTGTTAAACGCGGACAATCCCCACAACAGCAGCAACGGCAGGCCCAGAAAAAGCAGCAGCTGAAAGTAAAGCGACTGCGGCTTAACCCACCTCATCGCCGCACTCCAGCACGTAGCCAAGCCCGCGCAGGGTGGTTACCCGCACCCCGCTGCCGCTCAGCTTTTTGCGCAGGCGATGGATATAGAGGTCGATACTCTCCGGGCTGACGTCGTCGTTCAGGCTGAACACCTGGTCGAAAAGCTGCTGTCGGGAGACGGGGCGGGTCCGGCGATGCATCAACACTTTCAGCAGTGAGAGCTCGCGCGGCGTCAGGGACAGCGGCTCATCGCGCAGCAGAAAAAAGCCTTCATCGTCGTACTCCAGCTCCCCCAGGCGCTGACGCTCCTGGGTCCGCCCTTCGCTTCTGCGCAGCAGGGCGCGCAGCCGGGCATCGAGCTCCTCCAGCTCGAACGGCTTCGGCAGATAGTCATCCGCCCCGGCATTCAACCCTGTCACCCTGTCCGCCACGTTGCTGCGGGCAGTGAGAAACAGCACGGGGAGCGTCTGGCCGCGCTTGCGCAGGCGATGGACCACCTCCAGCCCGTCAAAACCGGGCATGCCGATATCCAGGACGGCGACGGCATAGCTTTCACCCTGCAACAGATGGTCGGCCGCCCGGCCGTCGTTAACACAGTCCACGGCGAAGCCACCCTGCACCAGCGCTTTCTCCAGCCAGTGAGCCAGCTCACGATTATCTTCCGCGAGTAAGAGACGCATATCACATCCTGTAAAGTTGGTGTCGCAGTGAAAGGGAAATGAAAGGTTAATGTTTTAACAATCACGCAACGGAATCGCCACAAGGTGGTTCACATAATCAGAAAAAAGACCTGTACCCGTACTCCCGGTTCTCCGGCGTGAGGATAAACGATGAAAAAACAATTACTTTCTACCCTTGCTGCAAGCGTATTGCTGTTGAGTGCCTCTGTCGTCCAGGCGCAGGATGCCCCGTCCCGCACCGAATGTATCGCCCCGGCTAAACCAGGCGGCGGCTTTGATCTCACCTGCAAGCTGATTCAGGTCAGCCTGCTGGAGACGAAGGCTATCGAAAAACCGATGCGCGTCACCTACATGCCCGGCGGCGTGGGCGCGGTGGCCTATAACGCGATTGTCGCCCAGCGCCCTGCCGAAGCGGGCACCGTGGTGGCCTTTTCCGGCGGCTCGCTGCTGAACCTCTCCCAGGGCAAATTTGGCCGCTACGGTGTGGATGACGTGCGCTGGCTCGCCACCGTCGGCACCGATTACGGCATGATCGCCGTGCGGGCAGACTCCCCGTGGAAATCCCTTCAGGATCTGCTGACCGCCATGGAAAAAGATCCGAACAGCGTAGTGATTGGCGCGGGTGCATCGATCGGCAGCCAGGACTGGATGAAAGCCGCCCTGCTGGCGCAGCAGGCAAAAGTGGATCCACACAAGATGCGCTATGTGGCGTTTGAGGGCGGCGGCGAGCCCGTCACGGCGCTGATGGGCAATCACGTTCAGGCTGTCTCGGGCGATCTCAGTGAAATGGTGCCCTACCTGAGCGGCGATAAAATCCGCGTGCTGGCGGTCTTCTCGGAAAACCGTCTGCCGGGGCAGCTGGCGAACGTCCCGACCGCCAAAGAGCAGGGCTATAACCTGGTCTGGCCAATCATCCGCGGATTCTTCGTCGGGCCAAAAGTGACCGATGCCGAGTACCAGTGGTGGGTCGACGCGTTCAACAAACTTCAGCAGACCGAAGAGTTTAAGAAACAGCGCGATCTGCGCGGGCTGTTTGAGTTTAACCTCAACGGCAAGCAGCTGGATGAGTACGTTAAAAAACAGGTGAATGACTACCGCGAGCAGGCGAAATCCTTTGGACTGGCGAAATAACCGGAGGCGCTATGAGCGATCGTATTTTTGCCGGGATATGGCTGCTGCTCTGTATTGGCGGGCTGTTCGTCGCCTGGCAGATCCACAGCGAATACAGCTATGAACCCGTGGGGCCTCGCCCTTTCCCGATGGGCATTGTCGGCCTGATGCTGCTCTGCTCCGTCGCCCTGCTGCTGCGACAGCCGGATGACGTGCAGTGGCCGCTACGCCGCACCCTGCAACGTCTGCTGGTGATGGTGATTGTTCTGTTGACCTACGCGTGGGGCTTTGAGTGGCTCGGCTTCCCGATTGCCACCGCCCTGCTGACGATGGTAATTGGCATGCTGTTTAACGCCTCGCTGCCTGCGGCGGGGATCTCCGGGATCGTGCTGGGCATTTTACTCTGGTACGCCTTCGACCGCCTGCTGGACGTGACGTTGCCTCTCGGCGCCTGGTTTAACTAACGGAGCACGCTATGGATACCTGGATTTATCTCTCTCAGGGGTTCGCGGTAGCGATGACCCCGGAAAACCTGGTCATTGCCCTGATCGGCTGTTTCGTCGGGACCATTGTCGGCCTGCTGCCGGGCCTGGGGCCCATCAACGGCGTGGCGATCCTGCTGCCGCTGGCCTTTGCCCTGCACCTGCCCGCAGAGTCGGCGCTGATCCTGCTGGCGACGGTTTACATCGGCTGCGAGTACGGCGGGCGTATTTCGTCGATACTGCTTAACGTGCCCGGCGACGCTGCCGCCATCATGACCGCGCTGGACGGTTATCCGATGGCGCAGCAGGGACGCGGCGGGGTGGCGCTCTCCATTTCGGCGGTCAGCTCGTTCTTCGGGTCGCTGATTGCCATCGGCGGCATCATCCTGTTTGCTCCGGCGCTGGCCCAGTGGTCGCTGGCGTTTGGTCCGGCTGAGTATTTTGCGCTGATGGCGTTCGCCATCGCCTGCCTCGGCAGCATGATGGCGCAGAATCCGCTGAAGTCGTTTTTATCCGCGCTGATTGGCTTAGGCTTAGCCACCGTCGGCGTGGATGCTAACACCGGGGTGTATCGCTTTACCTTCGACAGCGTTCACCTGTCTGACGGCGTGCAGTTTATCGTCGTGGTGATTGGCTTGTTCTCGGTCTCTGAAATTTTACTGATGCTGGAACATACCAGCAGCGGGCAGACGCTGGTCCGCAAAACCGGCCGCATGATTTTTAACGCCAGAGAGGGTGCGCAGTGTATCGGCGCCACCTTGCGTTCCTCGGTAATTGGTTTCTTCGTCGGCATTCTGCCCGGCGCGGGGGCGACCATCGCCAGTGCTATCACCTACATGACCGAGAAAAAGCTGAGCGGTAACAGCGACAGCTTCGGCAAAGGCGATATTCGCGGCGTGGCGGCGCCCGAAGCAGCAAACAACGCCTCGGCCTGCGGTTCGTTTATCCCGATGCTGACGCTCGGCGTGCCGGGTTCCGGTACCACGGCGGTGATGATGGGCGCGCTGACGCTCTATAACATCACCCCGGGTCCGGCGATGTTTACCGAGCAGCCGGATATTGTCTGGGGTCTGATTGCGGCGCTGCTGATCGCCAACGTGATGTTGCTGGTGATGAACATCCCGCTGATCGGCCTCTTCACCCGCATGCTGACCATTCCCCTGTGGTTCCTGGTGCCCGCCATTGCAGCCGTCTCTGCGGTTGGGGTCTACGCGGTGCACAGCACCACCTTCGACCTGGTGCTGATGGTGCTGCTCGGCGTGCTGGGGTACATCCTGCGCAAGATGCACTTCCCGATGTCGCCGCTGATCTTAGGGTTTGTGTTAGGGGAAATGCTGGAGCAGAACCTGCGCCGCGCCCTCTCCATCAGCAACGGCAATATGGCGATCCTGTGGGAAAGCAGCGTGACGAAGATCCTGCTGGCGATGGCGATTATGGTGATCGTGGTGCCGCCGGTTCTGCGTCTGGTGCGCCGCCGTCAGCGCAAGCCGCAGCCAGATATTGGCTGATTAGCCTCTCAGCAGGGCATTGACCCACTGTTTTAACGCCTGGCGGGAGATTTTAATCCCGCCATTTTTTAGCTCAGCGGGCAATGCCAGCCAGTGTACCGGCTGTTCAAAGCGCGCCACCCTGCCCCGGATCCAGTCAGGGAAGCGGGCAATATCAGTTCCCGGCTCACACTCCACCACCGCGACCGGACGCTGCCCGAACTCGGCGTCGTCCAGCGGAACGATAAACACCTGGCTTATCTGCGGATGCGTGGCGATGATCCGCTCAACGGCTTCCGGCTGAACCCCCTCTCCCCCGCTGAAAAAGAGATTATCCATACGGCCTAAAATGGTCAGACGCCCGTTTTGCCACTCCCCGCGATCGCGGGTGGCAAACCAGCCCTGAGCATTCGTCAGGGAGAGTAACGCCCCGTCCCGCCAGTAGCCTGCCGCCATACTTTGCGCCCTGATCCAGACCTCACCGTCAACAACCTGCACCTCCCTGCCGGGCAGCGGAGCGCCAACGTCCGGCTCGCCGTCCGCCGCTTTCGCACAGACGGTTGAGGCGAACTCCGTCAGACCATAACCGCAGAAAGTGCGAATACCCTGCTCGCGCGCCTTCTCCGTTAATTCAACAGAAATTGCCGCTCCGCCGAGCAGGACGGCTTTCAGCGCAACCTGATGCTGAGCATTAAGCAGACGCCAGAGCTGTGTCGGCACCAGAGAGGCATGGGAGCAGCCCTGCAGCGCCTGCTCCAGCGGCTGTTTTTCACGTACGGTTAAGCGCGCGCCAGCCTGCAGCCAGCGCCACAAAATGCCCTGGCCAGAAACGTGGAACAGCGGCAGGGAGAGCAGCCAGTCGTCATCATCGCTGTAGGGCATCAGCGCCAGAACCCCTTCTGCGCTGGCAAGATGCGCCGCACAGGTGTGCACCGCCGCTTTCGGCAAGCCCGTCGAGCCGGAGGTGAGCGTCATGGAGGCCAGACGTTCCGGCTGCCAGGGGACAGCATACTCACCCGGCATCTCTGAGAGGCTAAGTAAAGCGATGCCGTCATAGGCGCCGTCCAGCACCAGCGCATGGTTCAGCGTCATCTGCGGAAGCAGCACGTCCAGCAGCGGTCCCGGAAGCTGGGGATTCACAGGCAGAATGCGCGCCCCGCACTGGAGCAGCGCTAGCCAGGCCAGCAGCGTCTGCGGGTGGTTACAGGCGAGCAGCATGACGCCCTCGCCGTCCTTAACACCCTGATGCCGGAACCCGGCGGCAAGGCTGTCGATACGCGCGCACAGCTGATGCCAGGTGAGCACATCGTCATTCAGCCGCAGCGCCGGTCGATCGGCTTTATGCGCGCACCAGTGCCGCCACGGCCAGTCGGAAAAGGTCATAGCAGCGGCTCCAGCGCCTCGCGGCCCAGACAAGGCAAGGCGTTGCCCGGCCAGGTGCGCAGCAGCTGCGCCTGCATCAGGTTCAGGGTGTCCAGGCCGGGAACGGTATCCGGCGTGTACTGCGCGGCAATGCGCGCCAGCTGGGTCAGGCCGAGGCTCGACTCAATGGACGAGCTGATCACTGCCGTCAGCCCCAGGGCATGCGCCGCGTTCACCTGCTCGTGCACCTTTGCAAGGCTGCCGGTGAGCATGGGCTTGATTACCACCGCCCTGACGCCCGGCTCGGCCGCGAATTCAAAATCGTCCTCGCGCAGGCTTTCATCCCAGGCGATGGCGATCCCGGTCTCACGGGCAAATGCCAGCGAGTCCGCGCGGGTTTTGCAGGGCTCTTCCAGAAAGGCAATCCGATCGCGGTACGCAGGGTTAACGTACTTCGCAAACTGCTGCGCCTTCAGCGGGGTCCAGGCCCGGTTAGCATCCAGGCGCAGGCGCAGATCCGGGATGGCTTCCAGCAGCAGGTTCGCCACCATGCCGTCACGCACCGCTTCATACAGGCCGACCTTGATCTTCGCCACTTTCTCGCCCGGCATCGCGGCGAGGACGGCAAACAGCTCATCGGGATCGCCGGTACAGAGCGGCGCCGCGCGGTAGTTGGCCGCATCAGGTAAAAGGCCAGCCAGCTCGGCCAGCGCACAGCTGATGCCAAAATCCACCGACGCCACGCCCGGCAGCAGCGGCTCTTCGCCGTCACGCCAGGCTATGCACCAGGCCCGCAGGGCAGCTTCTGCGTCTTCCAGCGATTCATGGCTGAAGCCCGGTAGGGGGGAGATCTCTCCCCACCCTTCCCGTCCGTCGTGCTGCAGATAAACGAACAGACCGTCGCGGGTTTTTAACCGCCGCTCGCGCAGTACCACACCCGCGTCCATCGGTATCTGCCAGCGGTAGATCTGCACGCTACGCATTACGGATTCCGTTTGTATTTGCTGAAGTCCGGCTGGCGCTTCTCGTTGAAGGCGTTACGTCCTTCCTGGCCCTCTTCGGTCATGTAGAACAGCATGGTGGCATTGCCCGCCAGCTCCTGCAGCCCGGCCTGACCGTCGCAGTCGGCGTTCAGGGCCGCCTTCAGGCAGCGCAGCGCCATCGGGCTGTTTTGCAGCATTTCACGACACCAGCGCACGGTCTCTTTTTCGAGGTCGGCAATGGGTACCACGGTGTTCACCAGGCCCATATCCAGCGCTTCCTGGGCGTTGTACTGGCGACACAGGAACCAGATTTCACGCGCTTTTTTCTGACCGACGATGCGGGCCATGTAAGACGCGCCCCAGCCGCCGTCGAAGGAGCCGACTTTCGGGCCGGTCTGGCCGAAAATGGCGTTCTCGGCGGCAATCGTCAGGTCGCACATCATATGCAGGACGTGACCACCGCCAATGGAGTAACCCGCCACCATCGCGACAACCGGTTTCGGGCAGGTGCGGATCTGGCGCTGGAAGTCGAGCACGTTCAGGTGGTGCGTGCCCGCATCGTCCTGGTATCCGCCGTAGTCGCCGCGCACTTTCTGATCGCCACCGGAGCAGAACGCCTTCTCACCTTCCCCGGTCAGGACGATCGCGCCGATGTTGTCGTCATAACGGGCATCCGCCAGGGCCTGGATCATCTCTTTGACGGTTAACGGGCGAAACGCGTTGCGCACTTCCGGACGGTTGATGGTGATTTTAGCGATGCCGTCCGCCGATTTGTGGTAGCGAATGTCGGTATAGCCTTCGGAGCAGTCCTGCCATTCCACCGGTGCGTAGAGCATGTTTTCATCAGGGTAGATCATAGAGTGTCCTTTGTTGAAAGACGGAGTATCTGGGCCAGACGCTCAGCCACCGCAACGGGGTTTTCCCGATGGGCGTTATGTCCGGCGTGAGGAATTTCATGGCGGATCGCAGAAAGTTGCCGGGCAATGTCCCGAAACTTGTGGTCCTGCTCGCCAAAGAGATAGAAAAAAGGGACGGTGCTCTCAGCGAGCGCCGCCCGTAAATCGGGTTGTTCTGCCAGGGACGTGGCCTGCAGCATCGCGGCCAGGGTCGTCCCGTTGTTGTGGCTACGCAGAGCGACCAGTTGCTCCCGCTGCGCCGGGGTGAGCGAGGCAAAGACCGGCTGTTGATACCAGTCGGCAAACACCGCTTCCAGGGGCCCCTGGCGAAAACGCGCCGCCCAGTGGGCATCGGAGGCGCGGCGGCTGGCGCGTGCATGTTCATCACTCAAACCGGGATGCGCCCCCTCGACAATCAGCCCCAGCAGCCCATCGGGCCGCTGGCAGGCGTGATACAGCGCAATGCGGCCGCCAAGGGAGTACCCCACCAGCCAGTAGTTTAGTATGTTGTAACTAACAAGGGTGCGTTCCAGCAGGCGACTGACGTCAGCGAAATTACTCACCGCAATGGATGCCGACTCGCCGTGCCCCGGCAGATCGAGATACAGCCGGGGATACGCATCCAGATGCCCGCCCGGCAGTTGCCATTCGCGGCAATCGCCGGAAAAACCGTGCAGGAACACCAGCCAGGGTTTATCCGCCTGACCTTTACGCTGCGTTCCCGCGAGGATCACAGGTGGCTTACCTGCGCCAGCAGGTTTTGCAGCATCTGCGCCCCGTCGCTGTCGTTCACCACCACTTCGATAAGCGTGGCGCCGGGTTTGCTCCACGCCGTGTTGAGCGCGCTCTCCAGTTCATCCCAGCTCTCAGGGCGCTGATACCTGAGGCTGAACATCGCCGCGGCATGTTCAAACTGCACGTTTTGCGGCATCAGATAAAAGCGTTCCCGTTCGCTCTGCGGGGTCGGCAGCAGGGAGAAAATCTGCCCGCCGTTGTTGTTGATCACCATCAGCACAAAGGGCGCTGAGGCCTGACGGAGCAGCGCCAGCGCATTCAGATCGTAGAGCGCCGACAGATCGCCGACAATGGCCAGCGTCGAACGGGCACTGGCGCGCTGAACCCCGGCGGCAGTGGAGATCAGCCCGTCAATGCCGCTGGCCCCCCGGTTACTGAACACCGGATAGCCCGCCGGCAGGCGGGAGAAGGCGTCAATCAGGCGCACCACCAGGCTGTTGCCCACAAACAGTTGTCCCTGTTCGGGCAGATAGCGATGGATGCGGTGCGCGAGCTGCGCCTCGCCGAATGCGTCGCTGTGTTGCGCCGTCAGCGCCCAGGCCTGGCGGGAGAGTTCGGGGATTTCGCTTGCCCAGGGGGCGCGTTTTTCCGCCGGATGCCGTTCCAGCCAGTCGGCCACGCCGGAGACCAGCCGACGCCCGCGATGGTGCGCGGGATCGAGCCGCCCGTCGTGCGGATCCACCAGCCAGTACTCTTCCGGCGTGCAGGTAGCCTGCCACTGTAAAAGTCGTTTTCCCGTCAGGCTGCTGCCAAGCTGCACCACAATCTGCGCCTGCTCCAGCTCGGTGACGGCCCTGGCGTTGCCGAGCCAGAGATCGGCGCACGGCAGCGGCTGTCCGGTCTGGGAGAGCACGTCGCCAATCAGCGGCCAGCCCAGCCGTTGCGCCCACTGGGCCACCTGTTTGCCCTCTTCGGCACTCATCCTGCCCGCGAGCACCACGCCGCGCTTCTGCCGCCAGAAGAACCAGTCGCGCTGGATGGGGCTTGAAAGCTCCGCCGGTGCGCGCAGCCAGGGTTTATCGCTCTGCCACCAGTCGCCCAGCGCCTGCTGCCAGTCAAGATCGGTATCATCCATTTCGCCATACAGCGGCTCTGCAAACGGACAGTTAATGTGCAGCGCGCCCGCACGCAGCGCGCCCAGGGCGTTATCCACCGTCGAGACCAGCCAGCGGGCAGGAATATCCCGGGTCGGGCGCGGCAGCGACAGAGTCTGAGAGGGATGGGAAGCAAAAATACCCTGCTGGCGAATGGCCTGGTTTGCGCCGCAGTCGATTAACTCCGGGGGGCGATCGGCGGTCAGCAGGACCAGTTTTTCACCGGTCAGACCGGCTTCAATCAGCGCGGGATAGAGATTCGCCACGGCCGTACCGGAGGTGACAATGACCGCCACCGGCGCGTCGCTGGCTTTTGCCAGCCCCAGCGCCAGATGTCCGAGGCCGCGCTCATCAAAATGGGTGTGATGAATAAAGGCATGGTTTTCAGCAGCGGCCAGGGTCAGCGGCGTCGAGCGCGAACCTGGCGCGATGCAAACGTGCCTGACCCCATGGCGGGTCAGGGCTTCGAGGATCACCGCCGCCCAGCGTCGGTTAAATGAACTCACTGACATGGAATTGTCCGGTATCAATATTGCGACGTAGTATAAATAATAGAGAAAGATGTAATTTTGATATGAATCGGGAATGTACGACTCAGTATTAATCCTTTAGGAGCAGAGTGCGCAGTCCGGCGGCTTTATTTTCAATCTCCTGCCACTCCTGTTCAGGGTCGGAACCGCTCACGATCCCTGCCCCGGCATACAGGCGAACGGCGTTCTCCTGCACCCTGGCCGAACGCAGCGCCACGCAGAACTCGCTTTGCGCCAACGAGAGATAACCCGCAGAACCGGCATACCACTCCCGGTCGAAGGGTTCATTGCGGGCGATGAACTCCCACGCCGCCTGGCGCGGCAAACCGGCCACTGCCGCCGTGGGTTGCAGGCGCAGCAGGCACTGCTCATCGTCCGGCTGTTGCAGCGTGGTCCAGATGCAGCGGCGTAAATGTTGAACCTTACGCAACCGCACGATTTGCGGCGGAAGCACGTCAAGCACCCCGTTATCACGCTGCAGACGCTGACAGATGTCCTCCACCACCAGCATGTTTTCACGCTGGTTTTTATCGTCGTTCATCAGCCAGTTCCCCAGGCGGGCGGCCCTGGCATCGTCAGGATGGCTGGCAACGGTCCCGGCCAGCGCCTCGGTGCGCAGCAGCACGTCACGCCGCCGCCACAGCCGTTCCGGTGAGGATCCGAGAAACGCCTGGCTGGCATCGCTGCGCATCAGGAAGTGATAGCACTGGAAGTTGACCTGGCGGCTGGCCGCCATCAGCGCGGCAGGGTTTACCGGCTGGTTAAACTGCAGATCCGTGGCCCGGGCCAGCACCACTTTATCGAATTCCCCCCGGGCGATGGCGTCTGTCGCCCGGGTGATTAACTGCAGCCAGCCTGCTTTGTCAGGCTGATGGGTTTCGCTCACCACCGTCTGCGTCACCGGGGCAACCGGCTGGCTGTCCGCCAGGGAACGTACAAACTCCCGCGCGCGGATGGCCTCGGTTTTTAACGAAGTGTCGCTCCAGAGCACCAGGCGCAACGTGGCGGTTCCGCCGAAGCGCTGCCACAGCAGACGCGGCAGGAACAGGCTGCCCTGGGCTGGATCGAACGCGTTAACGCCAACCACCCGAAGATCGGGCGCGTGCGGATACAAGTGCAAAAATTGACGGGCAGCGGATAACGAGGGGAAATGCTTTATCGCCCCCAGCGCGGCGTACTCTTCATCGCCATTGCGCTGCTGCCAGTAGAACTGCGGGTAGAGTTGCTGGGCATTCAGCCAGCCGAGCGGGTCGAACGCATCATTCAGGGGAAAGGAGACATCGAGACAATGCAGGCCAGGCGCCTCGGGAAAATCAGCAGCTAACTGATGGCAAAGACCTTCCAGCGCGGTGGAAATCGAGTGCACGCGAACTTCTCCCAGCTCAAAAACCTCACATTATAAGGGGTACTTATAAGAAAATGCAGTACCCCCGATTTGGCAGGGAGAAGCCTTCGTGCTGTGTCGTTAACGGCGGGCGAGCAGAATACCCAACACCAGACCAGCGGCGGCGCCTACGCCAATCCCCTGCCATGGTTTTTCACGGACATAATCATCCGCACGGTAGACCGCTTTTTTGGCCCTGTAATAGTATTGATCGGACGCATGGCCAACGCGCGTTTTCACATCATGCAGAGCCTGCTCAGCACGCGCTTTAAGCTCAACGTATTTCTGATCGGCCGGATCGCCGGAAGAGCGTAAGACCTCTTCCAGGGTTTCACTCAGCAGGGTCAGATCGTCATCAACATGGTTATCCGATGATTGAAAAGACATAGTGTTCTCCATGTGGTTGCATCAGTTCGATAACTATAGACAATGCCTGCCAATTCCGCCTGTTACGCTTGTTGTTCCTCTTTCGCCATCCCGACATGCGGTATGCCGTCTTCATCGTAAATTTCGGTCACCGGGATAAAACCAAAATGGCCGTAAAACGCCTGCAGATGGGCCTGTGCCCCCAGGTATAAGGCCTTGTTCGGCCAGTGGTTTTGACAGGAGCGAAGCGTTTGCTCCATCAGGGCGTAGCCGAGCTTTTCGCCCCGCGCCAGGGGGCTGATAATGACGCGGCCAATCACAACCGGGGAAAAATCATCGTCGCTTTTCAGAATCCTCGCATACGCCACCAGCTGGTTATCTCTCCAGCCGAGGATGTGGCGGTTCTCTCCCACCAGATCGTCGCCGTCAATGTCCTGATAAGGGCAGGTTTGTTCTACCACAAACACCTCGCAGCGCAGTTGAAGTAAGGCGTAAAGCGCAGGAACGGTCAGCTCGCTATGGTGCAGATCTTGCCACTGGATCATGGAGGTCTCCTTATCGTATAGGTAGCCGTTATACTAATGACTTTTCGTCCCCGGCGCAGAGGCTTAGTGCATTATGGAGCTGCTTTTTTTAGGAACATCCGCTGGCGTGCCGACCCGTACGCGCAACGTCACATCCCTGGTGCTGGATCTACAGCACCCCACCCGCAGCGAACTGTGGATGTTTGACTGCGGCGAAGGCACGCAGCATCAGCTGCTGCGCACCGCCGCCCATCCCGGCAAGCTGAATAAAATCTTCATTACCCACCTGCACGGCGACCACCTTTTTGGCCTGCCGGGGCTGCTGTGTAGCCGCTCAATGGCGGGCAATATTCACCCGCTGACCATTTACGGCCCGCCCGGTATCCGGGAGTTTGTCGAAACCAGCCTGCGGATCAGCGGCTCGTGGACTGACTATCCCCTCGAGATTATTGAGATCAAACCGGGAGTGGTGTTCAGTGATGATGCCTATACCGTGACCGCCGCGGCGCTCAATCACCCCGTAGAGTGTTACGGCTTTCGCATTGAGGAGTGCGATAAACCCGGCGCGCTGGATGGCGCGGCGCTCGTTGCGGCTGGCGTGCCCTTCGGCCCGCTGTTCCAGCAGCTGAAACGCGGTGAAAGCGTGACCCTGGCAGATGGCCGGACGATCAACGGCGCCGACTATCTCTCCCCGCCCCGCCCCGGTAAAAAGCTGGCGATCTTTGGCGATACCGCCCCCTGCGAGAACGCCCTTGCGCTGGCAAGCGGGGTTGATCTGCTGGTGCATGAGGCCACCCTTGAGAGTGCGATGGAGGAGAAGGCCAACAGCCGCGGCCACAGCTCGACGCGTCAGGCGGCCATGCTTGCCCGGGATGCGCAGGTAAAAAAACTGATCGTCACCCACGTCAGCTCCCGCTATGACGCCGAAGGCTGCGCCATGCTGCTGGCCGAGTGCCGCACCGTGTTTGCCGACACCCGGCTCGCGGAAGATTTTGCTACAGTGCGCGTTTAATGCTCTGGTTTTCCCCGAAACTGCCGATAACCAAACCAGGCAGGTATTTTTCACTTAGGGGCAAACATGGATAACTTCCAGAAAGACATTGATGACAGGGCAAATCTTACCCTGTCGAACCGTTTTGAGCTGCTGCTGTTTCGTCTGGGCACCTCGTTGAATGAAAACAAATCTGAGCTGTTCGGCATCAACGTCTTTAAGCTTCGCGAGATTGTGCCCATGCCAGCATTCACCAAACCGGCGGGGATGAAGTCGCCGCTGATGGGTATGGTTAATATTCGCGATCAGGTGATCCCGGTTATCGATCTGGCCGCGGTGGCAGGCTGCAAGCCCACCACCGGCCTTAACATTCTGCTGATCACCGAGTACGCCCGTAGCGTCCAGGCCTTTGCCGTGGAGTCGGTTGAGAACATCATGCGACTGGACTGGAAGCAGGTGCATGCGGCGGAAACCGCCGTCAGCGGACGCTATATCACCAGCATTGCCTGCCTGGACGAGAAGACCGATACCAACGATCTGGCGATGGTGCTGGACGTGGAGCAGATCCTCTATGACATCACCCCGGCCAACCACGACCTGCATGCGACCGATCTGAAAACCACCAAATTCAATATCAAGCCAGGTGCGGTGGCAATTGTGGCGGAAGATTCTAAAGTGGCGCGCTCAATGCTGGAAAAAGGGCTGCAGGCGATGGAGATCCCGGCGCTGATGCACATTACCGGCAAAGAGGCGTGGGAGAAAATTGGCGTGCTGTCGGCGCAGGCGCAGGCAGAAGGGGTGCCGATCACCGATAAGATCGCGCTGGTGCTCACCGACCTCGAGATGCCGGAGATGGACGGTTTTACCCTGACGCGCAAGATCAAAACCGACGCCATCCTGAAGGACATTCCGGTGGTGATCCACTCCTCGCTTTCCGGCAATGCCAACGAAGACCACATCCGCAAGGTGAAAGCTGACGGCTACGTGGCAAAGTTCGAGCTGAACGAGCTGTCGTCGGTGATTGAAGAGGTGCTGGAGCGGGCGACGAAGAAAATCGACGGGCCGTTGATTAGCCGTAAGCAGCTGGCTTAAGCCCGGCGGCGCTTCGCTTGCACGGGCCTACGGTCTTGTAGGCCGGGTAAGCGCAGCGCCACCCGGCAATAAAAAAACCCGCCGAGGCGGGTTTTGCTTTTACATTAATGGCATCGCGTGCTGCACGATGGTGATCAGCGGCTGCGGATAGATACCGAAGATCAGTACCAGCAGCGCGGAGATCAGCACCACAATACCGCCGGCGCTGTACTGCCAGTTGCCCGGCGCATCGCGGTTGAGCTGCGAAGGCGCGCTCAGGTACAGGCTCACGGCAACGCGCAGGTAGTAGTAGAGACCAATCGCGGAGCCGATAACGACACCCGCCGTCAGCCACCACAGACCCGCCTGCACACCCACTGCCAGCACGTAGAACTTACCGATAAAGCCCAGCGTCATCGGGATACCCGCCAGAGAGAGCATCATCACCGTCATCACCGCAGAGAGGATCGGACGGTGCCAGAACAGACCACGGTAGGAGAACAGGGAATCTGCATCCGGGCCACGGTACGGGCTGGACATCAGGCTCACCACGCCGAACGCGCCGAGGCTGCTGAACAGGTAACCGGCCAGGTAGACACCGACGGTCTCCATGGACATCTGGCCGCTCTGCAGAGCAATCAGCGCCACCATCAGATAGCCCAGATGGGAGATGGAGGAGTAGCCCAGCAGACGCTTGATGTTGGTCTGGCTCAGCGCCATCAGGTTACCGAAGATGATGGAGACGAAGGCGATAATGCCCAGCACCACGCGAACCGCTTCACTCTCGCCAACCGGTGCGTAGAGGAACAGACGCATCACCACGCCGAAGATAGCGATTTTGCTCGCCGTCGCCAGGAAGGTGGATACCGGCGCCGGAGCACCCTGGTAAACGTCTGGCGTCCACAGGTGGAACGGAACCAGAGAGAGTTTAAATCCGAGGCCAACGATCATCATGCCCAGACCCGCCAGCAGCAGCGGCTCGTGCAGCATGCCATCGCCGAGGCTCTTGCCGAGCGCTTCGAAAGAGAGGTTACCGGACTGAGCGTAGATCAGCGCAATACCAAACAGCAGGAAGGACGAAGCAGCAGCAGACAGGATCGTATACTTGATACTCGCTTCCAGAGAGCGCTTCTGGCGGAAGGCGTAACCAATCAGGCCGAACAGCGGCAGAGAGATCAGCTCGATGCCGAGGAACAGCGCCGCCAGATGGTTGGCATTGGCCAGCAGAATACCGCCAAGGGCAGCAATCAGAACCAGCAGGTAAAACTCTTCTTTGTTGTCGTTGTAGCCTTCCAGCCACGGGTAAGCAAAGGTACAGGTCGCCAGGCTGGCTAACAGCACCAGCCCGGTGTAGAGCATAGCGAAGCCGTCAACGCGCATCAGCGGCGTGACGTCCATCGCCCCCGCCTGGCCAACAAACCAGAGGGAGACTAACGCAGCGTTCAGACCCAGAACCGCCAGCGTGGCATTCAGGAAGTGATTGCGTCGCCACGCAATGGAGAGCATCACAACCACCACCGTCAATCCGACGATCAGCAGCGGTAGCAGCGCAATCAGTTGTTGTGGAGTTATTGTCATGGCGATTTACGGCCTTGTAGTAGAAGCAGAATTAACAAACCACTGCTGGATATTACCCATCGCGGAGTGCGAGGTATCCAGAATCGGCTGAGGGAAGAAGCCCAGCAGCACCAGCAGTACGACCAGCAGCAGGATGATGAACAGCTCGCGCAGCGACATCCCCGGCAGTTCTTTAGCAGCGATTTCACTCTTCGCTTTACCGAAGTAAGCGCGGTGCAGCATCGCCAGCGAGTAAACCGAAGCGAACACCAGACCGAAGGTAGAGATGACGGTGATCACCGGAACCACTTTGAAGCTGCCGAACAGGATCATGAATTCGCCGACGAAGTTACCGGTACCCGGCATCCCCAGCGTCGCCACCGCGAAGAACATCGACATCGCTGGCAGCCACTTCATCTTGCCCCACAGGCCGCCCATCTGACGCATGTCACGGGTGTGCAGACGTTCGTACAGCTGACCACACAGGATGAAGAGACCGGCTGCGGACAGACCGTGAGCAATCATCTGGATGACCGCGCCCTGGTACGCCAGCTGGCTGCCGGTGTAGATAGCAATCAGCACGAAGCCCATGTGGGAAACGGAGGTGTAAGCAATCAGACGCTTGATGTCGTACTGCGTGAAGGCCATCCAGGCACCGTAGAAGATACCGATCACACCGAGCCACATGGCAATCGGCGCAAACTCTGCGGAGGCATTCGGGAACAGCGGCAGCGCGAAACGCAGCAGGCCGTAGGCCGCGGTTTTCAGCAGGATGCCTGCCAGGTCAACGGAACCCGCCGTTGGTGCCTGGGAGTGCGCATCCGGCAGCCAGCCGTGCAGCGGAACCACCGGCATTTTCACCGCAAACGCGATAAAGAAGCCCAGCATCAGCAGATATTCCACGCCGTGGGACATCGGGGTCTTCAGCAGGTCCTGATAGTTGAAGGTCCAGACGCCGGTCGCGTTGTAGTGCACGAACACCAGCGCCAGGATAGCAATCAGCATTACCAGACCACTCGCCTGGGTATAGATGAAGAACTTGGTTGCCGCCGTGATACGCGTTTTACCGTCGGACGCCTTATGGCCCCACAGCGCGATCAGGAAGTACATCGGCACCAGCATCATCTCCCAGAAGAAGAAGAACAGGAACATGTCGATGGCAAGGAACACGCCGATCACGCCGCCCAGGATCCACATCAGGTTCAGGTGGAAGAAGCCCTGGTATTTTTCGATTTCTCGCCAGGAGCACAGCACCGCCAGAACGCCGAGCAGACCGGTCAGCACCACCATCAGCAGCGACAGACCATCAATCGCCAGATGGATCGTAATACCAAAACGTGGGATCCACGGCAGAATGAATTCAGACTGCCACTGCGGGATGCCCGCAGACTGGGTGAGTGAATAGCCGCCCTGCAACCAGAGTTGCAGGCCAAGCGCGAGCGTCAATCCCATGGTGATCAGCGCAATCCAGCGCGGCATCTTCACGCCAAAGCGTTCGGTCTGCCAGCACAGGAACCCACCGATAAAGGGAATTAATATTAGCCAGGGTAGTAACATGGCGATTTGCATTCCTTTTTAAAGTCCCGAAGGGACCGATTTTCAACGAATTCGACAAAATTCACGCGTTAGTGCGGTTTGTGGTGTCGGGTGGCGCTCACGCTTACCCGACCTACGGTCTCGTAGGCCCGGTAAGCGCAGCGCCACCGGGCAAAACCACTATCGCAACACCATCAGCAGCGCCAGCACGACAACCGCACCGATGCTCATGGACGCCACATACCAGCGCAGATAGCCGTTCTCGCTGAACAGCAGGCCTTTACCTGCAAAGCGGGAAAGGATCGCCGGGATGTTCATCATGCTGTTCAGCGGATCGCGCTTGATAAGCCACGCAATGCCGAGGAACGGTTTCACGAAGATCATGTCGTACAGCCAGTCGAAGCCCCACGCGTTGTACCACCAGGTGCCCAGCAGACGGCCCGGCGCACTGTTGGCAACCGCAGTGACCAGGGTACGTTTGCCCAGCCACAGCCATGCTGCAATCAGGATGCCCGCGATAGCGACCACACCGGAGGTGATTTCAAGCGTCAGAACGCGACCGTGCTCAAGCTCGGTTGTTGCCGGCAGTACGCCCTGCAGCGGTGGCACAATCATCGCGCCAACGAAGGTGGACAGGACCAGCAGCACAATCAGCGGCAGGTGGTGGGTGATCCCCTTCCCTGCGTGAGCGTGAATTTGTTCTTTACCGTGGAAGACGATGAAAATCATACGGAAGGTGTACAGAGAGGTCATGAATGCACCGACCAGACCCGCAACCATCAGATTGATATGACCATTCGCCATGGCACCCGCAAGGATTTCGTCCTTACTGAAGAAGCCCGCGGTGATAAGCGGAAGTGCCGCCAGCGCCGCGCCGCCCACCAGGAAGCAGACGTAAACCAGCGGAATGGACTTGCGCAGACCGCCCATCTTGAAGATGTTCTGCTCGTGGTGGCAGGCCAGGATCACCGAACCGGACGAGAGGAACAGCAGCGCTTTAAAGAACGCGTGCGTCATCAGGTGGAAAATCGCCGCATCCCAGGCCTGAACGCCCAGCGCCAGGAACATGTAACCAATCTGGCTCATGGTGGAGTAAGCGAGAACGCGTTTGATGTCGGTCTGAACCAGCGCGGCAAAGCCTGCCAGCACCAGGGTAACCGCACCGACGATACCCACCAGATGCAGGATTTCCGGCGTCATCAGGAACAGGCCGTGGGTACGCGCAATCAGGTAAACACCGGCGGTCACCATGGTCGCGGCGTGGATCAGCGCGGAGACAGGGGTTGGACCCGCCATCGCGTCGGCAAGCCAGGTCTGCAACGGCAGCTGTGCGGATTTACCCACAGCACCACCGAGCAGCATCAGCGTTGCCCACCACAGCATGTTGTTGCCTGCTTCGAAGTGCGCCGGCGCCAGTTCCACCATTTCGCGGAAGTTCAGCGTGCCCAGCTCGTTGTAAAGAATGAACAGGGCGAAGGCGAGGAAGACGTCACCCACGCGGGTCACGACAAACGCTTTCATTGCCGCTGCGCCATTCTTCGGATCGGTGTAGTAGAAACCGATCAGCAGATAAGAGCACAGACCCACGCCTTCCCAGCCGAGATACATCAGCAGCAGGTTATCGGCCAGCACCAGAACCACCATGCTGGCGATAAACAGGTTGGTGTAGGCGAAGAAGCGGGAGTAACCCTCTTCACCGCGCATATACCAGGAGGCGAACATGTGGATCAGGAAGCCCACGCCGGTCACCACGGAGAGCATGGTCAGCGAGAGACCATCCAGCACCAGGTTGAAACCGATGTTGAAATCACCGACTGACATCCAGGTCCACAGCGGAACGCTGAAAGGCTCACGTCCGCTATTTAAGAAGTCGATCCCCGCATACGCGGTCACCAGCGCCGCAAGGCCGATGGAGCCGATACCGACGGTAGCGGAGAGATTCTCAGACCAGCGGCCTCGAGAAAACGCCAGCAGCAAAAAGCCGATCAGCGGAAAAATAATGGTTAAGGCAAGCATGTTCATCCACGCAACTCACTTACTGAATCGATGTTCAGGTTCTGGCGGCGACGATGGAGCTGCAGCAACAGCGCCAGGCCAATACTCGCTTCCGCAGCCGCGAGGCTGATGGCGAGAATGTACATCACCTGACCATCGGTCTGGCCCCAGTAGCTACCGGCAACCACAAAGGCCAGCGCGGCAGCGTTGATCATGATCTCCAGGCCAATCAGCATAAAGAGCAGATTGCGGCGGATAACCAGACCGGTTAAGCCCAGCACGAATAAAATCGCGGCGAGGATCAGTCCGTGTTGTAAAGGGATCATGCGCGATCCTCCGTTTTTCTTTGCGCGCTGTCGTCCTTGCGGTTGCTCAGCACTTCACCCATGCGCTCTTCGCGACCCACGTGGAAAGCGACGACCAGACCTGCCAGCAGCAGCATGGAGGCCAGTTCAACCGCCAGAACGTAAGGACCAAACAGGGAGATACCCACAGCTTTGGCGCTGATTGGCGTCCCGTCGATACCCTGGTCGTTAACACCCAGAATGGCGTAAACGATCACCGCCAGCATGATGGCCGACAGAATTGCCGGACCAATCCACACCTGCGGCTTCAGCCACTGACGTTCCTGCTCAATTTCAGACCCGCCCAGGTTCAGCATCATCACCACGAAGACGAACAGAACCATGATGGCCCCGGCGTAAACGATGATTTCAAGCGCACCGGCAAAGTGTGCGCCCAGCGCAAAGAACACCCCGGAAATAGCCAGCAGCGAAATGATTAAATAGAGCAGCGCATGCACCGGGTTGGTGTGCGTAATCACTCGCAGCGTAGCCAGGATGGCGATCAGGCCACAGATATAAAAAGCGAATTCCATTGCCCCTCTCCTTACGGTAACAGGCTCTTGACGTCGATAGGCTTGGCTTCGTTCTCTGCTTCGCCCTTATCTTTGCCGTCGATTGCCATACCCGCCATCCGGTAGAAGTTATATTCCGGGTATTTGCCCGGACCGGAAATCAGCAGATCCTCTTTCTCGTACACCAGGTCCTGACGCTTGTATTCGCCCAGTTCGAAATCCGGGGTCAACTGAATCGCCGTGGTCGGGCACGCTTCTTCACACAGACCGCAGAAGATGCAGCGTGAGAAGTTGATGCGGAAGAACTCCGGATACCAGCGACCGTCTACCGTCTCTGCTTTCTGCAAAGAGATACAGCCTACCGGACAGGCTACCGCACACAGGTTACAGGCAACGCAGCGCTCCGAACCGTCTGGATCGCGCGTCAGCACGATACGGCCACGGTAGCGCGGCGGCAGATATACCGGCTCTTCCGGGTACATCCGGGTTTCGCGTTTTGCAAACGCGTGCAGGCCGATCATCCAGATACTACGTACCTGGGTGCCAAAGCCTACCAATAATTCTTTCAAGGTCATGATCTCAAAGCCCCTTATGGCTGCTGCCAGAGAATGACAGCCGCCGTTACCAACAAGTTGACGAGCGTCAGCGGCAGGCACACTTTCCAGCCGAAGGACATTACCTGGTCATAACGCGGACGCGGTAATGCTGCGCGAATCAAAATGAACATCATCATGAAGAACGCGGTTTTCAGCGCGAACCAGATGAACGGCGGTAAGAACGGGCCATGCCAGCCACCAAAGAACAGCGTTACCATCAGCGCGGAAATGGTGACGATACCGATGTACTCGCCCACGAAGAACAGACCGAACTTCATACCGGAATATTCAATGTGGTAACCATCGGCCAGTTCCTGCTCAGCTTCTGGCTGGTCAAACGGGTGACGGTGACACACCGCCACACCGGCGATAGCAAAGGTGACAAAACCAAAGAACTGCGGAATGACGTTCCAGATGTCGGCCTGGTTGTTGACGATGTCGGTCATGTTGAATGAACCGGCCTGCGCCACCACGCCCATCAGGGAGAGACCCAGGAACACTTCGTAGCTCAGCGTCTGCGCGGAAGCACGCATCGCACCCAGCAGGGAGTATTTGTTGTTACTGGACCAGCCCGCGAACAGCACCGCGTACACCGCGAGGCCTGCCATCATCAGGAAGAAGAGGATCCCGATGTTCAGGTCAGCCACAACCCAGGTCGGGCTCACCGGAACGATAGCAAACGCCAGCAGCAGCGAGGTAAAGGCGATCATCGGTGCCAGAGTAAAGATCACGCGATCCGAGAAGCGCGGGATCCAGTCCTCTTTAAAGAACATCTTGATCATGTCCGCGACCAGCTGGAGTGAACCACCCCAGCCCACGCGGTTCGGTCCGTAACGGTTCTGGAACAGACCGAGCAGACGACGTTCACCAAAGCTCATGAACGCGCCGCAGGTGACGACCACCAGCAGAATAACAACCGCTTTCAGGATGCTCAGCAGGATGTCGATAAGATCGGGCGTTAACCAACTCATGCTTTTGCCTCCTGCAGGTTATCAAGACGTGCACCCGCCAGGACCGGCGCGATGCCAGGCATACCCATCGGCAGACCCACCTGCCCCGCCGTCAGACCTTCAGAGAGAATCAGCGGCAGGCTGATTGTCTGGCCTTCGTAGCTAAAGCTGATGTTCGCGCCCGCGTTAACGCCAAGCTTCGCGGCATCCGCCGGGTTGAGCTTGATGTACGGCTGCGGCATACGGGTCTGGAAGACCGGGGAACGCTGGGACATTTCGTCGCTACCGAACAGATGGTAGTACGGCGCAATACGCCAGTTGCCCTCTTCGGCCTGGAAACTTGCCGGAACGGTAGAGAAGAACTCGAGACCGGTTTCAGACGCTTCGATCAGGCGCACGCCCGGATCGCCGTGGCGCAGAGAACCGCCCACTTCCGCCTGGAACTTGTTCCATGCCTGCGGGGAGTTCCAGCCTGGTGCCCATGCGAACGGGATCTGCGAACGCGGTGCAGACGGCTGGTTGTTCCCTTCCATAGAGAAGGCGAACATGGTGTCTTTGTCCTGCGGCTGGCGCGGTTCGTGCACGCTGATGTTGGCGCGCATTGCGGTACGGCCACTGTAGCGGTGCGGTTCACGCGCCAGTTTCTGACCGCGAATACGGAAGCTCGCTTCCGGCGCGGCATCTTTAATGCCTGCCAGCTGCGGCAGTGCGGCGACGGCAGCGTCGATCACGTGGTCGAGCTGGGTCCAGTCCACTTCGCGGCTCAGCACGGTGCTGTGCAGGGAGTGCAGCCAGCGCCAGCTCTCCAGCATCACAATGCTGCTGTCGTAGTACGCCGGGTCATAAACCTGGAAGAAGCGCTGGGCACGGCCTTCGTTGTTGATAACGGTACCGTCGCTTTCTGCGAAGCTTGCCGCAGAGAGCACCAGATGCGCTTTGTCCATGATCGCGGTGCGCTGATGGTCGATAACCATCACCAGCGGCGCTTTTGCCAGCGCAGCGTCAACACGCGCCGCAGAAGCATGGCGATGCAGGTCGTTTTCCAGCACCACAACGGCGTCAGCGGAACCGGATTCCAGTTCGCTTAACGCCGCTTCCAGAGAGCCGCCGCCGATCATGCCCAGACCGATGCTGTTTACCGCACGGGCAATCATGGTCACGCCAACGTCCGCACCGCGGCCCTTCAGGGCTTTGGCAACGTTTGCAGCGGCTTCAATGATCTCTGCGCTACCGGCGTTAGTACCGGAAACGATCAGCGGTTTTTTCGCACCGGCCAGAGCCTGCACGATCACATCGATCTTGTTCTGCAGATCGCGATCCAGACCTTCAACGGCCGGAGCACTGTTATCCAGCGCGTGGGCAATCGCAAAGCCAAGGCGGGCCTGATCTTCAACCGGCGCACGGTAGGTCCATGCTGCGATATCATCCAGACGGGTGTCATCGACGTTGGTCACAAACAGAGGATGCTTGGCGCGCTGACCGATGTTGAGGATCGCCGCAATCTGCCAGTCAGCCACTTTCTGCGCCGCTGCCATTTCACGTGCTTTACCTTTCACCGCCTGGCGAACCGCCAGGGCAGCGCGAGCGCCGGTCTGGGTTAAATCTTCGCCCAGCACCAGAACCGCATCGTAAGATTCGATTTCGCGCAGCGCCGGGGTATGGATCCCGCCTTCGCGCAGCACTTTCAGCACCAGCTGCAGACGTTCCTGCTCGCCTTCGGCGATACCGGTGTAGAAGTTATTCGCTCCCACCAGTTCACGCAGCGCGAAGTTGCTTTCGATGCTGGCGCGCGGGGAGCCGATACCGATCACTTTCTTCGACTGACGCAGAATATCGGCTGCGCCCTGCATCGCCTGCTCGGCGTTCAGGGTGATGAAGTCGTCGCCACGACGCTGAACCGGCTGACGCGGACGGTCTTTCAGGTTCACATAGCCATAGCCAAAACGACCGCGGTCGCAGAGGAAGTAGTGGTTAACGGTACCGTTGTAACGGTTTTCGATACGACGCAGTTCGCCGTAACGTTCACCCGGGCTGGTGTTACAGCCAAGGGAGCACTGCTGGCAGATGCTTGGCGCAAACTGCATGTCCCACTTACGGTTGTAACGCTCGGAGTGCGTTTTGTCGGTGAAGACGCCGGTCGGACAGATTTCGACCAGGTTACCGGAGAATTCGCTTTCCAGGGTGCCATCTTCCGGACGACCGAAGTAGACGTTGTCATGTGCGCCATACACGCCCAGATCTTCGCCGTCAGCGTAGTCTTTGTAGTAACGCACGCAGCGGTAGCAGGCGATGCAGCGGTTCATTTCGTGAGAGATGAACGGCCCCAGATCCTGGTTACGGTGGGTACGCTTGGTAAAGCGATAGCGACGGAAGCTGTGACCGGTCATCACGGTCATATCCTGAAGGTGGCAGTTACCGCCCTCTTCACAGACCGGACAATCGTGCGGGTGGTTGGTCATCAACCACTCCACCACGCTTTCACGGAACTGTTTTGCTTCCGCGTCGTCGATGGAAATAAAGGTTCCTTCGGTGGCTGGCGTCATACAGGACATCACCAGGCGACCACGCGTGTCTTCCGCGTTTTGATATTGCTTCACCGCACACTGGCGGCAAGCACCGACGCTCCCCAGCGCCGGATGCCAGCAAAAATACGGAATATCAAGGCCCAGAGAGAGACATGCCTGTAGCAGGTTGTCCGCCCCGTTCACCTCGTATTCTTTGCCGTCTACATGAATCGTAGCCATTAGCATGCTTCCAGTTGGCTCGAATTAGCTTCGAGCGTTAATCAAAATTCTGTTTTTACCAGCGCGCTTTCAGCAGGTTCGGCTGAATACCATTGATTGAATGGGTATTGCTGAACGGCTGCTTGATGCCTGCTTCGAATTCTTCGCGGAAATATTTAATCGCGCTCTGCAGTGGCTCAACCGCACCTGGCGCATGCGCACAGAAGGTTTTACCTGGGCCCAGGAATCGACACAGTTGCTCAAGTGTCTCGATATCACCAGGCTGGCCTTCGCCACGCTCGATTGCGCGCAGGATCTTCACGCTCCACGGCAGACCATCACGGCACGGTGTACACCAGCCGCAGGACTCGCGGGCGAAGAACTCTTCCAGGTTACGCACCAGCGGTACCATGCCGATCTCGTGGTCGACGGCCATCGCCAGCGCCGTACCCAGACGGCTGCCTGCTTTACCAATGCTTTCGAACTCCATCGGCAGATCGAGGTGCGCTTCGGTCAGGAAGTCGGTCCCTGCCCCGCCTGGCTGCCAGGCTTTGAATTTGAGGCCATCACGCATGCCGCCGGCGTAGTCTTCAAGAATTTCACGTGCGGTGGTGCCAAACGGCAGCTCCCAGACGCCCGGGTTTTTCACGCGACCGGAGAAGCCCATCAGCTTGGTACCGGCATCTTTGCTTGAAGAGATGCCCTGATACCACTCCACGCCGTTAGCGAGGATAGCCGGAACGTTACACAGGGTTTCGACGTTGTTAACGCAGGTCGGTTTACCCCATACGCCGGAGCTCGCCGGGAACGGTGGCTTGGAACGTGGGTTCGCACGGCGGCCTTCCAGGGAGTTAATCAGCGCGGTCTCTTCCCCGCAGATATAACGCCCGGCACCGGTGTGCACGAACAGTTCGAAGTCGAAACCGGTGCCCAGAATGTTTTTACCCAGCAGGCCCGCTTCGGTGGCTTCGGCAATCGCGCGACGCAGGTTTTCTGCCGCCTCGATGTACTCGCCACGCAGGAAGATGTAGCCACGGTAGGCTTTCAGCGCGAAGGCCGAGATCAGCATGCCTTCCACCAGCAGGTGCGGCAGCTGTTCCATCAGCAGACGGTCTTTATAGGTGCCCGGCTCCATCTCATCGGCGTTACACAGCAGGTAACGGATGTTCATGGATTCGTCTTTTGGCATCAGGCTCCACTTCAGACCGGTGGAAAAGCCCGCGCCGCCGCGCCCTTTCAGGCCAGCGTCTTTAACCGCATTAACGATCTCATCCGGAGCCATGCCGCCAAGGGCTTTGCGCGCACCTTCATAGCCGTTTTTGCTCTGGTATTCGTCAAGCCATACCGGCTGTTTGTCATCGCGCAGACGCCAGGTCAGCGGATGAGTTTCAGCAGTACGAATTACAGTTTTCATTTGTACTGCTCCAGCAGATCGGGAATGGCTTCCGGCGTCAGATGGCTGTGAGTGTCCTCATCAATCATCATGGTCGGCCCCTTGTCGCAGTTGCCCAGGCAGCAGGTTGGCAGCAGGGTAAAGCGACCATCAAAGGTCGTCTGGCCCGGCTTGATATTGAGCTTCTGCTCAATAGCGGCCTGAATGCCCTGATAACCGGTGATATGGCATACCACGCTGTCGCAGTAGCGGATCACGTGGCGACCGACCGGCTGGCGGAAGATCTGGCTATAGAACGTTGCCACGCCTTCGACGTCGCTCGCCGGGATACCCAGCACCTTTGCGATCTCATAGATCGCGCCATCCGGCACCCAACCACGCTGTTTCTGTACGATTTTCAGCGCTTCAATGGACGCCGCACGCGGGTCTTCGTAGTGGTGCATCTCGTGCTCAATGGCGGCACGCTCTGCTTCACTCAGCTCAAAAGCCTCGGTTTGTGGTTGTTGATTCTCGTGCATAATTAGCGGTCCACATCTGACATAACAAAATCGATACTACCCAGATACACAATCAGGTCGGAGACCAGACTGCCGCGGATGGCGGCCGGGATCTGCTGCAGGTGCGCAAAGCTCGGCGTACGAATACGGGTGCGGTAGCTCATGGTGCTGCCGTCACTGGTCAGGTAATAACTGTTGATACCCTTGGTCGCTTCGATCATCTGGAAGGATTCGTTGGCCGGCATGACCGGACCCCAGGAAACCTGCAGGAAGTGCGTGATCAAGGTTTCGATATGCTGCAGCGTGCGCTCTTTCGGTGGCGGCGTGGTCAGCGGGTGATCCGCCTTGAACGGGCCTTCCGGCATGTTGTTGAGGCACTGCTCAAGAATGCGCAGGCTCTGACGCAGCTCTTCCACTTTCAGCATCACGCGGGTATAGCAGTCGGATACACCGCCGCCGACCGGGATTTCGAAGTCGAAGTTTTCGTAGCCAGAGTAAGGACGAGCTTTACGCACGTCGAAATCAATACCGGTCGCACGCAGGCCAGCACCAGTGGTGCCCCACTCCAGCGCCTCTTTCGCGCCATAAGCGGCAACGCCTTTCGAACGACCAATCAGGATGGTGTTACGCAGTGCGGCTTTCTCGTAAGACGCCAGACGTTTCGGCATCCAGTCGAGGAACTCACGCAGCAGACGATCCCAGCCGCGCGGCAGGTCGTGTGCGACACCGCCGATACGGAACCAGGCCGGGTGCATACGGAAGCCGGTAATCGCTTCTACCAGATCGTAGATTTTCTGACGGTCGGTAAAGGCGAAGAAGACCGGGGTCATCGCGCCGACGTCCTGAATGAAGGTGGAGATATACAGCAGGTGGCTGTTGATACGGAACAGTTCAGACAGCATGACGCGGATGACATCAACGCGTTCTGGCACCTTGATGCCGGCCAGTTTTTCCACGGCCAGCACGTATGGCATCTCGTTCACGCAGCCGCCGAGGTACTCGATACGGTCGGTGTACGGGATGTAGCTGTGCCAGGACTGACGCTCGCCCATCTTCTCTGCGCCACGGTGGTGGTAACCCACATCCGGCACACAGTCGACGATCTCTTCGCCATCAAGCTGAAGAATAATACGGAATGCACCGTGGGCAGACGGGTGGTTTGGACCGAGGTTGAGGAACATGAAGTCCTCGTTGTCGGTGCTGCGCTTCATGCCCCAGTCTTCCGGTTTGAAGGTCAGCGCTTCCATCTCCAGATCCTGCTTGGCTTTGGTCAGCTCAAACGGGTCGAATTCGGTGCGCGCGCCGGATAGTCTTTACGCAGCGGGTGGCCGGTCCAGGTCTGCGGCATCATGATGCGCGTCAGGTGCGGGTGGCCATCGAAGGTCATGCCAAACATTTCCCAGGTTTCACGCTCGTACCAGTTGGCGTTCGGGAACAGTTTGGTGATCGTCGGCAGATGCATGTCGTTTTCAGACAATGCCACCTTGAGCATGATATCCGTGTTGCGGTCTATTGAGATCAGGTGGTAGAAAACGGAAAAATCCGCCGCGGGTAAACCGTGGCGGTGGGTACGCAGACGTTCGTCCATGCCGTGTAAGTCAAACAGCATGACGTAAGGTTTAGGTAGTTTCTTTAGGAAATCAACCACTTCCAGTAACTGCTCACGCTTCACCCAAACAACGGGTACCCCGGTGCGGGTGGCCTGAACAGTAAAGGCATCCGGCCCAAAACGGTTGCGCAGTTCGCCGATGACCGGGTCATCAAGATGATCCCGTGTTTGCCAGGCGGCGTCTTGCGCGGTTAAGTCGGTCATAGTGTTCACCATTGCAAAAGGTCCGTGGTGACTGTCGGGCGTGGCTTCGCGCTATTTGAATAGTGATATGCGAAGGTTATCTCCATGCCCACAGGCGCAAATTAAATTTCGTCTGGTGTACGCAGATTGGTCACTGCAATACGTTCGCCGCGTTTACGCTCGCGCTCAGACTGCATGTTAGCGCGGTACACGCCCTGGTCACCCACAACCCAGGAGAGCGGACGGCGTTCTTTGCCAATCGACTCCTGCAACAGCATCAGCGCCTGCATGTAGGCTTCTGGACGCGGTGGGCAGCCCGGGATGTAAACGTCAACAGGGATAAACTTATCTACACCTTGTACGACGGAATAGATGTCGTACATGCCGCCAGAATTTGCACAAGCGCCCATGGAGATAACCCATTTTGGCTCGAGCATCTGGTCGTACAGACGCTGAATGACCGGTGCCATTTTGGTAAAGCAGGTACCCGCAACCACCATCAGGTCAGCCTGACGCGGAGAGGCACGCAGTACTTCTGCACCAAAACGCGCAACGTCATGCACCGCAGTGAATGACGTCACCATTTCAACGTAGCAGCAAGAAAGGCCAAAGTTGTATGGCCAGATGGAGTTCTTACGACCCCAGTTGACCATATCGTGCATGGCATGCTCGAGCTTGCCCATGTACACGCTTTTATTGACTTCTTGCTCCAGGGGGTCGGTTACGATCTCCTGCTTTTGCAGGGGGTAACGGTCATTCTCACCGTTAGGATCTATGCGGGTGAGCGTATAATCCATCTTATTGCCTCGCTGTTACTGCTGACGATTAGAGATACTGTTTTCCGGGTTGATACGTTCACGGCGTGAACGCGCAGGTGTCCAGTCCAGCGCGCCAATACGCACCAGATAAACCAGACCGGCCAGTAACACTAAAATGAAAATTGCGGCCTCGACAAAGCCTACCCAGCCACTCTCACGAATGGAGGTCGACCATGCGAACAGGTAAAGCGCTTCCACGTCGAAAATGACGAAGAACATAGCTACCAGATAGAACTTGGCAGACAGGCGTAAACGCGCGGTACCTACCGAATCGATACCCGATTCGAATGGCGTGTTTTTGTGCCTTGCGCGGGCGCGACCGCCCAGGAACCAGCCGCCGACTAACATCAGGCAGCACAGGCCAATGGCAACGATAAGAAAGATTGCGAATGCCCAGTGATGAGCGATGACTTCTGTGGATGTTGACATACTCATTGCTTACTCATCAAAAGTGATACCTGAGACACTGCTCTTACTGGCAGATGGGCATCACATCGATTCATGGGGAGGAACAAATAACCGTACACTAACTGTCGAAAATGAGACATAGACAGCAAAATGATGTGGTTTTTTACTCCTTTCTATAACCTTTTGTCAACTTTAACAAAAGTTTCTTCACATTAAATTACATCGATCGAACTTCATTAACATTTAATGCCCTTTACCCTCAAAAACTGCGAGGTGCGTTCCTGCGTCAGGGTGTTGAATCGTGTCCGTAATGAACTAATACAAAGATTACCCGCCTATTTTGACAGGATTTGCCGTCGATTCCTCCCCCCAAAGAGGAGTATTTTCTTGATCTGTGACACGCTTTTGTTAATTCAATCAAAAAAACGGCAACATCTTTGCTGCTTTTTTAACATGCCCATTGACATTAGAAAGAAGAAGTATAGCGGGTTTTCGGAGGAAGGCTTAATTACTATCAGATTGATAAAAAAGAAGAATAGTAAAAACTTAAGGCAAACTAACGCAGTCGCATGCAAAAAAAGAACCACTGTGCGATGGGGTCGCGCCAGTGGCTCTTTTAAGTATCAACGAATTGTTACCAGAATATGAGGGTTTCGTTTACTCGAAATCGCGCTCGATCACCAGGGAGTCATCCCCTCCTTCTGGTGTAACATTATTGTACTGCCAGGGGTTGTGGTAATTATCCATGGCGTTGAAGATGGTCTGCGCGAGTTCATTGTTGCTGGCCGGGTTGTGGCACAGCATGTACTCGGTATCCGGCAGCGCAGGCAATCCGTCTGCCTTACCTAGCACCCGTAAATCAGGGCTCATCATCTCAACAGGACGTGCCGTCACGCCAAGACCTGCTTTGACCGCGGCGCGGATGGCAGGCAGCGTTGAGGCGACGTAAGCCAGTCGCCATGGAACATTGGCGGCATTGAGCGTGGACAGCACAACGTCGCGGAACGGGCTAGGATCGTCCAGCAGCACCAGCGGCACCGGTTCGCCGCGCTGCAGCGTAAACTCGGCGGCACAGTACCAGTGGGTCGGAGAGGTGCGCAGCGTCAGACACTCAAACTGGCTGGTACGATGGGTCGTCACCACCAGATCGACCTCCTGTTCCTGCAGCATATCAACCATAAAAGCGTTGCGTTTAACCCTGACATCAAGAGCAAGTTTCGGATAAACCGAACTGATGCGGTTGAGCAGAAACGGCAGAATGGTATCGGCTGACTCATCGGAGGCGCCTAATGTTAAGACACCCTGCAGGTTGCTAAACATTAATGATGAACATGCTTCATCATTAAAACGCAGAATTTTTCTGGCGTAACCCAGCAGCTGAATACCATGCTCAGTCAACAGCTTGTTGCGCCCATGGCGGGCAAAGAGCTCTTTGCCGACCAGTTGTTCCAGTCTTTGCATTTGTTGACTGACTGCAGACTGGGTACGGCAAACTGCCGCCGCCGCCGCAGCAAAGGTGTTCAGATCGGCGACCGCCACAAAGGTTCTCAGCAGATCGAGGTCGAGGTTCATTATCGGACGATTTGCATTAATCATATCTTTTCACTTACAGGTTGCTCGTGCGGAGCTGCCCCGGGTTTAAGCTGTGTGCGTAAAAGTAATACAGTTCCCTCTGAACAAAATCCTCTGACGTCCCGGTCCGGCAGTGTGCCTGCAAAATGTAATTGAGCTGGGTATATCAGTGGTCAGAAACAACTTATCTGACGTTATTTTTATTCTCAAAAGCGTTCGAGATATATTGATGTTTGCCGGATGATGTAAATTCCATTAAAGAAGATGCATTTCCAACGTCAACTTTATCGCAGTACAGGTTAAGCAGCAATGGTGTCGCTTAACTTCTCAAGGCAGAGATAATTCTAACAATTACAATAAACTATTAAAGGTCCAGGCATCAAGGCCTGCGGTGGCCTGTTATCTGGCATCACTCAACCCGGGTTACATCTTACCCTAAAACCTTTTTATTTATAAGCCTTATTGCAGTTCTTGTGATTTAACCTTAATGATAACTAACTAAACTAATTTTATTAATATTAACGAAAGTTGCGATTTCGTCTTTATTCAGAAATAAATAATAATTGAAACAGGACTTAATGATTAATAATACTTAACATTAATTTCACATGAGCAACGTTAATATAAAAAGGCAGGAAAGCGAATACCAGGATGTTTCATTCAGCTTTTTCGAAACATCACCAGAGGAAACTGTAGCACTGCCAGCGTAAGTCGCTCAACACGCGGCTTTTTCACAGCGAAAAATCCACTTTAGGCCGCCTCAGGCAATACAAAAAACCATACAAAAGCTGAAATTCACCCGATAAAATGAATTGCGCTTAAAAAAATAGATAAAAATTTCATAGTCGACAGCCACCAATGTTCAAAATCTTCTTCTGCCAATGCTTCAAAATCGGGCAATCGAGGAGTACATTGTTTCGTGCTGACTTCCACGGCAGGACGTCGCAATAACAGTAAAAGGTCAAAGATTCATGTCACCCATCGAAAAATCCAGCAAGTTAGATAACGTTTGTTATGACATTCGTGGCCCGGTTCTTAAAGAGGCAAAGCGTCTCGAAGAAGAAGGTAATAAAGTACTTAAGCTCAATATCGGTAACCCGGCGCCATTTGGTTTTGATGCACCGGATGAAATTCTGGTTGATGTGATCCGCAACCTGCCGACGGCGCAAGGTTATTGCGACTCAAAAGGTCTCTATTCAGCGCGTAAAGCCATCATGCAGCATTATCAGGCGCGTGGCATGCGTGATGTGACCGTCGAAGATATCTATATCGGTAACGGTGTTTCCGAGCTGATCGTCCAGGCGATGCAGGCCCTGCTGAACAGCGGCGACGAAATGCTGGTGCCCGCCCCTGACTACCCGCTGTGGACCGCGGCTGTGTCGCTCTCAAGCGGTAAAGCGGTACACTACCTGTGCGATGAATCCTCCGACTGGTTCCCCGATCTGGATGATATTCGCGCCAAAATCACGCCGCGTACCCGCGGGATCGTCATTATCAACCCGAACAACCCGACCGGCGCCGTCTACTCTAAAGAGCTGCTGCTGGAGATCGTCGAGCTGGCCCGCCAGCATAACCTGATCATCTTCGCGGACGAGATCTACGACAAAATTCTGTACGACGCTTCGCAGCACCACTCCATCGCCGCGCTGGCGCCGGATCTGCTGACGGTCACCTTTAACGGTCTGTCTAAAACCTATCGTGTTGCCGGTTTCCGTCAGGGCTGGATGGTGCTGAACGGGCCGAAGAAACATGCTAAAGGCTATATCGAAGGTCTGGAGATGCTGGCCTCCATGCGTCTTTGCGCCAACGTCCCGGCGCAGCACGCGATCCAGACGGCGCTGGGCGGTTATCAGAGCATCAGCGAATTTATCGTGCCGGGCGGGCGTCTGTATGAGCAGCGCCAGCGCGCGTGGGAGCTGATTAACGATATTCCGGGCGTCTCCTGCGTCAAGCCAAACGGCGCGCTCTATATGTTCCCGAAAATCGACATCAAACGCTTTAACATCTTTGACGATCAGAAGATGGTGCTCGATTTCCTGCTGCAGGAAAAAGTGTTGCTGGTTCAGGGAACGGCGTTTAACTGGCCGTGGCCGGACCATGTGCGTATCGTGACGCTTCCGCGCGAGGATGAGCTGGAAATGGCCATCAGCCGGTTCGGGCGCTTCCTCTCCGGATACCATCAGTAAAACCATCATCGGGCTGCCACAGGCAGCCCGATTTGCATCTCTCCTCCCCTCCCCTCACAATGAAACCTGTCGCTGTGCAGAATTAAGGTAACTTATGAGTCAGAGTCATTTCTTCGCCCATCTTTCCCGCCTGAAACTGATCAACCGCTGGCCGCTGATGCGCAACGTGCGCACCGAGAATGTTTCCGAACACAGCCTGCAGGTTGCCATGGTCGCCCACGCGCTGGCCGCCATCAAAAATCGCAAGTTCAACGGTCAGGTGAATGCCGAACGGATCGCACTGCTGGCGATGTACCACGATGCTTCTGAAGTGCTCACAGGGGATCTGCCCACCCCGGTGAAATACTTCAATTCGCAGATCGCCCAGGAGTACAAGGCGATTGAAAAAATTGCCCAGCAAAAACTGGTCGACATGGTGCCGGAAGAGCTTCGGGATATCTTTGAGCCCTTGATAGACGAGCAGAGCTACAGCGAAGAAGAACATCGGATCGTTAAGCAGGCCGATGCGCTGTGCGCCTACCTGAAATGTCTTGAGGAGCTTTCAGCCGGCAACCACGAATTTTTGCTGGCGAAAACCCGGCTTGAAAAGACGCTCGAGGCGCGACGCAGTGAAGAGATGGACTACTTCATGGAGGTGTTTGTCCCGAGCTTCCAGCTGTCGCTGGATGAGATCAGCCAGGATTCCCCGCTGTAGATTACGCCCGGCGGCGCTTCGCTTGCGCGGGCCTACGATTGTGCAGGCCGGGTAAGGCGGAGCCGCCACCCGGCTTCAGTCTCAAAACGGGAACAGCACCGGGATCATCACCACGCACACCAGCATAACCAGAATGGTAAACGGCACGCCGAGCTTCACGAAGTCGCTGAAGGTATATTTGCCAGGTCCCAGCACCAGGGTGTTAACCGGTGACGAGACCGGGGTCATAAACGCAGCGGAAGCGGCCATCGCCACCATCATGGCGAAAGGATATGGCGATACTCCCATCGATTTCGCCATCGCCAGGGCGATAGGCGCCATCAGCACCGCCGTCGCGGTATTGGAGATAAACAGCCCGATAGTGGCGCACATGATGAACAGGCACATCAGCATCATATAAGGGCCGTAGCCGCCGCCCACCTCCATCAGCCCTTTCACCACCAGATCGACACCGCCGGTTTTTTGTAGAGCCAGCGCGAAGGGCATCATCCCGACAATCAAAATGATGCTCGGCCAGTGAATGGCTTTGTAAGCGCTTTCAGCGTCAATGCAGCGGAATTTGCCCATCAGCAAACAGGCGATAATCGCCGCCACCGGATTAGGGATTTCGTCGGTCAGCATCAGGGCCACCATCAGCACCAGACAAAAAATGGCGTGCGGTGCCTGACTGTGGGCGGGAGACGCATCGCTGACTTCCACAGGCAGGTTGAGCACCACAAAGTCCCGGCCTCTCTGACCCAACTGGGTGATCAGCTTCCAGTTACCTACCACCAGGAAAATATCTCCCAGCTGCAGAGGCTCATCCACCACCGAGCCGTTCATCGCTTCGCCGTCGCGCTTTAACCCCACGACGTTCAAACCGTAGCGGGTACGGAATCCTATTTCGCGAATGGTTTTGCCGAGCAGCTCCGACTCGGGGATCAACGACACTTCGGCCATGCCCACATCCAGCGCCTGATCGGAGAAGTACTCCCCGCGCAGGATCATCGGCTCCAGCAGCTGTTCGCTACAGAAATCGCGCAGATCGACCTCGGCGGATGACATATCAATCAGCAGCACGTCCCGGGCGCGAAATTCCGATACGCCGTTCACGTTGACGATAACCCGGCGAAAACGGCGCCAGCGCTCCACACCGATAACGTTGGCGCCGTAGCGTTCGCGGAGTTTCAAATCATCCAGACGTTGCCCAATCAGCGGTGAACCGGGGCGGATCGCCAGACGGCGCGCTCGCCCGGTGAGGCGGTACTCTTTAATCAGATCGCGAAACGTGCGGCGCTTCCAGCCGTCGCGGGCTTTGTCCTGCTTGTCGCTTTTCAGGGCAAAGCGGGTCAGCAGCATGTAGATAATGCCCATCACCAGAATCACCAGCCCCAGCGGCGTCACGCTGAAGAAGCTGAAACCTTCCAGACCTTCACGCAGCAGTTCACTGTTGACCACCAGGTTCGGCGGCGTCGCCACCAGCGTCATCATGCCGCTGATAAGCCCGGCAAAGCTGAGCGGCATCATCAGGCGCGAGGGGGAGATCTGCATGCGCATGGAGACGCTCAGTACCACCGGAATAAAGATAGCTACCACCCCGGTGGAGCTCATAAAGGCTCCGAGTCCGGCGACCGTGAGCATCAGGAACACCAGCATTTTGGTCTCGCTGTTGCCCGCCACGCTGACAAGCCAGGTCCCCATGCTGGTCGCCACGCCGGTACGCACCAGGCCGTCACCAATAATAAAGAGGGCCGCAATCAAAATAACGTTGGGATCGCTAAAGCCTGAAAAGGCTTCCGGAAGCGTTAAGGTGCCGCTCAGCACAAAGGCGACAATCACCAGCAGAGCCACGGCATCCATGCGCACTTTGCCGGTCGCAAAAAGAATAATCGCGATAAGGAGCAGGCTTAACACCCAGATAAGTTCACCGTTCACAACAGATCCTTGTCAGAAAAGAGTGATGCAGATAGTGCCATAAAAAAGCCCCAACAATGTGGGGCTAAATCATGTGATTACATTTTCCGCGAGACTGTTACATTCCCGTCGGGGGTGCGGCTGACGGCGAGAGCCTCCAGCGTGGTGAGCACAAAGTCAGCCTCCTCCAGACGCGGCGAACCGGCAGGGACGTTGACGGCAATGACGTGGCTGCCGGCATTGAGGCCCGCCAGCACGCCGGCAGCGGCATCCTCTACCACTACGCACTCTTCAGGCGGCAGTCCCAGCAGCTCTGCGCCCAGTAAAAAGGCATCGGGCTCCGGCTTGCCGCGCTTGACCCGCTCTGCGGTAATAAACACTTCCGGCAGCGGCAGACCTGCTGCTTTATGGCGCGCATGGGCCACAGGAACCGAACCGGAGGTGACGATAGCCCAGGGGATCGCCGCTTCATTCAGGTGTCTGAGCAGTTCCAGCGCCCCCGGCAGCGCCGTGATGCCGTCGGTATCAGTGGCTTCGACCTGCTCAAGCCAGGTGAACTCCGCCTGAATTTCCGCTTCACTTTTTCCCTGGAGGAAGTGCCGTAAAGAGGTTATGGCCTGTTTGCCATGGATAAAATTCAGTACGTCCTGATGGTCGATGCCATATCTGTCGGCCCAACGGCACCAGGAGCGTTCTACAACCGGTAGCGAATCAACCAACGTACCGTCCAGATCAAACAGAAAACCTTTACACTGCACATCTACCTCCGTCAGGCATTAATAATTTGTTGGATCTCATTGCTGCTCAGATGGTACTGACGCGGGCAGGCGTGCCACACGCTGAGCATGCGTTGATATTTCTCCCACATTGGGGTCTGGGCATTAAAGCCATGCGTACCGGCATCGAAATGGGTATAACGCCCTTCGACGTTGACCATAAAGCGGACATAGCTCAGGTAGCGAGATTCGGTGGCCGCATCAAACCCCAGGAAGGTGACACGACGTTCGTCGATGGTCTGGGCATCTTTCAGGTTCGTCCAGGAGACATGCAGGGCGTGGTACATCTCCATGATGTCGATGACGGTGCGGCAGGTCTCTTCTTTCAGTTCGCCAAACTCGCGATCCAGCTCGCGCATCTGTAAACCAAATCCACGTTCGACGATAGTCTGCAAGCGGCGATAGCGCTCTGCGTTGTCGGGATCAAGCATAGTCATCATTTTGTACTGATTAGACAAAATCAGACGTTGAGCGTGGGTCATTTCCATCTTTCGACTCCTGTTGCGCATGGCAGCTTTAAAAAAGACACGGTAACGGGGTGTTACTGTGCCTTCTTTTGATCATCGTTTCGATGATCAATCACAAGTCATCAAGGAATGTTTTATCAAGTTGCTTAAATGCACGCTTCAGGGTATCCGCCAGCGCCTGATAATCGGGTTTCCCCTCAACCGGCGCCAGCGCCTGGCCAGCATCCTGCAATTTGCTGCGTACTTCATAGAACCAGGAGAGCACCGACGGCGGCAAAGGTGTCACCGAGCGTTTGCCCAGCCACCACAGTCCCTGCATCGGCAGGCTCAGGGCAAACAGAGCGGTGGCGACGGCCGGGCCGAGTTGGCCACCCAGTGCAATCTGCCAGCATAAGGTGAAGACAGCGATGGGTGGCATAAAACGGATTGCGTAACGCGTCATGCGGATCACGCGGTTCTCAACAAACACGGGCGCCAGGCGCTTTTCCATAGGCCACGTCTTTGAATAGTGCTGTCCCCGGCGAAACAGGCTGAAAAAGCTCACGGAAGGATTCTCGGGTGTCGACATGGCTTACCTCAACTTCACATATAAAGATTAAAAAATTCGTGCAAAACCACAACTGGTCATGACAACGTTCAAAAACTTTTGTCAGCGCTACCCAGTATCGGGTATCCTGTGCCGGCCTGCAAAGGCCTTAGACGATGAACGTATACTCGTCAAATTATCGCACATTATGCCATTGCCGGAAAAATGCGCAAAATGGCATAAAATCATATGTATTCTTTTCGTCATGCCAGAATGTCCTTCCGGCATGATGTTAATCATAAATGTCAGCGATATCTTGCGCTACGATCCTTGACTCACTGACGTTTTTTTAGCCACGTATCAATAATAGGTACTTCCATGTCGAGTAAGTTAGTACTGGTTCTGAACTGCGGTAGTTCTTCCCTGAAATTCGCCATCATCGATGCGCTCAACGGTGAAGAGTACCTTTCTGGTCTGGCCGAATGTTTCCATCTTCCTGAAGCACGTCTGAAGTGGAAAATGGACGGCAGCAAACAGGAAGCGGCTTTAGGTGCAGGCGCCGCTCACAGCGAAGCGCTGAACTTTATCGTTAACACTATCCTGGCACAAAAACCGGAACTGTCCGCTCAGCTGACCGCAATCGGTCACCGTATCGTTCATGGTGGCGAGAAATACACCAAATCTGTGATCATCGATGACAGCGTTATCCAGGGCATTAAAGACTCTGCCTCTTTTGCACCGCTACATAACCCTGCTCACCTGATCGGTATCGCTGAAGCCCTGAAATCCTTCCCGCACCTGAAAGACAAGAACGTGGCCGTATTTGATACCGCGTTCCATCAGACCATGCCGGAAGAGTCTTACCTCTACGCTCTGCCGTACAAACTGTACAAAGAGCACGGCGTTCGCCGCTACGGCGCGCACGGCACCAGCCACTTCTATGTAACCCAGGAAGCGGCAAAAATGCTGAACAAGCCGGTAGAAGAAGTGAACATCATCACCTGCCACCTGGGTAACGGCGGTTCCGTTTCTGCTATCCGTAACGGCAAATGTGTAGATACTTCTATGGGTCTGACCCCGCTGGAAGGCCTGGTAATGGGTACTCGCTCCGGTGATATCGACCCGGCGATCATCTTCCACCTGCACGATACCCTGGGTATGAGCGTGGAAGATATCAACAAGATGCTGACCAAAGAGTCCGGCCTGCTGGGCCTGACCGAAGTTACCAGCGACTGCCGTTACGTTGAAGACAACTACGCAGAGAAAGAAGACGCTAAACGTGCAATGGACGTTTACTGCCACCGTCTGGCGAAGTACATCGGCTCTTACACTGCGCTGATGGACGGTCGTCTGGATGGCGTGGTCTTCACCGGCGGTATCGGTGAGAACGCTGCTATGGTGCGCGAGCTGTCCCTGGGCAAACTGGGCGTGCTGGGCTTTGACGTTGACCATGAACGTAACCTGGCCGCGCGCTTCGGTAAGTCTGGCTTCATCAACAAAGAAGGCACCCGTCTTGCAATGGTTATCCCAACCAATGAAGAACTGGTCATCGCGCAAGACGCGAGCCGTCTGACCGCCTGATTCCCCACCGCCAGCAATGCTGGCGGTGCTGTTTTGAAGCCCGCCTGTTTTCGGCGGTAACGAAAGAGGATAAATCGTGTCCCGTACTATTATGCTGATCCCGACCGGAACCAGCGTAGGCCTGACCAGCGTCAGCCTCGGTGTGATCCGTGCGATGGAACGCAAAGGCGTTCGTCTGAGCGTGTTTAAGCCAATCGCTCAACCCCGTGCTGGTGGCGATGCGCCAGACCAGACCACCACTATCGTGCGTGCAAACTCTAACCTGCCAGCCGCTGAACCGCTGAAGATGAGCCACGTTGAGTCTCTGCTCTCCAGCAACCAGAAAGACGTGCTGATGGAAGAGATCATCGCTAACTACCACGCTAACGCCCAGGATGCGGAAGTGGTGCTGGTAGAAGGCCTGGTTCCGACGCGCAAGCATCAGTTTGCCCAGTCCCTGAACTTTGAAATCGCCAAAACGCTGAACGCGGAAATCGTGTTTGTAATGTCCCAGGGTACCGATACCCCGGAACAGCTGAAAGAGCGTATTGAGCTGACCCGCAGCAGCTTCGGCGGCGCGAAAAACAGCAACATCACCGGCGTTATCGTTAACAAACTGAACGCCCCGGTTGATGAGCAAGGCCGTACCCGCCCTGACCTGTCCGAAATCTTCGACGACTCGTCTAAAGCGAAAATCGTGAAAATCGATCCGGCTAAACTGCAGGAATTCAGCCCGCTGCCGGTGCTGGGCGCGGTGCAGTGGAGCTTTGATCTGATCGCCACCCGTGCAATCGATATGGCGCGTCACCTGAACGCCACCATCGTGAACGAAGGCGATATCAACACCCGTCGCGTGAAGTCCGTGACCTTCTGTGCGCGTAGCATTCCGCACATGCTGGAGCACTTCCGTGCAGGTTCCCTGCTGGTGACCTCCGCTGACCGCCCTGACGTGCTGGTTGCAGCCTGTCTGGCCGCGATGAACGGCGTGGAGATCGGTGCGATCCTGCTGACCGGTGCCTATGAAATGGACCCACGCGTCAGCAAGCTGTGCGAACGCGCGTTCGCCACCGGCCTGCCGGTCTTCATGGTGAACACCAACACCTGGCAGACCTCCCTGAGCCTGCAGAGCTTCAACCTGGAAGTTCCGGCTGATGACCATCAGCGTATCGAGAAAGTGCAGGAATACGTGGCCGGTTGCATCAATCCTGAGTGGATTGAGTCCCTGACCGCCACCTCCGAGCGCAGCCGTCGTCTCTCTCCACCAGCCTTCCGTTACCAGCTGACCGAGCTGGCGCGTAAAGCGGGCAAACGCGTTGTTCTGCCAGAAGGCGACGAACCGCGTACCGTTAAAGCCGCAGCCATCTGTGCCGAGCGCGGTATCGCGACCTGCGTGCTGCTGGGTAACCCGGATGAGATCACCCGCGTAGCGGCCTCTCAGGGCGTTGAGCTGGGTTCTGGTATCGAAATCGTGGATCCTGAAGTGGTGCGCGAAAGCTATGTTGCCCGTCTGGTCGAGCTGCGTAAGAGCAAGGGCATGACCGAAGCCGTTGCCCGCGAACAGCTGGAAGACAACGTGGTTCTCGGTACCCTGATGCTGGAGCAGGACGAAGTTGACGGTCTGGTTTCCGGTGCCGTTCACACCACCGCGAACACCATCCGTCCGCCGCTGCAGCTGATCAAAACCGCGCCAGGCAGTTCTCTGGTCTCTTCCGTGTTCTTCATGCTGCTGCCGGAACAGGTTTACGTTTACGGTGACTGTGCGATCAACCCGGATCCAACCGCTGAACAGCTGGCAGAGATCGCGATCCAGTCCGCTGACTCCGCGATTGCGTTCGGTATCGAACCGCGCGTTGCGATGCTCTCTTACTCTACCGGTAACTCCGGTGCAGGTAGCGACGTTGAGAAAGTGCGTGAAGCAACCCGTCTGGCACAGGAAAAACGTCCGGATCTGGTTATCGATGGCCCGCTGCAGTACGACGCCGCAGTGATGGCTGACGTTGCCAAATCTAAAGCGCCGAACTCGCCGGTTGCGGGCCGTGCTACCGTGTTCATCTTCCCGGATCTGAACACCGGTAACACCACTTACAAAGCGGTACAGCGTTCAGCCGACCTGATCTCCATCGGGCCGATGCTGCAGGGTATGCGCAAGCCGGTGAACGACCTGTCCCGTGGTGCGCTGGTAGACGATATCGTCTACACCATCGCTCTGACCGCGATCCAGTCTTCACAGCAGTAAGTTGCCCCAAACGTAAAAAGGCGACCTCGCGGTCGCCTTTTTTATTATCACGCTATTACGCTTCTTCGTGCTTAGCCGGTTCGTTGCTGGCATTGCGGCTCATCCACAGCGCCAGGGCTTTTAACGAATCTGGCGTGAAGTCATCGCAGCGAGCGGTGATCTCCGCCGGGGTCATCCAGCAGACTTCACTCACCTCTTCTTCCTGCAGCGCAAACGGACCGTGGGAAACGCAGCTGAACAGGCCTCCCCAGACGCGGCAGTGGCTGTCTTCAAAGTAGAACTGACCATGCTCGGCAAAGGGCACGCCGGCAATCCCCAGCTCCTCTTCCGCTTCACGGCGGGCGGAATCAAGTAACACCTCATCGGCCTGGACCACGCCGCCGGCCGTTGCGTCGAGCATACCGGGCATGAAGTCTTTCGTTTCAGTACGGCGCTGCACCAGAATTTTGCCCATACCATCATGCACCACGATATAGGTCGCGCGGTGACGCAGGCGCTGCGCCCGCATCTGCTCGCGGCTCGCCTGAGCGATGACTTCATTGTCTTCGCTGACTATATCTACCCACTCAGTACTTGCCAAATGACTCTGCTCCACCATCGGGAAACCTTCTCTTTAAAGCGCTCTCACGGCGCGTTTACTGTTGAGGAGTAAGTTACGGATTAATCCTGGACTCTGCAATAACCTGGCTGTCATTCAGCGTCATAACGCACAAATGGTCCTCTTCCAGCATCCCATAGCTGGGAGAAAAACCGCCTTTCGGCAGGCTGACGGAGCCAGGGTTGAAATGAATAATGTCGCCCTTGTTTGCGGCTACCGGAATATGAGTATGGCCGTAAACCAGGACATCGCCAGCATTCAGCGCGGGCAGATTATCCGGGCCAAAAAGATGGCCGTGGGTAACAAACAGGCGGCAGCGTGGCAGCAGGATCTGCTGCCACGGGGCGGTAATGGGGAAGTGCAACAGCATCTGGTCAACTTCGCTGTCGCAGTTGCCCCGCACGGCGATAATCCGCGATGCATACGCATTAAGCCGCTCTGCCACCTCCGCAGGGGCATAGCCTTCGGGCAGCGGGTTGCGTGGGCCGTGATTCAGCACATCGCCGAGGATCACCAGCCATTGCGCCCCGCTCTGGTTAAACAGCGAAAGCACCTTTTCGGTCGCCGGTAGCGAACCGTGGATGTCCGATGCAAACATCAGCTTCATCAGTGACTCCTTATCGTGAAAAGCCACCCCATCATACCCGAATCAGCCGCCCTTATCAGCCAGCCCGCTTCGCCGAAAGCGCCACATAACGCTGCACGGAGGCGCGCTGCCACTGGAAGCTCGCGTAGTCCGCCAGCCGTTGCGGCACGTCGTCGCCGTTGAGCACCAGGCGGTTGAGCATCAGCGCCAGATCGGCGTCCGCGATGCACCATTCCCCGAATAAATTCTGATTACCGTGTGCCAGCAGCGAGGTGGCGGTATCGAACAGCTGACTGGCTGTCCGCCGGGCGGTATCGCTCAGGGCCGGTTTTTTCACCCCGGCAAAGACTACGTCGGTGGAGCGCTCTTCCCGGATGGGCATCAGATCGCTGCGCAGCCACGCCTGGATCTGCCGCGCGCGGGCGCGTTTTTGCAGATCGAGCGGATAGATCCGTTCCCACTCCGGCGGCGCAAAACGCTCTTCCAGATATTCGGTAATGGCTGAAGATTCGCTCAGTTCAAACCCGTCCACCTCCAGCACCGGCACGCGACGGGTCAGCGCATAGCCCCGCCACTGCGGCTGTCGGTTCTCACCCCGGCTGAGATCCACGGTCTTGAGGGCAAAGGGCAATCCCTTTTCGGCCAGCGCGACGTACACGCTCATGACATAAGGAGAGAAATAATCGGCATCTGACCACAGGGTAATCGCAGGTTGGCTCATAACGTCCTCATAAGGCTTTGGATGATGGGTTTATATCCAAAATATAACCTCCTGCCCCGGCTGTCACCTGACGAAAACTCACGATTTATCATCACCACCTATACTCAATCCTGTACAGAAAAAAGCGTTATGACAGGAGTTGCGATGATTGACCTTTATTACGCCCCTACTCCCAACGGGCATAAGATCACCCTTTTTCTGGAAGAGGCCCAGCTGGACTACCGCATCGTGCCGGTGGATATCAGCAAAGGCGAACAGTTTCGCCCCGAATTTCTCGCCATTTCGCCCAACAATAAAATTCCGGCCGTCATCGACCATGATCCGGAGGATGGCGGTGCGCCGCTGAGCCTGTTTGAGTCCGGTGAAATTTTGCTTTATCTGGCGGAAAAAACCGGCAAGCTGCTGAGCGGAGAATTACGCGAACGTCACGTGACGCTACAGTGGCTCTTCTGGCAGGTTGCTGGCCTGGGGCCGATGATCGGACAGAACTACCACTTTAACCACTATGCGCCGCAGCCCATTCCCTATGCCATCGAACGATTCCAGGTGGAAACGCAGCGGCTTTATAACGTGCTGAATAAGCGCCTGGAAAAATCGCCGTGGCTGGGAGGCGATCACTACAGCATTGCGGATATCGCCTGCTGGCCGTGGATCAACACCCATGAAAACCATCGCGTCGACCTGGCCTCATGGCCGGCGGTAAACAACTGGTTTGAGCGCATTCGTACCCGTCCGGCAACCGAGCGCGCGATGCAAAAAGTGCAGCAGATATAAACGGTTTCCTCATGTATTATGGTGGCGATAATGACACGGAGGAAGCCTGCAATGTCCCAGCAAGACGCGATTATTCGTATTAAAAATTTACGCCTGCGCACCTATATCGGTATCAAAGAAGAGGAGCGCGCTAACCGTCAGGATATCGTCGTTAATGTGGTGATCCACTACCCGGCCGACAAGGCCCGGGACAGTGAGGATATCAATGACGCTCTGAACTACCGCACCGTCACCAAAAGCATCATTCAACATGTCGAGAATAACCGCTTCTCTTTACTGGAAAAATTAACTCAGGATGTGCTGGATATCGCACGCGAACATCACTGGGTCACCTATGCTGAAGTCGAGATCGATAAACTTCACGCGCTGCGTTACGCCGACTCCGTCTCGATGACGTTAAGCTGGCAACGCTAAGCGCAACCCTGGAGGTTGTATGAAGATCCTGGTAACCGGCGGCACCGGCCTGATTGGCCGGCATCTTATCCCACGATTGCAGGTGTTGGGCCATGAGTTAACGGTTGTGACGCGCAGTCCTGAGAAGGCGCGTCAGCTACTTGGCTCCGGCATCGATATCTGGAAAGGGCTGACGGAACACCAGGATCTTAACGGCTTTGATGCCGTCATCAATCTGGCGGGCGAACCCATCGCCGACAAACGCTGGACGGAAGAGCAAAAACAGCGTCTGTGCAACAGTCGCTGGAACATCACCCAGCGACTGGTGGATATGGTTAAAGCCAGCGACACGCCGCCGTCGGTGTTTATCTCCGGTTCGGCAGCGGGGTATTACGGTGATTTAGGCGAGGTGGTGGTAACCGAAGAGGAGCCACCGCACAATGAATTTACCCATAAACTGTGCGCCCGCTGGGAGCAGATTGCCTGCGGCGCGCAGAGCGATCGGACCCGCGTTTGCCTGCTGCGCACCGGCGTGGTGCTGGCCCCGAAAGGCGGTATTCTGGCGAAGATGCTGCCGGTGTTTAAGCTCGGCCTTGGCGGCCCTGTCGGCACGGGTCGTCAGTACCTGGCGTGGATCCACATCGACGATATGGTCAACGGCATTCTCTGGCTGCTGGATAACGATCTGCGCGGCCCGTTCAATATGGTCTCCCCCTACCCGGTGCGTAACGAGCAGTTTTCCCACGCGCTGGGCCATGCGGTTCATCGCCCGGCGGTGGTGCGTGCCCCGGCAACGGCTATCCGCCTGCTGATGGGCGAATCGTCAGTGCTGGTTCTCGGCGGCCAACGCGCGCTGCCGAAGCGGCTGGAAGCCTCCGGATTCGCCTTCAGGTGGTACGATTTAGAAGAGGCCCTGGGAGATGTGGTAGGTTAAAAATAAAGCATAGATACCCTTGTTATGTGATGATAACAAGGGTGGTCGATTTTATTTAATTAAATCTAATTCAGTCCAAAGCATTTTATATAGTTCTTTAAATCTATCTTCTGGAACCATTAAACAATTTCTTTCTTTATAAAAATTCCAAATATTATTGATATCTTCAGCCCAACTAACTGTCTCTTTTGGCCCAATTAAAACATAATCAAACCAAGTCGAAAAGACTGATGCAGAACCCATAAGATCATTAATAAATTTCCTATGAATGCTAATATCATCATATTTTGCATCATAACAACAAAAATACATTCTCTTTAAACGGGTGTTTCTGGTATATTTTATCTCTTCTTGAATCAGGTCTGTAGTTGCTGTAAAGCGATGCTGTCCATCATTTTTAAATGTGAGCGAATAGGTAACATCAACAACCTGACTATCCCTTAAAAAGTGTTTACTCTCTGCTAATTGTGCATGAAGTGAAAACTTCATTTTTTTCACTATTCTTTTAAGCAAAATTATTGACACTTCATGTATATATGGAACAGTAGAATTATACATTGCAAAAGAGTTATTATTATATACCGTCAGGTGACGATTTTTGAATAAATATTCATCAACGGAGTTATCATTTATAATATATGAATGCCATAAATTATCTTTAGTAGAATCAAAACGGGAAAAATAGAAAAAATCGGCAGCTGCTTTGTTCTCTGAATTCTTACGAATCATGCTTTCATTTTTAATTGCCACCTTCTCAACTAAATCAATTAATTCTTGCATTCGATCCGTTCTACCCTTTTTTCGGTCAATGGTAAGCCAATAACCAGCATCATTATTGAATATATTAATTACACCAGCAATTGCACCAAAACCGCTATAAGTATCAAAACCTACACCTTTAAATTTATATTTTAGTGAATTGGTGCCTCTCATATCTATTTTAAGATTATAATCTATTCCTAGTTCATAATCAGATTCTAAGATTAATTCTTCTGGTTGATAATCGTTACAGTCGAAATCCTTGGAGATCTCATTACCCAGTAAGGTAATAGGGATATTAGAATATGTAAAATCTTTACTTACAATATTGTTTACATAATGATGAAAATATATATCTTCATTATACTCCAGAGCATCATACCGACTTAATAGCTCATTTAATTCATGATAGCGAAGACTATCTGCAGATACGGCTCCAATAATACCTTCATCAAATATGGCAGTTACTTCTGTGCCAATAAATTTCTTTTTTTTAGCATCTTTTATTTCTTTTATAGAAATATTAAAAAACTCATTTCCTTCATTAAAAATGATGATTTCATAAAAGGAGATTCAATTTTTTTTGTATAAATTGAAACCTGCGAACACATTTTAAAGACTGCTTGTAAACCTATGCCAAAAAATCCAGATGGGCTTGCCCATCCAGGCATTGTTCTCAACAATTCCTTTCGACTCGTAATACTCTCAGAACCGACCTTAAGAAATTTTTTTATGTCCTCCAGACACATTCCTGTGCCGGTGTCTTTAACGGAAAAAACAACACTATCTTGATTTCGATGTTGCGTCTTATAATATTTAATATCAATTTTATTCTTTTCTAATTCTTTTATAAAAAGAGATCTTTTCTCGCTTTCATCAATATTTAGAAATGATTCACTTTCATACAGTTCCTCCCAAGCACTGTAGTAAATAGCATCTACAGAATTTTGTATTAGTTCTCTAATAAAAGGAAGTCGTTCGCTATAAATCTGAGATCCAGTTATATAGCTATAGACTCTTTTTTGATCTAACGATAAAGTAGGTACTTTCCCATCAATTGTAATATAATCCTTAATAGTGCAAGATAATACACCTAACGTCGGAAGTGCTCTATAATCACTTGCTGGAACAATATCATTCCATACTCTCTTTTGGTAATCAAATTCACTCTCAATATAATCAAACCAAGCTTGCTGAGCGTGATAACCACCATACATCTCACACTCTGCTTTTATTTCTATAACATTTGAGTCAATATATAAATGTTTTATTGAAGCATGTTTATGCTGATGTTCTGTAGACGTTTTAGGAACATCACCTATATTAGCGAGAAGAGTTGCGCAAAATCTACCATCATCAATATCTAAGAGATCACCAATTCTTAAAAGTGCTGCAATATATCTAGGATGAGCATAATCTTTTGCATCCATCCCATCATTATACTTTGCAATTTCAAGTATTGATTCTTTTTTCTTCCCATGGCATTGTACTATTTCAGCCACAAAGTTAAATAATCGCTGTGGTATTAATGAAGTTCTGGGCGAATTTACTCTTATTCTATCAGGATCGATAACATGTTCTCCTGAACGCTTCGCATGAATTTTTCTAAAGTAGTCGGCAATTATGAAAGTTAATGCATTAGATATTAATAATGCTTGAGTTATATCATTTTTATTTTTCTTATCTAATACAATCTTGGCATAAATAGCCAAATCAGAATCAGATTGACAGAGGTCTTGTAAGTAGATATTAAAATTGTTGTCTTTAAGAAGATCTTTTTTTTCATCATTTGTTATTATCATACCTGCATCATGCCAGTAACAGGACTCTAATAACAACCAACAATCTGTAGCTGAAAGCTTATCTATATTTGGGGCAATTACCTTCTCGATTTGTGTAATTATTGTGGATGAGTGTGATGAGTCATGTAAGCTGTAATGAGGAAAATCGCGCGAAACAGAATTTAACGCTCTAGATAGTAACTTTTTATCAAACTCCCACTGAGCCCATAGTAAAGCATAATTAGGATTATCATCTGACAATTTTTTTAATCTTTGTTCAATATTCATTCTATATTCCTAATGATTTTAAATAGTATTATTATTTTTTGGAACATGTATATAAACTCAGCCAAACCATCTTCAACCGTATAAAAATAACAAGCAGGGATATTTAAGACCTCAGCCAACTTACACGCCAGCGCAAAATCAGGGGTGTGTATCCCTCTTTCATACTGATTCATACGAGTACTGGCCGTCGCTTCATCAATGCCCGCGAGAATCCCAAGTTTTTGCTGTGATAGACCGGCTTTCAATCGCGCCGCTTTAAGTCGATGGGGAAGCATGATGACTCTTAAGATCTGGAAGTAGAGTCATGATTCTGGTATTCCGCTATTGAAATTGCACTAAGTATTACTTAGTATTTATGCCTGTAATTTGAACAAAATCATATATAAAGGAAAATGTATGAGTAGAGATCAGGACATGCATCCAGCCGATATAATTGCCATGCTACACAAGCGTAAGCTGTCACTTTCAGCACTTTCACGCCAGGCAGGTTTAAGCTCCTCAACTCTAGCGAATGCTCTATCGAAACCATGGCCAAAGGGAGAAAAGATCATTGCCGAGGCGCTAGAAAGGGATGCGGCAACAATCTGGCCTAGCCGGTATTATGATGAGCTAGGTAACTATATAGACCGAACCAGACTGATGAGAGCTAAACGTTAGTCCTCACCTACCTGAATCCAGTCTGTTCGCCAGTTCCATTCCGGTGTTATGGTTATAAGCCAAATTCATCGGAATGGCGTAACAATGGCAACAATCACCACTCCCAGGCTGACGCTCTCCCCTTTTGAGCCCTCTGACTGGCCCTTTTTCCGCGCGCTGCGAGAAGCGCCCGAGATCATGCGTTATATGGCCGCTATCGCCCCGGAAACCGAGACCCGACGCCAGTTTGCCGCCCGACTTACCACCCCGCACACCTTTGTGATCCGCGCGCACGATGACGCTACCCCGCTGGGGGATATTGGGCTGCAAATCAGCTCCCGCTACCGCGAAGAGGCGGATATTGGTTATACCGTGATTCCGGCCGCACAGGGCCGGGGGATTGCCAGCGAAGCGCTGCGCGCCGTGTGTGAATACGCGTTTATCCAGGTGGGCGTAAAGGCGGTGAACGCTTATGTGCTGGGGGAGAATGGCGGTTCGGTGCGGGTATTAGAGAAAGCGGGATTTGTACGTACCCAGGTGCTGGAGCAGGCGTATGAGATCAATGGCGTACGGTATGACGACTGGGTGTACCGGCTGGAGAGTGGTGCGGCCTGAGTGCCGGGCGGCACTGCGTTTGCCCGGCCTACCAAAACCGTAGGCCCGGTAAGCGTAGCGCCACCGGGCAACAAACTACTTCAACGACCCTTTCAGGAACTGCTGCAAGCGTGGGCTCTTCGGATTACCTAACACCTCATCCGGATGCCCCTGCTCTTCGATCTTGCCCTGATGCAGGAAAATAACATGATTGGAGACGTTACGGGCGAAGCCCATCTCGTGCGTCACCACCACCATGGTTTTCCCCTCTTCGGCGAGCTGCTGCATAATGCGCAGCACTTCACCCACAAGCTCGGGATCGAGCGCAGAGGTCGGTTCGTCAAACAGCAGCACTTCCGGCTCCATCGCCAGCGCACGGGCGATAGAGACACGCTGCTGCTGACCGCCGGAGAGATGCACCGGGTATTTCATCTGCTGGCGCTCGTCGATACCCACTTTCGCCAGGTATTTCTCCGCGCGGGCACGGGCTTCCTGCTTGCTTAACCCCAGCACCTGCACCGGGGCTTCCATCACGTTCTCCAGCACCGTCATGTGGCTCCAGAGGTTGAAGTGCTGGAATACCATCGTCAGACGGGTACGCAGCAGACGCAGCTGGTGCTTGTCCGCCACCTTCAGCTGGCCGTCTTTGTCCTGCACCAGATTGATGTTCTCACCGCTCACCACAATAGAGCCGGCACTCGGTTTTTCGAGGAAGTTAATGCAGCGCAGGAAGGTACTTTTACCCGAGCCTGAGGAGCCGATAATACTGATCACATCGCCCGCATTTGCCTGCAGCGACACCCCTTTCAGCACTTCATGTTCGCCGTAGCGTTTGTGCAAATCGATAACGTTTAATTTGTTCTCAGCCATCTTAATTCTCAGTGCGTCGAAGAAGGTTTTATGTGCTGCAACCAGCGTTTTTCCGCTTTGCGGAACAGGCTAATCAGAACGTAAGAAATAATTAAATAGAGCACTGCCGCGATCCCGAAGGCGGTAAACGGCTGATAGGTCGCCGAGTTAATGTCGCGGGCAATCTTCAGCAGATCCGGCACGGTGGCGGTAAAGGCCAGCGCGGTGGAGTGCAGCATCAGAATCACTTCGTTGCTGTAGGCAGGCAGCGCAATACGCAGCGCCGACGGCAGAATAATGCAGCGGTAGAGCTTCACGGAAGAGAAGCCATACGCCCTTGCGGCTTCAATTTCACCGTAGGGCACAGAGCGGATCGCACCGGCGAAAATCTCGGTGGTGTAGGCGCAGGTATTGAGCGTTAACGCCAGCACGGTACAGTTCAGCCCGCTGCGGAAGAACGCGTTCAGCATCTCAGTGCCTTTCACGATCTCCAGCGTGTACATCCCGGAGTAGAACACCAGCAGCTGCACGTACAGCGGCGTACCGCGGAACACATAGGTAAACAGCCAGATGGGGAAGCGAATGTATTTATTGTTCGACACGCGGCCAATGGCGAGGAAGATCGCCAGAATCCCGCCCATCACCACAGAAGAAATCAGCAGCCAGAGGGTGATCGCCACGCCGGTAAAGCGGTATCCGTCGGTCCACAGCAGGGATTTCCAGTATTCCTGAATAATTTCGATCACAGGTCAGCCCTCTTCACACCCACGGAATAGCGACGTTCGAGCAGCAGCAGCACGCCGTTGGAGACGGTGGTAAACACCAGGTAAATCACCCCGCAGACAATCGCGAAGTAGAACGGCTCCCAGGTGCTTTTGCCTGCCAGCTGCGTGGCTTTCACCACGTCTTCCAGTCCCAGTAATGAGACCAGCGCCGTCGCTTTGAGGATAACCTGCCAGTTGTTGCCGATGCCCGGCAGCGCAAAGCGCATCATGGCCGGAAACATAATGCGGCGAAACGTCTGTGAGGAGGTAAAACCAAAGGCCGTGGCCGCTTCGATATGCCCTTTCGGCACGGAGAGATAGGCCCCGCGGAAGGTTTCGGTGAAATAGGCCCCGTAGATAAAGCCCAGGGTGATGATACCGGCCACCATCGGATCGATATCAATCTGCGCCATACCAATGGCATCGGTGATGCCATTGAGGGCGATCTGCAGTCCATAGAAAATGAGCAGCATCAGCACCAGGTCAGGAACACCGCGGATAAGGGTGGTATAACCCTCAAACAGCAGCGCCAACGCCCGATTCGCTGAAAGCTTCGCGCCCGCGCCGGCAAGGCCTATTAACACTGCCAGCACCACCGAACTGAGAGCCAGTTCAAGGGTGACCAATGCGCCTTGTAAAATTACGCCAGAAAATCCGTACAGCATACCGCCTGCCCTGTCGTGAGTGGTGTAGCCGTGTCTTTTCCCCTCCCGGAGCGGGAGGGGCCGCACGTTATTGAGTGGAGTAATTAACCACCGTAGACATCAAAGTCGAAGTATTTCTTCGCCAGTTTTTCGTAAGTACCGTCTGCGCGCATTTCAGCAAAGGCTTTGTTCAGCGCTTCACGCAGCTCGTTATCTTCTTTGCGCAGCCCCATGCCGGTGCCTACGCCGAAGAGTTTCTCGTCCTTAATGGACGGACCGCCGAACTTGTAATCTTTACCAACCGGCTGTTTCAGGAAGCCTTCGCTGGCAGCGACTTCATCCTGGAAGGCGGCGTCGATACGGCCCGCAGTCAGGTCAGCATAGATATTTTCCTGGCCCTGATAAGAGACGATTTCGATTCCTTTCGGCGCCCAGTGCTCGTTACCAAAGGTCTCCTGGGTGGTGCCCTGCAGCACGCCCACACGTTTACCTTTCAGTGACTCCAGTGTCGGCTGGATATCAGAAGATTTCGCTACCACCAGACGAGAGTCCGCTGCATAGAGCTTGTCGGTGAAGGCAATCTCCTGCTGGCGTTTTTCGGTGATAGAGAGAGAAGACATAATGGCGTCGATTTTTTTCGCTTTCAGCGAAGGGATCAGCGCATCCAGTGGGTTTTCAACGAAGGTACACTCTGTTTTGATACGTTTGCACAGCTCTTTTGCCAAATCGATATCAAATCCTACCAGTTCACCCTGCGCATTCTTCGATTCGAAGGGGGCATAAGTCGGGTCAGTACCAATTCGAACTTTTTGCGGAATTGCTGCGAATGCCGCAGTAGCGCTGGAAAAGGCCAGAGCCAGAGAAAGTGACAAAACCAGTTTTTTCATATCTATCCTCAACAGACTGTCTTCTTACGGGATTTTAACGCCGACGGGGTGCCTTTAATGTGCCACTAATCGCCGCGGCAAGGCAAAAGATTATGCGCGGCAGGCGCGAAAAAGTGCATCGCGAGTGCTTAACTATTCACTTTGTGACCAACGCGGCGCAGGACTTGCACCATCATGGTTCGCAAAGGCCATTGTCGCACCATAACGGGGTTCCATTATGGTGCGCACCCGTCAGTTTCGGTTAATCGCCGTAAACGTTGAAGTCGAAGTATTTCTTCGCCAGTTTGTCGTAGGTTCCGTCTTTACGCAGTTCAGTAAAGGCTTTATCAAACGCCGCTTTCAGCTCAGCATCGTCCTTACGCAGACCGATCCCGGTGCCGTCACCGAAGTATTTTTTGTCTTTGACGGAAGGACCCGCAAAGGCAAACTCTTTACCCGCAGGCTGTTTCAGGAAGCCTTCGCTGGCGGCAACTTCATCCTGGAATGCGGCATCCAGACGCCCTGCGGCCAGGTCAGAATAGATCAGATCCTGGTTCTGGTATGCCACCACGTCCACGCCCTTCTCACGCCAGTTGGCATTGGCGAAACCTTCCTGGGTTGAGCCCTGCAGCACGCCAACGTGCTTGCCTTTCAGCGAGTCAATGGTCGGCTGGATAGGGGATCCTTTGGCGGCAATCAGACGTGAGTCCGCAGCGTAGAGCTTCTCAGAGAAGGCGATCTCCTGCTGACGCTTCTCGGTGATTGAGAGCGAGGAGATGATCGCGTCAATCTTCTTGGCTTTCAGGGAGGGGATCAGCGCGTCGAAGTCGCTGCCCACCCAGGTGCATTTCACGGACATGCGTTTGCACATCTCATTTCCCAGGTCGATATCAAACCCGACGAAATCCCCCTTCGCATCTTTCGATGAGAATGGCGCATAGGTAGCGTCTGTACCGATACGTACGTTCTGAGGGAGCGCCGCAAAGCTGCTTGCCGCTGCACTTAATCCCACCAGCAAAGACAGAGCCAAAACCGTCTTCTTCATACATTACCCTCAAGTGTCGTGATTTTCTTATGTAATAGATTGTGTTGTGTGTTGTTGCAGGCGATCTCTTGCAGGTCTTATGCCACATTGCGTTCATAGCAAAATTACGGCGTTAAATATGTTAACGAAAGGTTGCAGGATTGCCTTAATGGTGAAAGATAGCAGGTCTGCCAAACGAACCGCAGTGGCGGGAAGGGAAAAAAGGAATTAAATGTTGAGGATATGATCGCTGTTGCAGAATTGCCCTGAAACAGGGCACGTTGCGCCGATCTGCCCCCGGACAGGACATCTTTTCCGTCAGGCGCCCTGCCAGCGGGTAAAGAGATCGTCCGGAAGGTCAATGTCGAACTGGTCGATAACCCGGTTCACGGTTTGATTGATCACGTCATCAAGCGATTGCGGGCGGTGATAAAACGCCGGCACCGGGGGCATAATCACCGCGCCCAGTTCCGCCGCCTGGGTCATCAGACGCAGGTGGCCCAGATGAAGCGGGGTTTCGCGTACGCACAGCACCAGCGGACGGCGCTCTTTCAGCACCACGTCGGCCGCGCGGGTCACCAGCGTATCGGTATAGCTGTTGACGATACCCGAGAGGGTTTTGATGGAACAGGGCAGGATCACCATGCCCGCGGTTTTAAACGATCCGGAGGAGATGCTGGCGGCGATATCGCGCGCATCGTGTATCACGTCGGCTAACGCCTGAACGTCACGCAGGGAATAATCGGTTTCCAGAGAGAGGGTCTGACGCGCGGCCTGGCTCATCACCAGATGGGTTTCAACCTCGGCGACGTCGCGCAATACCTGCAGCAAACGGACACCGTAAATCGCGCCGCTGGCCCCTGAGATCCCTACTATTAATCGTTTCATGATGTTCGCCCTTGCTGTTACAGGGCTGACTGTGCAGGATTTTGGCGGGAGTTGCAAGCGAGGGCGGACGCCCTCGCCTGTTATAGCGATTAACCTTCGTTGTGCATCTCTAAGCTTTCGAGATCGTTCGCCAGCTGCACGGCTTTCGCATCGTCGTTGCGCAGCGAATCGAGGTAATCCAGGTATTTCTGATCGACGTCTTTGGTCACGTAGATACCGTTAAACACCGAGCACTCAAACTGCTGAATGTCTGGATTCTCGGCACGCACCGCGTCAATCAGATCGTTCAGATCCTGGAAAATCAGGCCGTCGGCACCGATGATCTGGCGGATCTCGTCCACTTCACGACCGTGGGCAATGAGCTCGTTGGCGGTCGGCATGTCGATACCGTAGACGTTCGGGAAGCGAATTTCCGGTGCCGCAGAGGCCAGATAGACCTTCTTCGCACCCGCTTCACGGGCCATCTCGATAATCTGCTCAGAGGTGGTGCCACGCACGATAGAGTCATCCACCAGCAGCACGTTCTTGTCGCGGAATTCAGCGCGGTTGGCGTTCAGCTTGCGGCGCACCGATTTACGGCGCAGCTGCTGGCCCGGCATGATAAAGGTGCGGCCAACGTAGCGGTTCTTCACGAAGCCCTGACGGTACGGTTTACCCAGAATACGCGCCATCTCCAGTGCGATATCGCAGGAGGTTTCCGGAATTGGGATCACAACGTCGATATCCAGGTCTTCCCACTCGCGGGCAATCTTCTCGCCGAGCTTGGTGCCCATGTTGACGCGGGCGCTGTAGACGGAGATTTTGTCGATGAAGGAGTCCGGACGGGCAAAGTAGACGTATTCGAACAGGCACGGATTGCTGACCGGGTTCTCTGCACACTGACGGGTAAACAGCTGGCCTTTTTCGGTGATGTACACCGCTTCGCCAGGTGCGACGTCACGCAGGAACTCAAAGCCCAGGGTATCCAGCGCCACGCTTTCAGACGCCACCATATACTCGGTGCGGCCGTCGCCAATATCGCGCTTGCCCAGCACCAGCGGGCGAATGCCGTTCGGGTCGCGGAAGGCGACCATACCGTGGCCGATAATCATCGCTACGCAGGCATAGGCACCGCGAATCAGACGGTTAGTGGCAGCCACGGCAGCAAAAATGTTGTCTGCTTCCAGCGGATAGTGACGGAAGTTGTCCAGCTCGCTGGCAAAGATGTTGAGCAGGATTTCAGAATCAGAGGTGGTGTTAATGTGACGACGCTTCTCTTCAAACAGCTTCTTACGCAACTCGTGAGCGTTGGTCAGGTTGCCGTTGTGGGCAAGCGTGATGCCATACGGCGAGTTAACGTAGAACGGCTGGGCTTCAGAGGCGCTGGAACTGCCAGCAGTCGGGTAACGAACGTGACCAATACCCATGTTGCCCTGAAGACGCTGCATATGGCGGGCTTCAAACACATCGTTTACCAGGCCATTGGCCTTACGTAAACGGAAGCAGTTGTGTGCATCAATGGTGATGATACCCGCAGCATCCTGCCCACGGTGCTGAAGCACCGATAATGCGTCATAAATAGACTGGTTTACCGGCATGAAACCGGCGATACCGACAATACCGCACATTCGTCATTTCCTCGTTAAGCCACATCTCAGGGTTTATGCCCTGGGCAAAAAACTCGACGAGCTTTGCAGATAGTCAAAGAACCATCTGATGATGAAGCTGAACTGCGGGATAAGCTGCGATTTCTGCCAGTCTTCACTCTTTGAGAACCCGGTAAAGGTATCAAGGAAGAAGAGTATGGCGGCGACAATCAGCGCGCCTCGCAACGCTCCGAAGCAGATCCCCAACACCTTGTCCGTTCCTGACAACCCGGTTTTCTCAACCAGCTGGCCAATCACGTAGTTAACAATGGCGCCGACAATCAGCGTCGCGATAAACAGCACCGCGATGGCAATCCCATTTCGAACCAGTTCATCTTCAAAGCCCGTGAACCAGACAGACAGGTAAGTGTAGTAATGACTGGCAACAAAGAAGGCACAGCCCCAGGTTACCAGCGATAACGCTTCACGAACAAAGCCACGGATCAGGCTAACCAGACAGGAAAAACCTATCACCGCAATGATGGCGTAATCAATCCAGACCATATGTGTCCCACGATCAAACGCCCTGTCATCCAGTTCGGGGCGAATTCTAACAGAAAAAGAAAACGTTTGCGTAGGGATTTCCTTCCCGCGCGTAAATAAAAAAAGCGCTGAAAAAATATTCAGCGCCGTGGGCAGTTTGCGCCTCTGCGGACGTCTGCCTCCCCCTCACCCCGGCCCTCTCCCTCAAGGGAGAGGGGGGAATTCATCCCCTCGCCCCTCCGGGGAGAGGGTCAGGGTGAGGGGAAAATACTTACATCAATTCACGCTGTAGTTCATCACTACGCCGCTCAGACCCGAGAGCTGATTAAGCTCCCCAAGCGACCCTTTCAGCTTGTCTCTCGACGCATCCGGGCCCACGAGAATACGGGTGATTTTACCCTGTACCGGCGTGGAAGGTGAAGTGTAAACGCGATACCCCGCGCCACGAAGCTTAGCCACTACCTCGTTGACCTTATCGGCATTTTTGAGTGCCCCAAGCTGCACAACATAGGCTTTGCCGGTTGGAGCAGGCTTCTCTTCAGCGGCCGGTTTGGCCGGTGGGGTTTCTGTGGCCGCCGCCAGCTGCTGGCTGGTGTTATCGCGCTGCGGTTTCGGCTGCGGCTTCTCAGCCGGTTTCGGTTTTTGCACCGGTTTCGGCGCGTACTGCTCTACCGGTGCCGCAACAGGGTCCAGCTCGTTATTATTCCCGGTAGCCAGACGCGACGGATCTAAGGATGGGGCCGCGGCATCGCCCGCCCGCACCTCTTCGGCGGCACCTTCAGGTGGCTGCGCTGGCAGAGCCTGCGTCGCCGCCGGCAGCATATCCGGCTCATCCCGGTCGCCGGGTTTCGGTACCAGCGGGATCGCCGCGAACTCATCCTGGTAATGTTTTTTCTGTCCATCAAGCAGCCCGGGGAGAATAATCACCCCCAGCGCCACCAGCACAATGGTGCCTGCTAAACGGTTCTGAAACTTACTTGCCACCGGTTCTCCCCGCATCCATTACGTCCATGACATGTGCCACCGTGTGGAATGAACCACACACCAGCACGGTATCTTCTGGGCTGGCGTCTGCCATTGCCGCACGCCATGCCAGCTCCACGCTTGCAAAGCTTTTGCCCCCGCCGAGATGTTCCATCAGCTGTTCGGCAGTCGCCCCGCGTGGGCCTTCCAGAGGTGCACAATACCAGCTATCGACAACACTCTCCATGCAGGCCAGCGTGCCGCCAATATCTTTATCATGAAGCATACCGATAACCGCCAGCACGCGCCCGGTTTTTGGCAATGATTTGAGACGTCCCGCGAGATACGCCGCGGCATGAGGATTATGCGCCACATCCAGAATCAGACGTGGTGATTCGCTGACTATCTGGAAGCGCCCGGCCAGAATCGCATTCTGAATACCGTCACGCATCGCCTGCTCGCTCACCGCCAGACCGCTGGCGCGCAGCGCGGCCAGCGCCGTCGCGGCATTCGGCTGCGGTACCTGGGGCAGCGGCAGGTTCTCCAGCGCGCCCACGGCATCTTCAAAGCGCCAGTTGCTTTCCGTCACGCTGTAGCGCCAGTCCACGTCGCGACGCTTAAGCAGCGCCCCTTTCTCCTGCGCCACATCGGCGATGGTGTGCGGCATATCGGGTTCGCCGACGATCGCCGGTTTGCCTGGGCGGAAGATACCGGCTTTTTCACGGCCAATGCTTTCGCGATCGGGCCCCAGCCAGTCGGTATGATCCAGCGCGATGCTGGTGACCACCGCCACATCCGGGTCGACGATATTGGTGGCATCCAGACGCCCGCCCAGGCCGACTTCGAGGATCACCACGTCGAGCTGCGCCTGCTTAAACAGCCACAGCGCGGACAGCGTGCCATATTCAAAATAGGTCAGGGAAATCTCGCCGCGCGCGGCTTCGATTTCGGCAAAAGCGGCGGTGTGCGCCGATTCCGCCAGCTCCGTGTTCTGCACCCGCACGCGTTCGGTATAGCGCACCAGATGCGGCGAGCTGTAGACCCCCACTTTGTACCCTGCCGCCATCAGCATGGCTTCCAGGGTGCGGCAGGTGGTGCCTTTGCCGTTGGTGCCCGCCACGGTGAAAACAAAGGGAGCCGGTTTCAGAACATCAAGGCGCGCCGCTACCTGGCTTACGCGCTCAAGTCCCATGTCGATGGTTTTACTGTGCAGGTTTTCCAGATAAGAAAGCCACGCGGCCAGGGGCGACGTGGCTTGGGGAAGAGTGATATTTTCCATGATGCGCGCTTTTCAGTTACGGTTAGAAAGCAAAAGGGCAGCGCCACTGGCCCTGCCCTTTTCAGTTATCAGGCCTCGGGTTCCTGATCCGGTACGACCACGCCTTCGCGCGGCTCATCCGGGCTCGGCGACGGCAGATTCATCAGCTTCGCCAGAACGCTGGCCAGTTTCAGGCGCATTTCCGGACGGCGGACGATCATGTCGATAGCGCCTTTCTCGATAAGGAACTCACTGCGCTGGAAGCCCGGCGGCAGCTTTTCACGTACCGTTTGTTCGATTACGCGCGGGCCGGCAAAGCCGATCAGCGCTTTCGGTTCAGCGATGTTCAGATCGCCCAGCATCGCGAAACTTGCCGATACGCCGCCCATGGTCGGGTCGGTCAGTACGGAGATGTAGGGCAGACCGCGCTCCTGCATTTTCGCCAGCGCTGCGGAGGTTTTGCCATCTGCATCAGCGACATCAGCGCTTCCTGCATACGTGCACCACCGGACGCGGAGAAGCAGATCAGCGGACAGTTGTCTTCCAGCGCCTGCTCAACGGCACGCACGAAGCGCGCGCCCACTACGGAACCCATTGAGCCGCCCATAAAGGAGAACTCAAACGCCGCTGCGACAACCGGCATCTCGTGCAGAGTGCCTTTCATCACGACCAGAGCGTCTTTCTCGCCGGTCTCTTTCTGTGCAGAGGCCAGACGGTCTTTGTATTTTTTGGAGTCACGGAACTTCAGCACATCTTTCGGCTCAAGCTCGCTGCCCAGTTCAACCAGAGAACCTTCATCCAGCAGGCTATGCAGGCGATTACGCGCCGACATACGCATGTGGTGATCGCACTTCGGACAAACTTCCAGATTACGCTCCAGCTCGGCGCGGTACAGAACCTGGCCACAGCTGTCACATTTGGTCCACACCCCTTCAGGAATACTCGCTTTGCGGGTTGGGGTGATATTGCTTTTAATTCGTTCAATCCAGCTCATTGATAACCTTTCTGCCTGAACCAGGTTTGCTGCAAGGGGCGCATAATGCCATTTTTGCCCCCGACAGACCATGAATGTTGCACATTAAAACATAACAGCCCGAAACTTTGGATAAAAAAGTGGTCGAACCGCAGTCGTGCTTTTATTTTGCTTGTTTTGCCGCCGCGCGTCGGTGACGAATCACTTCGATGACGCCTGGCAGAATCGAAACCACAATAATCCCTACGATCAGCAGCTTAAGGTTTTCCTGGATCATAGGAATGGTGCCGAAGAAATAGCCCGCGTAGGTAAAGCTCAGCACCCATAACAGCGCACCGGTGACGTTATAGAGCGCAAACTGACGGTACGACATGTGGCCCATACCCGCAACAAAGGGGGCAAAGGTTCTGACGATGGGCACAAAACGGGCGAGAATAATCGTTTTGCCGCCGTGTTTCTCATAAAACGCATGGGTTTTATCGAGATAGCTGCGACGGAAAATCTTCGAATCCGGGTTACTGAACAACCGATCGCCAAAAAGCCGACCTATAGTGTAGTTCACCGCATCGCCAAGGATCGCGGCGATAAGCATCAGCACGACCATCAGATGAACGTTGAGATCGTTGGTTTCCAGCGATGCCAGCGCCCCCGCCACGAACAGCAGCGAATCGCCCGGTAAGAACGGCGTCACCACCAGACCGGTTTCACAAAACAGGATCAGGAACAGAATGGCATACACCCAGACGCCATAATCAGCGACCAGCTCTGCCAGGTGAACATCAATATGCAGAATGAAATCAATCAGAAAGCGAATAAAATCCATATTGTCTAAACCTTAATTGCCACGGCTATCAGTCCGCTAAAAACAGCGGGCCCATTGGCGGTTTCGGAAGGTCAAATCGATCCGGGTAATCCACCGAGACCAGATACAGCCCTTCCGCTTTCGCCGTTGCTGCCGCCAGCGTTCTGTCCTTCGCTGCCAGCAACTCTGCAATCCAGCTCTCCGGCTGGTGTCCGGCGCCTACTTCCATCAGGCTGCCTGTAATATTCCTGACCATATGATGAACAAAAGCGTTCGCTTTGATATCCACCACCACATACGCGCCATGACGGCTGACGTTAATGTGCATCACGTTGCGCCAAGGGGTACGCGACTGGCACTGGACGGCACGAAAAGAGGTGAAGTCGTTCTCGCCAATCAGCGCCTGCGCCGCACGGTGCATGCGATCGGCATCCAGCGGTTCGTAAAAATGGGTGACGCCCTGGCCCAACACTGCCGGACGAAGACGCTGGTTATAGATGATGTAGCGGTAACGGCGCGCGGTGGCGCTGAAACGCGCATGAAAATCATCCGGCACATTTTTGACCCACCGTACCGCGATGTCACCAGGCAAATTCGCATTTACCCCTAACGTCCAGGCCGCGTCTTTACGCACCGCGGTGGTTTCAAAGTGAACCACCTGCCCCGTACCGTGCACACCGGCGTCGGTCCGCCCCGCACACAGGACATTGATGGGTTCATTCGCGACCTGAGAGAGCGCCTTCTCCAGCTTCTCCTGGACGCTGCGCACCTCGTTCTGACGCTGCCAGCCATAGTATTTACTGCCATCGTACTCAATCCCGAGAGCAATTCTATGGACCGGCTTTTGTTCCACTTCAGACATCAGTACAGATACTCCTGCACCAGTTTCTCAGCGATTTTCACCGCCATCAGCGCGCCGCCGAAACGCACGTTATCGGCTACCGACCAGAACTGAACCTGCTCCGGCATGCCGTAATCGTTGCGCACGCAGCCAACTGAGAGGCGGGCATTGCCCGTGGCGTCGCCCACCTGGGTCGGGAACTCGCGCTCTTCGGAGAGCTCAATATCTTCGCCACGGCCAAAGGCGTCACGCGCCTCTTCCGCCGCCAGCGGGCGCATGGCTTCAAAGCTCACCATCTGGGCATGGCCGTAGAACACCGGCGACTGCACGCAGTTGGCGGAGATCATCAGCCCTTCGTCCTGCAGGATCTTACGCACTTCATCGACGATACGGCGCTCTTCGCGCACGCTGCCTTCGCGATCCGGCAGCAGGGGCAGCATGTTGAAGGCCAGCTGACGGCCAAAGAAGTCATCTTCGTCCACCGGGATACCGTTCAGCAGCTTCGCGCTCTGTCCGGCAAGGGCATCCACCGCTTTTTTACCGTGGGCGGAGACCGACAGCAGGCTGGTGACGGTGATGCGGGATAAACCGCCTTCGTCGATCAGCGGCTTCAGAGCGGTTAACAGCTGGCTGGTCAGGCTGTCCGGTACGGCGATGATGTTACGGTTGCGGTAGTCAGCCAGCACGAACGGATTGACGTCCGGCACGACCAGCGGTACGTCCGGCTCAAGGGCAAACAGGCCGCTTAAATCGATGACCAGACAGCCGGCGTTGGTGGCGTCTTCAATATAGGCCGCGGAGGCTTCAGCCCCGGCCGCGAAAAAGGCCAGCTGCGCCTGGGTCCAGTCGAACTCAGCCGCGTCCTGAACGCGTACCGATTTGCCCTCATAACGCAGATGCTCGCCTGCGCTCTCGTTACGCGCCAGGGCATAGATGTCGCCCACCGGGAACTGACGCTCAGCAAGGGTTTCGAGCAGGGCTTCGCCCACGGCGCCCGTTGCGCCCAGTATGGCAATGTTCCAGCCTTCAGACATGGTGGTTTACTCCAGAAATAAAAAAGCGTCCCCGGCGGAGTATCCGCCAGGGAGCATTAAGAAGACATTAACGAACCGGGTGGTGAACGGCGTTGAAACCCAGCTTATGCAGCAGCGATGCCGCAGCAGGGTCATCACACATCACATACAGGGAAGACCATTCGCGGCGCTCAACGTAATGCTTACGCAGCTTGTCAAATTCACCCGGCGTACCCGCTACTTTTCGCAGCAGCGCGTCATCGCGGCGCACATCATACACTAAATGCACCAGCCTTTTCAGCGTTCCCTGATCCAGCGTGCCGTGCAGGGTGATGCGACCAAAATCCGGGGTTGGCAGCAGCGTGTCCAGCGCTACCTGCTGGGATTTGCCAATAAAGGTGCTGTACGCCTCGAACACCTGGGTAGTACCGCGGGCTTTGCCTTCGAGGGTGTAGCCCGCAATGTGCGCGGTGCCGATATCCACTTTATCCAGCAGGGCCACGTTGAGATCCGGCTCCGGCTCCCACACGTCCAGCACCACGCTGAGATCCTGCCCGGCTTCCAGGCGCTGCAGCAACGCCGCGTTGTCCACCACCGGACCACGGCAGGCATTAATCAGAATGGTGCCCGGCTTCAGGCGGCTAATCAGCGCGTCATCTGCCAGATGGTGCGATTTATACGGCCCGTCCTTAAACAGCGGCGTATGGAAGGTGAGCACGTCACACTCGGCCACCAGCTCATCCAGGCTGCGGAAATCCCCTTCATCACCACGGTCAGCGCGGGGCGGATCGCACAGCAGCGTGCGAATACCTAACGCCTCAAGGCGTTTTTGCAGTCGGCTGCCCACGTTACCCACGCCGACAATGCCTACGGTCCGGCTGGTGAGGGTAAAGCCGTCGCGCTCGGCCAGCATCAGCAGGGATGAGAAAACATACTCCACGACGGCAATAGCGTTACAGCCCGGCGCGGCGGAAAAGCCAATCCCGGCCTGCTTCAGCCACGCGTCATCCACATGATCGGTTCCTGCGGTTGCCGTGCCGACAAACTTCACACCTTTGCCAGACAGCAGCGCCTCATTCACTTTGGTCACCGAGCGCACCATCAGGGCGTCGGCATCATCCAGCTCGGCGAGCGGAATGGGGCGTCCGGGAACGGCCTTAACCTCACCCAGGCGGCTAAAGAGCTCGCGGGCGTAAGGCATATTTTCATCAACGAGGATTTTCACGTCTGAGTACCTGTTTGAGAGGAAGTTATCCGGTCAAGTGTGCCATAATCTGGCCGCCAGGCATATACGTAAACCTGGTTAACGATGAGTAACGAATTTAAGGATTTTTTGCCGATGCAGCCCATTTCAGGTACGCCGCCACAACCTCCGGGTGATGGCCCGCGTCCATCCCACGTCGCGGGTGAACAGCCCCTCTCCACACAGCAACGCACTGTACTGGAACGTCTGATCACCCGGCTGATTGCCCTGACGTCGCAGCAGAATGCGGAAGTGTGGGCCGGAGTCAAACACGATCTGGGAATGAAGAGTGATGCGCCCATGCTGTCGCGCCACTTCCCTGCTGCAGAGCAAAACCTCAACCAGCGCCTGAATACTGCCCAGCAAAATCACACCACCCGCCAGATGGTCTCCCAGCTGACGGAGCTGCTGAATCTGGGTAATAACCGTCAGGCGGCCAGCGATTTTATTCGCCAGCAGTATGGCCAGACGGCCCTGAACCAGCTGACGCCCGAGCAGCTCAAAACGGTACTGACGCTGCTGCAAAATAACCAGCTTGCGATCCCGCAGCCGCAGCAGCGCCCGGCAACGGAACGCCCGTTGCTGCCGGCGGAGCACAACACGCTGAAGCAGATGGTGACCAAACTTGCCGCCGCCACGGGCGAGCCAACCAAACTGATCTGGCAGTCGATGCTGGAGCTGTCGGGAGTAAAGGCGGGAGAGTTGATACCGGCCAGGCAGTTTACCCATCTTGCCACCTGGCTGCAGGCGCGCCAGACGCTGAGCACCCAGAGCGCACCAACCCTGCACACCCTGCAGGCCGCGCTGAAACAGCCGCTTGAACCCCAGGAGTGGGACAACATTCAGGATTATGCCCGGCAGACCTGGCAGGCGACGCCGCAGACGGTGCTGACCACCGCCCAGGTTCAGGATCTGCTCAATGAGATCTTCACCCGCCGCAGCGAGCGGGAGAGTGGCACGCTGGAAGTACGTAATATCCAGCCGATCTACAACCCACTGTTTGCCCCGGTGGTCGAGACCTTCAAATCCCTGTCAGCCCGACCTGGCCTGATGCTGGTCGCCCTGCTGGTAGCAATGGCGCTAATCTGGCTGGTGATTTAAAACAAAAAAGGGAGCCATCAGGCTCCCTTTTGACATCCGGCGCAGTCATTACGCTTTCAGCTTACGCATTACCAGCGTGGCGTTGGTGCCGCCGAAACCGAAGCTGTTAGACATCACGGTATTCAGTTCACGCTCGGTTGTCGCGGTAACGATGTTCAGGCCAGCAGCCTGCTCATCCAGCTCTTCAACGTTGATGCTTGGGGCGATGAAGCCGTGTTCCAGCATCAGCAGGGAGTAGATAGCTTCCTGCACGCCAGCCGCACCCAGAGAGTGACCGGTCATGGCTTTGGTTGCAGAGATAGCCGGGCTGTTGTCGCCGAACACTTCGCGGATTGCACCCAGCTCTTTCACGTCGCCTACCGGAGTAGAAGTACCGTGGGAGTTCAGGTAGTCAATTGGCGTATCCAGGCCGTGCATGGCCATTTTCATGCAACGCACAGCGCCTTCACCTGATGGTGCAACCATGTCTGCGCCATCGGACGTTGCGCCGTAGCCTACGATCTCAGCGTAGATGTGCGCGCCACGGGCCAGAGCGTGCTCCAGCTCTTCAACCACAACCATACCGCCGCCGCCAGCGATTACGAAACCGTCACGGTTTGCGTCGTAGGTACGGGAGGCTTTTTCCGGACATTCGTTGTATTTGGTGGACAGTGCGCCCATCGCGTCGAACTCACAGGCCATTTCCCAGCCCAGCTCTTCACCGCCGCCAGCAAATACGATGTCCTGTTTACCCAGTTGGATCTGCTCAACCGCGTTACCGATACAGTGTGCAGATGTCGCACAGGCGGAGCTGATGGAGTAGTTTACGCCGTGGATTTTGAACGGGGTCGCCAGGCACGCGGAAACCGCTGAACCCATGGCTTTGGTCACAACGTATGGACCGACCGCTTTCAGGCCGCGTGGGCTACGCATGGCGTCAGCACCGAATACCTGGGCTTTAGACGAGCCGCCGGAACCGGCAATCAGACCCACACGTGGGTTGTTCTGGTAAACGTCTTCACTCAGGCCAGCGTCAGCAATCGCTTCCTGCATGGAGAGATAGGCGTAGATGGAGGCATCGTTCATGAAACGGACCACTTTGCGATCGATCATGCCCGTGGTGTCCAGTTTTACATTACCCCAAACGTGGCTACGCATGCCGGAATCTTTAAACTCTTCAGAGAAGGTGATCCCGGAGCGTCCTTCACGCAGAGATGCCAGGACTTCCTGCTGGTTATTACCGATGCTGGAAACGATGCCCAAGCCAGTAATCACTGCACGTTTCATTCAATACCTCTGTAAGTCGCACTATTTTAAGTTTCGAGTCGCACAATAGCGTACACTTGTACGCCGAACAAGTCCGATCAGCCAATTTCTGCGGAAATTTGCACCATCAGACGCACATCGTTAAGATCGCGGCACAGCCTGTCAGACGAGTAACTTACGTGAAACAAAACGCCATACAACCTGCCAACCTCGAATTCAACGCTGAGGGTACACCTGTTTCCCGAGATTTTGATGATGTCTACTTCTCTAATGATAACGGACTGGAAGAGACACGTTATGTTTTCCTCGATGGAAACCAGCTGAATTCCCGTTTTCCGCTGCATCCCCGCGATCTGTTTGTGGTGGCCGAGAGCGGATTTGGCACCGGGCTGAACTTTCTCACCCTCTGGCAAGCCTTCGATCGCTTCCGTGCAGCTCACCCTGACGCTACGCTGCAAAGGTTACATTTCATCAGTTTCGAGAAATTTCCGCTGGCCGCCGACGATCTGCGTCTGGCGCACCAGCACTGGCCGGAACTGGCGCCCTGGGCGGAACAGCTCCAGGCCCAGTGGCCGCTGCCCGTCGCGGGCTGCCATCGTCTGCTGCTGGACGGCGGGCGCGTCACGCTTGATATCTGGCTCGGTGATATCAATGAGCTCACCGACCGGCTGGATGACTCCCTGAATCAGCAGGTCGATGCCTGGTTCCTCGACGGCTTTGCCCCGTCCAAAAATCCGGATATGTGGAACGCGCAGCTGTTTGCTGCCATGGCTCGTCTGGTCCGGCCGGGCGGGACGCTCGCCACCTTTACCTGCGCCGGCTTTGTCCGTCGCGGCCTGCAGGAGGCGGGCTTCAGGGTGCAAAAAACCAAAGGCTTTGGCCGCAAGCGCGAAATGCTCATCGGGGTGATGGAGCAGGATCTCCCCTCCCCTGCCCGCACGCCGTGGTTTGCCCGTACGGCCAGCGACGGGCGCGAAACCGCCGTCGTGGGCGGTGGCATCGCCAGCGCCCTGCTGTCGCTGGCGCTGTTACGCCGTGGCTGGCAGGTGACGCTCTACTGCGCCGACGATGCCCCGGCGGCGGGTGCCTCCGGCAATCGCCAGGGGGCGCTCTATCCATTGTTGAGCGCACATGATGCCGCGCTGAGCCAGTTTTTCCCGGCGGCGTTCACCTTCGCCCGCCGTCTGTACGATGCCCTGCCGGTAGACTTTGATCATGCCTGGTGCGGCGTCACCCAGCTGGGCTGGGATGAGAAGAGCCAGAAAAAAATAGACCAGATGCTGGCCCTGGGCCTGCCGGAGCAGATCGCGGTGGCGGTGGATGCCGGACAGGTGCAAAAAAGCATCGGCGTGCCCACCGGCTGCGGCGGGATCCAGTATCCGCTCGGCGGCTGGCTGTGTCCGGCCCAGCTCACCGCGGCGGTGATTACCCTGGCGCAGACCCTCGGCCTGCAGGTGCACTATGGCCGTCGGGTGAAATCACTGGAGCAGGCCGACACCCGGTGGATGCTGGAGTTTGCCGAGGGTGAGCGGGCGCAGCATGGCAGCGTGGTGCTGGCGAACGGACACGGCATCAGCCAGTTCAGCCAGACCGCCCAGCTGCCGGTTTACCCGGTGGGCGGCCAGGTGAGCCATATTCCGGCGGCTGAACAGCTGAGCCAGCTGCGTCAGGTGCTCTGCTACGACGGGTATCTGACCCCGCAAAACCCGGCTAACGGTCAGCACTGCATCGGCGCAAGCTATCATCGCGGGCAGACCGAACCGCAGTACAGCGAAGAGGATCAGCAGAATAATCGCCAGCGTCTGATCGACTGTTTGCCGCAGGCGGCCTGGACGCGTGAAGTGGATGTCAGCGCCGGTGAGGCGCGAAACGGTATTCGCTGTGCCACCCGCGATCACCTGCCGATGACCGGTGCGGTGCCGGATTATGACGCCACCCTGGCGGCGTATCAGGATCTCGCTAATAACAAAGAGCAGGCGGTCAGCGCCCCGGAGTTTCGTAATCTGTTCGTGCTTGGCGGGCTGGGTTCACGCGGGCTCTGCACGGCCCCGCTGACGGCGGAAGTGCTTGCTGCGCAGATGAGCAACGAGCCGATCCCGCTGGACAGCCACACGCTGGCGGCGCTCAATCCGAACCGGTTATGGGTAAGGAAGTTGTTGAAGGGGAAAATGGTCAAATAGGTGCGGGCTGGGCCCCTCACCCTGACCCTCTCCCCATAGGGGAGAGGGAATAATTCGTGCGGAATATCACCTATGCGTTTACGCTGGCTTTCTGAAACAACGTATCCCACATCCCCAGCACCAGAGACTGGTCGCGCGGAGAGAGTTCGCCCGCCAGAATGGCTTTTTCCAGGCTACGTGACACTTCAGCGTGCACCGCGTCCGGAGAGTGGTCGTCACCGGCTTCCAGTTCGGCGACGGCGAGCGTCAGGTGACCACGCAGATAACCGCTGGCAAACAGTTCATCGTCACTGGCGTGCTCCACCATGTCATCAATTAATGCCAGAATGCGTGATTCAAATTCTGCGATCATCTTCTTTCCTCAGTTAAGATCTTCCGGCCACGGGAAGCATTCCGCCGTGATCTCCGGCGTGTGGTAATAATTCTGTAAAGCCTTGATCAAGCGTGCCGGACGTTCCGGAATGCCTTTCTCAAGATACTCCATCACCTGCGCGTGAACGCGGCGCTGGAAGACAATACGGTCTGGCTCGAAGTCGCCTTCGAGGTTGTCACAGCTGACGTTAAACGGGAATCCTGCCGCCACGCACAGCAGCCACTCCAGCGCCTGGGGTTTGACCTCTACATCTTCAAACTGCCCCTGGGTCGCGGCGTCGCGGCCGTCCGGGCAGTACCAGTAGCCAAAGTCCACCAGCTCGCGACGCGCTTTTCCTGCGATACACCAGTGCGATATTTCATGCAAACCGCTGGCATAAAAGCCGTGAGCGAACACAATCCGGTTGTACGGCACTTCCGCATCTGCAGGAAGATAGATCGGTTCGTCGTCGCCTTTAATCAGACGGGTATTAAAATCTTCCGCGAAGCAGCCGTTGAAAACCTCAATCAGCTGTTCGTATTTATGCGTACTGTTCATTAGTTCATCCCCAACCAGTGGAGGATCTCCTGTCCGTGGCTGTCATAAAGAAGTTTGGCACTCATTACGGCCGAGACAATGACAATCATCGGACGAATGAGCTGTTGCCCTTTGCTTAACACCAGGCGCGAACCTGCCCGCGCGCCCAGAAATTGTCCGGCCATCATCACAAATCCGGTCGCCCAGATCACCTTGCCGCCGATGATAAACAGCAGCAGGCCACCGAGGTTCGAGGTGGCGTTCAGCACTTTGGCATGGGCGGTGGATTTGGCGAGGTTAAAACCGGCCAGGGTCACGAACGCCAGGGCGTAAAACGACCCGGCGCCCGGGCCGAAGAAACCGTCATAAAAGCCGACACAGCCACCGGCAATCAGCGCAAACGGCAATCCGTGCAGGCGGCGCTGCCGATCCTCTTCGCCAAGCTTTGGCATCAGTAAAAAGTAGAGGCCAATACAGATAACGAGGATGGGTAAGATCTGGCGCAGTATATCGGACTGCACATGCTGCACCAGCAGCGCACCGCTGGTTGAGCCGATAAAGGTCATCAGGATATTGAGCTTCTGGTCGGCGAGGCTCACTACCTTGCGGCGGATAAAATAGATCGAGGCGGATAACGATCCGCCGCACGCCTGCAGCTTGTTGGTCGCCAGCGCCTGCGCCGGGCTCATCCCCGCCGCCAGCAGGGCCGGAACGGTTAACAGCCCGCCGCCGCCCGCCAGTGCATCAATAAAACCGGCCAGCATAGCGATAAAAAACAGCGCCACCAGCAGCAGCGGCGATACCATAAACAACTCAGCAAATTGGTCCATTAAAGTACATGCTCATCCAGTAGCGCCTGGCAGGAAGGCGGCAAAGGAGGTGGTGTCTTCTTCTCAGGCTTAGAGGTTCCAGGCTTGGCCGGTTCAAACCAGCTTTGCAGTTCGTAACCACAGCCATCGCCAGGCGGTGGCAGCGGCTGATCTTCGCATTCCAGGCTGTTCGCCGGGCAGCGCAGACGCACGTGCATATGCGCACGGTGCTGGAACCACGGCCGCACTTTACGCAGCCAGTCTCGGTCGGTTCCGGCATCTTCGCAAAGCTGCTGCTTGATGGCCGGGTTAACGAAGATGCGCGTGACGTCGTTATCTTTTGCCGCCAGCTTGATCATGGCGGAAACATCCTGCGACCAGAGCGACGGCACCACACGCTTGCCGTCGCTGGCGACCAGATCGAGCGCCTGGGGCTTCAGCAACTGGGCCGAGGTCCAGCGGGTTTTCGGCAGCTGCAGGAAGATATCCACGTCCAGCCCGGTTTGATGGCTGGCATGGCCGCCGTTAAAGCGTCCGCCTGCCGGCATCCCCATATCGCCAATCAGCACCGTGCCCAGCCCCAGGTTATGCACCTGGTTGCTGAGGCGCTGAATAAACAGCACCAGATCCGGGTGACCAAAGTAGCGGCGCTGATCGGTGCGCATCACCTGATACGTGGAGGACTGCTGCGGCAGCGCTTCTGCGCCTACGATACAGCCATTAGAGAACCCGCCGATGGACTGGGCGCTGCCCGCCACCGGGTGGGTGATTTTTTGCCACGGCGTTGCCGCCAGAGCGGTCCCGCTGGCAAGCAGCGCCAGCAGAGCAATTGCGGTTTTTTTCATGGTTACCAGCGTGGAATGGTGGTCGTCACATCCGCATTCTGCGCGCGCTGGCGCAGGAAGTGATCCATCAGCACGATCGCCAGCATCGCTTCGGCGATGGGCACTGCGCGGATCCCGACGCACGGATCGTGACGTCCTTTGGTGATCATCTCAACTTCTTCGCCAGAGCGGTTAATGGTGTGGCCCGGCACGGTAATGCTGGAGGTTGGTTTCAGCGCAATGTTAGCCACAATCTGCTGCCCGCTGCTGATGCCGCCCAGAATGCCGCCCGCGTGATTGCTCTGGAAGCCCTCTTTAGTAATTTCGTCGCGGTTCTGGCTGCCGCGAAGCGCCACCACGTCAAAACCGTCGCCAATCTCTACCCCTTTCACCGCGTTGATGCTCATCATCGCATGGGCAATGTCGGCGTCGAGGCGGTCAAAGACCGGCTCACCCCAGCCCGGCGGAACGCCGTCGGCCACGACCGTGACTTTGGCACCAATGGAGTCACCCTCTTTTTTCAGGGCGCGCATCAGTTCGTCCAGCGCTTCCAGCTTCGAGGCATCGGCGCAGAAGAACGGGTTCTGTTCAACCTGATCCCAGTCTTCGATCGCCAGCGGAATGTCGCCCATCTGGGTCAGGCAGCCGCGAATGACAATACCAAACTTCTGCGCCAGGTATTTTTTAGCAATGGCGCCTGCCGCCACGCGCATGGCGGTTTCACGGGCGGAGGAGCGTCCGCCGCCGCGATAGTCACGAAAACCGTATTTCTGTTCGTAGGTATAGTCAGCGTGGCCCGGGCGGAACACATCCTTGATGGCGCCGTAGTCCTGGGAGCGCTGATCGGTATTCTCAATCAGCAGGCCGATGCTGGTGCCGGTAGTGCGTCCTTCAAAGACGCCTGACAGGATTTTGACTTGATCCGGCTCGCGGCGCTGGGTGGTATAGCGCGAGGTGCCCGGGCGGCGCCTGTCGAGATCGTGCTGTAAATCAGCTTCGGTCAGTTCGATGCCAGGCGGTACGCCATCAACGATGCAACCCAGCGCCAGCCCGTGCGACTCGCCAAACGTGGTCACACGAAATAATTGTCCAATACTGTTTCCTGCCATCACGGCTCCGTTTTCGTTGTTCTGTGTTTGAGCTTTCTGTGTTTGCGCAATGTGAAACGGGCCGAAGCCCGTTGGATTAATCTTTGTAGATGCTGAAGTGCTCGCGCGCGACGAGAAGCTGCGCTTTGGTCAGCATGAAGACGCCGTCGCCACCGTTGTCGAACTCGAGCCAGGTGAACGGCACATCCGGATATTGCTCCATCAGATGTACCATGCTGTTACCGACTTCACAAATCAGAATACCGTCATCGGTCAGATAATCCGGCGCGCAGGCCAGTATACGGCGGGTCAGCTTCAGGCCGTCGGAGCCGGAAGCCAGTCCCAGCTCAGGTTCATGGCGGTATTCGTTTGGCAGATCGGACATATCTTCTGCATCGACGTACGGTGGATTGGTCACAATCAGGTCGTACTGCACTTTCGGCAGGTCACGGAAAAGATCGGAACGGATCGGCGTGACGTGATGGATCAGACCGTGTTCTTCAATGTTGTGTTCCGCTACCGCCAGCGCGTCAGGGGAGATATCCACGGCGTCCACTTCCGCATCCGGGAAGGAATAAGCGCAGGCAATGGCGATGCAGCCGCTGCCGGTGCACATATCGAGGATATGCTCAGGCTGATGGTCAATCAGGCCGGCGAAATGGTTATTGATCAGTTCACCAATCGGCGAGCGCGGCACCAGCACGCGTTCATCGACAAAGAATTCATGGCCGCAGAACCAGGCTTTGTTGGTGAGGTACGCCACCGGGATACGCTCGTTAACGCGACGGATCACGCGCTCAACGATACGGTGTTTCTCGCTGGAGGTGAGGCGCGCAGAACGCATATCTTCCGGGATATCCAGCGGCAGATAGAGTGACGGCAGCACCAGCTGTACCGCCTCATCCCACGGGTTGTCGGTACCGTGACCGTACCAGATATTGGCCGCGCTGAAACGGCTGACCGCCCAACGCAACATGTCCTGAATGGTTTGCAGCTCATTCACCGCTTCATCGACAAAAATTTTATCCACTATGTTCTCCAGGGCATGCTCGCTAAATTTTCGGCGGCTAGTGTGCCATGAAGACGGCGATAAATCAGCACTGTCGCTAACGGCTTGCGGGTAAAAAATGCGTTTTGCCGTACGGCGAGTCAGGTACACTGTCGGAAATAAGAGATGAGACGGACATATGAAAAAGAAAACATCCTTGAGCCAGGAGGATCAAACGCTGTTTCGTCAGCTGATGACAGGCACGCGTAAAATCAAGCAGGACACCATCGTCCACCGCCCGCTGCGTAAAAAAGTGAGTGAAGTTCCCGTAAAACGGTTGCTGCAGGAGCAGGCCGACGCCAGCCACTATTTTTCCGACGAGTTTCAGCCGCTGCTGAATACGGAAGGCGCCGTGAAATACGTGCGGTCGGACGTCAGCCACTTCGAGCTGAAAAAATTGCGTCGTGGGGATTATTCGCCGGAGCTGTTTCTCGATCTACACGGGTTAACCCAGATGCAGGCGAAACAGGAGCTGGGCGCGCTGATTGCCGCCTGCCGCCGCGAACATGTCTTTTGTGCCTGCGTGATGCACGGCCACGGCAAACATATTCTTAAGCAGCAAACCCCGCTGTGGCTGGCTCAGCATCCACACGTGATGGCTTTTCATCAGGCACCCAAAGAGTACGGCGGAGATGCCGCATTGCTGGTGTTGATTGAAGTAGAAGAGTGGCAACCGCCTGAGCTGCCCTGAGAGGCAGGCGGGTGGCAATTGCTACCCGCCTGGATCTGTTACGTCAGATAGCTTTCGCCATCTTCAGATTGCAGGGGCTCATCTGCCAGTTGAAGACGCCAGCACCCGTTTCATTGAGGGTGACATTGGCAATGGCAGAGGTGCTGAACATCGGCGGCGTTTCGCCCGGGCAGAGTTCAGATACCAGATAGCCGACTAACGGCAGATGGGAAATCACCAGCGCAGAAGCGACACCTTCATTGCACAGCGCCTGAAGATAGGCACTGACAAGACCCACATCGCCACACGGGGTAAGCTCTGGCAGAACGTCGACACTGTCTGGCAGGTTCATACACTCCCCTACCACGTCCAGCGTCTGTTCAGCGCGTAAGAACGGACTGACGAGGACACGTTCAATATCCACTTTTTGCCCTTTCAGCCAGGTTGCCATTTGACGGGACTCGTCACAGCCGCAAGGCGTCAGAGGACGTACAGAGTCACTGGCAGCATCAAGTGCCGCGTCACCGTGACGCATGATAAAAACTTGCATATTGCACCGCTTTTGTTGACCAGGATCACCGGTGTTACTTCCCCGCGTGAACACATAACGAGGTAGAAAACCCGATGGCCGGGCATTGTGCCTGATCCATCCGTTGAATGAAACGCTGTTTTTTACCTCAACGGCGTAAGTATAGTCAATGTCAGTTTACAAATTAGACAGGACCAGACCCTTCAACGGCGGATTTACTCTTGTTTGACCTTAATTTACAAGGTCAGTTTCCTTTGCTGGCCAAAATCGCAGCCCCTGATCCGCCATCTGCAATAATGCGTCACACGGCGTAAACCGCGGCCCATATTGCACAGCCAGTCGTTGTAAAATCGCAACAACTTCACCCGCACCTAAGCTATCCATATAGCGGAACGGGCCACCCAGGAAAGGTGGGAAACCAATGCCAAAGACGGCGCCAATATCGCCGTCGCGGGCATTTTTAATGACCTTCTCATCAAAGCAGCGCGCCGCTTCGTTGAGCATCATCATGACGCAACGTTCTGCGCACTGTGTCGCAGAAAGTTTGCCCTCGCCGGCAGGCTGAATAAGCCCATAAATTGCCGGGTCTACCTGTTTCTTGCTTTTACGCCCTTTTGGATCGTAAAGATAGAAACCGCGTCCATTTTTTCTGCCTTTGCGATCGTCATTCAAAATTGCAGAAACAATGTTTGCAGGTGCGCTAAACCGTTCACCGTAAGCGCTTTCCAGCACAGGTATAATTTTAGTGCCGGTATCGATTCCCACCTCATCCAAAAGTTGGATTGGGCCGACCGGGAAACCAAACTTCACCAGCGCATTATCGATATGTTCAACCTTTTCGCCTTCGGTCAGCAGGCGCATGGCCTCATTGATATAAGGCGCCAGAATGCGGTTGACGTAGAACCCGGCTTTATCGGCCACCACCACCGGCGTTTTGCCCTGCATTTTTGCCAGCTTCACCACGGTGGCAATGGTCTGCGGGCTGGTTCCGGCGTGCGGGATGACCTCCACCAGCGGCATTTTTTCTACCGGACTGAAGAAATGCAGCCCGATCACCTGTTCAGGGCGTGCGGCCCCGGCCGCAATATCGCCAATAGGCAACGACGAGGTGTTGGAGGCAAAAATGGTGTGCGGGGCACAGTTCGCCTCTACCTCGGCCACCATTTGCTGTTTCAGGGCCAGATCTTCGAATACCGCCTCAATGACCAGATCGCGATGACGGAAACCGCTGTAGTCAGTGGTGCCGGAGATCAGCGCCAGCTGGCGATCGCGCTCGCTGGCTTTGATATGGCGGCGTTTGACCTTTTTATCAAGCAACTGCCAGCTGTACTGAAGGGCGTGGTTGATCCCCTTCGGGTTGATGTCCTTGATCCGCACCGGTAATTTGCCTTTGCTGGCGCTGACGAAAGCGATACCGCCCCCCATCAGCCCGCCGCCCAGCACACCGACAGACTCCAGCGGCGCTGGCTCCGCCTCGCTGCCGGGATCTTTTTTCACTTCGGTACTGGCAAAAAAGATGCTGCGCAGCGCCTGAGACTGTGGGGTCATCGCCAGTTCGCCAAAGGCTTTCGCTTCTGCGGCATAGCCGCTGCTGCTGCCCTGGGTCAGGCCGGTATGGATCACCTCGAGAATGCGTTTTGTCGCCGGGTAGTTCCCCTGGGTTTTTTGCTCGGTTTTTTTGCCCACCATGTTGAACAGCAGCGCACGGCCCAGCGGCCCTGCCAGCACGCGCTCGCGCACCGGTAAGCGACGGGTGTCCGGTTTGCCTTTCAGGGCCAGCGCAACGGCGGCCTCCAGCAGAATGGAATGCGGAACCACCTCATCCACCAGCCCGACCTTCAGGGCCTGGCGCGGGCGCAGCTGTTTACCGGCGAGGATCATCTCCAGCGCCGTGCTGACGCCCACCAGACGCGGCAGACGCTGGGTGCCGCCCGAGCCCGGCAGTAAGCCAAGCTGCACTTCCGGCAGGCCCAGTACCGTTTTGGCGTCGTCGGTACAGATGCGTGCGTGACAAGCCAGCGCCAGCTCCAGACCGCCGCCGAGGCAGGCGCCGTGGATCGCCGCAATCACCGGGATCGGCAGGGCATGAATTTCGGCCATGATCTGCTGGCCCTGACGGGCCAGATCTTCCGCCACCTGCGCGCTTTCGGCGCGGGCAATCATGTTGATATCGGCCCCGGCAATAAAGTTGTCCGGCTTGGCCGAGATAAACACCAGCCCGCGCAGGTTTTTGTTTTCACGCACCTGCTTGAGGATGGCGCGAACCTGGCCGCCAAACTCCGCTTTCAGGGTATTCATCTTCTCGCCTGGCGCATCGATGGTGACCACCGCCACGTTGTCCAGACGCACGTGCAGGGTAAACGCCGTTGTCATCTCCATTATTCAGCCTCCAGAACCATTGCGGCACCCAGACCACCCGCGGCGCAGGCGGTGACCAGGCCAAAACCGCCGCCACGACGGCGCAGCTCATGCAGCGTCTGGGTGATCATCCTCGCCCCGGTCGCCGCAAAGGGGTGGCCGTACGCAATGGAGCCCCCCAGCACGTTAAATTTGCTCTCATCCACTTCGCCAGTGGCATGGGCGCGGCCCAGCACGTCCCGGGCAAAGCGTTCGCTGGCCAGCAGTTGCACGTTGGCAAGGGTTTGCGCGGCAAAGGCTTCGTGCATGTCGATGAGCGTGAGATCGCCCATGGTAAGCCCGGCACGCTCAAGCGCCAGTGGCGTGGACCAGGCCGGCCCCAGCAGCATATCCTGCCAGACATCAATGGCGGTAAAGGCGTAGCTGCGCAGATAGCCGAGCGGCTTCAGGCCCAGCTCTCTGGCGCGCGATTCGGTCATCAGGATCACCGCCGCCGCGCCGTCGGTTAACGGAGTGCTGTTCGCTGCGGTGACGGTGCCGTGTTTGCGGTCGAACGCCGGGCGCAGTTTTGCGTAATCCGCAAGCGTAGAGGTGCCGCGAATATTGTTATCCTGGCTGAGCGGCTCGCGGAATGGCGGGGTGTAGGCCGTCATGACCTCGTCCGCCAGCTTGCCTTCCGCCCAGGCCTGAGCGGCGCGCTGGTGCGAGCGGTGCGCCAGGGCATCCTGCTGTTCACGGGTGATGCCGTAGGTTTTCGCCATCTGCTCGGCGGTATCGCCCATGCGCAAGCCGGTGGAGTATTCCGCCACCGCGGGCGGCACAGGGAGTAAATCGCGCAGACGCAGGCGCGAAAACAGCGACAGGCGCTGCCCGGTGGTGCGGGCTTTATTGACGTCCACCAACACGCGGGCGAGCTTTTTGCTGACGCCAATCGGTAAAACGGACGAGGAGTCGGCGCCGCCAGCAATCCCGGCGCGAATGGTGCCGGTTATCAGGCTCTCCGCGACGTTTGCCACCGCCTGAAAGCTGGTGGCACAGGCGCGACTCACGCTGTAGGCATCGGTATGCACGTTCATCCCGGTGCCCAGCACGATTTCACGGGCGATATTGGGCGCTTCCGGCATTTGCACTACCTGGCCAAAGACCAGCTGTTCAATGACTTCGGGAGGAATTTCACTGCGAGCCAGTAACTCTCCTACGACCATTTTCCCCAGATCGACGGCAGGAATGCCATGAAACGCCGTCGCCTGACGGGCAAACGGCGTACGTAATCCACTGACAATGGCAATGCGATCGCCCTGACGGGTGATTAGCGGTAATGCCTGACTCATAACGCTCCCCTGTGAATAACAATGCGCAAAGTGGTCTGACCTGATAACAGTCTTAACCAAATTTTTACATTAGCCAATCAGGGAGAAGAAAAATTGCGAGCGAACACACAGAGAGCAAACGAAACGCCTCCGGGAAGGAGGCGTTGAAAGGAATTAGCGCAGACCGAGTTGAAAAATCAGGGATTCTGCTTCGCAGCTGAACACGAAGTCGATGTCCAGGCGAACCCCGCCTTCCACGTCGGTGAAGGTGGAATTAATTTCGCACGGTTCGGACTCCACGCCGCGGGCTTTTTCGGTCAGGGCAGCCAGTGTCTCTTCGGCGTCGGCACGACTGGCGAACTCACGGCTGTAAGAGGCGGTGCAATCCGTGTTGTCCACGATGGTGCCCACATCCATACAGCAGCAAACCGGGGTTTCATCAGCACTGCATTTACTCATAGTAGATTTCCTCTGAATTCGCGCACGGCGCGAGAATAGACACGATGCTGATATTTTACGCCCCGGGCGGGGGTGGCTCCAGTTGTTAATGGCCGAAAACCGGGTAAGTGAGCAATATCACAAGTAAAAATGATCTAAAACAAAAATCACCCATTCATAGGAAGCGAACTGGTCACAATTTTGCCACCCAGATCCCGTTTCGAAAAACATATCAGTAAATATTCACAAACACTCTTGCAACATTCTATCTGGTCAGACCTATACTCTCGCCACTGGTCTGATTTCTAAGTGTTACCACAGACCCTACACTTCGCGCTCCTGTTACGGTATGTAACAAATATTGCATAAAAATAACTCAATGAGGTTATGGTCATGAGCCAGAAAACCCTGTTCAAAAAAACTGCGCTGGCAGTCGCAGTGGCAATCGTCTCCACCTCCGCCTGGTCAGCGGGATTCCAGCTTAACGAGTTCTCTTCCTCAGGCCTGGGCCGTGCCTATTCCGGGGAAGGCGCCATTGCTGATGACGCCGGGAACGCGAGCCGTAACCCTGCCCTGATCATGATGTTTGATCGTCCTACCTTCTCCGCAGGTGCCATTTTTGTTGACCCTGATGTAGATATCTCCGGACGCTCTCCAACGGGCGCAAGCCTGAATGCGAGTAATATCGCGCCAACAGCCTGGGTTCCAAACCTGCACTTCGTCGCGCCAATCAATGACCAATTTGGCTGGGGCGCGTCCGTTACCTCTAACTACGGACTGGCGACCGAGTTTAATAACAACTACGCGGCAGGAGCGTACGGTGGTACAACCGACCTGGAAACCCTCAACCTGAACCTGAGCGGTGCTTATCGCCTGGATAATCACTGGAGTTTCGGTGTTGGGTTTGATGCTGTGTATGCAAAAGCGAAAATTGAGCGCTACGCGGGTGACCTGGGTCGCATCGTCGCAGGGTCCGGCGCATTACCTCCGGCTCTGGCACGTCAGGTCGCCGGGATCCCGGGAGACACCCAGATTGCCTACCTGAAGGGTGATGAGTGGGGCTTTGGCTGGAATGCCGGTATTCTGTATGAAATCGACAAGAACAACCGGTATGGCTTTACCTACCGCTCTGAAGTAAAAATCGATTTCGATGGCGACTATAAGAGCAGCCTGCCTTCGGCCTACAACCAAATCCTGGGCAACTTTGGTCTGCCAATGGGAACGGATGGCCGCACCACTGGCGGTTCTCTGACCCTGAATTTACCTGAGATGTGGGAACTGTCCGGCTACAACAGAGTCGCACCGCAATGGGCTATCCACTATAGCCTGACCTACACAAGCTGGAGCCAGTTCCAGGAGCTGAAAGCGACTAACAGCGGCGGTGATACGCTTTTCTATAAAGATGAAAGCTTTAAAGACGCGTACCGCATCGCGCTGGGTACCACCTACTATATGGATGATAACTGGACGTTCCGTACCGGTATTGCCTTCGATGACAGCCCGGTTCCGGCAGACAAACGTTCTATCTCCATTCCGGATCAGGATCGCTTCTGGCTGAGCGCCGGTGCAACCTACGCATTCAACAAAGATGCCTCAATCGATGCGGGTGTCTCTTATATGCACGGTCAGAAAGTGTCGTTCCAGGAAGGTCCGTATGAGTTCTCTTCTGAAGGTAAAGCCTGGCTGTATGGCATGAACTTCAACTACGCGTTCTAATCACATCACGATTAAAAAAGGTGAGCCCTGGGGCTCACCTTTTCTTTTTTATTCCGCATCAATCTCGGAGAGTTCGTTTTCGATCGCTTTCGCGTTCGGATTCTCTTCCGGTTTCAGCTTGCCGCCGTTAGCAATGAAGTCGTGGTTCTGGAAGTAGGCCTCACGCACCATGAGATACGGATCGGAGGACTGACGCAGCAGACCGTCGGAATCCAGCAATTGCGCGCGCGTCTCTACCCCTTCCAGCGTCCATTTACCCACCGACAGCGGCCAGGTCAGCCATGACAGCACCGGATAGAGCGTATCGACCATGTCGCCGCCATCGTCACGCAGGGTGAAGCTACCGTAGAACGGCAGATGCACGTACGGGCCGTAACCCACATTGTAGTGACCCAGAGTACTACCGAAACGGTGCGGCTGCTCGCGCTGCAGCTTCGGATTCGCCATCCCGGCAACGTCAATAAAGCCGCCCATCCCTAACAGGGTGTTGAGGAAGAATCGGGTGAAGTGGACCATCCCCTGATAAGGATCGCCCTGCAGGAAGTAGTTCGCCATGACCGCAGGCTCTTCGAGGTTGCTGGTGAAGTTGCTCAGGCCGTTACGGGCAGGCTGTGGAACATAATCCCGCCATGCCACCGCAACCGGGCGCACCACATACGGATCCAGCACGTTATAGTTGAAGTTGTACATGGTGCGGTTAAATCCTTCCAGAGGATCGGAGCGCCCCTGCTGCTCGCCGGAGCTGGCGCAGCCCATCAGCAACGTGGTGCTCAGCGCAACCACCGACAGCCCAAGTTTCATATCTTTCTCCCTGTTAAGTATGGCTATCAGCAAAGCCATCCGTCATGGCGCTTTCGCGCTCTGTCTGTAAACGTGCAAGTGATTGTATCAGCACGACTACTGATGTCTACGACCACAAATCGGGGCAATAAACACGCTCTGGTATGATCTCAGAATAGCCTGGCTTTGGGTTTTCGTTTGGCTGGCAATTTTATACGGCCTTTGCCATTGATGTATCGCCTTTATTGCCATTGCGGGAATTTAAGAGCATCCCCACGGGCGGCGGAGGAAAAAGCGCTACGCTTAAGGGGTATTAGCCACCTCTGGAGCATTAAAATGGACGAATTAAAAGACGAGAAAATAGACGGTCATACCGAAGAACTGGAAGTTGAAAGCGAGGAGAAACGCCGGGGAAAGAAGATTGAGGTCGATGAGGACCGGCTACCCTCACGCGCGATGGCAATACATGAACATATTCGCCAGGACGGTGAGAAAGAGCTGGAGCGCGATGCCATGGCGCTGTTCTGGTCGGCCATCGCCGCCGGACTATCGATGAGCGCCTCGTTGCTGGCGAAAGGGATTTTCCACGTTGAGCTCGAAGGCATACCCGGCGGCATCATACTGGAGAACCTCGGTTATACCTTTGGCTTTATTATCGTGATCATGGCCCGCCAGCAGCTGTTTACCGAGAACACCGTCACCGCCGTACTCCCGGTGATGCAAAGCCCAACCTGGGGCAATTTTGGCCTGCTGATGCGCCTGTGGAGCGTGGTGCTGCTCGGCAACATTATCGGTACCGGTGTCGCCGCCTGGGCGTTTGAGTATATGCCGATATTCGACGAGCCCACCCGGGACGCCTTTGTGAAAATTGGTATGGGCGTGATGGAAAATAGCCCGTCGGAGATGTTCGCCAACGCCATTATCTCCGGCTGGATCGTTGCCACTATGGTCTGGATGTTCCCGGCAGCCGGTTCGGCAAAGATTGTGGTTATCATCCTGATGACCTGGCTTATCGCCCTCGCCGATACCACCCACATTGTGGTGGGGACGGTGGAAATTTTATATCTGGTGTTTAACGGCACCATCCACTGGACCGAGTTCTTCTGGCCCTTCGCGCTCCCTACCCTGGCAGGCAACATCTGCGGCGGGACCTTTATTTTTGCCCTGCTCAGCCATGCGCAGATTCGCAACGATATGTCGAACAAGCGCAAAGCTGAACTGAAAGCCCGGCAGGAAGAAGAGGAAGAACGCAAAAAAGCGGCGTGAATGGCGACACTTTAAGCAGTCAGGCGGTCACGCGCTTAACGCATTGTCTAAATGACGTTATACTCGTGCCGCTTCGTCCCCTTAGTTAAATGGATATAACGAGCCCCTCCTAAGGGCTAGTTGCAGGTTCGATTCCTGCAGGGGACACTTTCCTGCTTTCAACCTTCTCTCCAGCCAATAGCACCCATACACACAACGTCACCTGCCGCTGTGCTGTACTCTCGCGCCGTTAGAACGAATTCCCACCTGAGAGAAACAACGGAGTAATGGAATGAAAAGATTTCTGATCGCTTTGGCGCTAATCGCCCCCTGCTCTGCCTTTGCCGGGGTGGTGTTCCATCCGGTGGAGCGCGCAGCCGTGGTCGCAAATTCCAACCACCCTGTCGCAGCGGCAACCGTTACCGCGCAGGCAAGAAACCACCGGGCAGCCAGAGTGGATGCCGTAAGCTGCAACGACGGGCGCTGCGTCCAGCACGGTAATGTTATTCGCTAAACGTTATGGAGCCCCACAAGCCGGGGCTCCAGTCTGTTATTTCATTGAGTCATTCAGAAGAGACAGCACCACCTGCGGTGTCTGATTGGCTTTGGTCATTAACGAGGCAAAAGTTTCCTGAAGCATCTGCGCCCGGGCCATGCTGGACACTTCTGCGGCGTAGTCCGCATCTTCAATCCGTGAGCGGGACGCACTGACCGCAACCGACATCGTCGCCTGCAGATTTTGCGTCGACTCCAGACGGTTCGCCACCGCCCCCAGCGTGCTGCGTCGTTCATCGACCTGCTTAATGGCATTGTCGAGCGCCGCCAGAGGATTCGCAGGGTTTTTCAGGCGAATTTCGTCACCGATTTCAGAGATATTCAGGGTCGTATAGTTGGTTGCGGCATCCGTGGAGGCACTGAAAGAAGCCTGGTAGTAGATCTGCAGATCTCCCAGACCATTCAGCGTTTTAAGCAGGTAGCGGGCAGGCGTCTCATCAGTCAAAACCAGCGTGGCTTTTTTGGTCTCGATGCCGTTCACCACATCCATGTAGTAATTACCGTCCGCATCCAGGCGCAGCACATCGTTCGAGATATTGCCGTCGCCATCGGTGTAACGCACGTTGACCTTCGCAGGATCCATCGTGACCAGGGACGACCCGCTGACCCGGGTCACATCAGAGAAATTATTCAGGCTGGTGGCATTGTTCGCCGTCACTACAAGCGAATGGGCACTACCGTCGGTCGTTGTCGTTACCGAGGCATTGTAATAGCTAAAATTACCGCTGCCATCGTCCACTTCCAGAATGTACTGGCTGCCTGACTTCAGCAGTCGGGAGTTAGCGGCTGAGAGCGGGTTATTACCCGCATCCTTAAAGCTCAGCGCTGCGGTCGTGGCATCAATATTGGGTGTGGTCGTCACGACAGCCGGAAGCGTGGCGAAATCTGTATCCAGTTTTGCCGTGGTGCTGGTCATTTGCGCGGTGACGGCACCCGTCGAACCGTAGGTTAGCGTGGCAGGATAATAATAATCATCCTGCTCAATATAATACTGGCCGTTTGATTCTCTAATTGATGGCGCGGGGCTATTACTCAAAACACCCCCATTGGTGTCGAGATAGCTCACCGAAGGAATTGACCGGCTATTTAGCTGGGTGACGCTGCTGTAGAGTGGCGTTCCATTGGTAGCGCTGATATTTACAGTTCCGGTTCCGCTGGCGGTATTCCAGCTTGCGGCCGTGGTAGCCTGATAATAGGCCGGCTTGCCGTCGACCCCCGTATCCTGAATGTAATACCGGCCGTCAGTGGCGTTGCGCACCAGTTGAGGCGAATTGAATATGCCTGACGGAGACCAGGTTACGCTGACATTACCGCTGTTCAGGTCGATATTACTGGCGCTTCCCGCCACCTGATTGATATCTGAAACCTTGCCGCTGATACCGCGAATAACGAAATCCTTCAGGCCGATATTTTCAACACTGAAGTTTTTCGATAAATCGAGGGAGATTTTTTCATTATCCCGGGTGCCGACCTGAAAACCGACCGTTCCCGCGCTACCATTCAGCAGATTAATACCGTTAAAGTCGACGGAGCCGTTCAGACGGTCGATCTCCTTAAGGTTTAAGTTGATTTCAGCCTGAATGGTATCGGCATCCGCCAGGGTATTGGATTCACTGAGCCCTTTAACCGTAAGCTCGCGGATGCGCTGTAGGCGGTTGTTGATTTCATCCATCGCGCCTTCGGCCGTCTGGATCATCGACAAGCCGTCGCCAGCATTACGCTGCGCCTGTTGCAGCGCATTTTGCTGGCTGGTCATGCGGTTAGCAATGGCCTGGTTGGCCGCATTGTCTTTGGCACTGTTGATGCGCATGCCGGAAGAGAGATTGCGGATCGACTGCTCCAGAGCAGAGGTATTTTTTTGAGATTGACCCCGAAGCGTCAAGGCCATCAGGTTAGTTTTTAGGCTCAGCATTCCGATATACCGATACAGGTTTCGCTGGAGAGGTTATCGACCGGATTCAGGATTAGTTGATGATTTATTTGAGCCTTAACCAAATTTAGTAGGGGTTAAGTACATGTCATTGCAGCTATGTTAATTCGATTCAGGGCTACGAGAATGTCCTGCAGCGGCAAATAACCCTGCCATCAATACTGTTTAAAGGGGATAAAGATGTCTAAAGCACTGCTCATCATCGATATGCAGAATTTTGTCACACAAAGAATTCAACAGGGCGTGGATTACTTTCCGCAAAACAGTATTGAAAACATGACCGCTGTGATTGAGAAATTCAGAAAATCAGGCACCCCGGTCATACACGTTCGCCACCAGACGCCTGAAGAGGGCTCGCCGCTCCATCACAGCTCATCCTCCAGCTTACCTCTAGAGTCTTTTAAAGAACTCAACAACGAACCGGTCTTTATCAAACACACCTCCTCCGCGTTCAGCTCAACGGGTTTGTTTGATTATCTGCAGGATGCCCGTATTTCAGAGCTGGTGGTTATCGGTGCCGTAGCCGGATTCTGCGTTAACTCCACGGTCAGAACGGGCGCTGACCTCGGGTTAAAAATCACTGTGTTAAAAGATGCGGTGATCAGTTTCGAACTTGAACAGTATCAGCTCAGTGCAAAAGCCATTCTGGATGTCACGCTGGGGCTGCTTGCTGCCGGTTTTGCTCAGGTTATCCCTGCCACGGAATTAAAGGTATAATCTGCCCATCATTTGACAGATTTCAGAAACGAAGATGACCAAACTCACACTCCAGGAACAGATGCTGAAGGCTGGCTTAGTCAGCAGTAAAAAGATGGCAAAGGTCCAGCGCACCGCCAAAAAATCCCGCGTTCAGGCGCGTGAAGCACGAGAAGCGGTGGAAGTGAATAAACAGGCGCAGATTGAGCGCGATAAAGAGCTCAGCGAGCAGCAAAAGCAGGCGACGCTAGCTAAAGAGTACAAGGCGCAGATCAAGCAGTTAATTGAGATGAACCGGATCGTGGTAGCGAAAGGCGATATTAGCTTCAACTTCACCGACGGCAATTTGATTAAAAAAGTGCTGGTGGATAAGACCACGCAAAAACAGCTGATCAATGGCCGTCTGGCTATTGCGCGTCTGGTTGCCGGGGCGGGTCGCGAAAGCGAATATGCCATTATCCCTGCGGTTGTCGCCGATAAAATTACGCAGCGTGATGCGAGCTATATCGTGTTCAGCGGCGAGCTGACGCAGGAAGCGAAGGACGAAGACGATCCGTACGCTGATTTCGTCGTGCCGGATGATTTGATGTGGTAATCCTCAAAGACCCCCTCTCCCGGAGGGGGTCTTTATCCCCTCTTAACGCTCGTGGAACGCCTCCGCCCTCGCCCGCAGGATCGGTTTTAGCAGATACGCCATCACCGTTTTCTTACCGGTAATGATATCCACCGACGCCACCATCCCCGGAATAATCAACAGCGGCTTTTCATCCGTGCCGAGGTGGTTTTTGTCGGTACGCAGACGAATCACATAAAAACTCTTCCCGTCTTTGTCGGTCACCGTATCGGGGCTGATCTGCTCCAGCGTACCCTTCAGGCCGCCATAGATGGTGTAGTCGTAGGCGGTGAACTTCACCGTCGCCTCCTGTCCCGGACGTAAAAACGCGATGTCCTGCGGACGGATTTTTGCTTCCACCAGCAGTTTGTCGTCCAGAGGAACAATCTCCACCAGGTCGTTGCCCGGCTGGATCACGCCACCGATGGTGTTTACCATCAGCTGCTGCACCACGCCCCGCACCGGTGAGGTCACCAGAGTACGGTTCACCCGGTCGGAAATCGCCTTGCCCGAGGCCTCGATTTTACTGAGATCGGTTCGCGCCTCGTTGAGCTGCCCCAGCGCTTCGCTGCGATAACGCCCGCGCGTTTCGCCGACCTTGCTCTCAATCTCCTTGATGGCCGCTTCCGCCCGGGGAATGGCGAGGGTCACGGAGTCGAGCTGTCCCTGGGTTTCCACCACGCCGCGACGCAGGCGGAGCACTTCAACTTTTGAAATTGCCCCTTTAGCCACCAGCGGTTCAGACATGGCGACCTCCTGCTGCTGCAGCGCCAGGCTGCGGCGGTACTGGCTGGCCTTGCCCTGGAAGTCGAGCAGTTCCTGCTTCTTCTGAATAAGCTGTTCGTTAAGCCCGGCCAGTTCGCTCTGAATGCGTTTGTTGACGCTGGCGAACAGCTCCATCTCGCCGCTGGCGATATCCGGCGCCTGCTTCACAATCTCCGGCGCCAGGGTCAGGGTTGTGGCATCGTTCAGCTGCGCGGTCAGACGCTGGATGCGCGCCTGCAGCGCCAGCCTGTCGGCCTCGCTCTCTCCGGCGTTGGAACGAAACTGGGTATCATCCAGACGCAGCAGCGGCGCGCCGGCTTTCACCACCTCGCCTTCGTGGACAAAGACCTCCGCAACGATCCCCCCTTCGAGGTTCTGTACTTTTTGCAGGCGGGAGGAAGGAATAGCCCGCCCTTCCCCGCGCGTCACCTCGTCGATACTGGCCAGCGACGCCCAGAGGATCATGGCGATAAAGAAGGCGAAGATAGCCCAGAGCGTGACGCGCACCACCCGCGGGGCATCGTCCAGCAGGGCTTTGTTAACCTCGTTGGTGGTAAAGGGCGCGGGCTGTTTATCTCCTGACAGCCAGCTCATCAGGCGGCTAAGCGTCTCAACGATTCGCATGAATTTGTCCTTTTTTCAGCGCACTCATGACGCTCTCTTTCGGACCGTCGGCAATGATTTTGCCGTTGTCGACGATAATCAGACGATCCACCAGCGTCAGCAGCGACGCACGGTGGGTGACCATCAGCAGCGTTTTGTTGGCGATCGCCGGCACAAGCGCCTTTTTGATCAGATCTTCGCTGGTGTTATCCATTGAACTGGTCGGTTCGTCCATCAGCAGCACCGGCGGGTCGAGCAGCAGCGCCCTCGCCAGCGCGACAGCCTGCCGCTGACCGCCGGAAAGACTCATCCCCCGTTCGCCCACCTGCATGTTGTAGCCGGACGGGTGACGACGGGCAAACTCGTGTACGCCGGTCAGGGTGGCCACCCGCAGCATGGTTTCCTCGTCAACGTAGCTGGCGCCGTAGACCAGATTGTCGCGCAGGGTGCCGCTGAACAGATGGATATCCTGCGGCGCGTAGCCAATGTTATGGCGCAGATCGTGAACATCAATCTGGCGGGCATCGATACCGTCAATCAGCACATTGCCGCTGTTCGGCTGGTAAAAACCGACCAGCAGTTTCGCCAGGGAGCTTTTACCCGACCCGCTGCGCCCGATGATGCCCACCTTTTCTCCGGGCTGGATCGTCAGAGAGACATTGATGAGCGAAGCATACTGATTGCCAGGGTAGATAAAGGTCACATCGCGCAGCTCAATCGCGCCGGAGAGGGTTTCCCGCTTCAGCGGCACTTCGTCGTCCTGCACTTCCTGCTCAAGATCCATCATCCGGTCGATGGTGGCTTTGGTCATCCGCGCGCGCTGGTAGCGGGTGATCAGGCTGCACAGCTGGCCGATGGGCATCATGGCGCGACGGTGCAGCAGATAGCAGGCGATCAGCCCGCCCATGCTCAGGTTGCCGCCAATAATGATGTAGACCCCGGCCACGATCAGGGCCACGCCGCTGAACTGCTGCAGCCAGGCGGTAAAGTTTACCGCCACGTACGAGAGCGACTTCACCCGCAGCTCCAGCTTGCTCAGCTGGCCGGTAAGGTGCTCCCACTGATACTGGCGCTCGCTCTGGGCGTTGTTGATCTTGATGGCATCCAGTCCGGTGAGCGTCTCCACCAGCATCGCCTGACGTTCGTTGGAGAGCTGATAGGTTTTCTTCACCCGCGACATCAGCGGGCGCTGGATCAGCCAGTTCACCAGCAGGGCCAGCGGATAGGAGAGCAGCGGGATAAACACCAGCGGGCCGCCGATGATGCCAATCACCAGCAGGATCAGCAGGGTAAACGGAAAGTCGATAAAGGCGGTGAGCGTCAGGGAAGAGAGGAAGTCACGAATCGACTGGAACTCCTGAAAGTTCTGCGCGAAGCTCCCCACCCGCTGCGGGCGAAGCTTCATCTTCATGCCCAGCAGCCGCTCGAACAGCGCCGAGGAGACCACCAGATCGGTTTTCTTACCGGCCAGATCGAGACAGATGCCCCGCAGGATCTTCAGCACAAAGTCGAACACAAAGGCGATGCTGACGCCGATGGCCAGCACCCACAGGGTAGCGGTGGCCTGATTAGGCACGACCCGGTCATAGACGTTCATCACAAACAGCGGGGCGCTGAGCGCCACGAGGTTGACCAGGAAACTGGCGACCACCGCATCCAGATAGAGGAATTTCGACAGCCTGAGCGTGTCCTGGAACCAGGATTTGGTGCGCGGCAGCGTAGCCGTCGGCTGGGCGTCAAACTCATGCTCCGGGGAGATAAAAATCGCCCGGCCGCTGTAATTCTCCGCCAGCGTCTCTGGCGAGACGGTGATTTCACCGCCCTCCGTTTCGCTGGGCAGCAGGCGCGCGCGCTGCTGTTCATCCCAGCCAATGAGCACTGCGGCCTGGTTGTTCTTCAGCAGCAGAATGGCAGGCAGAGAGAGCGCGGTGATGTTTTCCAGCCCGCGCTGCACCACCCGCGCCTTGAGCCCGGCCCGGCCGGCGGCGCGCGGAAAGGTCTCCGTCGTCAGGGTGTAGGCGTCCAGCGGCAGCCCGGCGGTCAGCACATTACGGCTGGTGACGACGTTGTGCAATTTACAGACGATCATCAGCGCGTCCAGCAGCGGATCGTCATGGCTTTGCCGCGGATCCTGTCTGCCCTGCGCCTGCGGGGTCATCTCTATGCGATCGGAGGAGTCAATATCAGGCGTCATTCTCTGCCTCAGTGTTCTGCAGACGGCGGTCGCAGATGTAAAAAAGAGAGGGTTGTTGCCGTTTATCCTGCCAGCAACAACCCCGTCAGCCTTTCAGGGCGCCTTACTTTAATTCAGGCAGTTCTGCCTGGGAAGATTTCGCTTGATCGAGCGGCTCGGCGGCCGACGGAGCCTGAATATTCAGGTTCTTGAGCAGTTCACCGGTACGGGCGCTGATGCGATAGGTGGTAAACATATCGACGAACTGCAGCTCGACGTAGCGGCGCTGGGCGCTGAACACTTCGTTTTCGCTGTCCAGCATATCGAGCAGGGTACGGTCGCCAAGGCTGAACTGCTCCTGATAGGCGCTACGCACCTGCACGCTGCGATCGGCGTACTCTTTGGCGATCGGCACCTGCTGACCGGCATTTTTCAGGGCGTTCCAGGCCAGACGCAGATCTTCGTTCAGCTGACGCTGGGCGTTGTTTTTCACATCCTGCGCCTCTTTCATTTTGTAGGCGTATGAGGTGAGCGTCGCCTGGTCGCTGCCGCCGTTGTAAAGGTTGTAGCGCATGCGCAGCATCGCCTGCCACTCCTGGCTGTGGCCGCGGGTACCATCGATGTTGTTATCCATGGTACGCCCGACTTCGACGTTCACATCCGGATAGAAGCGCGATTTGGCCGCCTCATACTGCTGGCGGGTCGCTTCCACGTCGGCATCAGCCTGTTTCAGCAGCGGGTTATTTTCCAGCATCACGGTACGCGCGGCATCCAGGGAAGCGGGAACGGCGATTTTAGCGGGCATCACCAGGGTGTCAGGCTCTTTGCCGGTGATGCTCTGATAGTTGGCGCGGGAGTCTTCGAGGTTGGTTTGCTCGGTCAGCAGGTTGTTGCGCGCCTGTGCCAGACGGGCCTGGGCCTGCTCGAAGTCCGCCTGACGGCCGACGCCCTGCTCGGTACGCAGGCGGATCTGGTCGAACACGCGCTCGTGGTTTTTGAGGTTATCTTCCGCCAGCGCCACCATCTTCTGGCGCATCAGCACATCGAGATAGGTCTGGATCGCCTGCAACGCGGTAGATTCGCTGGTATTCAGCACCGTCCAGGCCCGGGAATTGACCGTGGCTTTCTGGCGGCCGACTTCGCTGGTGGTGGCAAAACCGTTGAACACATTCTGGCGCAGGTTGATAGCGGACTCGCTGCGATGCAGATCGCGCAGGTGGTCGCCTGCGGCGCGGGTGCTGGCATTATCGGTCTGCTCCCAACCGGTGCCTGCGGTGAGATCCAGCGTCGGGAGATAGCCGCCTTTAGCTGCGCGGAGATCCTGATCGGCGGAGTATCGGCTGTTAACCGAGGCGTTAACTTCCGGGTGCCATAGCAGGCTATCTTTCACCGCCTGCTCAAGCGTCGTGGCCTGGCTGTGTGTGGCGCTCAGCACCAGAGCTGCGCCCATAACGAACTGACTATACTGTTTCATCTTGTCGACTTTCCTTCATATCCCTTGATTGTTGGTCAATATCCACCAGAGAAAATCCCATTAGACCGAGGGAAAAAATGCGTCCTGCGATTTTGCGGTCAGACGGGATCCGTCGTCTGATCTGAATAATGTGTGCCGCGCAGAGCCAGACTGCCCCTGCGCGGCGACCTGTCAGGCATGATCTTCCGGTTTGGCGATCAGGTTATCGAGCATCGCGTCGTTACCGCCGTCATAGCCATCGGTTCCGGCGATCTCGCTGCCTTCAGCGGGAACATGCTCGACTTCCGCCGGGCCATCCGCCGTGTCGCTCTGCGGCCCCGCCTGGATCAGCGTGCTGAGATCGTTGTGCTCCTCGTCATGGATCAGATCGCTGAAGTTCAGCTGCTCCTGCTGATCCGTACTCTGGAGCGTGAGGGTCTCGCTTTGCGCAGCATCCGCGTGATCGGCCGAGGCCGTCGGCATGCTGCTATTATCCGCCGCCGTGGTGCTGAGCAGCAGATTGTCGTCATCGATTAACGATGCGGCGTGCTCCGCGCTCGCCAGACTGTGGTCTGCGTCATGGTCATCAGCCGTCAGGCTGCTGTGCGCCTGCTTCTGATTGTCTTCGTCGCTATCCGCATGATGCTCCTCAACGCTGTGTGCGGCCATCAGCGGATGATCGTCCACGTTGTCATCGGCGTGCTCTTCCCCGCCGTGTGACCCGCTGACAAAGGTCCCGCCCTCTTTGCCGTCGACGGTAAAGTCGGTGTCATGATGCTCGGCGGCGGATGAGTCTACTACCAGGCCAATCTCCCCGAAATCGCTCTGGCCGTTTGGCAGCTCAACGCTTACCTGGCCGTTGAAGTGCGAGGTGTCGTTATCAAAGGTCAGGGTGTAGGTCTTATCCTCAGCGTTGTAACTGACGTCCGCATAGTTGCCGGTAAAGGTCGCGTTTTCCGGGATCCCGCTCAGCGTGATGCTGTTAAGGTGGTCGCTGCTGTCCGACGTTTCGAGATTGACATCCAGGTTCAGCGTTACCGTGTAGCTGACGGTGGTATTGCCGCCGAGCTCAGAAGACGGGCCATCACCAAATACGACCCCTTCGATACCGTTGGCATTATGGAACGGTGATTTCCCGGTCTCGTTATCGACAATATGCAGGTTATCTATGTCATTGTTCTTACCATTCTGTGGATGTTCGACCCCGGTAACGGTGTAGTCAGCCTCATTACCCTGAACAAAGATATAGTCCTTACCCGCCTCGCTTTGCGGTACGCCCTGGTTGCCGGTAATACCGTTGACCGGCCTGAACTCATATTTATCCTCCGGCCAGTCGCCCTGCTGGTAGTAACCCCCGGTGTGATCTCCGACCACAAAAATATCGGTGTAGGTTTTGTCGCCGTTGTTGGCGTTGGCGTTACCCTGGCTGTTGTAGTAGTGGATCTGATCCGGGCTATCGGCCTTAGGCACGAAGTCGCCAGGGATCTTGCCATCCGGGCTATCCGGAGTCAGCCAGACGTGCACGTTGCTGCCGATGGCCACAATCACGCCGTTCTGGATGTCGTAACCGTTAGGATCGCCGCTACCGCCGTTAACGTGGATGATCTTGTCGTCCGTTGTCTCGGAGGTTTTATTGCCCGGGGTGACGGTGACGGTTAGTTTGACGTCGGCGTCGGCGTCGGCGTCTGAATCGGCGTCGGCGTCAGCATCGGCGTCAGCATCCGCATCGGCATCCGCGTCGGCGTCAGAATCTGCGTCGGCATCGGCATCTGCGTCAGAATCCGCATCCGCATCCGCATCCGCATCGGCATCAGCATCAGAATCCGCATCGGCGTCTGCATCAGCATCCGCGTCGGCATCAGCATCTGCATCGGCATCCGCGTCCGCATCGGCGTCCGCATCCGCATCCGCATCGGCGTCGGCATCGGCATCTGCGTCAGCGTCAGCGTCTGCATCAGAATCGGAGTCCGCATCCGCATCCGCGTCCGCATCAGAATCCGCGTCCGCATCAGAATCGTCAGTGTCGAGCAGCGTTAACTCTTCCGGGGGTTCGTCGTCGGGGAAATCAAGCCCGACCGTTGGGTAGCCCGCATTGGGGTCAACAATTTCAGCGGTAAGATCGAGCACGACGTGGGTATGTGACCCGCCGCCGCTGCCGCCTGGCTCGCCGCCAGTGTTACCGGATTGTGGACCTGCAGCTGGTGCCTCCAGGGTTTGCGTCGGGTCCTGCCCGTCGGCAATTGCCTGCTGGATGGCAGCAATATCTTGCTGCTGGGCCGCCGCGTCTGGCGTGACGACGTGCCCTGAGCTGTCCCACTGGGTGTCACGGCCCAGATCCAGCTGTTTACCGTCCGCCAGAGATAAGGTAATTGCGCCAGTCGCTCCCGTCTGGACTTGTTCTCCTTCGAGAACGCGGTCGCCTTCGGTCAGTAAACGCTTGCTGCCGTCAGGGCTGACGGCAAATACTTGTCCGATTACGGCTTTGACGATCCCGGATACGCCACTCATATATTGTCTCCCTCAATCTTTTTCTCGCCCAATTCATCCATTGCTCAGGCTCAGAATGCGAAAAGAGTATTTAATCTGTATTGATAATTCGCTGTGCAACTATAACTACGATACGCCTTTCTGCCGCTGATTTATTGATTCAGATTCAGGTCAGAGCAGGATATTAATAGATGCCATGAATAAACAGGAATCGAAAAAGGTCAGCACTATCAAAATAGGGGAGTCTGAAAAATAACCCTCTATTTCGTGCTGATTAATTTAGTCACGTAATAATAACGGCTAAATAAGGCCTTCATCGTCATCGGCAATTAATCCCTCCAGCCCACTCAGCGAGCGACGCGCCTGCGCACGGCTGGTGAGTTTGGCCTGTGCGGCTGGCGGCAGGTCGGTGATGGTGATCACCCCTTTGCTCATCAGCACCTCGATCAGATCCTCCAGCACACGCACCATCTCAAGGTCGCTTTGCCGCAGCTGATACAGCGTGGCTTCTCGGGTATCGCGCTGGCGCAACCACTCGTCAATCTCAGGCGTACAGAGATCGTGCTGTTCCGTCATTGCGGGAAAAGGTGTCAGTTCCACCCGAATTATTCGTCTTTCCGTATCGCGTTCTAAGTAATACATTTTCAGCCTCTCATTAGCCTTTGCGGTTAATTTCCACCCAGCGTACTGGCATCAGCGAAATAGCGCCCCATCGCGCCATATAACCCCATTTTTTCGAGGGTCGCCAGTTCGCCCGCTGTTTCCACGCGCTCGGCAATTAAGGGAAGATTAATCTGGCGGGCGGCCCAGTAAATTGCCTCAATAAACAGTTTTTTATCGTCTTCGCTGTCTAAATCGCGAATATAACTGCCATCAACTTTAATCCAGGCCAGACCCCATTGCGGTAAATTGCCGATAAGGTGGAAGCGTCCTCCAAAATGCTGGATCCCCAGACGACAACCCAGCGCCTTCAGGCGACTGACCAGCACGTTCACCCGCTCGACGTCGGGCAGTTCATTCTCATCCAGCTCAAACGTCAGCCAGTTTGCCAGCTGCGGCGCGCTTTTCAACGGCTGCAACAGGGCGTTGAGGCTCTGGTCGTCCGCGACGCTGGCACCGCTGATGCTGAGCGCCAGCGGGCGCGGCGATTTTGCCAGCTCACCCAGGGTCTGCTGGAGCATCACGATGTCCATGCGACGGCTGAGGTCGAGGCGGTGGATCCACGGCATAAAGCGCCCCGCTGGCACCAACTCACCCTCCTCGGTTTTGATGCGGGCGAGGATCTTATGGTGCAGCACCACATGCCGGTTATTGCACTCGTAAACCGGCTGCGAGAAGAGCTCGAAGCCACCGCGGGTCAGCACCGCATCAAGACGGGTGTACCAGCTGTGATGATCCTCTTCGCTCCCGGTATCCGCTGCGGTATCGGGCGTGGCAAAGATGCGCATCTCGGTTTCGGCTCTCGCCAGCGCCTGGTCCGCCTGGGTCAGCACCGCCTGCGGGGTATCGCCAACGTTAAACGGCACCAGCGCGAAGTGCGCCACCGGCGTCACGTCGCTCATGCCCATCTCAGAAAGCGCCTTCAGCTGCGTGCTGAGGGTGTTGCGCAGATTATCGAGATCCTGGCCCAGGATCTGCGGGGCGATAATGGCAAACTCCCCGCCGCGCACGCGGGCTAAAAAGCCCTCGTTGTGGAAATAGTTGCGCTGCAGGCCGCTCAGAATATCCGCCACCGCCACCAGCAGCTGGTCAGATTTGGCTCCGCCAAGACGCTGGTTCAGGCCCATCAGATCCTGCACCCGCAGCAGCATAATATGACCGGCAGCGTTCTCTTCATCGCTCAGGCGAGACTGCAACTGCATGTCAAATGCCCGGCGGTTGCTCAGGCCGGTCAGGCTGTCGTGATAGGCCTCCTGACGCAGCGCTTCGGTGCGCCGGGCCTGCTCGCTGAATAATACCTTGAGCTGCGTCACCATCATGTTGGTGGCATCCACCACCCGGCGCAGTTCGGGGGTTTTCGGCAACGCCTGAATGTTGAGGAACTCGCGACGGCAGATAGCCATCGCCTGTCCGGCAATATAGTTAAGCGGACGCAGGGCGCGGCTTAACATCAGCGTAGCCGCCAGCACAAACAGCAGGCTGCAGCCGATCAGCCATAAAAAGCTGGCGACGATGCTGTTCCACAGGCGGGCCAGGGCGAACATCGGATGGCTGACCACCTCCACCCGGGCGGCCTGGGTCCAGCCCCGCATCACTATGGCATCGCCTTCACCGGGGCTGAGGTTCACCATCCGCACAAACCACTGCGGCACGCGGGTGCTCTGGGGAATGTCGCTGCGCTCGAAGATCGGTTTATTGGTTTTAATGTCCACCACGCGAATGCGATAGAAATAGCCGCTGTCGAAGATGGAGTTCACCATCAGCTCGGTCATGGTCGGATCGTCGATATGGGTCGTCAGGGAGAGGCCCAGCGCCGTCGCCGCGTCCTGCGCGTGGGCGCTGAGCTGATTGCGGTACTGATCCCGTGAGCTTTCCAGGGTAACGAAAAAGTTGCCGCAGAAAATGACGAGCGTAAATAAACAGATGCCTATCAGTAGCTGTTTATAAAGAGACATGGCCCTATCCTATTCATTAATTACAAATCCTTCTGCACGCATTCGGGTGAGAAGATCCTGCCAGCGGGAGAGCCTTTTGCTGTCACCCACGCGTTTGTTGCCGCCGGACTGCGGCAGCCACAGCCCTTCGCCGTTAAACGCATAAACCGGAAGCAGGTCGGTTCGCTGTGTGGCCGGCAAGATGGCGGTTTTCAGATTATCCAGAACCAGCGGGATCGCCGTGGGGGTGGAATACCATGTCACCACCATGTGCGCCTGGTTCAGTTCAAGTGCCTTAACATAGGTAATACGTAACTGGTTTGCCGGAACGCCCATTTCGCGCAGGGTGAAATATTTCGCCAGCGCAAAGTCCTCGCAGTCCCCTGCCCCCTTACGTAAAAACTCAATCGGCGTGGCCCAGTAATCCTGCTGCTTCCAGACGACGATATCATCGCGAAACGCCATGCGGGCGTTAAAAAACTGGTTAACCCGGTTTAGCCTGTCCTGGATCGATCCTGAGACGGCTGCTTAAGCAAGGCGGCCCACTCGTCAATCCGCTGCCGGGCGGCCGGGGTCGCCGGGCCATACAGCCGTTCGGTACGGGTGCTGATGGCGCTGAAATCCCACCCGGCGCCAAGCCCGGGGGAGATAACCAGCAATACCACCAGCCAGAGCGACAGCCAGCGTCGACAGCTCACGAAACGGGAACGAGAAAGCCGCATGGCGCTGGCTTACTTCTCGCCTGACCGGGCAAGCCAGCGCTTAAGGTACGCGACATAGCCGGAAAGGTAGTGCTCAACGTCGTCGATCCGCACCCGGTAGCTATGGTGACGAATGAAAAAGCTGCCGACAATGCGTGGCGGATTTTTGAAGAACATCGCCAGTTCCGGCCAGAAAAAGCCGTTCGCCAGATAGCGGGCGCGGGTCTCCAGCGCCTCGTTGAATACCGCCATATCAAAACCCGCCAGCAGATGCTTATGCGGCGATGTTTCAAGCCGCGTAATCATCCCCGACGCCGCCATCATCAGCTCCAGCAGGGTGGGATACGTGGTGACGCGGTTCTGCACGAAGTCGAGGTGGTCGCGCACGTTATCCAGCCCAAACCGGTAGTAGCGCTCCAGCGGCCGGTAGAGCGTCAGCTCGTTGACGCAGTAGCTGAGCCAGTGATCGTGGGCCTGCCAGTGCTTTTGCGCAATAAAATGATCCATCGCCCGCTCGACCATCTCCAGCCAGCGCGGGGCCTGAGTCAGGCCGTAAAGACGCATCAGGGCAAACGCCGCTTCACCGTCGTAATAGATAATGCGGTGTGCCGCCTTCAGGGAGAGATCCCCGGCGTTCAGTATGTGGACAAACCCGCCCGTCTTACGGTCCTGCATATAGCCGATCCCGTTCGCCAGCCGCGCCATCTGCGCCAGATACTGATTATCGCCGGTCAGCTCGCTGTATTTCGCCATCGCCAGAATGCACACCGCGTTGCCGCCAAGCTTAATTTCATCCCCGGTATCCACCAGGAAATCGGCGTCACTGCCATCGGGAAGCCGGTAAGTGCGAATAAAGCTGCGGCAAAGATCCTGGAGCGCCCGTTCGATGGCCGCTCGTTGTTCCGGCTGCTGCGTCACCTCCCACCCTTCAAGTAGCGCATAGGTGGAGCTGGCGTGACGCAGGGCGTTATAGGTCGGAATAGCGCGATCGAAGCAGGGGAACCAGCCGTACTGGTAGCGCCCGGAAGGGGTAATCTGGCGTGCGAGATAGTCGGTGGCGGAGGCGATCATCGGCTCCAGCGCCATCGCCTGCCAGTCGGGAAGCTGGCGGTAGCCGCTGTTACGCCCGGTTGATTCAATGGGCAGCAACCGTTCGCCGTCGCAAAACAGCGCCTGAGTGGTAAAGCGCCAGAGCGTCTGGTCAGGCTGCTCCGGCCATGTCAGCAGCGCGCCGAAGCGGCGGCGGGAAAAATGGGCCAGGTTGTTGGCATTGGGCGTAGCGACACCGTGGTCGCCGTGATAGAGCAGCGCGTTGGCTGCGATCTCCTGCTCCAGCATCGCGTAGCGAAACGCCGGATCCAGGCTCAGGCCAAAGCGAAAATAGTTACGTTTGGTTTTGGCTAAACGCGCCTGCAGGTTATCCCAGCGCAGGGCCTGTACCTTATCGACAAGATCTACCCGCAGCCAGCAAACCTCGGTGCCGCTCTTTCGCTGCCACTGCTGCAGCGCCTGTGCGCCCTGCTGCCAGGCCTGATCGAAGGTGTCGCCGCACCCCTGCACAATATGCGCACGGCTCTGGCTGTCGGAAGCACTAAAAAAGATCGCCCAGGCGGGGCAGATCGACGGTTTGGGCGCGACGTCCAGCAATTCCATCGCCGGGCGGGTTTGCGCCAGTAATTGGCTGAGCGGCATTTGTACTCCTGATAACGCCTGAGGAAACCCTGTCAGAAAAATCTTAATCGATGATACCATTATGTATGACAAGATGTGTATTCTGTATGTCTATTGTTTCTCCCGGGGCGGTGTTTTGAGTCGATGTTTCGCGGTGTGGATCCTGCTGCTGGTCAGCGTTTTTGCTTACGCTGATACGCCGCTGCTGTGGAACCAACCGGCCTCCCGACAGCACTGCCCGACCGGTAACGATGCCCTGTGGGTACAGACTCCGAACGGCAACGCCTGTATGCGCTATTTCAGCGCAGGAAACCTTCAGGCCGCCCCGCTGGTGGTGGTGATACTGAAAGGCGATCGCGTCTCGCAGATTGAGCGCCCACCCGAATCCATTCCCGGCAATACCGCAGCCGATCAGCGCCGTCAGGCCCGGGCCATCCTGCGCCAGACCGGGTTGCCCACGATTATTATCGCCCGCCCCGGCACCTACGGCTCCAGCGGCAACCATTATCACCGTCGTCAGGCTGAAGAGTTCCAGGCGATAGATGCCGCCCTCGATGCCATCAAAGCCCGCTACGGTATCCAGCGCTTTATTCTGAGCGGACACAGCGGGGGCGCAACCGCCGCGTCGGCGCTGTTAGCCACCGGTCGCCGGGATATCGACTGCGCGGTGCTTACCTCCGGCGCCTGGGGAATACTGGAGCGGGCGCAGCGCATCCGCCAGCGGCGCGGTGAAGCCCCTGCCCCTGGGCTGGACAATACCGGACTTCCTCACCCCTGGGACCCGCTCGACCATATCAGCGGGATCGCCGCAGATCCCTTCCGGCTGATCCTGGTGATCGGTAATCCGCAGGATCGCACTACGCCTTTCGATCTGCAGGCACGCTTTGCCGCTGCGCTGCGCGAGCATGGTCACCGGGTGGAACTGCTCGAACGCCCCGCTGTCCCGCCGCACTACCACGATCTGAAGGGTAACGCCGGGATCACCGCCATTCATCTTTGTCCGCAACGCGGATACGCCACAAAAGCAGGAATAAGCTCATGAGTCAGCAAGGTGCTGAGACGCCACCCCGGGGATGGACCGCCGCCGACCTCGAAAAATTGCCCGGTGGCGTCTGGCACAATCGACCGGAGGCAGGCTGGCAGGCCTGCGACATCGCCATTTTTCATGACAAGACGCCGCCCACCCGTCCCTGCCTGTTTATTGCCATGGATACCGACACCTGGCTGCAGGGCTCCGGCAATACCGGCATTTACGCGGGCTGGAACGATACTCATCTTTCGCTTTCCCGCCACGCCTCGCGCTACTGCGGGGCGATTGTTCAGCGCAGGCTCGACGGGCTGCCGCCAGACTTCCCCCAGCTGGTGGTCGGCAATAGCTATGAGGCGCTGCAGTGGCTGGGGGAAGAGGCGCGGCGACGGCTGGACGGTAAGCTGGTGGCGATCACCGGTACGGTAGGGAAAACCTCCACCAAAGAGATGCTGGAGAGCATTCTTGCAACCCGCATGTCGGTGGTGGCGAGTCACGGCAACCACAACACCCGCACCGGCGCCTCGGTGACTCTGGCCCGGACCGTCTGCAACCCGCAGGCGGTGGTGATGGAAGTGGCGATCTCGGCCCTGTGGATGCGCAACGGCGGGCTCGGCCCGCGCATCAAGCCGCATATCGTCATCATCACTGAAATCGGCATGACCCAAGTGGGGAAGAACGTTACCTCTTTAGATGACGTGGCGCGCTTTAAAGCACGCATCAGCCACGGCCTGATCCCGGGCGGCTACGCCATTTTGAACCGCGATATGGCCGGGTATGAGACCCTGGCCGCGAGCGTCACCCGCGACGGGGCCCGCATCATCAGCTACGGTTTTCACCCTGATGCAGACGCGCGCATTACGGCGTTTACCCCGGATGGCAACGGCAGCCTGGTTACCCTCAACTTTCGCCAGCAGAGCCTGAGTTACCGGCTGGCCGTGCCGGGCAAGGGGGCTGCACTTAACTCGGTGGCCTCGCTTATCGCCGCCGACCTGCTCGGGGTGAGCCTGCCGGAGATCGTCACCAACCTTGAAGCCTGGCACAGCGACGGCCAGCATATGGGTATTACCTGCCTCACGCTGCCGGAGGGCGGGGCCGTCACGCTGATTGACGACAGCTACAACGCCGAATACCTCTCCATGCTCAACGCCTTCGAGGTGGCCGGGCAGCGCGCCCGGGATAGCGGTGGTCGGGTGGTTGCCCTGCTGGGGCGGATCGTCAACCTCGGCGACCAGTCCGACGCGATCCACCGCTCGCTGGCGGAGCCGTTGCTGGCGGCGGGCTGCGGGAAAGCATTTTTGCACGGTGAGGAGATGGCAGCCCTGCACGGTGCCCTGCCGGAGACGATTCGCGGCGGCCACTTCCGCACTGCGCAGACGCTGGTGGATGCCGCGGCACCGACGCTACGCGACGGCGATATCGTGCTGGTCAAAGGCAGCGTGCGCAACTCTGACTTCAACCGGGTCATCAGCCTGCTGAAAACCCGTCTCGCTGCGCCACCAGCCCTGAAAAAAGAGCAGACCGCCCGCCTGCTGGTGAATCTCGCCACCGGCGAAACGCGGGTATCCGAACTGAGCGACAGCATCTTTGCGCCGACCTATCTCAGCCAGCTGTTGCTGACCACCTGCGTGGCGGAGCGGCTGCTGATAAAAGAGATGACCCTCGAAACGCCTGTTGAAATGCACGGCATCGCCGCCCACGTCCTGAAAGGTAATCCGGCGCTAGGCCTGCCGCGGGGCAGCACGGTGACCCTGAAGTCGCTGTTGCAGGGGATGCTGATTCATAACGCCTGCGACGCTGCCATTCACATCGCGGAACAGCTGGCAGGCAGCAGCGCCGGGGCGTTGACGCAGCTCCGTGAGCTGATGGGTGAGCGGGCGATGGCGCATACCCACATCAATAACGTCTCCGGCCGCCCGCGTCCCGGCCAGCGCACCACGCTCAGGGATGTCGCCAGGCTGCTGTACCATTTCTACCTGCGCTACCCGCACCTGCTGTCGTGGTTTGCTGAGCACGAGGCGGCCATCGGCGAGCACGTGTACCGTAAAACCGCCAACCTGTACAGCAACGGCAGCGCCTGGGGACAATTCAGTGCCGGACGCTGGGGCTTTGCGCTGCAGTGGATCGCGGGCGATCTCTGGCTGGCCTGCGCCGCCGGGGCGGATGACGCCTTTCATCTTGACTATCTGCTGGATGAGCTGCTCTCCCGGGCGGATGGCGCGCAGCCTGCACCGGTCCCCGTCGAACGCCAGATCGACAAACCCGCAGCGACAATTACCCTGCTGGGGGACACCTATTTTGGCGAGTGGTACACCCGCAAGCGTCAGCGGCGCGGTATCGATGATGCCCTGCAACGCTACGGATACGATCACAGCTTTGCGGGCATCGCCCCGCTGCTGCGCGGCAGCGATTTTACCCTTGCCAACTTCGAAGCGGCCCTTGCCACCGACCTGAGCGCCAGCCCGGAAGGCCGAAAAACATTCTGCCTGGCCGGGGATCCGCAGGCCTCTGTTGCGGCCCTGCGCAAACAGGGCATCGACGCGGTGGCGCTGGGCAACAATCATGCCATGGACGCCGGACTGCCGGGTCTGCACAGCACGCTGGCGGCGTTTAGCGACGGGGGCATCGCCACAATCGGGGCCGGACTCAATGCCCAGCAGGCGCACGCCCCGCTGGTGCTGACGGTAGGCGACAGGCAGTACAAGATTTTTAGCGCCTACTGGTACCGACGCTTTATGGAGCAGGAGTGCGCCTTCTATGCCCGCCCGCGCCGGGCGGGCGTCGCCTGTCTGAGCGGTGGGCTGACGGAACAGCTGCGTCTGGAAAAAACGAGCGCACGCCCGTCCACCACCATCGTGCTCGCCCACTGGGGGCTCGACTACCGCTGGACGACGGCGGGACAGCGTGCGCTGGCGCAACGCCTGAGCGAGGCCGGAGCGGATCTGATTATCGGTTCCGGGCCGCATATGCCCGGCGAAGCGGCCCGCCTCGGCGAAAGCCTGGTGCTCTACAGCATCGGCAACGGGGTGTTTAACAGTAACGGCGAGTATCGGGAACGCGGTATGCCGCCGTATGGTTTTATCGTCCGCCTGCTGCTTGGCGAACAGGTGCCGCAGATCCAACTCCTGCCGATCCTGACCGACAATAAAAAGACCTTCTGGCAGCCCCGCCCGGTTAACGAGGCTGAATTCACCGATCTGATCGCACACCTGACCGCTCAGGGAATGCCCATTATCCGGGAGGAAGCCTCCGGCGCGGGCTGGCGCGCGGTATGTGAAGAAGGAGAGTACAAGCTGATCATGACGCTGGATGCGTATGTAGAACAGTAAGCAGAATTTTTAAGCGATACAGCTACCTGAATGAAAATTCCCGATTACAGTTAAAAGACGTCACTCCGCTGTGCGACAGAGTCAGGACCTACTGATGAGCGTGCCACTGCAAAAAATGCCCCGCTGTGGGATGGTGTTGTTAGCGCTGCTGCTGGGCGTAAGCGGTTGTGCTTCCCATGATAAAAACCCCAGCCGGGCGCGCGTGGCGCCGAAGTATGTTCTTCCCGCACCTGTGCAGCCCGCCTATAGCGCACCTGAACCTTTCCTCAGCGCGCCAGAAGAAGCCCCCTCGCCGCCGGTAAAAGTCAAAAAACGGCCGTCGGTTAAAGCCGCAGAACAGTCAGCGCCACGGGCGTTGCCGGTGCTGGACAATTCATTGCCAGAGCAGATCTGGCAGCCGGCTGTTACCCGTCAGACCAGCTTGGAGCTTAAATCATGACGGAACGCGCTGTCGGTGAACTGGAAAGCCGGACGGATATCAAGCGCCCGACGCTGCCGCTGTGGCAAAACGCGCTGGTTATTCTCCTTACCCTCACCTACCTCATCTGCGAGCTGGCGTTTAACTCGCGCCTGCTCGATCTGGTGGGCAGTCTTTCCACACCCGATGACATCCACAGCATGGAGCGCTACGGGCGGGCATTAACCGCCATCGCCGCTGCCCTGCTGGTGTTTCAGCTGGTGCTGGCGGGTAACGCCTGGCTGAAAAAACGCGGCGTTGAGTTTCCCGCCCCCTGGGTGACCGGCATGGTGTTTTCGCTGTGCCTGCTCACCGGCGTGGTGACCTGGCAGATGGTGGAGTGGGTGATTGAGCGCCAGGTCGCGCAGAGCACCGGCGAGTTTCGCCAGAAGTCGATGCTGGCCCAGCTCTATCAACAATCGTTAATTGACGGACACCAGACGCTGGAGGGGATCCCGCTTGACGACGACGGCAGCCAGCGTGACACCTGGACCAGCCCCTCCGGGAAAGCGTTTCTGGCGATGCTGCCGCTGCTGATGAGCTCGGTCAGCCGCTATCACGAGCTGCTTGAGCGGGAGGCCGGGCAAAACCTGCGCGACAGCATCAGCGTCCAGGAGGGCGGTCTCCTCGGCTATTACAAGCTCTGGCTGGCCGTGCGTGGGGAAATTTATAAAGACTATCTCGGCTATAACAGCGCCACAGAGACAAAGGGGCTTTATAACGGCGTGGCGATCCCGGCCCGGCTCGACTGGGAATCGTTTTTTATGCTGGAGGTCGTGCAAAACACGCTGCGTGATAAGCTGGCTCTCCCCCGGGACACCCGGGTCAGGCCTGAATACCCGAAAGATGACGCCCTTAAACAGTTTGCGCAGGATCTACAGGCCCCCCATCTTGATCACGCCATGCATCAGCAGCTCCCTCGCCTGCAGGCAGCGCTGGCCAGCTACGGCGTGGGCGGGGAAAATGAAAAACGGGGTGAGGATGCGGCGCGGGCGGTGATTGTTCCCCCCATTGCGCTGATGTTCTCCCTGCTTGGGGCTCTCACCCACCTGGCAAAACTGCTCTACCTGCTGCTTCTGCCCTTAAGTGCCGCCCTGCTGTATATCGCCCCCTGGCGCCCGGTTCGTCTGGTCAACCGCCATCCGCTGATCTTTCCGGTAATGTTGATCTGCCTGCTGCTCGGCCTGTGCAGCGTGATGAATAACAGCATCACCGCCTCTCCGGCCTATCAGTCTTTGCGGCATGCGTTGCAGGGGGCGGAGGTGACCATTACCGACGCGCCCTCCTCCCTGCGTGGCGACACGCTGCTGCGGGTGATCCACGCCGTCAGCATCGGGCAAAGTTACAGCTATCCGCTGAATCACGCCCTACGCCAAAACGTGCTGCTCGACTTTGATTTTGGATATGAAACACGTAATGAATAAGTCTCCATCAGGATAAAAACGGGCCTCTGTTTTGGTTATTTTAATGCTGGTTTTTTGAGCAAAAAGTAGTGTTAGCAGTTAAGATATATCAGTGCTACATTACGCCGCCCAAAGGCGTCAGCCGTTTTTCAGACCATGAGTATGTACGGCAACAGCCCGGAACCATTAGTATTTACGCGAGTCATAAAAGCAGTACGGCGTAACGCCACTCTGGCGCTACCTACACACTCTTCATAAAGGTCGTTTTATCTTGTCTCAATGCAAATTCACACTCACCCTTTTGCACCCCCGTTACTGGTTTACGTGGTTTGGTCTGGGTGTCCTGTGGCTGCTCGTACAACTCCCCTACCCGGCGCTGAGCTGGCTGGGTGCTACTCTCGGGAGTATTTCACGTCGTTTTCTGAAACGCCGGGAGTCCATCGGCCGCAGAAACCTCGAACTCTGCTTTCCGGCGCTCTCCCCCGAAGAGCGCGAACGTCTGATTACTGAGAATTTTAAATCCATCGGCATGGCGTTGCTGGAAACGGGGATGGCCTGGTTCTGGCCGGATCGCCGGGTACGCAAGCTGTTTGATGTTGAAGGGCTGGAAAATTTGCAGCGCGCGCAGGCTAAAAACCGCGGCGTGATGGTCATCGGCGTTCACTTTATGTCGCTGGAGCTGGGTGGCCGGGTGATGGGCTTGTGCCAGCCGATGATGGCGACCTACCGTCCGCATAACAGCGCCCTGATGGATTGGGTGCAGACGCGCGGGCGCATGCGCTCCAATAAAGCGATGATCAGCCGCAACAACCTGCGCGGGCTGGTCAGCGCCCTGAAAAAAGGGGAAGCGGTCTGGTTTGCGCCGGATCAGGACTATGGCCGCAATGGCAGCAGCTTCGCCCCCTTCTTTGCGGTGAAGGATGTGGCGACCACTAACGGCACATTCGTGATTCAGCGCCTCTCAAAGGCGGCGATGCTCACCGTCACGATGGTCAGAAAAGCCGATAAGAGCGGCTATCGCCTGTTCATCATGCCGGAGATGGAAAACTATCCGCAGGAAGAGGTGGCCGCCGCGGCTTACATCAACAAGGCGATCGAGAACGAGATCATGCGTGCCCCGGAGCAGTATTTATGGGTGCATCGCCGCTTCAAAACCCGCCCTGTCGGTGAACCTTCCCTCTACCGTTAGCCCCAAAACAGAGGTTAGTTTCTGCGTGAAACTAACCTTTTCAATCACCTGTAATCACCCTGATTTATCGTTAGCAGGCTATGTTGCCGAAGGGCAATTTATTACGCCGCGAAATCAATCTGTCGCCGTTCCACGACACTCGTAAGTCGTGGAAATTATTTAAAAAAATGCCCCTTGTCACTCCTGAAATTTAGGCGTACATTAGCGCCGTCTGGCTACCTGAAAGCACAGAATTCTGAGCTGGAGTCGCTGCCAAAACGGGGATAATTCTCATTTCCGCCCTGGACCGACTTCACCTCTCTATAATCAGTTGGACTCTGTTTTTAATGCGTATCACGAAATACGCGGAGCGATGAACGTGAAATATTTCTTGATGGGTTTTTCAGTGATTTTGTTCGCCTGGGTCGGCACGTTTGCCCTGATGATGAACTGAGCAAAGAAAATGTAGTCAAAAAACAGGCGCCTGAGGCGCCTGTTTTTTTTGGTTACTGTTCCGGCGCGGTCTTTGCGGCCTGCGGCAGCAGCCCGTCGGCGCGGAACATGCCCTTAATGCCCCTCACCGCCTGACGAATACGGTCGCTGTTCTCAATCAGCGCGAAACGCACGTGCGTGTCGCCGTAGTCGCCAAAGCCAACGCCCGGGGAGACGCACACTTTCGCGTCCTGCAGGAGTTTTTTGGCAAACTCCAGCGATCCCATCGCGGCGTAAGCCTCCGGGATCTTCGCCCAGACGTACATTGAGGCTTTCGGCATCTCGACCATCCAGCCTGCTTCATGCAGCCCTTTGACCAGCACATCACGACGACGCTTGTACTGGGCGGCAATGTCCTTCACGCACTGCTGATCGCCTTCCAGCGCTGCAATCGCCGCCACCTGCAGCGGGGTGAAGGTGCCGTAGTCGTGGTAGCTTTTGATGCGCGCCAGGGCGTTCACCAGGGTCTTGTTGCCGACCATAAAGCCGATACGCCAGCCCGCCATGTTGTAGCTTTTCGACAGGGTGAAGAACTCCACCGCCACGTCGCGCGCGCCGGGAACCTGCATGATCGACGGCGCTTTCCAGCCGTCATAGACGATATCGGCATAGGCCAGGTCATGCACCACCAGCACGTCATAGCGCTTCGCCAGCGCCACGACCTTCTCAAAGAACTCGAGTTCGACACACTGGGCGGTCGGGTTTGACGGAAAACCGAGGATCATCATCTTCGGCTTCGGATAGCTTTCGCGGATGGCGCGTTCCAGCTCGTTAAAGAAGTCGACGCCTTCCACCAGCGGAACAGAGCGCACCTGCGCCCCGGCGATGACCGCGCCGTAAATATGGATCGGGTAGCTGGGGTTCGGCACCAGTACGGTGTCGCCGTGGTCCAGGGTCGCCAGCATCAGATGCGCCAGCCCCTCTTTCGACCCAATGGTGACAATGGCTTCGCTCTCGGGGTCGATCTCAACCTGATAGCGGTCCTGATACCAGCGCGAAATGGCGCGGCGCAGGCGCGGAATGCCTTTGGAAGTCGAGTAGCCGTGGGTGTCCGGGCGCTGGGCGACGGTACAGAGCTTTTCCACGATATGCGGTGGCGTAGCGCCGTCGGGGTTACCCATGCTGAAATCAATAATGTCTTCGCCGCGCCGACGCGCAGCCATTTTCAGTTCAGCGGTGATGTTAAATACATACGGGGGAAGACGATCGATACGCGAAAAACGGCGTTCAGGACTGGAGTCAGCCATAAATTCCTCAGATTACGTTAGCGCCCGGACCGTCCGAGCGACGTCGCCACGAATGTGGCGTGCTTAGAAAATAACCTGAAAAAATTCGTCTTGTCGAGAGGGGAGAAATAAAAAAATAACGTAGCGCTAAAACAGGAACTCTGCTCGGGTAAAAACGGGAAGCGATTATGAAAAGAGGCATTTTCAATGCCATTTAGTTAACATTTTAATATCAGTACAGTTACGACTTTTGGATTATTTTTTCCCTTCAGACCCCTTTGCGCGGCAACGAAGTCAATCCCCTTTCATTTTTATGGTTTATCCCCATTTGATAAAAAGGACGGATAACTGGTCATTGGGCGTCAGGTTTTTTATCATGGTTCTTTCCCGTTTTCCCAGGTTTCCCCGTGCACGAAATATTCAATATGCTGCTGGCGGTTTTCGATCGCGCGGCATTAATGCTGATTTGCCTGTTCTTCCTCATCCGCATCCGCCTGTTCCGCGAGCTGCTGCATAAGTCTGCCCACTCGCCGCGAGAGCTGCTGGCGGTCACCGCCATCTTCTCGATGTTTGCCCTGTTCAGCACCTGGTCCGGGGTGCCGGTAGAGGGATCGCTGGTCAACGTGCGGATCATTGCCGTGATGTCCGGCGGGATCCTGTTTGGCCCGTGGGTGGGGATCATCACCGGGGTTATTGCCGGGACGCACCGCTATCTGATTGATATCGGCGGCGTGACGGCGATCCCCTGCCTGATCACCAGCATCATTGCCGGCGTGCTGTCGGGGGTGATTAACCGTAAGATCCCAAAAAAGCAGCACTGGAAAGCGGGCATTATCGCCGGGATGGTCTGCGAAACCCTGACCATGATCCTGGTGGTAGCGTGGGCGCCGACCGTTGAGCTTGGGCTGGATATCGTCTCGAAGATCGGCATCCCGATGATTCTCGGCAGCGTCTGCGTGGGCTTTATCGTGCTGCTGGTGCAGAGCGTGGAGGGCGAAAAAGAGGCCAGCGCTGCCCGGCAGGCCAAGCTGGCGCTGGATATCGCCAATAAAACGCTGCCGCTGTTTCGCGATATTAATGCCGAATCCCTGCGCCAGGTGTGCGACATCATCCGCCGCGATATTGACGCCGATGCGGTGGCGATCACCAACATCGACCGGGTGCTGGCCTACGTGGGCGTAGGGGAAGCTAACTACCGGGATAACGACGATACCGTCAGCCCCACCACCCGCCAGGCGATCAGCGGCGGTAAGATCATCATCAAGAACAACGATGAAGCCCACCGCACCCCGGAGATCCACTCCATGCTGGTGATCCCGCTGTGGGAAAAAGGGGTGGTCACCGGCACGCTCAAAATTTACTACTGCCACGCGCACCAGATTACCTCCTCCTTACAGGAGATGGCGGTCGGGCTGTCGCAGATTATCTCCACCCAGCTGGAGGTCTCCCGAGCCGAGCAGCTGCGGGAGATGGCAAACAAGGCAGAGCTGCGCGCCCTGCAGAGCAAAATTAATCCCCATTTCCTGTTCAATGCCCTGAACGCGATCTCCTCGTCGATCCGCCTGAATCCGGACACCGCCCGCCAGCTGATCTTCAATCTCTCGCGCTATCTGCGCTACAACATTGAGCTGAAAGACGACGAGCAGATCGACATCAAAAAAGAGCTCTATCAGATCAAGGATTACATCGCCATCGAGCAGGCGCGGTTTGGCGATAAGCTCACCGTCATCTACGACATCGATGAAGAGGTGAACTGCGTGATCCCGAGCCTGCTGATCCAGCCTCTGGTGGAGAATGCCATTGTTCACGGCATTCAGCCGCGCAAGGGCAAAGGCGTGGTGACGATAAGCGTGGCCGAGTGCGGTAACCGCGTGCGGGTGGCGGTGCGCGATACCGGACACGGGATCGACCCGAAAGTGATTGAGCGGGTGGAGTCCAACGAGATGCCCGGCAATAAAATTGGTCTGCTGAATGTCCATCACCGCGTTAAGCTGCTCTATGGTGAAGGGCTGCACATCCGCCGCCTTGAGCCGGGAACCGAGATCGCGTTTTATGTGCCGAATGAACGCTCCGCCGTTCATGCCCAGCCGTTGTTGTTGCCTTAGAGGGAGTGACGCATGAAAGTCATCATTGTGGAAGATGAAATACTCGCTCAACAGGAGCTGAGCTGGCTGATTAAAGAACACAGCCAGATGGAGATTGTCGGCACCTTTGAGGACGGCCTGGACGTGCTGAAATTTTTGCAGCACAACCGGGTCGACGCCATTTTTCTGGATATCAACATTCCGTCCCTGGACGGCGTACTGCTGGCGCAGAACATCAGCCAGTTTGCCAGCAAGCCGTTTATCGTCTTTGTCACCGCGTGGAAAGAGCATGCGGTGGAGGCCTTCGAGCTGGAGGCGTTCGACTACATTCTGAAGCCTTATCAGGAGTCGCGGATCGTCACCATGCTGCAGAAGCTGGAACACGCCTGGCAGCAGCAATCCGGCGCGGAGCAGGTCGCGGCCTCACCGGTGACGCGTGAAAATGACACCATCAATTTGATCAAGGACGAGCGCATCATCGTGACGCCGATGGACGACATCTATTACGCCGAAGCGCACGAGAAGATGACCTTCGTCTATACCCGCCGCGAGTCGTTCGTCATGCCGATGAACATCACCGAATTTTGCGCCAGACTGCCGACGAGCCACTTCTTCCGCTGCCATCGTTCGTTTTGCGTGAATCTGAACAAGATCCGCGAGATCGAACCCTGGTTCAATAACACCTACATTTTGCGGCTGAAGGATCTGGATTTTCAGGTGCCGGTAAGTCGCAGCAAGGTGAAAGAGTTTCGCCAGCTGATGCACCTGTGAAGGGAGTGCCCCGGTGACGGACGTCACCGGGGACGGGCTGTTACAGTACCTGGCCCAGCGTCTGACGCAGATGCGCACCAGAGCCCAGCAGGCCCGGGTTGTCATGGACGATCAGGTACACCGGGATATCCCGGACGTAATCGCGGAAGCGGCCTTTATCTTCAAATCCGCCGCGGAAACCGGATGATTTAAAGAAGTCGAGGAAGCGCGGCACGATCCCGCCCGCGATATAAACCCCGCCAAAGGTGCTGAGATTCAGCGCCAGGTTGCCGCCAAAACGCCCCATGATGACGCAGAACAGCGACAGCGCGCGACGACAATCGGTACAGGAATCTTCCAGCGCGCGTTCGGTGACGTCTTTCGGCTGCAGATTTTCCGGCAGACGGCCGTCAGATTTCACGATTGCCCGGTAGAGATTCACCAGGCCCGGGCCGGAGAGCACGCGCTCTGCGGATACGTGGCCGATCTCCGCGCGCAACTCTTCAAGGATAATGCCCTCTTCTTCGCTGTTTGGCGCGAAATCCACGTGTCCGCCTTCGCCCGGCAGGCTGATCCAGCGTTTGTCGACGTGCACCAGATGCGAGACGCCAAGGCCGGTGCCTGCGCCATAGACGGCAATTGGCTTACCTTCAACCGGCTCAGTACCGCCGAACTGGATCAGATGCTCCGGCTTTAACATCGGGATCGCCATCGATACCGCGGTAAAGTCGTTAATAATTTCCAGATGGGCGAAACCGAGGTTGGCTTTCATTTCGGCAATAGAGAATGCCCAGGTGTGGTTGGTCATCGCCACCCAGTCGCCGGTAATCGGGCAGGCAATAGCGATACAACCATCCTCAACGCTGACCTCATGCTCCGTCAGATAGACACGAACCACCGCTTCCAGGCTGGGATAATCCAGCCCGGAATAGGTTTTGGCGCGGGAGATTTCGCCGGTATTGACGTCACATAACGCCAGACGCGCGTTAGTCCCCCCTACATCACCTACCAAAGCATACTTTGTCATTCTTCTACTGCTCCGCTAAAGTCAAAATAACTGATTGGCACACTCTAAATTCAAGGCCCGAGAACAACAACGACCTGAATAAAAGCACCCCAGGATTATCGATCTTCGTCACAGAATAACTTTACCGTTTCAGCACCATTTGCACTATTACCATAAGGCTGAGAGTGCAAAGTAAAGACAGCCATTTTCTACAAGGAAATCATCATGCTCCATCCGCGAGCCAGAACGATGCTGCTGCTGGCCCCTCCTGCCCTGATTATTGGCGTGGCATCCAGTCTGATTCTGATAATCATCATGAAGGTTGCCTCGGTGCTGCAGTCGCTTTTGTGGACCTCTTTACCCTCCACAATCGGTCTTAGCGCGAACTCCCCGACGTGGATTATTCTGACCCTGACCCTGACCGGTATCGCCGTGGGGCTGGTGATCCGTTATACCCCGGGCCATGCCGGGCCCGACCCGGCCACAGAGCCGTTGATTGGCGCGCCGGTCAACGCCGCCGCCCTGCCGGGGCTGATAATCGCCCTGATTATCGGTCTAGCGGGGGGCGTCAGCCTCGGGCCTGAGCATCCGGTGATGGCAGTAAACATCGCCCTGGCCGTCGCCGTAGGCGCGCGCGTCTTTCCCCGGGTGAACGCCCTGGACTGGACCATTCTTGCCTCTGCCGGCACCATCGGCGCGCTGTTCGGCACCCCCGTCGCGGCGGCGCTGATTTTTTCCCAGACCCTGAGCGGCAACGCGGAGATCCCGCTCTGGGATCGGCTGTTCGCCCCGCTGCTCGCCGCCGCAGCGGGCGCGCTGACCACCAGCCTGTTCTTCCATCCCAACTTCTCGCTGCCCATTGCCCACTACAGCCAGATGCAGCTGGTCGATATATTTAGCGGCGCAATTGTTGCCGCCATCGCCATCGCGCTGGGTATGGTGGCGGTGTGGTGTCTGCCACGCCTGCACCGGCTGATGCATCGTCTGAAGCATCCGGTACTTATTCTCGGGGTCGGCGGATTTATTCTGGGGATCCTGGGCGCCATCGGGGGCAACATCACCCTGTTTAAGGGGCTGGACGAGATGCAGCAGATGGCTTTCAGCCAGATCTTCAGCGTGTCGGATTATCTGCTCTTTGCGCTGATCAAACTGGCGGCGCTGGTGGTGGCGGCGGCATGCGGTTTTCGCGGCGGGCGCATTTTCCCGGCGGTGTTTGTTGGCGTCGCGCTGGGATTGATGCTGCACGAGCACGTTGATGCGGTTCCGCTGGCGATCACCATCTCCTGTTCCATTCTGGGCTTGGTTCTGGTTGTCACCCGGGATGCGTGGCTGAGCCTGTTTATGGCGGCAGTGGTGGTGCCGGACACCAGCCTGCTGCCGCTGCTCTGTATTGTGATGCTGCCCGCCTGGCTGTTGCTGGCGGGCAGACCAATGATGATTGCCGGGCGTCAGGAGAAATAATCAGGCGCTTTTACGCGCCTCCAGCGCCTGGAGAATGCCGCTCAGCAGCGGCGGAACGTCGGCTTTCGGCAGCATGACCTCAATCAGCGACAGCCGTTCCGGGTGCCCCACTCTCTCCAGCACCTCCTCCAGCTGCACCGTCTCGCTGACCCGCCAGCACTCGGCCTGACAATTCAGGCTGAGGGCCTGCGGGATCTGCGTCCAGTTCCACAGCGCAATGTCGTTATAGCGCTGGTTCGGACCGTGAATGGCGCGCTCCACCGTATACCCTTCGTTATTGAGCACCATGATCACCGGGCGCTGCTTGTCACGCAGCATCGAGCCCAGCTCCTGAATGGTGAGCTGTGCCGCGCCGTCGCCGGTAATCGCAATCACGCGGCGATCCGGGCAGGCAGTCTGGGCACCGTAGGCGGCGGCCAGGGTGTAACCAATCGAGCCCCAGATCGGCTGCACGATAAAGTTCACCTCATCCGGCAGCCTCAGCGCGCCCGCACCAAACGCCGAGGTGCCCTGGTCGGCCAGAATAATATCCCCCGGACGAATATAGGTTTGCAGGGTTTTCCAGAAGCTGTCCTGGGTCAATGAGCCTGGATGAACCGCATGCAGCTGGCGTGCCGGGCGTGGCGTGCTGCTGGTGTTGGCATACTGGTGGCACAGGCTGGAGAGCACTTCAATGGCCTGGGTCATCGGGATGCCGGTGTACCAGACATCGCCGATGCGCGAGGCGTGCGGCTGCACGTCGATGGTCTGCTGAGGAGTGAGTTTGTGGGTGAAGCCGGCGGTGAGCGTATCGGTGAAGCGCGTGCCCACGCAGATCACGGTGTCAGCGCCTTCAATGGCCTCGTTGACGTCGGCCGCGCTGGCGGAGCCGCTGTAGGTTCCCGCAAAGCCTGCTTTGCGCTCGTCAAAAATGCCTTTCCCCATCAGCATGGTGGCGTGGGCGACGGGCGTCTGGTCCACCCAGCGCTGCATCTGGTTTTTCAGGCCGTAGCGCAGGACCAGGAAGTCGGCCAGCAGCGCGATGCGATCGCTTGCGGCCAGCCGTTTTTCCGCCGCCTGACGGAATGCATCCAGGCGGAAACTGTCACTTTCATAAATTCGGTCAATGAGCGCGCTTACTGGCGGAGTGGCAGGTTTCTTTGCCACGTCGGCAGGCAGCATGATGTAGCCAGGGCGGCGCTCACGGAGCATTTCGGTCAACACCCGGTCAATTTCATAGCAGGCGTTCTGTTCGGTCAGGTGCGCCTGCGCCACGGTCACGGGCTCACTCATCTTATAGAAATGACGAAACTCACCGTCACCGAGGGTATGGTGCAACAACTCCCCTTTTTTCTGCGAGGCGCTGCCCGGTGCGCCGACGATATGCAGTACCGGAACATGTTCAGCGAAACTGCCCGCGATGCCGTTCATGGCACTGAGCTCGCCAACCCCAAACGTCGTCAGCAGCGCGGCAAAACCCTTGCAGCGCGCATATCCATCAGCGGCGTAGGCCGCATTCAGTTCGTTGGCACAACCTACCCAGCCAATATCCGGGCTGGCGATAACGTGATCGAGAAACTGCAGATTGTAGTCGCCCGGCACGCCAAACAGATGATCGGCACCACAATCTGTAAGACGGTCCAGCAGGTAATCGGCGACGGTGTAGGGGGTATGCATGACAGTTATCCTTATAATGTTGACTTCAATTTGAGTATTGAAGAAGCGTGATAGCTGTCCAGGAATGGCGATAATCAGCGCTTGGAAATAATGCTTTACGTATTTTCGCGGGGTAATCTGCTTGCCTGACGTTTAGTGTAAACGTATACACTGAATGACATTCTGACGCAGAGGGGCAAGACTCATGGTTTATCAGGCGGATCAAAACCGTTATCAGTCAATGGTGTATCAACGATGCGGGCAAAGCGGTCTTAAGCTCCCTGCTATCTCCCTGGGGCTGTGGCACAACTTCGGCGATGCCACGCTGATTGAAAACAGCCGTCAACTTTTACATCGTGCCTTTGACCTGGGCATTACGCACTTCGACCTTGCCAATAACTACGGTCCACCGCCGGGTTCGGCAGAGCGTAATTTCGGACGGATTTTACAGGAAGATTTCAGCGCCTGGCGCGATGAGCTGATCATCTCAACCAAGGCGGGCTACACCATGTGGGACGGCCCCTACGGCGACTGGGGCTCGCGTAAGTATCTGATCGCCAGCCTCGATCAGAGCCTGAAACGGATGGGGCTGGAGTATGTCGACATCTTCTATCACCACCGTCCCGATCCGGAAACGCCGTTACAGGAGACGATGAAAGCGCTCGACCATATCGTACGTCAGGGCAAGGCGCTGTACGTCGGGCTGTCCAACTATCCGGCAGAACTGGCGCGTCAGGCCGCTGAAATCCTCGATGACCTGGGCACCCCCTGCCTTATCCACCAGCCGAAATACTCCATGTTTGAACGCGCGCCGGAGGCGGGTTTGCTGGACGTGCTTAAGGATAAAGGGGTGGGCTGCATTGCCTTTTCTCCGCTTGCGGGCGGCCAGCTAACCGACCGTTATCTGAACGGCATTCCGGCAGATTCCCGCGCCGCCAGCACCAGCCGCTTCCTGAACCCGGACCAGATAACCGATGAGAAGCTGGCGAAAGTGCGTCAGCTCAACGCCCTGGCCGAACGCCGGAACCAGAAGCTGTCGCAAATGGCGCTGGCGTGGGTGCTCCATCAGGAGCCCGTCACCTCGGTCTTAATTGGTGCCAGCAAAACGGCGCAAATTGACGATGCGGTGGGGATGCTGGCGAATCGCCATTTCACGCCTGAGGAACTTCAGGAAATAGAATTAATTCTGAAAAGCACAAATTAAACGCGCTTTTAGCAAAAAGTGCTACGCCTTCTGAATTAGGAGTTAAAGCGATTATCCGGGCCTTTACCGCCCCTTAAAATTGCGTTAACAAGCCGATTACGGCTCCGATCGTGAAGGAGAATAACCATGTTCAGGTCCCTGATTCTGGCAGCAGTATTAATGGCTTCAGCCCCGCTGGTCGCTAATGCTGGCGAAATCACCCTGTTGCCATCCATAAAATTACAAATTGGCGATCGTGATAATTATGGTAACTACTGGGACGGCGGCGGCTGGCGTGACCGCGACTACTGGCGTCGTCATTATGAATGGCGTGATAATCGCTGGCACAGACATGATAACGGCTACCACCGTGGCTGGGATAAACGTAACGCCTACGAGCGCGGCTATCGCGCAGGCTGGAGCGATCGTGATGACCATCGCGGCCCTAAAGGTCACGGGCGTGGTCATGGCGGACACGGCCATCGTCACTAATATAAAAAAGGCGCCTTACGGCGCCTTTTTTACAATCCTAATGCAGTCCCGATAAGCAACCACAGATTCAGGGCCACCACCAGCACCACTATTGCCCACCCGGTCCGTTTCACCGTCACACTGTTCACCAGATCGCCCATCAACTTTTTGTCGCTGGTAAAGACCAGCAGCGGCACCAGCGCCAGAGCAATACCGAAGCTCAACAGCACCTGGCTCATCACCAGAATGCGCGTCGGATCCAGCCCCATCAGGATCACAATAAACGACGGCAGCATGGTGATCGAGCGGCGCACCCACAGAGGAATGTGGAAGCGCACAAAGCCCTGCATCACCACCTGCCCCGCCAGCGTGCCCACGACGGTAGAAGAGAGACCCGCCGCCACCAGACTCAGACCAAAAATAGTGGCTGCCGCATGGCTGAGTAGCGGTTCCAGCGTCAGGTAGGCCTGGTCGAGATCGGCAATACCGGTATGGCCGTTGAAATGGAACGCCGCTGCGGCGGTAGCCATCATCGCCAGATTGACAAACCCGGCGATGGTCATGGCGATCGCCACGTCCCATTTTGTCGCAGAGTAGCGCTCATGCCGCGAGCCTCCGTGCAGGTTCTGGGTCAGCGACGAGTGCAGATAAATGACGTGCGGCATAATGGTCGCACCCAGCACCCCGGCCGCAAGGAACACCGCTTCGGTGCCAGGAAGGCTCGGGATCGCCATCCCTTTCGCTAACTGTGCAAAGTCAGGCCGGGAGAAGATCAGCTCCACGATATAGGCCGCCGCCACGAACAGCAGCAGGCCGCCAATCACTTTCTCCAGCGGCTTTTGCCCGCGTCGTTGCAGCATCAGAATAAGGAAAGTGGCAATACCGGTTAATACCGCACCCTGCAACAGCGACACGCCGAGGATCAGCTTAAAGCCGATGGCCGCCCCGATAAACTCCGCGAGGTCGGTCGCCATGGCAATAATTTCAGCCTGCACCCAGTAAAACCAGACCAGCGGACGCGGATAGTGGTCGCGGATCTGCTCCGCGAGGTTTTTCCCGGTAGCGATACCCAGTTTTGCCGACAGCACCTGGATCATCATCGCCATCAGGTTGGCCCAGACAACCACCCACAGCAGTTTGTAGCCAAAGCTGGCCCCGGCCTGGATGTTGGTCGCAAAGTTACCGGGATCGATATAGCCAATGGCGGCAATAAACGCAGGTCCCATTAATGCGAACCGCATTTTGCGTGCTGCTCTGCCACTGCTACTCTCATCAACGCGACTATTGCTCATTTTTGCCTCAGAAATATAGCCTTTGCTATGTTTAATGCTATCAAAATGCGAATGATTATCAAGTTCATTTAAAAGGGTTATAGTGATTGCACCGATAGCGAAGAACGATAAGCAGGCTGAGTCGTGGATAAGTTGACGGCGAAAATGCACGCAACCTTTGTGAAGCGTAGCACACAAACTTAACTTTTAATTCATTTACACAACATAACGAAAATGTATCGTATGTCACTATTTTTGAGACTCGTCACAGGACTCAACGATAGTGTGGCTTTGATCTCGTTTTCTTTACGCTTGTTTCATAGAATGTGCAGCGAAATTAAACCTGCCTCATATTTGGAGCAAATATGGACCGCGTCCTACATTTTGTCCTGGCACTTGTTGTCGTTGCCGTGCTTGCGTTGCTGGTCAGCAGCGATCGCAAAAAGATCCGCATTCGCTATGTTGTTCAGTTACTCGTTATTGAAGTATTGCTCGCCTGGTTCTTCCTGAACTCAGACGTGGGGCTGGGCTTCGTAAAAGGCTTCTCCGAGATGTTCGAAAAACTCCTCGGATTCGCTAATGAAGGGACCAACTTCGTGTTCGGTAAGATGAACGACGAAGGTCTGGCGTTCTTCTTCCTGAAAGTGCTGTGCCCAATTGTCTTTATCTCTGCCCTGATCGGTATCCTGCAGCACATTCGCATTCTGCCGATTGTGATCCGCGCTATCGGTACCGTGCTGTCTAAAGTGAACGGCATGGGCAAACTGGAGTCTTTCAACGCCGTAAGTTCCCTGATCCTCGGTCAGTCTGAGAACTTCATCGCCTATAAAGATATCCTCGGCAAAATGTCCCGCAACCGCATGTACACCATGGCGGCCACGGCAATGTCTACCGTTTCCATGTCTATCGTGGGCGCGTATATGACCATGCTGGAGCCAAAATACGTGGTTGCTGCGCTGGTTCTGAACATGTTCAGCACCTTTATCGTTCTGTCACTGATCAACCCGTACCGCGTGGATGAGAGTGAAGAGAACCTGCAGATGGCTAACCTGCACGAAGGCCAGAGCTTCTTTGAAATGCTGGGTGAATACATCCTGGCAGGCTTCAAGGTTGCGGTTATCGTTGCGGCGATGCTGATCGGCTTTATCGCGCTGATCTCCGCGCTGAACGCCCTGTTTGCTGCCGTGCTGGGTATCTCCTTCCAGGGCATTCTGGGTTACATCTTCTACCCGGTAGCCTGGGTGATGGGTGTGCCTGCAAGCGAAGCGCTGCAGGTGGGCAGTATTATGGCAACCAAACTGGTGTCTAACGAATTCGTCGCAATGATGGATCTGCAGAAAATCGCCGGTTCCCTCTCCCCGCGCGCCGAAGGCATTCTGTCCGTCTTCCTGGTCTCTTTCGCTAACTTCTCTTCCATCGGCATCATCGCCGGTGCGATTAAAGGTCTGAACGAAGAGCAGGGTAACGTGGTTTCCCGCTTCGGCCTGAAACTGGTTTACGGTTCTACGCTGGTCAGCGTCCTGTCTGCGTCTATCGCCGCACTGGTACTGTAATCAGCATAAAAAAACCGGGGATGATAAGTCCCCGGTTTTTTTCGCCTGTCATTTACTGAAGCGGTTGCGGTTTGCCGACCAGATATCCCTGCAGATAGTCCACCCCCGAGGCGAGCAACTTTTCGCGCTGCTCCTCCGTTTCGACAAATTCCGCCACCACGCACAGGGAGCGGGTCTTCGCCAGATTGCAGATGGATTTCACAATCATCGCATCCATGCTGTCGCTGCAGATATCCTTGACGAAGCAGCCATCAATTTTAATGACGTCCGCCTCCAGGCGCTTGAGCCGCTCGTAGTTGGCGTAGCCGGTACCGAAATCGTCGATGGCGATTTTAAAGCCGTACTGACGCAGCTGCTGAATGTTGGCGATACTGACTTCCGAGTTGGAGAACGCCTGCTCTTCGGTCACCTCGATAATCACCGACTGCGGCCTCACCCCGTAACGTTCAAACAGAGTAATGATCTCTGCCGCCACCTCTTTTTGCATCAGCGTCAAGGGCATCAGATTCACGGAAAAACGCGCGCAGCAATCGTCTGAGGGATGCTCCTGCAGCCAGGCCAACAATGATTCAACCACGCCGATATCGAAGCGGCGGCTCAGGTTAAACTGCGCTACCAGCGGCAAGAACTTATCAGGCGTTAAGAGCTCACCCTCACTTTCCAGGCGAGACAGGATTTCGTGATAACCCGCGCCATCGGCTTGCTGAATGGGTTGCGCGTACAGGCGTAATCCCCCCTCATCCAGCGCCCGCTTGATGCGACTCAGCATCAGCACGCGCTCTGTCGTCTGGCCTGAAACCGTTTCAAGGCTGTTATTCAGGGAGAGAACCTGATTCGCCGAGCAGGCTTTTTCCGCCAGCCAGCTTAACTGGCCCAGCGTGTGATACAGGCTTTCTCCGCCGTTAGACTCCACGCCGCCCCAGGCGCCGCCAAATTCAATATCCAGACCGATATTGTTCCAGTAAATTTTGCGGCTGTTCATGTAATCAATGATGTGCTGCAAGCGCGCCCCGGTTTCCGGCCCGCTGAGCACCACCACCAGCTCATTACCCGGGATCTGGAAAACCTGCTCATTGGCCATCAGCAGCGGCTGGAGCTGGCGAATGATGGCCCGTTTGCACTGCACGCGCATCATCAGGCCATAGTGACGGCTCAGGAACTCCAGATTATCCATCCGTAAACAGCACAGGGTGACCTCTCTGTTATCACTCAGGAAGCACTCCAGCGCGCGCAGGTTACGCAGTCCCGTCAGGGGATCGATCAACGCCCTCTCCTGCCAGCCACGTTTAAGCCATTCGCTGCGCTGAAAAATACGAGACATATAAACCAGACAGATAGCGAAGGAGATCAGCACCGACAGCACGAACGCCAGTGAGTAGCCGTTCTGCACGCCCTGTAAAAAATTGCTGTTATAGGTGAGCAGCAGCAGTGTGCTCAACGCCCAGCCCAGCGAGATGAAAGGATAGCGGAATCGACTCACGCCTAAGGTGAACAGAATGAATATCACCGGTACCAGGTAGCCCGCAATAATATCGGAAGTAAAAGGCAAACAGAGCAGAAGCAAGAAAGCGGCAAGCAACAGAAGTAATACGGATGTAAATATTTGGTTGCGAAATGAAAATGAATTATTAATATTCCGCCGCCAGAAAGCGCGCGCATAATTCGGATTAATAATCATTCTTAAAGGATAATAGAACAGCATGGTGAAAATCAGAACGGCGCAAATCAGGCTCTGAATATCCACGATGTGATATATGACGGAACCTCTGTCAGAGAAATTAGCAAGGGTAACAGGGAAGTCACAAAAATAACCGGCAAGAAACATTGAGAGTTTTATTGCCAGGGGTAAGGCAAATCCTAACCAGAAAATGCGCGCCCCAAGAAAGCGGCTGGGTATCTGATAGCGCCAGCGCGAACCAAGCAGCCAGCGCAGGATCCCGCAGACCAGCAGCGTGCTAAACACCTGACAAAACAGCAAAATAACATCCTGCTCCGGCGATAATTGAAGGTTCCACTGGTTAATTATGGCGAAACTAATAACGATCGGAATAATTGCCTGGCGACCAAATAATAATATTATCGCCAGCATGACGCTCAGCGGCATCCATGCCAGATAAACCTCAAAACCATCGATAACAGATTTCGGTGAAATAAGACGGGAGAAAGGGACGAAGACGAGGCATAACGCCAGGGCGAGCGTGAAGCTCTTTAAGTTAATATTAATTTTAGTATTCATTAATTTTGTTAAACTATTTACCTGGCGATATTAATTTCACATAAATACTATTTCCTTTAAAAAGGCAATTCAAGTTCAAGGCCGGGAAATAGCATTTCCTGACTAAGAATTTACCTAAACAAGATTTATTTACAGGAAAAAGAGATAAACGGTTTATTGCAGGCATAAAAAAACCCCCGCCATTCGGCGAGGGTTTAAATTTTGGTGGAGCTAAGCGGGATCGAACCGCTGACCTCTTGCATGCCATGCAAGCGCTCTCCCAGCTGAGCTATAGCCCCACAGTTTTCTTTACGCACCAGACTCTGTTGGGTTCAGAGTTTGGTGGAGCTAAGCGGGATCGAACCGCTGACCTCTTGCATGCCATGCAAGCGCTCTCCCAGCTGAGCTATAGCCCCATCGCGTAAAGCGTGTCGTGTTGACGGGCGGCATAATATGAATTCCATTGCTGAGTGTCAACGGCAAAATCTCACACTGTGGTTCAACCGCTGAAAATTCATGCAAATGAATCACATTGCGAGGGTGCTCGCAGCCATGAGTTAATCTTGTCACGTTTTCCAGTAAAACGGTGTTATAAAATGAGCCACTAATTACCCACACTCTTACTCAGGAAATTGCATGATCAAGGAACGAATGACGCCGGAAGAGCTGGCCCGGCTCACAGGCTACAGCCGACAGACCATCAATAAATGGGTGCGGAAAGAGGGTTGGTCCACATCGCCAAAACCCGGTGTTCAGGGCGGTAAAGCGCGGCTGGTGCATGTGAATGAGAAAGTTCGGGAGTTTATTCGCAACGCACGCAGAGCCCCGGATGTGGTGCCCTCACCTGACGTTTATGCAGATAACTCGCTGCAGGCCCTGCTGATCACGCTGGCCAACGAAATGACACCCACGGAACAGAAACAACTGACCTCTTTATTACTCCGGGAAGGGATCACCGGATTGTTGCAACGCTTAGGGATCCGCGAGCAAAAATAATATGAAAAAATTACGTAGCAAAATGACCACCGAAGAGCTGTCGGATACGCTGGGGGTCGCCAGGCAAACCGTTAACCGCTGGGTACGCAAGAATAACTGGAAAACGGAAGGCATTAATGGCGTTAAAGGCGGTAAGGCGCGTCTCATTCATATTGATGCACAGGTGCGCGAGCACATCATGAACATCCCCGCCATTCGTAAACGACAGGCTAACTATCAGCTTGCTGAAACCGCGGCCAGCTATGAGCCCGTTGCCGTGCTGCGACAGATTATCGATGCGCTGGAAAATATGACTCCGCCTGAACAGGAGCGGCTTGCCGTTTTGCTGGCTCGGGAAGGGATACAGGGTTTTCTGGTGCGGCTGAACATTCATCAGCCAGAGGAATAAAAAACGGCAGGGAAACCTGCCGTTTTGTTTTTGCTTTCTGATTACTGCTGGCTTTCGCGCTCAGCAATAAAATCGAGCGCTCTGTTGATACGCGCCACGCTGCGGGTTTTACCAATCGCGTGTACGGTAACGTCCAGCGCCGGGGACTGACCGGCACCGGTAACAGCGACACGCAGCGGCATGCCCACTTTACCCATCCCGACTTCCAGCTCATCTGCTGTCGCCTGAATGGCATTATGGACATTCTCAGCGCTCCAGTCGGTAATGGCAGCCAGTTTATCGCGAACCACTTCCAGCGGCTGACGCGCAACCGGGCGCAGGTGTTTCTTCGCGGCGTCGGCGTCAAACTCATCGTATTCTTCATAGAAGTAACGGCAGTTTTCCGCGATCTCTTTCAGGGTTTTACAGCGCTCGCCCAGCAGTTTGATCAGATCGGCCAGCTGTGGACCGTTGCGGGTATCGATGTTCGCCTGCTCAATATGCCACTGCAGCTGGGTCGCAACGTACTCTGGCGGCAGAGTATTGATGTAATGATGGTTCAGCCACAGCAGTTTATCGGTGTTGAACGCACTCGCAGACTTACCTACCGCGCTCAGGGTAAAGAGCTTGATCATCTCTTCACGGCTGAAGATCTCCTGATCGCCATGGGACCAGCCCAGACGCACCAGATAGTTCAGCAGCGCTTCCGGCAGGTAGCCGTCATCGCGATACTGCATCACGCTGACCGCGCCGTGGCGTTTGGACAGTTTTTTACCGTCGTCACCGTTGATCATTGAAACGTGCGCATAAACCGGTACAGGTGCATTCAGCGCTTTAAGGATGTTGATCTGACGTGGGGTGTTGTTGATATGGTCTTCGCCACGCACCACGTGGGTGATCGCCATATCCCAGTCATCAACCACAACACAGAAGTTATAGGTTGGTGAGCCGTCGGTACGGCGGATAATCAGATCGTCCAGCTCCTGATTGCTGAATTCGATCGGGCCGCGGATCTGATCGTCAAAAATGACCGAGCCTTCCTGCGGGTTAGCGAAACGCACTACGCAGGGTTCGTCCGCCGCGTGGTGTGAATGATCGTGACGGCAGCGGCCGTCGTAGCGTGGCTTTTCGTTATTCGCCATCTGCTCTTCGCGCAGCGCTTCCAGACGCTCTTTCGAGCAGTAGCACTTATAGGCAGTGCCCGCTTCCAGCATGTCATCAATAACGGCGTTGTAGCGATCAAAACGTTTGGTCTGGAAATAAGGGCCTTCGTCCCACTCCAGATTAAGCCAGTTCATACCATCCATAATGGCTTCGATTGCTTCCGGCGTGGAGCGTTCAAGATCGGTATCTTCGATACGCAGCACAAACTCACCGCCCTGGTTGCGAGCAAACAGCCAGGAATAGAGAGCAGTACGCGCACCGCCGACGTGCAGGTAGCCTGTCGGGCTTGGCGCGAAGCGAGTTTTGATTTTCATGAAGTGGCCTTACAGTGATAAAGATGCCGACAACCGGCATATCCTGGAAACTAAAGTGGGCAATATTCTATCACTCCAGCCTGATTCCTCAATCTTGTTGCTGTCAGATCGTTCTTTGTAGCCGTTTTTGTTTAGAAATCATGCATCACAGGTGGTTTTGCGATCGTTTTGTTTAATTTTACGACGAACGAACAAAATCTTTAGAAAAGGCGTTGACTCATTTTCAACTCTCCCTATAATGCGACTCCACACAGCGGGGGTGATTAGCTCAGCTGGGAGAGCACCTCCCTTACAAGGAGGGGGTCGGCGGTTCGAACCCGTCATCACCCACCAACTACTTTATGTAGTCTCCGCCGTGTAGCAAGAAATTGAGAAGTGGGTGATTAGCTCAGCTGGGAGAGCACCTCCCTTACAAGGAGGGGGTCGGCGGTTCGATCCCGTCATCACCCACCACTTTCTCGCCAGCTGGATTTCTTGCAGTAGTAAATGAAGTACCGAAGTGGGTGATTAGCTCAGCTGGGAGAGCACCTCCCTTACAAGGAGGGGGTCGGCGGTTCGATCCCGTCATCACCCACCACTCGGGTCGTTAGCTCAGTTGGTAGAGCAGTTGACTTTTAATCAATTGGTCGCAGGTTCGAATCCTGCACGACCCACCAATGTAAAAAAGCGCCCTAAAGGCGCTTTTTTGCTATCTGCGATATGGAAGATTCGAACCTGCTGCAGGTTCGAGCCGAACAGAGTGAGGCACCGGAGCCGTTACGGCGACGGCCCGAAGGGCGAGCGAAGCGAGTCATCCTGCACGACCCACCAATGTAAAAAAGCGCCCTAAAGGCGCTTTTTTGCTATCTGCAATCCCTACCAGTTCAGGTAGATATTCTCAAGTCCTTCAATTTTCTGCCGATACCTCTTCTTTAGGCAGAGGAAATCAGCATGACAACCATTCAGGCATCCACACCCTCAATACAAACAAAAAGCAGCGGCAGCAGCAGTGGCTCCGCCGGTAGCGACATTGCATCGCAAATTAGCCGCCTCACCTCACAAATTACTAAACTGACCAAACAGCTGAAAGACGTAGCTAACGGCAGCGGCACGGCGGAAGAGAAACAAACCCAGCAGGACCTGCTGCAGGCGCAGATCAGAATGCTGCAGGCGCAGTTGGAGCAGCTGCAGCGTCGTCAGGCGGAAGAAGCCCAGCAGAAGCAGGACAAACAGCAAGGTAAGGTGGAAGGCGTTAACTCCCCTTCCGCTGAGCATCAGATTGATATCTACGTCTGACGCAGCTTAAAACTGTGCAGGCCAGATGCAGCGCCTGCACAATTTCTGTTTACGCGGTCAGCGCCGCGATCAGTTTTGCCATCGCCCCCGTCAACTGCTGCTCTTCGTAAACGACATACAAATCCGCCGGAATACGCTCCTCAAGCGGACGGAACACCACGCCGGGCCAGTTCATCTGCGCATAGCTGTCGGCGATAAGCGTAATCCCCAGACCCATGCTGATCATAGCGAGTACGGTTTGCGGCTCCATCACTTCACGCACCACCCTGGGTGAGAAGCCAGCGCTCTGACAAACCCGCTGCAAAAAGGCCCAGTCGGTGTGCATGGCGGGCATGGTAACAAAACACTCATACCGTAACGCCTCTAGCGGCACGACGTCACGGGCGGTCAGAGCATGATCCTCCGGCATCGCTACCAGAAATGACGACTCGTGCAAGCGTACACGGGTAAATCCCGCCATCGGCTCCGTCGCCATTCGCCAGATGCCCGCATCCAGCTCGCGTCTTTCCAGCAGCGCCATCTGCTTTGCAGGCATTTTTTCCCGGAAAATCACCTCGATGTCAGGATGCGTTTTCAGAAACTGGTGCATAACAGGGCGCATCTTTCCCCACATCGCCGTGCCCACCACGCCAAGCTCAATTCGCCCTGCTTCACCCCGCCCAATCTGCTCTACCCGCGCCAGAATCTGGTTCGCACTGGAGAGCAAGCGACGTGACTCTTCCATCAGGATTTTACCGGCATGGGTTAATGTCACACTGCGGGAGTGGCGAAGAAACAACAGCGTACCGAGCTGCTGTTCCAGCTCTTTGATATGCATACTTAAGGGGGGCTGGGACATGTTAAGACGGGCCGCAGCCCGTCCAAAATGCAGTTCTTCTGCCACGGCGAGAAAGTAACGCAGCAGCTTTAGATCGATGCGGGTTGTTCGTTCCATCACCCCTGCGCTCCTTACAGAAAAGAGAGTAACGGAACGAATTTATCACACCGCCTGGCGAAAAATGAATTGAACCGCAATGTAACCAAGGTACATAAATACGATAGAAAGCACGCCGGGTAAAACATTGGGCGCCGGAATAGGTAACCGGCATAAGGTGAATAACGCCCCGATACCGAAACCAATGCCCGATGAGAAAAGAATGTCTTTCATACACTGTCCCTGCTGATTAAATGGACTGGCGAGCATCCCCTCGCCAGTAAAAATGCCCTAGTGGGTCAAAGACTGAGCCGCTAACGCTTCAGGCTTATGCTGATATTTGAAGCACACCGCAAAGATCGCTGCCAGCGCCAGGGTATAGGCCGCAAACAGCAACCAGATGGTTTGCCAGTCTTTAACGCCCTCCACCGAGAAGTAATCCACCGCCATTCCGCTCAAAATGGAGCCGACCCAGGCGCCGACGCCATTCACCATGGTCATAAACAGCCCTTGCGCGCTGGCGCGAATGGTGGAGCTCACCTCCTGTTCGACGAATACCGAGCCCGAAATATTGAAGAAATCGAACGCGCAGCCATACACAATCATCGACATCAGCAGCAGAACCACGCCTGTTGGAGACGGATCGCCAAAGGCAAAGAAACCAAAGCGTAAGGTCCAGGCTAGCATGCTCATCAGCATCACGGTTTTGATGCCATAACGCTTCAGGAAGAACGGGATGGTCAGGATGAAGCCCACCTCTGCCATCTGCGAAACGGAGAGCAAAATGGAGGGATACTTAACGACAAAGCTCTCAGCAAACGCCGGGTCGCGGGCAAAATCGTGGAGAAACGGGTTGCCAAAGACATTGGTGATTTGCAGCACCGCGCCAAGCATCATCGCGAACAGAAAGAAGATGGCCATCCGCGGATTTTTAAACAGCACGAAAGCATCCAGACCGAGCTTGCTGATGAGCGTGGTCGCCACTCTCTTTTCAGCAACCGGGATCTTCGGTAGCGTCAGCGCGTAGGAAGACAGCAGCAATGAGGCACCCGCGGCGATAAACAGCTGCGTGCTGCTCAGCTCGAGGCCCATCAGACTCACCGTCCACATGGCGAGAATAAACCCTAACGTGCCAAACACCCGCACAGGCGGAAAGGCCGTAACAGGATCCTTTCCTGCCTGGGCAAGACACGAATAGGAGATGCTGTTCGAGAGCGCAATGGTCGGCATATAGGCCATGGCGTTAATCAGCATCACCCAGAACATAGTGTCCGGATCGGTCACGGTCGTCGCATACAGCAGCATTCCGGCGCAGACCAGATGACACAGCATGTAGGCCCGTTCGGCACGCAGCCATTTGTCGGCAATAATTCCCATAATGCCGGGCATGATAATCGCCGCCAGCCCTTTGGAGCTGTATACCATGCCGACGTTGGCACCGCTAAAATGGAGGGTGTTAATCATGTATGACCCCAGGGTGACAAGCCAGCTTCCCCAGATGAAATACTGCAAAAACGACATGATCTTCAGTCGAGAGGTTATACCCATTTTTTATTCCTTGCCGCAGAGGCTAAGCCCCTTTTCAGGGGCATGGGTATCAGGCCAATTTGCGTAAGAAGCCGCAAATCAGGTTGATAAAGTTTTGCCGGGAGAGTTCAGCGGCGGCCAGGGTTTGCGCATGGGAAAGCTTAATGTCGCCCAGCCCTTCCGCCAGGTTGGTAATGGCCGACACGGCAACCACCTTAAGCCCGCAATGGCGAGCGGCAATCACCTCCGGCACCACGGACATTCCTACCACATCCCCGCCAAGGATCTGCATCATGCGGATCTCTGCCGCCGTTTCGAAGTTTGGTCCCGGATACGAGACAAACACCCCTTCGGTAAGCGGGAAGCCCTCTTCAGCGGCCACCGCCTGGAGCAGCGCGCGATAATCGGCGTCATAGGCATTCGCCAGGGAGAAGAAACGCTCGCCATAACGATCGTCGTTCAGACCCACCATCGGCGTTCCTGGCATAGTGTTGATGTGATCGCTTAACGCCACCAGGCTGCCTGGGCCCACGTTGGGGCGCAACGAGCCTGCGGCATTGGTGCAAAACAGCATCTCGCAGCCCAGCAGTTTGAGCGTGCGGATCGCATCGGTCATCACGCTCATCCCACGCCCTTCATAGAAATGTCCGCGCCCTTTCATGCACGCCACCGGAACACCTGCCAGATGACCGAGCACCAGCTCGCCGGCATGCCCGTGGACCGTACTTACCGGGAACCCGGGCAGCTTCTCGTAAGAGATGGCCACTGCGCCTTCAATTTGCTCTGCCAGGGCACCTAAACCCGAGCCGAGGATCAATGCCACACGTGGCGTAAAGCCGGGTTTGTAACCGCGAATAATGTCTGCGCTATAGCCGGGATTTGGCGAGAAATGAGAGTGGCTCATGGGAAGTCCTTATTATGAGTAAATGTGGGTACCGCCTTTTTATAGCGAGAGGGAGGGGCCCTTTACCAATACACTTTTCCGTGTCGATCGATACAGGTTCTGTATTGATTCAAAAGAGAATTCAGCATCGCCAGCCGGGAGGCTGGCGAAGAAGAAGTATTACGAAGAGATCTGATACAGCGGGTTTTGCACGCGCCCGGCGGTGAGTTCACAGGCCTGCATCCGCACCACGTCCCACAGCGCCTGAGCTGCGGTGGAGAGCGAACGATTTTACGTCGCACCAGCATCAACTGTCGCTCCACCACCGGGGTGAGGCGTTTTACCTGCAAATGGCTTCCCTGCGGCAGGGGCAGCGCCAGGGCGGGTAATACGCTGATGCCAATCCCCGCCTCGACCATCGGAAACAAGGTCGCCGGATGGCCGATCTCCTGCACAATATCCGCCTCAACCGCAAAACCCGCCAGCGCGGCGTCAATCAGCGGTCGGCTCCCGGAGGCGTAATCCTGTAAGACCAGCCGCTGGGCATGAAGCTCCTGCCAGCCCACCGATTCTCGCCCGGCGAAGGGGTGATCGTCGCGGCACAGCAGCAGGAAAGGCTCCGACAGCACCGTCTCACACTCAAGATCGGTTGCCGCACCGGGATCGATAACGATGCCAAAATCCACCTCCCCCTGGCGAATGCTCTCCAGTACCCACTGCTGGGGGCGGTCGTGGAGAACAAATTTGATATCCGGGTAGAGGTGATTGCTCCGGGCAATACAGTGGGGGATGAGATGCGCTGAAATGGTCTGGCTGGCGGCCACCCGCACGGTGCCGGAGAGCTGCTGCCCTACCCGGCCCGCATCCCGTAGCGTGCTGCTCAGCTCATCCAGCAGTCTTTCGAGACGCGCGGCCAGCTGCTGGCCCGCCTCCGTCAGCACCACTTCCCGCGTAGTACGATCGAGTAGCCGCACGCCGGCCTGCAACTCCAGCTCTTTCACGCTGTGGCTCACCGCCGACTGGCTCAGGCCAATCATCTCTCCCGCGCGGCTGAAACTCTTCGCCTGCGCGACGGTGACAAATACACGAAGTTGCCGCAGAGAGTAATTCATCTGTTTTACTCATGAATTGATGCAATAAATCAATTTTATTTCTCAAACAGATAAAAGCACAATAGCGCTATCTGTTTTCAGGAGCGTTTATGAAACTTTTCCGCATTCTCGATCCATTCACTATCACCCTTATCGTCGTGGTACTGCTCGCCTCCTTCTTCCCTGCCCAGGGTGGCTTTGTCCCCTTTTTTGAAGGTTTGACTACCGCCGCCATCGCGCTGCTGTTTTTTATGCATGGGGCAAAACTCTCCCGCGAGGCGATTATCGCGGGGGGGAGCCACTGGCGACTGCATCTGTGGGTGATGTGCAGCACCTTTGTTGTCTTCCCCGTGTTAGGCGTGCTGTTTGCCTGGTGGGCGCCGGTTAACGTCGATCCGGCGATCTATACCGGCTTCCTGTACCTCTGCATATTGCCGGCGACGGTGCAGTCGGCGATCGCCTTTACCTCCATGGCGGGGGGCAACGTGGCGGCCGCCGTCTGCTCGGCGTCAGCCTCCAGCCTGTTGGGGATTTTCCTGTCGCCGCTGCTGGTTGGGCTGGTGATGAATATGCACGGCGCGGAAGGAAGCCTGGATCAGGTGGGCAAAATCATGCTCCAGCTGCTGCTGCCGTTTGTGCTGGGTCATCTTTCCCGTCCGTGGACCGGGGCCTTTGTGGCGAAGCATAAGAAGTGGATTGCCAAAACCGATCAGTCATCGATTCTGCTGGTGGTCTATTCCGCGTTCAGCGAAGCCGTGGTGAATGGTATCTGGAATAAGGTGGGGGTTGGTTCGCTGCTGTTTATTGTGGTGGTCAGCCTGGTACTGCTGGGGATTATCATTGCCATCAACGTCTTTGCCGCCCGCCGCTTTGGCTTTAACAAAGCCGATGAAATCACCATTGTCTTCTGCGGTTCGAAAAAGAGCCTGGCAAACGGTATCCCGATGGCCAACATTCTGTTCCCGACCTCGGTGATCGGGATGATGGTGCTGCCGCTGATGATCTTCCACCAGCTGCAGCTGATGATTTGCGCGGTGCTGGCACGTCGCTACAAACGCCAGACCGAGGAGTTGCAGGCCCGGGAGCAGGCCCGCACGGCAAAAGTTTAAGGACGTCTCAGGGGCTGAACCAGCTGGGTCAGCCCTTCGGTTTTAATCAGTAACGTTAGCGCCATCAGCTCGCCAAGATGCCCGGCAGGAAATTGATCCTTACGGGCAAACCACAGCAAATACTCTTCCGGCACATCAATCAGCCGTCGGCCTTTGTACTTGCCGAACGGCATTTCGGTGTTGGCTATCTCGATAAGCTGCGCTTTATCCACGTTACTCTCCTAACAGACGCAGCATTTCGGCTTCGTCAATCACGTCAATCCCCAGCTCCTGCGCTTTGGCCAGCTTGGATCCCGCCGCTTCACCGGCAATCACCAGGTCGGTTTTCTTCGACACGCTGCCTGCCACTTTGGCCCCCAGCGCGACCATCCGCGCTTTAGCATCATCGCGGGAAAGCTGGCTCAGGCTGCCGGTCAGCACCACGGTTTTACCGGCAAACGGGCTGTCGATCTCTTCGGCGTTGATAACCTGCGGCGCAGGCCAGCGAATACCTTCGTTCAGCAGCTGGCCGATAACCTCGCGGTTGCTCTCTTCCGAGAAGAAGTTAAAGACGTGGGTCGCAACCACGATGCCGACGTCCGGCACCTTTTGCAGCTCGTCGATGGAGGCCTTCTCAAGCGCCTCAAGCGTACCGAAATACCCGGCCAGCCCGGCAGCGGTTGCCTCGCCCACTTCGCGAATACCTAACGCATAGAGGAAACGGGCAAAGGTGGTCTCTTTGGCTTTTTCCAGCGCGTCGGCCACGTTCTGTGCGGACTTCGGCCCCATGCGATCCAGGCCGGTCAGCTTGCCCGGCGTCAGGCGGAACAGGTCGGCAGGCGTATGGACGTACTCTTTCTCCACCAGCTGATCGATGATTTTGTCGCCCATGCCGTCAACGTCCATCGCCCGGCGGGAGACGAAGTGTTTCAGCGACTCTTTGCGCTGGGCACCGCAGACTAATCCGCCGGTACAGCGGGCAACGGCTTCGCCTTCGACGCGCTCAACGTCGGAACCACACACCGGACAGTGGGTCGGGAACTCTACGGCGCGCGTATCGTCAGGGCGTTCTGACTCCACCACGTTCACCACCTGCGGGATCACGTCCCCGGCGCGGCGGATCACCACTTTATCGCCGATACGCAGCCCCAGACGGTCGATTTCGTCAGCGTTATGCAGGGTCGCATTGCTGACCAGCACCCCGGCCACCTGAACGGGCTCCAGACGCGCGACCGGCGTTATCGCCCCGGTACGGCCCACCTGAAACTCCACATCGCGCACGAAGGTCATCTGCTCCTGCGCCGGGAACTTAAAGGCTACCGCCCAGCGCGGCGCGCGGGCGACAAAGCCTAACTGCTCCTGCAGCGCGAGGGAGTTCACTTTGATGACCACGCCGTCGATATCAAAACCCAGCGTCGGGCGATCGGCTTCGACCTGACGGTAAAACGCCAGCACCGCTTCCGGCGAGTCGCACAGCTGAACGCGGTTACTGACCGGCAGGCCCCAGGCCTTAAACTGCAGCAGGCGGCCCAGGTGGGTATCAGGCAGCTCGCCCCCCTCCAGGATGCCGACGCCGTAGCAAAAGAAAGTGAGCGGTCGCTTCGCGGTGATGCGCGGATCCAGCTGGCGTAGCGAGCCTGCGGCGGCGTTGCGGGGGTTAGCGAAGATTTTGCCCCCGGTGCGGCGCGCCTCTTCGTTGATTTTTTCAAAGCCCGCCTGTGGGAGGAACACTTCGCCGCGCACTTCGAGACGGGCCGGAATGTTCTCGCCATGTAACTTGAGCGGAATAGCGCGGATGGTGCGCACGTTGGCGGTAATGTCCTCGCCGGTGGTGCCGTCGCCGCGGGTAGCCGCGCGGATCATCACCCCGTTTTCGTACAGAATGCTGACGGCCAGGCCATCCAGCTTCAGTTCGCAGCACCAGCTCAGGGCATCGGTCTGCTTCAGGCGATCCTGCACGCGTTTGTTGAAGGCGAGGAAGCTCTCTTCGTCGAAGACGTTATCCAGCGACAGCATCGGCACTTCGTGACGTACCTGGCTGAAAAAGGCCAGCGGTGCCGCCCCGACGCGCTGGGTAGGCGAGTCCGGCGTGATTAGCTCCGGGTGCTGCGCTTCAAGCTCACGCAGCTCACGCATCAGACGGTCATACTCCGCGTCCGGCACTTCTGGCGCATCCATCACATGATAAAGATATTCATGGTGGCGAAGCGTGGTTCGCAGTTCGGTAAGTTGTTGTTCGATTGAGTCCATGTCGCACCATTAATGAGAAAAACCCCCGACATGCGGGGGTTGAGGAGGTGTGAAACAAAACGCGGACGTTTACGCGTTAGCTTCTTTAACTTCGCGGATGCGGTCCTGATATTCGCGCAGTTTCTGCGGCGTCATCATTCGACGCTGATCGTCGAGCACCATACCGCCGACTTCATCGGCGATGTGCTGGGCAGACTGCAGCATCAGCTTAAAGTTTTGCAGTTCATCGCCATAAGACGGCACCTGCATAAAGATCGTAATACCCGGCGTGGTGAAATCACCGGTCATCTCAGGATCAAAGGTTCCCGGATTAACCATGTTCGCCAGGCTGAACAGCGAAGGACCGCTGCCATCAGGGCTGAGATGGCGATGGAAAATATTCATGTCGCCAAATTTAAAGCCAGCCTGATGAATGCTGTTGAGCAGCACTTCACCGTTAATGGTCGTGCCCTGGTGGGCCGCCACGCTCATGACAATCACCGTCTCTTTACGCTGCGGTTTTTCAACCACTGGCGCAGCTTCGACAACCGGCTCTGGCTCTGCGACAGGCGCTGGGGCGGGTTGCGGCGCAGGAGCTACCGGCTGTGGAGCCTGCTGCACGACGGGTTGAGGCTGCGGCTGAGGTTCAGGCTGAGCGGCATACTGCGGCTGTTGCACCGGCTGCTGACGCACAGGTTCATGCTGCTGCGGTTGCTGCTGCGGCTGGTGTACCGGTTCGGCCACAGGCTGCGGCGCAGCCGGACGTGGCTGAGCAGATGCGTAAGGCGGCTGGTACTGATGCTGCGGAGGCTGACGAGGCGCTTCATGCTCCCCATGGCCTGCGCCGGGCGCAGTATTAGCCCGATGAACGCGTACTTCACCCACACCCTCGTCTTCCGTCTCGTCGATATCGTCATCGCTATCGTCGTCACGGTTAGACTTCATGCGCTTCAGTGGGCGATCGCGAAACATAGAAGAGCGCTCTTTACGGCTGGTCCAGAAACCATGTACCAGTAAAGCGATTATGGCGATCGCGCCAACAATGATTAATATCAGACGCAAATCCTGCATCATTATATTCTCTGTTGTTCTAACACCTTGCCACCACGGCAAACATTTACTCACTAAGAGTATTTGCCGATTACGTCAAGTGCAAGTGCGTGCAGAGCATTCGCAGCATAAAGATGAACTAAATCGTGCTTTTTGCTGTTTTTTCGAACATTTCTGAACTGGTCAACGTGCCGCAACTGGCTAATATAGGCAGGCAATTTCACTGGTTGTGATAAAAGGAGCTCAACCTGGTTATGGTTTCATCGACATCTTCCCCTCCACGCAGCGGCGTCTGGTACTTTTCCCAGGGCTGGAAACTGGTTTCATTGCCCGGCATCAGACGTTTTGTAATCCTGCCTCTGCTGATCAACATTCTGCTGATGGGTGGCGCCTTCTGGTGGCTGTTTACCCGCCTCGACACCTGGATCCCGGCGCTGATGAGCCATGTTCCCGACTGGCTGCAGTGGCTGAGCTATCTGCTGTGGCCAATCGTCATCATTTCGGTTCTGCTGGTGTTTGGCTATTTCTTCTCGACCATTGCCAACTGGATTGCGGCCCCCTTTAACGGTCTGCTGGCCGAACAGCTTGAGGCCCGGCTGACGGGCGCCACGCCGCCTGACACCGGCGTGCTGGGTATCATGAAAGATCTGCCGCGCATCATGAAGCGCGAGTGGCAGAAGCTGGCGTGGTATCTGCCGCGCGCCATCGTGCTGCTGCTTCTCTACTTTATACCGGGGATCGGCCAGACCGTTGCGCCCGTGCTGTGGTTCCTGTTCAGCGCCTGGATGCTGGCCATTCAGTATTGCGACTACCCGTTCGATAACCATAAGGTACCGTTTAAAGAGATGCGCACTGCCTTGCGCAGCCGTAAGGTGGCCAATATGCAGTTTGGCGCGCTGACCAGCCTGTTCACCATGATTCCGTTCCTGAATCTTTTCATCATGCCGGTGGCGGTCTGCGGCGCGACGGCGATGTGGGTCGACTGTTATCGAGACAAACACGCGTTGTGGAAATAAGTTAAAAAAAGGGGTGGCTTATGCCATCCCTTATTCCATACTGATCCCCATTATTTCCTTGCAGCATATAGATATGCGAATTCCTTACTTCCCCATACTTTTGCAACAGGTATGCTGGGTCGGTATCCCAATTTCAAACAGTTAAGGACAGGCCATGAGTAAGATTTTTGAAGACAACTCGCTGACTATCGGTCACACGCCCCTGGTTCGACTGAACCGTATCGGTAATGGACGCATTCTGGCTAAGGTGGAATCTCGTAACCCAAGCTTCAGCGTAAAATGCCGTATCGGTGCCAATATGATTTGGGATGCGGAAAAGCGTGGCGTGTTGAAGCCTGGCGTCGAGCTGGTTGAGCCAACCAGCGGTAACACCGGGATCGCGCTGGCCTATGTTGCCGCAGCGCGCGGTTATAAGCTGACGCTGACCATGCCTGAGACCATGAGTATTGAACGTCGCAAGCTGCTGAAAGCTCTGGGCGCAAATCTGGTCTTAACCGAAGGCGCTAAAGGTATGAAAGGCGCTATTCAGAAAGCCGAAGAAATTGTTGCCAGCGATCCGGCAAAATATCTGCTGCTCCAGCAGTTCAGCAACCCGGCTAACCCGGAAATTCATGAGAAAACCACCGGTCCGGAAATCTGGGAAGATACCGACGGTCAGGTTGATGTCTTTATTTCAGGTGTGGGTACCGGCGGTACGCTGACTGGCGTTAGCCGCTATATTAAAGGCACAAAAGGTAAAAAGGATCTGATTACCGTTGCCGTTGAACCAACCGATTCTCCGGTAATTGCCCAGGCGCTGGCCGGTGAAGAGCTGAAGCCAGGCCCGCATAAAATTCAGGGTATCGGCGCGGGCTTTATTCCGGGCAACCTGGATCTGAAACTGATTGATAAAGTGGTGGCTATCACTAACGATGAAGCTATCTCTACCGCACGTCGCCTGATGGAAGAAGAAGGCATTCTGGCAGGTATCTCTTCCGGTGCTGCCGTCGCCGCCGCGCTGAAATTACTCGAAGATGAAACCTTTACCAATAAGAATATCGTGGTTATTCTTCCATCGTCGGGTGAGCGTTATTTAAGTACTGCACTGTTTGCCGATCTCTTTACCGAGAAAGAACTGCAACAGTAGTGCCAGAATGTAAATATCGCGTAAAAAAGCACCCATATGGGTGCTTTTTTGTGGCCTGCTTCAAACTTTTATCTCTTCCGGCATTGCTCAACCCCGTTGGCTCTGGTATTTAAGCTGACAATTATTTTGAAGCACGAAATTAATCGTTGCAGGAATTCCCGCTGCTGAATCGATTTTATGATTTGGTTCAAGTCTTGCTTTCGCGGCATAATGTTTAATGTCGAGCGAGACGTCAGCAGCCTGACATGCCAGCACCGGATATGTTTGACACTTTGGTGTCACGTGCCGTTGAGCCGGTGCTAACAATACAGGCTAAAGTCCTGCCGCCAGGCTAGACTTTAGTTCCACAACACTAAACCAATAAGTTGGGGAAATACAATGTTCCAGCAAGAAGTTACCATTACCGCTCCGAACGGTCTGCACACCCGCCCTGCTGCTCAGTTTGTTAAAGAAGCAAAAGGCTTCACTTCTGAGATCACTGTGACTTCCAACGGCAAAAGCGCGAGCGCAAAAAGCCTGTTCAAACTGCAGACTCTGGGTCTGACTCAGGGCACCGTTGTGACCATCTCCGCTGAAGGCGAAGACGAGCAGAAAGCAGTTGAGCATCTGGTAAAACTGATGGCTGAGCTCGAGTAAGTTTCCGGGTTCTTTTAAATATCAGTCACAAGTAAGGTAGGGTTATGATTTCAGGCATTTTAGCATCCCCGGGTATCGCTTTCGGCAAAGCACTGCTGCTGAAAGAAGACGAGATCGTCATCGACCGGAAAAAAATTTCTGCTGATAAGGTAAATCAGGAAGTTGAACGTTTTCTGAGCGGCCGTGCAAAAGCATCTGCGCAGCTGGAAACGATCAAAACTAAAGCTGGCGAAACTTTCGGTGAAGAAAAAGAAGCCATCTTCGAAGGGCACATCATGTTGCTCGAAGATGAGGAGCTTGAGCAGGAAATCATAGCCCTGATTAAAGATAAAGGCATGACGGCGGATGCCGCTGCGCATGAAGTTATCGAAGGTCAGGCAACTGCCCTGGAAGAGCTGGACGATGAATACCTGAAAGAGCGTGCGGCTGACGTGCGTGATATCGGTAAGCGCCTGCTGCGCAACATCCTCGGCCTTGCCATCATCGATCTGAGCGCCATTCAGGATGAAGTTATCCTGGTTGCTGCTGACCTGACCCCGTCAGAAACCGCACAGCTGAACCTGAACAAGGTGCTGGGTTTCATCACTGATGCCGGTGGCCGTACCTCCCACACCTCTATCATGGCGCGTTCTCTGGAGCTGCCAGCCATCGTGGGTACCGGTAGCGTCACCGCTCAGGTTAAAAACGACGACTATCTGATTCTGGATGCCGTAAACAATCTGGTTTACGTCAACCCAACTAACGAAGAGATCGAAAAACTGCGCGCGGTTCAGGAGCAGGTTGCGACTGAAAAAGCGGAGCTGGCTAAGCTGAAAGATCTGCCAGCCATCACCCTGGATGGTCATCAGGTTGAAGTGTGCGCAAACATCGGTACCGTTCGCGACGTCGATGGCGCTGAGCGCAACGGCGCGGAAGGTGTTGGTCTCTATCGTACTGAATTCCTGTTCATGGACCGTGACGCCCTGCCAACCGAAGAAGAGCAGTTCGCTGCCTATAAAGCGGTTGCTGAAGCCTGTGGCTCCCAGGCCGTTATCGTCCGTACCATGGACATCGGTGGCGACAAAGAGCTGCCGTACATGAACTTCCCGAAAGAAGAGAACCCGTTCCTGGGCTGGCGTGCCGTGCGTATCGCGATGGATCGTAAAGAGATCCTGCGCGACCAGGTCCGCGCTATCCTGCGTGCGTCCGCTTTCGGTAAGCTGCGCATCATGTTCCCGATGATCATCTCTGTTGAAGAAGTGCGCGCACTGAAGAAAGAGATTGAGATCTACAAACAGGAACTGCGTGACGAAGGTAAAGCATTCGATGAATCCATCGAAGTTGGCGTGATGGTGGAAACCCCAGCCGCAGCAACGATTGCCCGTCATTAGCGAAAGAAGTCGATTTCTTTAGTATTGGTACCAACGATTTAACCCAGTACACCCTGGCAGTTGACCGTGGTAATGATATGATTTCACATCTTTACCAGCCAATGTCACCGTCCGTCCTGACGCTTATCAAGCAAGTTATTGATGCTTCTCATGCGGAAGGCAAATGGACTGGTATGTGTGGTGAGCTTGCAGGCGACGAACGTGCTACACTTCTGTTGCTGGGTATGGGTCTGGACGAATTCTCTATGAGCGCCATTTCCATCCCGCGCATTAAGAAGATCATCCGTAACACGAACTTCGAAGATGCGAAGGTATTAGCAGAGCAGGCTCTTGCTCAACCGACAACGGACGAGTTAATGACGCTGGTTAACAAGTTCATTGAAGAAAAAACAATCTGCTAATCCACGAGATGCGGCCCAATTTACTGCTTAGGAGAGATGGCTAATGGGGTTATTTAGTAAACTGTTCGGTGACAAAGGCAACAACGACACCGGAACTATTGAGATTGTTGCTCCGCTGTCTGGTGAAATCGTCAACATCGAAGACGTGCCGGATGTCGTGTTTGCAGAGAAAATCGTGGGTGATGGCATTGCTATCAAACCAACCGGTAACAAAATGGTTGCACCGGTAGATGGTACCATCGGTAAGATCTTTGAAACCAACCACGCATTCTCTATCGAATCTGATAGCGGTATTGAGCTGTTCGTTCACTTCGGTATCGACACCGTCGAGCTGAAAGGCGAAGGCTTCAAGCGTATCGCTGAAGAAGGCCAGCGCGTTAAAGTTGGCGACCCGGTTATTGAATTCGATCTGCCACTGCTGGAAGAGAAAGCCAAGTCTACCCTGACTCCGGTTGTTATCTCCAACATGGACGAAATCAAAGAACTGATCAAACTGTCCGGCAGCGTTACCGTGGGTGAAACCCCGGTTATCCGCATCAAAAAGTAATTTTTAGCCGCACAGAGAAATGGCGCCTTCGGGCGCCATTTTTGTTTGTTACGCGGGTAAAACCAGCTCGTCGTAACCCTTCTCCTGGGTGTACTGCATGACCTGCGTCACCCTGTCCCCTGCCCGGCTTATCGCCGCCGCCACGCTCTCCTGCTGTACCAGCGCACTCACCAGCTCAGAACAGAAGAGATCGCCGGTGCCTTTCAGATCGGCTTTGATACGTGGGTGCGCGCTGACCGTCACGTTATCGTGGGAAACCAGCACCACATGAATAGCGTCCGCATCGCCACTTACAGGGGCGCTGGTGATCGCCACCCACTGCAGGGTATCGGAAAGCAGCCCTTTTGCGGCGGCAATGGCGCTGTCGTTATCGCGACAGGTTTTTCCGCTGAGCACTTCCAGCTCGTAGACGTTCGGCGTAATCCCCTGCGCCAGCGGCAGCAGATGCTGGCGGTAGGCTTCCGGGATTTCGGGTTTAACGTAGGTTCCGCTGTCGGTGTCGCCAATCACCGGATCGACCAGAATAAGCAGGTCGGGATGCTGCACCTTCACCGCGCGCAGCCAGTTTGCCAGCAGGATAATCTGGCTGGCGCTGCCCATATAGCCGGTAGTGACCGCCTTCAGCTCGCGCAAAATGTCACGCTCTTCCAGCGCTTTCAGGTAACCGCTGAACCATTCGTCGGGGATCACCCCGCCGTAAAAGGTGTCGTAGTGCGGAGTATTACTGAACAGCACCGTCGGGACCGCCGTCACGTTAAGACGATGCTGGCGGATATTGGGTACCGCAATGCTGTTACCCACGCTGCCGTACACCACCTGGGACTGAACCGCCACAATATCGCTCTGCTGCGCCCGGGTTTTATCCCGGAATAAAATCATCTCCATCGCGTTTAGATCCCTGCGCCCTGCGCATAGCTCTCCTCACCAAAGACGCCGGTAGATAAATAGCGATCGCCGCGATCGCAGATGATCGCCACGACTACCGCGCCGGGCACTGCCTCTGCAATCCGCAGTGCACCCGCTACCGCGCCGCCAGAACTGACGCCGCAGAAAACGCCTTCGCGCACGGCCAGTTCACGCATGGTATTTTCCGCCTCGCGCTGGTGAATATCCAGCACCTGGTCCACAAGCTGGGCATTAAAGATGCCCGGCATGTACTCCGCAGGCCAGCGGCGAATACCCGGGATGCTGCTGCCCTCTTCCGGCTGCAGGCCGACAATGGTGACCGCCTTTTCCTGCTCGCGCAGAAAACGGGAGACACCGGTGATGGTGCCCGTGGTGCCCATGCTGGAGACGAAATGGGTGATGCGCCCTTCGGTCTGCTGCCAGATCTCCGGCCCGGTGGTGGTGTAATGCGCGTAGGGGTTATCAGGATTATTGAACTGATCGAGCAGCTTGCCTTCACCGCGCTCAGCCATCGCTTGCGCTAAATCGCGCGCCCCTTCCATGCCCTGCTCTTTGGTCACCAGAATCAGCTCGGCACCGTAAGCGCGCATCGCGGCACGGCGCTCCTGGCTCATGTTGTCCGGCATCAGCAGCTTCATGCGGTAGCCTTTAAGCGCGGCAATCATCGCCAGCGCAATGCCGGTATTCCCGCTGGTCGCCTCGATCAGCACATCGCCCGGTTTGATTTCTCCGCGCTTTTCCGCCTGGACAATCATCGACAGCGCAGCCCGATCCTTGACCGAACCCGCCGGGTTGTTGCCTTCCAGTTTGATCCAGATTTCGCTGCCGTTGTCCGGCCCCATGCGCTGCAGTTTGATCAGGGGGGTGTTGCCGATGGTTTGTTCGAGTGTATTCACGATTTTTACTCAATAAAAAAGCCGGGTGGCGCTTCGCTTACCCGGCCTACATCCGTATTTTTGTAGGCCCGGTAAGCGTAGCGCCACCGGGCGATAAACATGGTCAATAAACTATCAGGCAGATTCCGCCAGAGCAAGATCTCCCCGCGTCTCGATGCGATCATTATCGTGATAAATACGCGCGTGTTGCAGACCGACAAACAGGCGTTCACCGCGGTATGGCGGCTCTTCGTCGCGCATCACCACCGTCAGCGGTTCGCTGTACCAGCCGAGCGGCTGCACCACCAGCTGGGTATAGTGACCTTTCGGGCTGGCTTCCAGCACCTGTACCGGCAGCGGCGAGTCGAGGCTGGTGCGGCGGCTGACGTCCACTTCCCACGGGCGCAGGAAGAGATCCACCGGCCCCTGATACGCAGGCGTATAGCCGAGCGGCCAGCGGTGGGCGCCGACGTGGAACTGACCGCCGCGGATGTTGCCGTGCAGACGGTTCACTTCGCCCATAAACTCCAGCACGAAGCGGGTTGCCGGCTCGCGCCACAGTTGATCGGGTTCATCGACCTGTTCGATATTCCCCTGGCTCATCACCACCACCCGGTCGGCCACTTCCATCGCCTCTTCCTGATCGTGGGTGACGAAGACGCTGGTGAACTTCAGCTCTTCGTGCAGCTGACGCAGCCAGCGGCGCAGCTCTTTACGCACCTGCGCATCCAGCGCGCCAAAAGGTTCATCAAGCAGCAGAATTTGCGGCTCAACCGCCAGGGCACGGGCCAGGGCCACGCGCTGTTTCTGGCCACCGGACAGCTGCGCCGGATAGCGATCTGCCAGGTGAGCCAGCTGTACCATCTCCAGCAGTTTGGTGACTTTCGCCTTGATGGTCGCGGCGTCCGGGCGTTCACGACGCGGCAGCACCGTCAGGCCGAAGGCGATATTGTCGAACACCGTCATATGGCGGAACAGGGCGTAATGCTGGAACACGAATCCCACCTTACGATCGCGCGCGTGCAGGCGGCTGACGTCGGTGCCGTGGAAACGTATGTGCCCGCTGGTCTGGTGCTCCAGACCAGCGATAATACGCAGCAGCGTGGTTTTCCCGGAGCCAGACGGCCCCAGCAGCGCCACCATTTGTCCGGAAGGGATATCCAGCGAGATATCGTTCAGCACCTGGGTGCGACCAAAGGACTTCTTAATATTGGCAATCTCAATGCTCATGATTTCCCTCCTGATGCTGGCGTTTGGCCTGATTCTCTAAACGCCACTGCACCATACTCTTTAAAAACAGGGTCAAAATAGCCATCAGCGTCAGCAGGGCTGCGGCGGTAAAGGAACCGACGGTGTTATAGTCCTGCTCCAGCAATTCAATTTGTAACGGCAGCGACAGGGTTTCGCCGCGGATCGAGCCGGACACTACCGACACCGCGCCAAACTCGCCAATCGCGCGGGCGTTGGTCAATACCACGCCATACAGCAGCGCCCAGCGGATGTTTGGCAGGGTGACGCGGCGGAACATCTGCCAGCCGGATGCGCCCAGCAGAACCGCCGCTTCATCTTCGTTGCTGCCCTGACTTAACATCACCGGCACCAGCTCACGCACTACAAACGGACAGGTGACAAAGACCGTGACCAGCACCATGCCCGGCCAGGCGAACATGATCTGCAGGTTATGTTCATCCAGCCAGCCGCCCAGCGGGCCATTGGAGCCGTAGAACAGCAGATAAACCAGACCGGCGACCACCGGCGAGACCGCGAACGGAATGTCCAGCAGGGTCAGCAGCAGCTGGCGGCCCGGGAAGTCAAAGCGCGTCACCAGCCAGGCCAGCAGGATGCCAAACACCAGGTTCACCGGCACGGTAATAAGGGCAATCATGACCGTCAGCCAGATCGCATGCAGCATATCCGGATCGGCCAGGTTTTGCAGCGCGGGCATAATCCCCTTGCTGAACGCCTGGACAAAGATGTAGACCATCGGCACGACCAGAATGAAGGCCGATACCAGCACGCCGGTGCCGATCAGCACCCACTTTCCCCAGTTAATGCGGGGGGCGTCGTAGCGTTTCAATTGAGTAACTTCCGCCATTAGTGACCTACCACGCGTCGACCAAAGCGACTTTGCAGAGTGTTAATCGAGAACAGCAGCAGCAGCGAGGCTGCGAGGATCACCGAGGCAATGGCGCTCGCCGCCGGGTAATCAAACTCCTGCAAACGGACAAAAATCATCAGCGAGGTCACTTCAGTTTTCCACGCGATGTTACCGGCGATAAAAATTACCGCGCCGAACTCACCGAGGCTCCGGGTGAATGACAGCGCCACGCCTGCCAGCAGGGCCGGAGAGAGCTCGGGCATAACCACTTTGCGGAAACTCTGCCAGCGCGTCGCGCCCAGGGTCTCTGCCGCTTCTTCGTATTCCGGACCTAACTCTTCCAGCACCGGCTGCACGGTACGCACCACAAACGGGATGCTGGTAAAGGCCATCGCCACCGCAATGCCGAGCCAGGTGTAGGTCACTTTGATATCAAACTTCGCCAGCCACTCGCCGTAAAAACCGTTAACGGAGAACAGCGAAGCGAGCGTTAAGCCCGCCACCGCCGTCGGCAGCGCGAAGGGTAAATCCATCAGCGCATCCAGCAGCGTGCGGCCCGGGAAGCGGTAGCGGGTTAAGATCCACGCCATCAGCAGGCCGAATACGCCATTGAAGATGGACGCGACAAACGCCGACAGCAGCGTCACTTTATAGGCCGCCACCACCTGCGGGTTGCTGATCACCTCCCAGTACTGGACCAGCTCATCTCAGAGAGCTGAACCACCAGCGCGCTGAGCGGTAATAACAAAATCAGACAGACGAACAGCAGGCTGGTCCCGAGGCTTAAGGTAAAGCCCGGCAGCACACGTCTGGAGGAAACTGCAAACATTACTTACGCCCCGCCGCCAACAGTTTGTCTAACTCACCGCCGCTGACGAAATGGGTTTTCATCACTTCAGGCCAGCCGCCAAAATGGTCTTCCACACGGAACAGGTCGGTCTGCGGGAATTTATCTTTCAGCTTGTTCATCACGTCCGGGTTGTTCACGCGATAGTAATAATCGGTGATCACCGTCTGGGCCTGCGGGCTGTAGAGATAGTTCAGATAGGCTTTCGCCGCCTTCTCTGTGCCGTTGGCTTCGACGTTTTTATCCACCCACGCCACCGGGAACTCCGCCAGCACGTTGGTTTTCGGGATCACCACTTCAAAGCCCTGGGCTTCGTACTGCTTACGGATGTTGTTCACTTCCGATTCAAAGCTGATCAGCACATCACCCAGACCGCGCTCCGCGAAGGTGGTGGTCGCCCCGCGCCCGCCGGTATCGAACACTTCGACGTTTTTCAGGAACTGGGTCATGAACTGTTCGGTTTTGGCTTTATCGTTGCCGTCCGCTTTGTCCGCGGCGCCCCAGGCGGCCAGATAGGTGTAACGGGCGTTGCCGGAGGTTTTCGGGTTCGGGAAAATCAGCTTCACGTCTGAACGCACGAGGTCGTTCCAGTCGTGAATGTTCTTCGGGTTCCCCTTACGCACCAGGAAGCCCATGGTGGAGTAGAACGGCGAGCTGTTGTTCGGCAGACGGCTCTGCCAGTCGGCAGGGATCAGCTTGCCTTTGTCGTGCAGGATCTGCACGTCGGTAATCTGATTATAGGTGACCACATCGGCCTTCAGCCCCTGCAGAATGGCCAGCGCCTGCTTCGACGAGCCGGCATGGGACTGCTTGATCGTCAGTTTGTCGCCGTTATTGTCTTTCGCCCACTGCTGTTCGAATGGCGGGTTCAGGGCGGCAAAGAGCTCACGCGAGACGTCATAAGAGCTGTTCAACAGCTCGGTTGCCTGCGCCTGCGCGGCCAGCAACACGGAAGCTGCCAGCACCAGAGATCCTTTTTTCAGTACAGTAACGGCCATTGCGCACCCTTAAGATGTGATGATTTTCTAAGGGTCATCATATTTATAACGAGTACTAAAGGAGTAACGGTTTTATATACCGTTTAGTGATTTGGAAGCAGAAAAGAGAATAAGCATTAATCCCCTCTCCCCACAGGGGAGAGGGTCAGGGTGAGGGGGCTTTTATAACGCCAGCAGACGCTCGATGGACGGTGCAAAGTAGTAGCCGCCGGTCACCGGTTTGGTGAAGCGCAGCATTGCGTCGCGCTTGCCGTCGGTGTCGCCAAACATGCTCAGCAGCTGCTGTTCGATGTTGTACAGGCGTGCGCAGTAGGCGCAGAAGTAGAGGCCATTTGTCCCGCTGGCGGTGCCGTACGGCAGGCTCTGGCGGACAATCTTCAGTCCTTTGCCGTCCTCTTTCAGATCCACGCGGCTCAGGTGTGAGGTCGCCGGGCGGTCGTCGCCGTCGATCTCTTCGTTGGCCTCTTTGGTGCGGCCAATCATCATCTCCTGGTCGTGCACGCTCATGCGGTTAAGCTGCTTGAGGTTGTGCTCCCAGCGCTGAACGAACACGTAGCTGCCTCCCGCATCCACGCCCTCTTTGATCACCGCCACTTCACGGCGGGTCTCATCCCCTACCGGGTTTTCGGTGCCGTCAACGAAGCCGCTCAGATCGCGCTCTTCCACCCAGCGGAAACCGTGGATCTCTTCTTTTACCTCAACGCAGTCGCCAAAGGCAGCCATCGCGGCCTGGGCAATGGAGAAGTTTACATCGTGACGCAGAGAGAGAATATGGATCAGCACGTCGTACTGGGTGGCCGGGGCCAGACCTTTACCGTAAGGGACAAAGTCCTTCAGCTCTTCTGCCCCTTCCCCGCCGCTCAGCTGACGCCAGACGTCGTGGCCAAACGCCACCACCGCGCCGCAGTGCGCATCCGGGAATTTGGCCTGGAAGGTGGCCACGTTATCAATAAAGACTTTGCTGGCCGCACGCAGGGCATCGGTATCCCCTTTGACATTGGCTTCGATCCAAATCGCCGCGCGGCAATGTTCTGGCAAAATGCCACTCTGAACCTGAGACATCGCTCCTCCTGAAAAAAAGATGCCACGAAGTCGTGGCATTGTTGGCGGCGATTATACCCGCTTTTTTAACGAGGCGGCTTGTCCAGGCGCAATTTACTGCTGCCAGATAATTTTGCTGACTTTCCAGTTTTTCAGCGCGTCGTCAGAAGGCATCAACCCTTCCGGGCCGTTCCAGGTTCCGCTGAACTGATAGCTGATGTGCTGGCTGCCTTCCGCCTTACACTCCACCGCCACGCTCTCTTCGTTCGGGGCGCTGGCGCAGTTGCCGTAGGCCTTCTGATACAGGTCGCTGAACGGGGTACCGACCTTCACGCCGCTGTCGGTTTCAACGTCGCTGTCCAGCACTTCGATGCGCGTCACCGTGTTTTTGTCACCGTTAATTACCATCGCCAGCTGGTCATCTTTCAGCGCTTCGAAATAGTGCACGATGTTGCCGTTCTGTGTTTTCATGCCGCTGCGCAGCCGGTAATCACCGCCCAGTGCCGATTCGATGGCGCTCTGTTCCAGCGGCGTGGCGGCGGTGAGATTTCCGACGCCCTGCTCGGTCACGTCGGTGGAGGAGCCGAACCAGTTCCAGGGATAGGCCGCAGACCAGTTAACGGCGGAGAGCGTTGAACAGCCCGTCAGGACAACGGGGAGCGCGCATAACAGTAAACGCAGCGATTTCATCGGGAGTTCCTTTCTGGTTATTTGAACGCTTGTTGGAGTACAGCATCGCTAAAAAGTGCCGTTTAATCTTTCTCAGGCGTAAAACAGGCGCGCAGACGGGGGTTGGTCAGCAGCCACAGCAGCGCCACAATATCGGCCACCACCAGTGTAATCCCCACGCCGCTCAGGGCTTCCCCTTTCAGCCACAGCAGGGGCTGCCAGCACAGCAGAACGCACTGGGCAAGGATCAGCAGCCCGCGAAGAGCCTGCCACAGGCGCGGCCAGAGATGCCGCCGCCCGCTCAGCATAAAGGCCAGCACCGCCGGGATCCCCGGCAGCAGCCCCAGCCAGAAGTTATCGTGATCGGGATAAAACAGGTTCAGCAGGGTGTTGCCCTGATCGCGGGAAGCCCCGGCCATCACGAACAGCACCCAGGTACGGGCCTGAAGCAGCAGCACGCACCAGAACAGAAACGGCAGGCGGACCCGGCCGTGGCTGTCGTAGTCGCCCGGGTGGAAATCAATACTCTTCATCTTCTATCAGGCGCTTGCCCAGCGTCAGTACGTCGGCATGTTCATAGTTAAGACGCTCGTACATGCCCAGCACCATGTCATTATCTTCCCGCACCATGATCTGAATTTTTGGACAGCCGCGGGCGATCAGTTTCTTTTCCAGACGATTAAGCAGCGCGTTAGCGATGCCGCGTCCGCGAAATTCCGGGTGCACGCCCAGGTAGTACGCCGAGCCGCGATGCCCGTCGTAGCCGCCCATCACGGTGCCCACCACTTCACCGTTGACCTCCGCCACCAGGAACAGACTGACGTCATGATTGAGTTTGCGCTCGATGTCCATCTCCGGATCGTTCCACGGTCGCAGTAGCTCGCAGCGCTCCCAAAGGGTGATGACCTCTTCGAAGTCTGCCTGGCGAAAAACGCGTATCTCCATGGTATTAACCGCCTTTTTGGGTTCAAAAACAGTGATTATGACGCGAACGCCCTCTTTCGCCAATATCCAGCGAAAAACGCCTGAAAATTTGGCATAATGGCACTTTGTCACGTATTGAAATGAAAAGTAAAACAATTCGCCACATGGACTGTCGTAACGGAAAAGACGATACGATATAACACCAGGACCCCAATTTTTACAATTCAGGCCGCATGAGCACATTCAAACCATTAAAAGCACTCACATCGCGTCGTCAGGTTCTCAAAGCGGGGCTGGCGGCCTTAACGTTAACAGGCATCGCAAAGCAGGCTCAGGCAAAAGAAGAGAGCACGCTCAAAACCAGTAACGGACACAGCAAGCCTAAAACCAAAAAAGCCGGGGCGAAGCGTCTGGTGATGCTCGATCCGGGCCACGGCGGCATTGATACCGGCGCCATTGGCAAAAACGGTTCGAAAGAAAAACACGTTGTGCTGGCGATTGCAAAAAATGTCCGGTCGATTTTACGCAGCAACGGCATTGACGCCCGCCTGACGCGCTCCGGCGATACCTTTATTCCGCTGTACGACCGCGTGGAGATCGCCCACCAACACGGCGCGGATCTGTTTATGTCGATCCACGCGGACGGCTTTACTAACCCCTCGGCGGCCGGCGCATCGGTGTTTGCCCTCTCGAACCGTGGCGCCAGTAGCGCCATGGCAAAATACCTCTCCGACCGGGAAAACCGCGCGGATGAGGTGGCCGGGAAGAAAACCACCGACAAAGATCATCTCCTGCAGCAGGTGCTGTTTGACCTGGTCCAGACCGATACCATCAAAAACAGCCTGACGCTCGGGTCGCACCTTCTGAAGAAGATTAAGCCGGTGCACCGTCTGCACAGCAAAGGCACCGAGCAGGCGGCGTTTGTGGTCCTGAAATCGCCGTCGATCCCGTCCGTGCTGGTGGAAACCTCCTTTATTACCAACCCGGAAGAAGAGCGTCTGCTCGGCACAACGGCGTTTCGTCAGAAGATCGCCAACGCGATTGCCTCCGGCATTATCAGTTACTTCAACTGGTTCGATAACCAGAAAGCGCACTCCAGGAAACGTTGATGAAACCCAATGCACATCTGGTCAAAGCCTTCCTGCTGCAACTGCAGGATGACATTTGCCAGAAACTGAGCGCCGTCGATGGCGGTGAATTCCAGCAGGATGAGTGGCAGCGCGAAACCGGCGGCGGCGGGCGCAGCCGCGTACTGCGCAACGGCGGCGTATTCGAGCAGGCCGGGGTTAACTTTTCCCACGTGCACGGCGACGCGATGCCCGCCTCTGCGACCGCGCACCGCCCGGAACTGGCAGGCCGCAGCTTTGAGGCGATGGGCGTCTCGCTGGTAGTCCATCCTCATAACCCGTTCGTACCCACCAGCCACGCTAACGTGCGCTTTTTTATCGCCGAAAAACCGGGTGCTGACCCGGTGTGGTGGTTTGGCGGCGGCTTCGACTTAACGCCTTTCTACGGGTTTGAAGAGGACGCGGTGCACTGGCACCAGACCGCCCACGACCTGTGCCAGCCCTTTGGCGAAGAGGTCTACCCGAAGTACAAAAAGTGGTGCGATGACTATTTTTACCTCAAGCACCGCGACGAGCAGCGCGGCATTGGCGGCCTGTTCTTTGACGATCTGAACACCCCGGACTTCGATACCGCCTTCAGCTTTATGCAGGCGGTCGGCAATGGCTACACCGACGCCTACCTGCCGATTGTCGAACGGCGCAAGAACCACGATTACGGCGTGCGCGAGCGCGAGTTCCAGCTCTATCGCCGCGGGCGTTACGTGGAGTTTAATCTGGTGTGGGATCGCGGCACGCTGTTCGGCCTGCAGACCGGCGGACGCACGGAGTCGATTCTGATGTCGATGCCGCCGCTGGTGCGCTGGGAGTACAGCTTTGAACCGAAAGAAGGCAGCCGCGAGGCTGCCCTGAAAGAGTTTATTAAGGTTCGGGACTGGATTTAATGCCGGGCGGCGCTACGCTTGCCCGGCCTACTAAACCCGTAGGTCGGGTAAGCGAAAGCGCCACCCGACAAACAGCGCTTACAGCGGCTGCGTCTGCGCCTCTACCACCGCCAGCGCCACCATGTTCACAATACGACGCACAGAGGCAATCGGGGTTAACACATGCACCGGTTTCGCCACGCCCATCAGCACCGGCCCCACGGTCACCCCTTCAGAACTGGAGACGCGCAGCAGGTTGTAGCTGATACGCGCCGCTTCCACATTCGGCATGATCAGCACGTTGGCTGAGCCTTTCAGCGGGCTGTCCGGCATGCGTTCGTTGCGAATGCTCTCCACCAGCGCGGCGTCGCCGTGCATTTCCCCGTCGATCATCAGCTCCGGCGCGCGCTCGCGTACCAGTTCCAGGGTCTGGCGCATTTTGCAGGCGGCAGCCGATTTGGATGAGCCGAAGTTGGAGTGCGACAACAGGGCCACTTTCGGTTCGATACCAAAGCGACGCACCGTTTCCGCCGCCATCACGGTGATCTCCGCCAGCTGTTCCGGGGTTGGATCGTCGTTGACGTAGGTGTCGGCAATGAAGGTGTTGCCGCTTGGCAGCAGCAGCGCGTTCATCGCCCCGGCGGTATGCACGTTTTCGCGATAGCCGAAGATCTCCTGTACCACGCTGAAGTGCTCGTGATAGTCACCAATGGTGCCGCAGATCAGCGCGTCAGCCTCGCCGCGGTGAACCATGATCGCCCCGATCACCGTAGTGTTGCTGATCACCGCCCGCTGGGCCTGCTCCTGGGTGATCCCCCGGCGCTTCATGATTGCGTAGTACTCGTTCCAGTACTCTTTAAAGCGCGGATCGGACTCATTGTTGACGATCTCAAAGTCCACGCCCGGCTTGATCTGCAGCCCCAGCTTCTGGATACGCATCTCGATCACGCTCGGACGGCCAATCAGGATCGGCTTCGCCAGCCCCAGGCTCACCAGCTCCTGAGTGGCGTGCAGGACGCGCGCCTCTTCCCCTTCCGCCAGCACCACGCGTTTTGCGTCCGTGCGCGCCTGGGAGAAGATCGGCTTCATAAACAGGTTGGTTTTGTAGACGAATTCGGTGAGTTTATCGACGTAGGCGTCAAAGTCCTGAATCGGGCGCGTCGCCACGCCGGAGTCCATCGCCGCCTTCGCAACCGCCGGAGCGATCTTCACGATCAGGCGCGGATCGAACGGTTTAGGAATGATGTAGTCCGGGCCGAAGCTCAGATCCTGATCGCCATAGGCCGAGGCCACCACTTCGCTCTGCTCGGCGTGGGCCAGTTCGGCAATGGCGTGAACCGCAGCCAGCTTCATCTCTTCGTTGATGGCGGTGGCGCCGACGTCCAGCGCGCCGCGGAAGATGAACGGGAAGCAGAGAACGTTGTTCACCTGGTTCGGATAGTCAGAGCGGCCGGTACAGATAATGGCATCCGGGCGCACCGCTTTTGCCAGCGGCGGCAGGATCTCCGGCTCCGGGTTGGCCAGGGCGAGGATTAACGGCGCGCGCGCCATCTTCATCACCATCTCTTCGCTGAGCACTTTCGGGCCCGAGCAGCCGAGGAAGATATCCGCCCCGTCCATCACTTCTGCCAGGCTGCGCTTGCCGTCGTCTTCCACGGCGTAGGCGGCTTTGGTCTCCGCCATATTGGCTTCGCGGCCCTTGTAGATCACCCCTTTGGAGTCGCAGACCACGATGTTGTGCTTCTGCATGCCCAGCGCCACCAGCAGGTTCATACAGGCGATGGCTGCCGCACCTGCGCCGGAGACCACCATGCGCACGTCAGAGAGGTTTTTCTCCACCACCCGCAGGCCGTTGAGGATGGCGGCGGTGCTGATGATGGCCGTCCCGTGCTGATCGTCGTGGAACACCGGAATGTTCATGCGCTCACGCAGCTTCTGCTCGATATAGAAACATTCCGGCGCTTTGATGTCTTCGAGGTTGATGCCGCCAAAGGTCGGCTCCAGCGCGGCCACCACGTTGATGAATTTGTCCGGGTCGAGCTCGTCCACTTCAATATCAAACACGTCGATACCGGCGAATTTCTTGAACAGTACGCCTTTCCCTTCCATTACCGGTTTACCGGCCAGCGCCCCGATATTGCCCAGCCCCAGTACCGCCGTACCGTTGGAGATCACCGCCACCAGGTTGCCGCGGGCGGTGTATTTGTAGGCCGCCAGCGGATCTTTTTCGATTTCGAGACAGGGCGCGGCGACGCCAGGCGAGTAGGCCAGCGCCAGGTCGCGCTGGGTGGCGAGAGGTTTGGTCGGAGAAACCTGAATTTTGCCTGGTACGGGGAATTCATGAAAATCGAGGGCACTTTGTTTCAACTGCTCATCCATTGTAGGGTTCCTTTCACTTATCGTTAAAAAGGGTGATGTAGTTATGGTCCTGATGTTCACCCTGGCGTGGCGGACAGTATCGCCGTTGACCGCCGTTCAAACTTTGAAGGCTGCCAAACTCTGACCATCCAGAAACAAAAATTGTTATCAATTTATAACAATCATGTTACCTGCCCAACGAAGCAAGACCATGCTCGTCTGCTATGCTTTTTTGTTAAGTACGTCGCGAAATTCACAGAAGTGTGTTTCTAAGCACTCCATCAACTCTTTTATTTATAAGGAGTAATCATTTATGAACCAACTAGACGGCATCAAACAATTCACCACGGTCGTTGCAGACAGTGGTGATATCGAATCCATCCGCCACTACCAGCCCCAGGATGCGACCACCAACCCGTCGCTGCTGCTGAAAGCCGCCGGCCTGGCGCACTTCTCGCACCTGATTGACGACGCCATCGCGTACGGTAAAGGACGCGGTAAAACCAAAGAACAACAGGTTGCCGAGGCCAGCGACAAGCTGGCGGTGAATATTGGTAGCGAAATTCTGAAAAGCATTCCGGGGCGCGTCTCCACCGAAGTGGACGCCCGCCTCTCCTTTGACCAGGAGAAAAGCATCGCCAAAGCGCGGCACCTGGTGCAGCTCTACGAGGCGCAGGATGTCGAGAAGTCGCGCATTCTGATCAAGTTGGCCTCCACCTGGGAGGGGATCCGCGCCGCCGAAGTGCTGGAAAAAGAGGGGATCAACTGCAACCTTACCCTGCTGTTCTCCTTCGCTCAGGCACGCGCCTGCGCCGAAGCCGGTGTGCATCTGGTTTCCCCGTTCGTCGGGCGTATCTATGACTGGTATCAGGCCCGCCAGCCGATGGACCCTTACGTGGTGGAAGAAGATCCCGGCGTGAAATCCGTTCGTAATATCTACGATTACTACAAGCAACACCGCTATGAAACCATCGTGATGGGTGCCAGCTTCCGCCGCACCGAGCAGATCCTCGCCCTCACCGGCTGCGACCGCCTGACCATCTCCCCTAACCTGCTGAAAGAGCTGCAGGACAAAGATGAGCCGGTTATCCGCCGCCTGGTGCCGTCCTCGACGGTGCTGCCAAAACCAAAACCCATGACCGAAGCCGAATTCCGCTGGGAGCATAATCAGGACGCCATGGCGGTCGAGAAGCTGTCAGAAGGGATCCGTCTTTTCGCGGTCGACCAACGCAAACTTGAAGATCTGCTCGCCGCCAAACTGTAACCTTGCCATGGAGTGAACTATGTCCCGTAAAGAGTTAGCCAATGCCATTCGCGCCCTCAGCATGGATGCCGTGCAAAAAGCCAATTCCGGCCATCCAGGCGCACCTATGGGCATGGCCGATATCGCCGAAGTGTTGTGGAACGACTTCCTGAAACATAACCCCAACGACCCGACGTGGTACGACCGCGACCGCTTTATTCTCTCTAACGGTCACGCCTCGATGCTGCTCTACAGCCTGCTGCATCTCTCCGGCTATAACCTGCCGCTGGAAGAGCTGAAAAATTTCCGTCAGCTGCACTCGAAAACGCCGGGACACCCGGAGCTGGGGTATACGCCAGGCGTCGAAACCACCACCGGGCCACTCGGTCAGGGGCTGGCGAATGCGGTTGGGCTGGCGATTGCCGAGCGCACGCTGGCGGCGCAGTTTAACCAGCCGGGACATGAAATTGTCGATCACCATACTTATGTGTTTATGGGCGACGGCTGTCTGATGGAGGGGATCTCTCACGAGGTCTGCTCTCTGGCGGGCACGCTGGGTCTGGGCAAGCTGATTGGTTTCTACGATCACAACGGCATCTCCATTGACGGCGAAACCGAGGGCTGGTTCACCGACGACACCGCCAAACGCTTTGAAGCCTACCACTGGCACGTGGTGCATGAGATTGACGGCCACGATCCCGAGGCGCTGAAAGCGGCTATTCAGGAAGCGCAAAGCGTGACGGACAAACCGTCGCTGATTATCTGTCGTACGGTCATCGGATTTGGTTCCCCGAACAAAGCCGGGAAGGAAGAGGCCCACGGCGCGGCGCTGGGCGAAGAGGAAGTGGCCCTGACCCGGCAGAAGCTGGGCTGGAAATACCCGGCCTTCGAAGTGCCAAAAGAGATCTACCAGGCCTGGGATGCCCGCGAGGCGGGCGAAAAAGCCCAGAAAGAGTGGAACGACAAATTCGCGGCCTACCAGAAGGCGCACCCGGAGCTGGCCGCTGAGTTCAGCCGTCGCATGAGCGGCGGCCTGCCTGAGGACTGGGAAGAGACCACCCAGGCGCTGATTGAGAATCTACAGGCTAACCCGGCGAAAATCGCCACCCGTAAGGCGTCGCAAAACGTCCTTAACGCCATCGGCCCGAGCCTGCCGGAGCTGCTGGGCGGCTCGGCGGACCTGGCGCCCAGTAACCTGACGATCTGGTCGGGTTCCACCTCGATCAAAGAGGATCTTGCCGGGAACTACATTCACTACGGGGTGCGCGAGTTCGGGATGACCGCCATTGCCAACGGTATCGCCCATCACGGCGGGTTTGTACCTTATACCGCCACCTTCCTGATGTTCGTGGAGTATGCGCGTAACGCCGCGCGTATGGCGGCGCTGATGAAGGCCCGGCAGATCATGGTCTATACCCACGACTCCATTGGTCTCGGGGAAGATGGCCCGACTCACCAGGCGGTGGAACAGCTGGCCAGCCTGCGTCTGACGCCGAACTTCAGCACCTGGCGTCCTTGCGATCAGGTCGAAGCAGCGGTGGGCTGGAAGCTGGCGGTGGAACGTCATAACGGCCCGACGGCGCTGATCCTCTCCCGTCAGAACCTGGCGCAGATCGAACGTACCCCGGAGCAGGTGAAAAACATTGCCCGCGGGGGGTATATCCTCAAAGACAGCGGCGGCAAGCCGGACGTGATTTTGATTGCCACCGGTTCGGAGATGGAGATCACCGTCAAGGCGGCCGAGAAACTCACCGCCGAAGGCCATGCGGTGCGGGTGGTGTCGCTGCCTTCCACGGATATCTTTGATGCCCAGGATGAAGCCTACCGCGAGTCGGTGCTGCCTTCAGACGTGACGGCGCGTGTGGCCGTTGAAGCGGGGATCGCGGATTACTGGTACAAGTACGTCGGGCTGAAGGGGGCAATCGTCGGGATGACCGGCTACGGTGAATCCGCTCCGGCCGACAAGCTGTTCCCGTTCTTCGGCTTTACCGTGGAGAACGTGGTAGAGAAGGCGCAGAATTTGCTTTAAGTGCCTCGCCCGGCGGCGCTATGCTTGCCGGGCCTACAAGGTCAACGTCATTTCGTAGGCCGGGTAAGCGCAGCGCCACCCGGCTTTTTAACGCGTAATCCACAGCGTCGGCCATGAATCCGGGCCATGCCAGTTATCGCAGCTTGGCTCTTCGGCATAGCGCACCAGACGGAAGCGCTGCCCGCTAAAACGCCAGCGCGTCTGGATACCGCAGTCTGCAATGCCCCGGCCCAGCGCCAGGGTGGTCAGCTCGCGGCTCTTCTCATCAAAACTGGCGTTCATTAACTCCATCTCGCTGCTGTCGCTCGACGGCACAAAAGGCAGGCGCAGGCGCACCACGTGTGAAGCGAACGGCTTTTTACGCGAGACCAGCCAGGCTAAATCGACGGTGTTGTATGCCCCCGCCTCGCAGCTGACTATCAGCAGCGCTTTGTCATCCGTTAAGGCGGTGACCCGCACTTCACGACGCGCCGGGTCGAGGGAACACTGGCTGTTATTGATGCGCCAGGTGCCATAGTCCAGTAGATCGCTGCGCTCCTCGCGGGTAAGCGGCGTCGGGGTCGGGTTCACCACGGCCACCTCTTTCAGCGCAGGTGCGGGCGGCACGCTCAGCGGCGGCTGCGCGCCTTTGTTGATCCACGCTGTTTCACTCCCGCCACGCTTTTGCTGGGCGTCGATAAACTGCAGCGCCTCTTTCAGCCCATCCAGAGAGATCGTCTGCTTGCCGTCGGCAAGGGTGATGGCCCTTTTTTGCTGCAGGGTGGTCAACAGGGCGGTAATGGTGGCGGCATGGTCAGTGGTCAAGCGCCACGGGGTAATTTTCCAGTGCGGGGGATCGAGGCGCAAGGGCTCGCCGTCAAGCAGCAAGCGGGGCGCGATGGCGGGCTGTTTAGGATCGGGCGTTTCCAGCCCACCGAGATCGATACGCAGCACCGCATCGGTTTTCGCCCCGGCGCTGCGGCTTAAGGTCATCACCAGCCCGTTGTGCTCGCCGGTGTTGCGCGCGATGCAAAAGTTCTGGTTATTGCAGGTCACCTGCCAGTCAGTGAACGACTGCTGTGCAGGTGCCGCCCGGGCCAAAGACGCAGGCAGCACGCTGAGCATGAAAACAAGTAAAAGGCAGTGACGCATGAATAGCAGGATCCCGGAAGCAATGACTGGACAGACAGACCGTATCTTCCTGCTCATAACGGGGTAGCTCAATCAGATTTATCGGATAGATTTATATAAAATACATCTTATTAACGGTAATAAGATCAAGCCATTAACCCGGAACTTTGCAAATATTGCAATAATATCACCGTTTTGCCGTCCCGTATTTCACCCGATTGTATCATCGCAAGTGCCTGAACGAAGGGCAGTTCCAGCACCTCAATCTCTTCATCTTCAATCCCGCCGCCCTCCCCGGCGCGCCGGGCGTCGCTGTATTCCGCCACGAAGAAATGGACGATCTCTGTTACTCCGCCCGGGGACATATAGAGCTCAAACACTTTACGCGCCTCGCCGACCACAAAGCCGGTCTCTTCAACCGCCTCTTTGCGAATGCATACTTCCGGCTCGTCGTTGTCCAGCAGCCCGGCGCAGGCTTCAATCAGGCGTCCGTCGGGGTTGCCGTTCACCCAGGTGGCGATGCGGAACTGGCGGATCAGCACCACGCTCTTCTTCTCACGGTTATAGAGCAGGACCGTGGCACCGTTGCCGCGATCGTAAACTTCGCGTTTGTGGCGTACCACTTCGCCGTTACGCCGCGTCAGGTCGTAGGTAAGGTTACGCAGGATGAAATAGTTATCCGAAAGGCACTTGTCTTTAATTAGTTCAATTTTCACGGTAATACGGGCTCCGTTGCGCATCATGCCGGTCATACTACGCTGCGAAGCCCGCATTGTCGCCCGTCGGGTTAATGGACGACTCCAAGCCAGTCGGCGATCCCCTGGGCGGCATGTCGCCCTTCGGCCATCGCCGTCACCACCAGGTCGGCGCCGCGCACCGCGTCGCCACCGGCAAAGATCTGCGGGTTGCTGGTCTGATAGCGGTAGCGTGATTCGATGCTGGCGGCAATCCGCCCCCAGTCATCCACCTCCACACCCTGCGCCTGCAGCCAGGGCATCGCATGGGGGTTAAAGCCGAAGGCCATAATCACCGCATCGGCAGGCATGACAAACTCGCTACCCTCAACCGGCACCGGACGGCGGCGGCCCTGGGCGTCGGGTTCACCCAGTCGGGTGCGCAGCAGGCGGATGCCGTTTACCCGGCCATTATCATCAAGGGTCAACTCCACCGGCTGGACGTTGAATTCAAAAGTCGCGCCTTCTTCTTTAGCGTTCTTAACCTCTTTCTTCGAGCCCGGCATGTTGGCTTCATCCCGGCGATAGGCGCAGGTGACGTTTGCCGCCCCGTGACGCAGGGCGGTACGCACGCAGTCCATCGCCGTATCGCCGCCCCCCAGCACCACCACGTTCAGCCCGGCGGTATCAACAAAGGGTTCATCCGCTGATGACGGCAGTCCCATCAGCTGGCGGGTATTGCCCACCAGGAACGGCAAGGCATCGTAGACCCCCGGGGCATCCTCATGAGGAATGCCCGCTTTCATCGAGCGGTAGGTGCCCACGCCGACAAACAGGGCGTCGTAATCGCTGAGCAACTGCGTAAGCCGGATGTCTTTGCCCACCTCGCAGTTGAGCTCAAAGCGGATGCCCATGGCGGTGAAGATCTCCCGGCGGCGGGCCAGCAGGGATTTATCCAGCTTAAAGGCCGGAATGCCGAAGGTGAGCAGGCCGCCGATTTCCGGATGACGGTCAAATACCGTGACGCCGATCCCGCGGCGGATCAACGCGTCGGCGCAGGCCAGCCCGGCAGGTCCGGCCCCGATAATCGCCACCTTTTTATTGACCGGCGCGACCTGGCTCAGATCCGGCCGCCAGCCTTTGGCCAGCGCCTGATCCGAAATATAGCGCTCGATGTTGCCGATGGTCACCGACCCGGCCACGTCGCGCACCGTGCAGGCCCCTTCGCAGAGTTTGTCCTGCGGGCAGACCCGGCCCGTGATTTCCGGCAGGCAGTTGGTCTGATGGGATAACTCTACCGCAGCGTCGATATCCCCCGCTTTTACCCGCTCGATCCACTGGGGAATATGGTTGTGCAGCGGGCAGGTCCATTCGCAGATCGAATGCTCGCCACACTTCAGGCAGCGGTCTGCCTCCCGCTGCGCCTGCGCCGGGCGGAACGGCAGATAGATTTCGTCAAAATTACCCGCCCGCGCTTCGGGGGTGAGCTTATCCGGCTCGCCGCGCGCTGGCAGCGCGTTCATCTGCTCGCGTTTGCTAAAGGTTTTGCTCACGCTCGCCGACCGGGTCTGCCACGGCTGGGCCTCTTGCCGCGCGGTGCGCAGTCGCCTGGCACGAGCCAGCTGGTTCAGGTTTTCGGGGGTGACCAGCGACAGGGCATCTGCCGGGCAACTCTCCACGCAGGCGGGGCCCTGCGGGCGTTCAGGGCAGAGATCGCACTTCTGGGCAGTGGCCGCAAGGGGCGTGGTGACGATCTCCATGGTGCCAAACGGGCAGGCAACCACGCAGGCTTTACAGCCGATACATTTGTGTCCCTCCACCTGCACGCTGGCATCCACCCGGCTGATGGCCCCGTTCGGGCAGCTCTGCATACAAGGGGCGTTTTCACAGTGATGGCAGGTGACGGCGCTACGCTTACTGCCCTCTTTCACCACCGTGATGCGAGGGGTAAACTGGCGCTGGCTGAGGACGTGTTGCTCATTATTATGTGCCATGACGCAAGCGACCTCGCAGGCATAGCATCCAATACATTGCTGGCTATTTGCCATAATAAAACGGTTCATGACGATTCCCTTGCAGGCTCTGATAACCTTATTCTTTTAATGGAATAGTGTATTTACCCACCGCAACGGTAACAGGCAATGTTCATTTGCCCAGGAACGGGAAATATTTCGCCTGAACCTGTGTCAGATCAATTAATTTCATCACGAGTGAAATTACGTTTCATTCCTTTAAGACAAGGCTTATCAGGACGCGATTAGTGAGAGTTAAACAACCTGTTTCACGCAGCCTTGCCCGGGCCTTTTTCTCCATCATCGCCCTCTCTCTGCTGACCAGCGCCATCGCGCTGTTTACCCTCGCCAGCGGGCAGCGTGATGCCGAGGCGATCAACCTGGCCGGCTCGTTGCGAATGCAGAGCTATCGCCTGGGATACGATATCCAGCGGGGCAGCGTCGACCTGCTGCCGCATCGCAAAATCTGGCAGCAAACCCTCAACGCCCCTGCCCTGCTCACCCTGAAAAGCTGGTATGTGCCGGACGAGGTAAAGGAGCGCTATCGCCAGCTGCAGATCTCATGGCAGGCGGTGGATCAGAAACTCGCTCAGGGTGATTACGTCTGGTATCAGGGCCAGATGGACGCATACGTGGCGCGTATCGACGCTTTTGTTCTCTCCCTGCAGCACTACGCCGAACACAAGATCCGGCTGGTGTTCGCCATCTCCCTGGCGGGCGGGACGGGTATTTTCCTGCTGGTGTTTATCACCCTGCGCCGGATCCGCCGGCAGGTGGTCGCCCCGCTCAATCACCTGGTGACCTCCAGCCTGCAAATCGAGCAAGGCCACTTTGATACCCCGGTGCCGGATACCGATCTGCCCAACGAGCTTGGCCTGCTCTCCCGCACCTTCAATCATATGTCGACGGAACTGCACAGCCTGTACCGCTCGCTGGAGAGTTCGGTTGAGGAGAAGACGCACCATCTGCACGAAGCCCACCAGCAGCTGGAGATGCTGTTTACCTGCTCCCAGGCGCTGAATACCGGCAAGATAGACAGCCACTGCTTCCGCAACATCCTGCACATAGTCTGCGAATATACCGGGATAAATTATCTGGCCCTGCACACCAGCGACGGCTGGCAGATGCAGGAGGGCGAAGCCGCAGCGCATCTCGACACCCAGGTGCTGCCGGTGGTGATGCTGGAGACCCGCTTCGGCGAACTGCGCTGGCAAAGCGAACAGCGCGCCGTTCCGGTGCCGCTGATGAAGAGCGTCGCGACGATGCTTGGCCGGGGCCTGTTTTCCAACCAGGCGCAGAAGCACTATCACCAGCTGCTGCTGATGGAGGAGCGCGCCACCATCGCCCGCGAGCTGCATGATTCCCTGGCGCAGATGCTCTCTTATCTGCGTATCCAGCTGACGCTGCTCAAACATGCGGTGCCGGAGGAGAACGAAACGGCGCAGGCGATCATCACCGATTTCTCCCGGGCGCTGAATGCCGCCTACCGCCAGCTGCGTGAACTGCTCACCACCTTCCGCCTGACGCTGAACCAGGCCAATCTGCCGGCCGCGCTGCAGGAGACGCTGGAGGATTTACAAAAACAGACCGCCGCCCGGCTGAGCCTCGACTGCCAGCTTTCGTCGCTGGCGCTGGATGCGCAGATGCAGGTGCACCTGCTGCAGATTGTCCGGGAGGCGGTGCTGAACGCCATCAAGCATGCGCAGGCCAGCGAGATTACGGTCAGCTGCGTCACCGACCCGGACGGCAGCCACAGGGTGACGATCTGCGATAACGGCATCGGGATTGGCGATGCCAGCGAGCCGCCGGGTCACTACGGCCTGAACATTATGCGCGAGCGCGCCGAACGCCTGGGGGAACCCTGAGCTTCTCGCAGCCGCCGGACGGCGGTACCCAGGTCAGCGTCAACTTTCGATCTTCAACTACCATCGAGGGTAAATAACGGTAAAAACAGGCGGGGAGTCATCTTTCAGCCGCGCGGATGAACAATACTCACCGCTGCACAACGGGCGATGGCGCGGAGAAAGCGCATGATAATTTACATTATCTCCTTTATTTCTCCACGTTTGACATCCCCCTTACCGCTAGAGTTATGCGGGCTATAAACCATTACGACGCGCAGCAAAACGAGGTCCTACTTTAATGGCGAATTTTTTCATCGATCGCCCCATTTTTGCCTGGGTGCTGGCAATTCTGTTGTGTCTGACCGGCACGCTGGCTATTTTTTCCCTTCCCGTTGAGCAGTATCCCGATCTGGCTCCGCCTAACGTGCGGATCACGGCCAACTATCCGGGAGCATCCGCGCAAACCCTGGAGAACACCGTCACCCAGGTGATTGAGCAGAACATGACGGGCCTCGACAACCTGATGTACATGTCGTCCCAGAGCAGCGCCACCGGCCAGGCGTCGATAACCCTGAGCTTTACCGCGGGCGCCGACCCGGATGAAGCGGTGCAACAGGTGCAGAACCAGCTGCAGTCGGCCATGCGTAAGCTGCCGCAGGCGGTACAGAATCAGGGCGTGACGGTGCGTAAAACCGGCGATACCAACATCCTGACCATTGCGTTTGTCTCCACTGACGGCTCAATGGATAAGCAGGATATCGCCGACTATGTCGCCAGTAATATTCAGGATCCGCTGAGCCGTATCAACGGCGTGGGGGATATCGACGCCTACGGGTCGCAATACTCGATGCGTATCTGGCTCGACCCGGCGAAGCTCAACAGCTTCCAGATGACCGCGAAAGACGTCACCGACGCCATCGAATCACAGAACGCGCAGATTGCGGTGGGCCAGCTGGGCGGAACACCGTCCGTGGACAAGCAGGCGCTGAACGCCACCATCAACTCCCAGTCGCTGTTACAAACCCCGCAGCAGTTCCGCGATATCACCCTGCGCGTCAATCAGGATGGATCCGAGGTGCGTCTGGGGGATGTCGCCACCGTGGAGATGGGGGCCGAGAAGTACGATTACCTGAGCCGCTTTAACGGCAAAGCGGCCTCCGGGCTGGGCGTTAAGCTGGCCTCCGGCGCTAACGAGATGGCCACCGCGGAGCTGGTGATCGACCGTCTCGATGAGCTGTCGCACTATTTCCCCCACGGGCTGGAATACAAAATCGCCTACGAGACCACCTCGTTCGTGAAGGCCTCCATTGAAGATGTGGTGAAAACCCTGCTGGAAGCCATCGCCCTGGTATTCCTGGTGATGTATCTGTTCCTGCAAAACTTCCGCGCAACGTTGATCCCGACCATCGCCGTCCCGGTGGTGTTGATGGGCACCTTCACGGTGCTCTACGCCTTTGGCTACAGCATTAACACCCTCACCATGTTCGCGATGGTGCTGGCGATAGGCCTGCTGGTGGATGACGCCATCGTGGTGGTGGAGAACGTCGAACGTATCATGAGCGAAGAGGGACTCTCGCCCCGTGAAGCCACACGGAAATCGATGAAGCAGATCCAGGGCGCGCTGGTGGGTATCGCCATGGTGCTGTCGGCGGTCTTTGTGCCGATGGCCTTCTTCGGCGGCACCACCGGGGCGATCTACCGCCAGTTCTCAATAACCATCGTTGCGGCGATGGTGCTGTCGGTGCTGGTGGCGATGATCCTCACCCCGGCGCTGTGCGCCACCCTGCTTAAGCCGCTGCATAAGGGCGAGCAGCACGGTCAGAAGGGGTTCTTCGGCTGGTTCAACCGCATGTTTAACCGCAACGCAGCGCGCTACGAAGCGGGCGTGGGGCGGATCCTGCAACGCAGCCTGCGCTGGATGCTGATCTACGTTCTGCTGCTGGGGGGCATGGTCTTTATGTTCCTGCGCCTGCCCACCTCGTTCCTGCCGCTGGAAGACCGGGGCATGTTTATCACCTCGGTACAGCTACCGAGCGGCTCGACCCAACAGCAGACCCTGAAGGTGGTGCAGCAGGTGGAGTCGTACTTCTTTAACAAAGAGAAAGACAACGTGCTGTCGGTCTTTGCCACCGTGGGCTCCGGCCCCGGCGGGAACGGGCAGAACGTGGCGCGTATGTTTGTCCGCCTGAAAGACTGGGATGAGCGTGATGCCAAAACCGGGAGCTCGTTCGCCATTATCGAGCGCGCCACTAAAGCCTTCAGCCACATTAAAGAGGCGCGGGTCTTTGCCAGCAGCCCTCCGGCCATCAGCGGGCTCGGCAGCTCGGCAGGCTTTGACATGGAGCTGCAGGATCACGCCGGAGCCGGTCATGACGCCCTGATGGCCGCCCGCGACCGGCTGCTGGAGCTGGCCGGGGAAGAGCCTTCCCTGACCCGCGTGCGCCACAACGGTCTGGACGACAGCCCGCAGCTGCAAATCGATATCGATCAGCGCAAAGCGCAGGCGCTGGGCGTCTCCATCGACGACATCAACGACACCCTGCAAACCGCGTGGGGCTCAAGCTACGTGAACGACTTTATGGATCGTGGCCGCGTGAAGAAGGTCTATGTCCAGTCGGCGGCTAAATACCGCATGCTGCCGGACGATATCAACCTGTGGTATGTGCGCAATAAAGACGGCGGCATGGTGCCCTTCTCGGCCTTTGCCACCTCGCGCTGGGAGACCGGTTCACCGCGTCTGGAGCGCTATAACGGCTACGCTGCGGTAGAGATTGTCGGGGAAGCCGCGCCGGGCGTCAGCACCGGTACCGCCATGGATACGATGGAAAATCTGGTGCAGCAGCTGCCTGCCGGGTTTGGCCTCGAGTGGACCGCCATGTCCTATCAGGAGCGCCTCTCGGGTGCCCAGGCTCCGGCATTGTATGCCCTGTCGCTGCTGGTGGTGTTCCTGTGTCTGGCCGCGCTGTATGAGAGCTGGTCGGTGCCGTTCTCGGTAATGCTGGTGGTTCCGCTGGGGGTGATCGGCGCTCTGCTCGCCACCTGGATGCGCGGCCTGGAAAATGACGTCTACTTCCAGGTGGGGCTGTTAACGGTCATCGGCCTGTCGGCGAAGAACGCCATTCTGATTGTCGAGTTCGCCAACGAGATGAATGAAAAAGGTCACGACCTGATGGCCGCGACCCTCGAAGCCTGTCGCCAGCGTCTGCGGCCTATTCTGATGACCTCCCTGGCGTTCGTCTTTGGCGTGCTGCCGATGGCAACCAGCTCCGGTGCGGGGTCCAGCAGCCAGCATGCGGTGGGTACCGGGGTGATGGGCGGGATGATCTCGGCGACGATCCTCGCCATTTACTTCGTGCCGCTGTTCTTTGTTCTGGTGCGTCGACGTTTCCCGTTAAAGGAACGACAGAAATAAGCTACTGAAAATAAAAAAGGCGTCCTTACCGGACGCCTTTTTTGTGTGTTTATTTTCACACTATTGTTATTAACTAATTAAGTGCTCTTGCAATTCTTGCTGAATGTCATTACGAAGCATGCCTTCGATAAAATCTTTCCAGTTCCCCAGTTCACGTTCAATCATAACTACCTCTCTTATTATTATGGGCCATTCTACGAGAATATATCATCATTGTGAAGACTTTTTAATCAGTGGTACTGCTCTACCCCCGTTGGTACGACTGGCTTGTAGATAATATGGGTCCTTCTCCATAAATTTTATGTGACCAACTGCAATATTTTGAAATAACCTTGATCGAGGGTGAGATGTTTATTTACTCCCTATTCTTACTAAACTTTTTCGCCGTTGGACTTCTATGCGATAAAGATGAAATAATATTCATGACCTGTGCACTTTTTATGCCGCAGTTGAATATTCAATAATGTAATAAAACAAATGTGTTATATTTCCGCAAACCTTTAATCATCGAAAATACTGAGCAACTGCCCACTTTTAAGACAAAAGGATTCACCATGACCACCCTGTACGGCATCAAAAATTGCGACACCATTAAAAAAGCCCGCCGCTGGCTGGAGCAGAACAACGTTGACTACCGTTTTCACGACTATCGCGCTGACGGCCTTGATGCTGATTTGATGCAGAAATTCATCGCCGAGCTCGGCTGGGAAGCCCTGCTGAACACCCGCGGCACCACCTGGCGTAAACTGGATGAATCCCTGCGCGCCAGCATCAACAATGCGGACAGCGCCGCGGCGTTAATGCTTGAAATGCCAGCAATCATCAAACGCCCATTGCTCTGGGCGCCCGGTAAGCCTATGCTGCTGGGTTTCAACGAAAATCAATACCAAACCTATTTTATTGAGGTGTAGTCTATGTCATGCCCGGTCATTGAGCTGACTCAGCAGCTTATTCGCCGCCCTTCCCTGAGCCCCGATGATGCGGGTTGTCAGGCTCTGATGATCGAACGCCTGCGGGCGATTGGTTTTACCGTCGAACCGATGGATTTTGGCGACACGCAAAATTTCTGGGCCTGGCGCGGTCAGGGTGAAACACTGGCGTTTGCCGGCCATACCGATGTGGTGCCAGCCGGGGATGCCGACCGCTGGATCAATCCGCCTTTCGAACCGACCATCCGCGACGGCATGCTGTTTGGCCGCGGCGCGGCGGACATGAAAGGCTCCCTGGCGGCGATGGTGGTTGCCGCCGAACGTTTCGTGGCGCAATACCCGAACCATAAAGGCCGTCTGGCGTTCTTGATCACCTCTGATGAAGAGGCCAGCGCTAAAAACGGCACCGTGAAGGTGGTTGAAACGCTGATGGCGCGCAACGAACGTCTGGATTACTGCCTGGTGGGCGAGCCGTCCAGCACCGAAGTGGTGGGTGACGTGGTCAAAAATGGCCGTCGCGGCTCCATCACCTGTAACCTGACCATTCACGGCGTGCAGGGTCATGTGGCCTATCCGCATCTGGCCGATAACCCGGTACATCGCGCCGCCCCGATGCTCAACGAGCTGGTCGGGATCGAATGGGATAAGGGCAACGACTATTTCCCGCCAACCAGCATGCAGATTGCCAACATTCAGGCCGGTACCGGCAGCAACAACGTTATCCCTGGCGATCTGTTTGTGCAGTTTAACTTCCGCTTCAGCACCGAGCTGACGGACGAGATGATCAAAGCCCGCGTGGTGGCCCTGCTGGAGAAACACCAGCTGCGCTACAGCATCGACTGGTGGCTGTCCGGCCAGCCGTTCCTGACCGGACGCGGTAAGCTGGTGGATGCGGTGGTTAACGCTATCGCGCACTATAATGAAATTAAACCGCAACTGCTGACCACTGGCGGAACCTCTGACGGACGCTTTATTGCCCGCATGGGTGCACAGGTGGTCGAACTTGGGCCGGTGAACGCCACGATTCATAAAATCAATGAATGCGTGAACGCCGCAGATTTGCAACTGCTGGCCCGTATGTATCAACGTATCATGGAGCAGCTCGTCGCCTGACGGTTGCCCCAAAGAAGGATAAGCGAATGGACTGGCTGGCTAAATACTGGTGGATCCTGGTACTGGTTTTTCTGGTAGGCGTGCTGCTGAACGTGATCAAGGATCTCAAGCGCGTTGACCATAAGAAATTCCTCGCCAACAAACCTGAACTCCCTCCCCACCGTGATTTTAATGACAAGTGGGATGATGAAGACGACTGGCCGAAGAAAGACCAGAAAAAGTAACGCCTTCACCCTCTCCCCGACGGGGAGAGGGTTATCCGCTAAAAGAATTCAACAATATCGTCATCATTCGGCTTGCCGCCGCTGAGCGCTTCATCGAAGTAGTGTTTCGGCACGGTATACCGCAGGTGATCCAGCGCAAACTGAACGCTGCGATCGTCAATGGCGTGGCCCAGATCGTCGACAATATCCAGCGTCACATCGCCCCCTGCGCGGATCAGCGCTTCCTGAGCGGCAACCGCATGGGAAAGCTCGATCACGCGATCTTCCCCGCCGTGGATCAGATGGATAGTGGTTTTCGTGGTCGCCTGCTCGGGCAAGGTCGCATAGCGACCGTTGAAAGCAATCACCCGAGAGACCAGGCCCGGCTCCGCCTTTACGCTCTCCAGCGCCATGATCGCGCCCTGAGAAAAACCAATCAGCGCGGTGGCATCTGACTTCACCCCGCTCTGCTGCTGCCAGTAACGCACCGTTTCGACAAAGGTCGGCATGATGGCATCCACCCGCCCCTGACGGCTCTCTTCGGTCACGTCCTGCACCGAAAACCACTGGCGACCGTTCGGGCCGCACGGCTGAGGACCGCCCACGCTGACCACCAGAGCGTCGGGAAACAGCGGCGCAAACCAGCTGCCAATCTGCCCCATATTGACCGGGTTATCGCCGACGCCATGAAACAGCAGCAGCAGCTGTTTGGCCGGTTTATCGGGGCTCTGGACAACAAAATGGTCATGTTTCATGGCAGTCTCCTTAATTGATAAGCGGGATTCTACGCCTGACAGGCAGAATGAACATGCCAGTTTACTGATGAAGTCATTGAAAAAATTGCCATTGCAAAACAGTCTGTTTCAGCTCCTGACAGCGTGGGTTGTCCAGCTGGGCCAGCGCCTGACCCGCCTCGCTGCGCAGATAGCTCAGCAACGCCTTGCGCCCGCTCAGCCCCAATATCTGGCTGAGGTCGCTGTCATCCATGCCCCGCTCGATTTTGCCCCGCAGGCCGGCGAGCGGCAGATCGATCGTGTGCAGCAATCGCGTCAGACTGGCGAGCGACGCGGTGAGCGGGCGGTGCGCAAAAGCAAACCCGGCCAGCTCCAGCCAGTCATCATCATTAAGGGTAGCTTCCCCTGCAGGCTGTACCGGGATCTTTTCACCGTTCCAGCGCTCAATTACCGCAGCATCGCGGCACAGCCGATGATGCTCACGCTGGCACAGCGCCTGCCCCGCCGCGCTGAGCGGCAGGATCGCCATCGCGGTGAAGCAGCCACTGCTGGCTTCGCGGTGACTTCCCATGCGTACCAGCACAAATCCACAGCGCTGCCAGAAGCGCCACAGCTCGTCGGTGTAGCCGAAGCTGACGGAAAGGTAGTCGAGGCTCTCCTGCTGGCGGCTACTGGCCACCAGCGCCTGACCAATGCCTTCACGCTGGCGGGCAGGATGGACGGCCACCCGGGTTACCCGTCGGGCGGTGAGCGTCGCCGCCTGAGGTGAGCCGCCGTGGGCTGCTAAAGATTGCGCCACCAGATTGCCGCGCGGACGCCGGTAGCCCGCCCACACCGCCTGGCTGAGCGTCGGGCTCAGACCGCCCTCCTCCACCAGCCACAGCGCGCCGCAGACGCTCTCCCCGGCGCGGGCGACGGCAAAATGCTGCCCGGGGGCATCCATCATGCGCCGCAGATCCAAGGGTGACGTTCGGTAGTGGGCGGCGCAGAGCAGTTTGTAGACGGCGGTCGGCAGCGCGGGCTCGCGGCTCCAGGCCTCATGCTCCAGCGGCATATAACTGATTCCGCCCTGCGGAACGCGGTCGTCGGGCTCATCATCAAACAGCAGGACATCCGCAATAATGCGCTCCAGCGGACAGCCTGCGGCCCAGCGCACCGGGGCGGAGAGCGTGAAGTAACGCAGCCCGGCAAAACGGGCGCAGAATTTCAGTAAAAAGCCCCGGCCGGTGCCTTCGTAGCCCTGCACCGTAGTGGTGAGCAGAACGCGGGGGAAGCGCGTCACCAGCCGCTCCAGCAGCGGGCCGGGAATGGCTGCCGCCTCATCGACAATCAGCCAGTCGGCGTGCAGATCCGAAGCCAGCAGCGCATCCGGGGCTATAAAGTGGTAGCGCTCGCCGCCAAAGCGGGCAATGACCTCCGTCGCCGCTCTGGCGGGGGCGGTGACAATGGCGTTGCCGGCAATGCGCTGCAACAGCATGCCCGCCAGCGCCGATTTGCCGCGCCCGCGCGGGGCGGTCACGGCGGCGACGCCTTCGGGCATCGTCATGAGTTGGTCGAGAACAGCCGCCTGCTCGCTCTGCGGTTCGCCGCTGGCCGGGTGCCAGGCGGGTGCCGGTGCGGATGGCGTAAAGCTAAAAGGCTCGCCCTGCTGCCAGCGTAATACCAGCGGATCGCGCAGGATGTGGCGGCAGAAGCGGTGAATAAAACGCGGCGTGGGGATGGGCTCCGGGCTGTCGCTCCAGCGCAGTGAATCCTGGTCGGATTCCTGCGGCCAGCGCGCCAGATCGGGCGTGAGTAATACCAGCACGCTTCCGGCACGCAGCGTGCCCGCCACGGCGGCAAACGCCGAGACGTCAAAGCCCTGTCGGGCATCGAAGATAGCGTGCAGAAACTCGCGGCCCAGCAGTTGATGCAGCGCCTGCGGCGCGCAGGAAGGCAATTGCGGAGCGTCAGGGCCAATCCACAGCCAGTCCCCGGGATAGTGTCCTTTCAGCAGCAGCGCCTGCTGCTGCGTCCAGATGTCATCTCCGCTCAGCACCAGCAGCCGCCGGTGCCCCTCCCGCGCCAGTTGTTCAGGCAGGCCTGATAAATTCATCCCTGACATTGAGGATCAGATTGCCTTGCCGAAGGTATTGCATTGCGCCGGATCGCCGCCGTCAAAACCTTTTTTGAACCAGCTGTAGCGCTGTTCCGACGTGCCGTGGGTAAAGCTGTCCGGCACGACGTGACCCTGACTTTGCTTTTGCAAACGGTCATCGCCAATGGCGTGGGCGGCGTTAAGTGCCTCTTCCAGATCGCCCGCTTCCAGCACCCCCTCCTGCTGCATACTGTGGCCCCAGACGCCGGCAAAGCAGTCGGCCTGCAGTTCCATGCGCACTGACAGGGCGTTCACTTCTTCCTCGCTGGCATTCTGCTGGAGCTGGCGGACTTTAGGCTCAATCCCGAGCAGTTTTTGCACGTGATGACCCACTTCATGGGCGATGACGTAGCCCTGGGCAAAGTCGCCGTCGGCGCCCAGTTTGCGTTTCATGTCATCGTAGAAGGAGAGATCGATATAGACGGTAGAATCAGCAGGACAGTAGAACGGCCCCATCACCGATTGCCCGGTACCGCAGCCGGTGCGCGTGGCGCCGCGATACATCACCAGCTTCGGCTGCTGGTAGGTCCGGCCCATTTTGTCGAACAGCTGGCCCCAGGTATCTTCCGTTGTAGCGAGGATCACCGAGGTAAACTTCGCCGCTTCATCTTCGTTCGGGCTGATGGATCGCGGAGACTGATACTGTTGCTGCTGCATCGGTTGCCCGGTCAGCAGCCCGCTGAGGTCGACGCCGTAGTAGCCCGCCACCACCACAACCAGCAGGATAATGATGCCGCCCTTGCCGCCAGGTAAACGAAAACCCGGGCCGCCCATGGATGGGCCACCGCCGCCACTACGTCTGTCTTCTACATTGTCGCTTTCGCGACGTCCTTGCCAACGCATAACCACCTCGAAAAATATCATCCTAATAATAGGTAGATCGTAGGCGGTTCGGGACAAGATTACCACTGGAAACAGGGGTGAGATGCCAGAGGACCTTTCGCTCCCCTGGCAGAAAAGGCAGGATTAGTCGAGATTGACGCCCAGACGGTGGGCAACGGCTTCATACGCTTCGATTACGCCGCCGAGGCTTTGGCGGAAGCGGTCTTTGTCCATTTTATCCAGGGTCTCTTTGTCCCACAGGCGGCTGCCGTCCGGGGAGAATTCATCACCCAGCACCACCTCGCCTTTATACAGTCCGAATTCCAGTTTGAAGTCGACCAGGATCAGGCCCGCGTCGTCAAACAGCTTCTTCAGCACGTCGTTGGCTTTGTAGGTCAGTTCCTGCATGCGCGCCAGGTTCTCTTTGCTCACCCAGCCAAAGGTTTCGCAGTAAGATTCGTTGACCATCGGATCGTGCATGGCGTCGTTTTTCAGGAACAGGTCGAACAGCGGCGGATTCAGCTCGATACCCTCTTCGATACCCAGACGCTTCACCAGGGAGCCCGCGGCGCGGTTACGAACGACACATTCGACCGGCACCATATCCAGCTTCTTCACCAGACACTCCGTATCGGACAGCAACGCTTCCATCTGCGTCGGGATGCCCGCTTCTTCCAGCTTGCTCATAATGAAGTGGTTGAACTTGTTGTTCACCATCCCTTTACGGTCAAACTGCTCAATGCGCGCGCCATCTCCTGCTGACGTATCATTGCGGAACTCGAGCACCAACAGATCCGGGTTTTCCGTGCTGTATACGGTTTTCGCTTTGCCACGATACAACTCAGCTTGCTTCTGCATCTTCATTACTCCTGGTGTGATGATTTGTGTTCAAAACTGGAGATATTATGCCACGCACACGTTTGCGTAGCACGAAAATTAAAAGGGCTGGAGTAACCAGCCCTTTTTTTTACTTGCTGAAGGCTGCCTGGAGGACAGCGACCAGCGCATCGTTCTGCGACTGGGTCAGCGTATGGCCTTTCGGATCGATAAACTGCAGGCTGCTACGGTTATCCAGATCGCCGACCTGAAGTTTGTAATCGCCAGAGGACAGTCCCGGATCGCGTACGCCCAGCGCTTCCCAACTGCTGTCAGACAGCGGCTTGTAGGTGAGCGTCATGCTGCCGGTTGAACGGGTGCTGTCGGTTACTTTCATGCCGACGCGCTCAAGGGTGGATGGCAGGCGCTGCCAGACCTGGTTGAACGGGCCACGCACCACCAGCATTGGCAGACCAGTATCGTCGGCAGCGCTCTGCACGTCGAAGGTCGCGCCATTGCGGCTCTGAGCGGCATTAGCAGCGTCGGTGGCGTTCTTGTCGAGCCCCGCAGCAATGACGTTAAGCAGTTCGGTGCTGTAACGCTGCATGGATGCCGCGTCTGCAACCGGTTTGCCCGCCTGCTCCAGGTTCAGCAGTTTAACCACCACCGCCTGCTGATAACCCTGAGGTTTAACAGAGACTTGATAGCGTCCACGGTACTGTTGATCTTCGTCCAGACGGTTCCATTCGATCCAGTCTGTCGACAGCGTCTGGCTGGCGTCGTCGCGCTGAGTAATCGCGTAGTTCTTCGACTGAAGGACGCTAACCACCTGCGGCCACAGCGTGGCGTTACGCGCGCTTTCAACCTGCAGCGTTGCGGTATCGCCAGTGAACTGAGTACGCGCCCCGCTCACCAGCGCCAGAGGCTGTGCTGGCGGACGAATATCAAGCGCTTTGCCTACCGCGCCGCTGCCGTTGGTGACCGGAATGTTGTAGTCGCCATTCTGAATCGGCAGGATCATGCCAGCAGGTGCATGAAGTTCAGCAAGCGGCGCGGCATCCAGATAGGATTCGTCACCACTCACCTGGCGCTTGTAGCGTGAATCTGAGCTACAGGCCGCGAGCAGCATAACAAGCGAAACACCCGCAACCTTCGCCAGGCGCGACTTCTGTACTGAGTAAGCCATCAAATCTCCCTAAACTTTACAGCAGACCGGCATGCTTAAGCGCGCTCGTGACCGTTTCGCGACCGTGGTCGGTAATCGGGGTCATTGGCAGGCGCAGCGTATCGGTCGCTACAAGTCCCAACTCCTTACATGCCCATTTCACTGGGATCGGATTGGGTTCGACAAATAATTTGTTGTGCAGCGGCATCAGACGCTGGTTAATCAAGCGCGCTTCATGGAAATGACCGGCCGCAGCCAGTTTACACATTTCAGCCATATCGCGGGCTGCAACGTTGGAGGTCACGGAAATCACGCCGTGGCCACCGAGCTGCATAAAGTCCAGCGAGGTCGCATCATCGCCACTCAGCAGAATAAAGTCGTCTGAAACCAGCTCTTTGATCTGATGAACGCGGCTTAAGTTCCCGGTCGCCTCTTTAATACCGATAATATTTTTTACTTTCGCGAGGCGGCCTACCGTTTCTGGCAGCATATCGCAGCCAGTGCGCGACGGCACATTATACAGAATTTGTGGCAAGTCAGTATGTTCAGCGATGGCTTTGAAATGCTGGAACAAACCTTCCTGGGTCGGGCGGTTGTAGTATGGCGTGACCGTCAGGCAACCTACCACACCACTGTCGTTGAAACGCTGGGTCAGGCTGATGGCTTCCGCGGTCGCGTTGGCGCCCGTACCGGCGATAACCGGGATACGCCCGTCAGCCAGTTCGAGAGTCATCATGACCACTTCGCCATGCTCTTCATGGCTCAACGTTGCAGATTCACCGGTAGTCCCTACCGAAACAATCGCCGAGGTTCCGCTGGCGACATGATAATCAATCAGTTTCTTCAGGCTTGACCGGCAGACATTACCTTTCTCATCCATCGGTGTTACAAGCGCGACAATACTTCCCGTGAACATGGGCCATCCTCTGTGCGTACAAGAGCCTCAATGGTACGTTTGGTGCTGTAATAAAAGCAAGCGACGTGAGGCCTCCAGGTTATTGTATGCCGGTTTTTTTTATGCTTTCCTTAGAAAGACTAAACCACGCAAAGGAAGAACAGGTTTGACAACCTCATCACAACATTACCTGGTTATCACTGCGCTGGGTGCCGACAGGCCGGGGATTGTGAACACCATCACCCGCCACGTCAGTAGCTGCGGCTGCAATATCGAAGACAGCCGCCTGGCGATGCTGGGTGAAGAGTTTACCTTCATCATGCTGCTTTCCGGGTCGTGGAATGCGATCACCTTAATTGAATCGACCCTGCCGTTAAAAGGCGCAGAGTTGGATCTGCTGATCGTGATGAAGCGCACCACCGCGCGCCCGCAGCCGGCCCTGCCCGCCACCGTATGGGTGCAGGTGGAAGTGACGGACTCCCCGCATTTAATCGAACGCTTTACCGCCCTGTTTGACAGCCACCAGATGAATATCGCTGAGCTGGTTTCGCGTACTCAGCCGGGTGAAGTCGGCACCGTGCCTAAACTGTTTATTCAGATCACCGCGCACAGCCCGGCGTCGCGCGATGCGTCAAATATCGAGCAAGCGTTCAAAGCCCTCTGTACAGAACTGAATGCGCAAGGCAGTATTAACGTCGTCAATTATTCCCAGCATGAACAGGATGGAGTTGAGTAATGAATCCACTGAAAGCCGGTGACATCGCACCGAAATTTAGCTTGCCCGATCAAGACGGTGAGCAAGTAAATTTAACCGACTTCCAGGGACAGCGTGTACTGGTCTATTTCTACCCGAAAGCCATGACCCCAGGCTGTACCGTACAAGCCTGCGGCTTACGCGATAACATGGACGAGTTGAAAACTGCTGGCGTTGAAGTGCTGGGTATCAGCACCGACAAGCCGGAAAAACTGTCTCGCTTCGCCGAAAAAGAGCTGCTGAACTTCACGCTGCTGTCCGACGAAGATCACCAGGTCTGCAACGCGTTTGGCGTCTGGGGTGAGAAAACCTTTATGGGTAAAACCTATGACGGTATTCACCGCATCAGCTTCCTGATCGACGCTGACGGCAAGGTCGAACACGTGTTTGATGATTTCAAAACCAGCAATCACCATGATGTGGTGCTGGAATGGGTTAAAGCGAACGCCTGAAGGTAAATGCAAAACGGCAACCTGAGTTGCCGTTTTTAGTGTTTGCTCCCTCTCCACGTGGGAGAGGGTCGGGGTGAGGGCGTCAGCCCGCACAAAACCTTAGGCCGGGTAAGCGTAGCGCCACCCGGCAAAAAACTACTCCTCTACCGCCGGCACATCCGGCCATGCGTGAACCACCGCTTTAATCAGCGTTGCCAGCGGGATCGCAAAGAACACGCCCCAGAATCCCCATAATCCGCCAAAAATGACCACCGACAGGATAATGACCAGCGGGTGCAGGTTCACCGCTTCCGAGAACAGCACCGGCACCAGCAGATTTCCGTCCAGCCCCTGAATGATCAGATAAACAACGAAACAGCTCCAGAACTCCGTACCCAACCCAAACTGGAACAGCGCCACGCCCACCACCGGAATGGTGACCACAAAGGCTCCGATATAGGGGATCAGCACCGAGAAGCCGACCAGTACCGCCAGCAGCAGGGAGTAGTTCAGGCCGAAGATCAGGAAACCAATCCAGGTGGCGACCCCAACGACAATCATCTCCAGCACCTTGCCGCGGATGTAATTGGTGATCTGCTGGTTCATCTCCTTCCACACCTGCCCTGCCAGGCCACGGTTACGCGGCAGAACGCGACGCACCGCGTTAAGCATCTGCTCTTTATCTTTAACCAGGAAGAAGACCATCAGCGGCACCAGCACCAGATAGACCGCCAGCGTCAGCAGGCCCACCAGCGACGCGAGGGAGAATTTCACCACCGTATCCCCCATCGTCATGATGCGGGTACGCATGTTTTCAGCCATCGCATCAATAATGCCCGCGTCCATCAGGGCCGGATAGCGGCGCGGCAGGGTGGCGGAAAAGTCAGACAGTTTGCTCAGCATCCCCGGCATGTCGCGGATCAGGTTTATCCCCTGCTGCCAGGCGATAGGCAGAACCACAAAGGACATCACCATTAATATGCCGACAAAAAAGACCAGCACGATGATGCTGGCCCAGCGGCGGGAGCAGCCAATATTTTCCAGCCGGACGGTAGGCCACTCCAGCAGATAGGCGAGCACAATCGCCACCAGCAGCGGTGCCAGCAGCCCGCTAAAGAAGAAGAGGATGCCAAATCCGGCAACCAGAATAACCAGTAAAGCAATGGCTTCGGGATCGCTAAAGCGTCGGCGGTACCACTGCATTAATAACTCGAGCATACAACCCTTCCCTGAAGATGTTGGCTGGACGTAAAGGGTGAATTGTATCGAAGAGTTAATGAAAAGACTTTCGCTTTTTCGTGCTCTGTCACAAAACGCAAAAGCCTGAAAAGAGGGATTTTCTTATCGCCCTGACGCGAATACACTGGCAGAGCAGCCGCAGATGAACGATATGCGGGTTCTTCGGTCAAATTAGCACACCCACCAGACAGGACAGAGGTTATGTTCAGGCAGTTGAAAAAAACGTTGGTTGCGACGCTCATCGCTGCGCTGACCGCTGGCCAGATGATGCCAGCCTTCGCTGACTCTGCAGACTCATTGCCGGATATGGGCACCTCGGCAGGAAGCACGCTCTCCATTGGTCAGGAGATGCAAATGGGCGACTTCTATGTGCGCCAGCTGCGCGGCAGCGCGCCGCTGATTAACGATCCGCTGCTGGTGCAGTACATCAATTCGCTGGGGATGCGTCTTGTCTCCCATGCGAATTCGGTCAAGACGCCTTTCCACTTCTATTTAATCAATAACGACGAGATCAACGCCTTCGCCTTCTTCGGCGGCAACGTGGTGCTGCACTCGGCGTTATTCCGCTATGCCGATAACGAAAGCCAGCTGGCCTCGGTCATGGCGCACGAAATCTCCCACGTCACCCAGCGCCACCTGGCGCGAGCGATGGAAGATCAGAAGCGCAGCGCCCCGCTCACCTGGGTGGGCGCGCTGGGCTCTATCCTGCTGGCGATGGCCAGCCCGCAGGCGGGTATGGCGGCGCTGACCGGTACTCTGGCGGGAACCCGTCAGGGGATGATCAGCTTTACCCAGCAAAACGAACAGGAAGCCGACCGCATCGGTATTCAGGTGCTGCAGCGCTCCGGGTTTGACCCGCAGGCGATGCCGGGCTTCCTCGAAAAATTACTCGATCAGGCGCGCTACTCTTCACGCCCGCCGGAAATTTTGCTCACCCACCCGCTGCCGGAAAGCCGTCTTTCGGATGCGCGCAACCGCGCCAACCAGATGCGTCCGGTGGTGGTGCAGTCTTCGCAAGATTTCTACATGGCGAAGGTCAGAACCCTCGGCATGTATAACTCCGGGCGTAACCAGCTGACCAACGATCTGCTGGATGCCCTGAACAAAGGCAACGTCCGTGAGCAGCGGGCGGCCCAGTATGGGCGTGCGCTACAGGCGATGGAAGCCAGCAACTACGACGAAGCCCGCAAGAACCTGCAGCCGCTGCTGACCGCTGAGTCAGGGAACGCCTGGTATCTCGATCTCGCGACCGATATCGATTTAGGGCAGAAAAAAGCCCAGGATGCGATTAACCGCCTGAAAGGTGCCCGCGATCTGCGCAACAACCCGGTACTGCAGCTCAACCTGGCGAACGCTTACTTACAGGGTGGACAGCCGCAGGACGCCGCCACGCTCCTCAACCGCTACACCTTCAGTAATAAGGATGACCCTAACGGTTGGGATCTGTTGGCCCAGGCAGAAGCCGCGCTTGGCCATCGCGATCAGGAGCTGGCTGCCCGGGCCGAAGGTTTTGCCCTTGCCGGACGCCTGGATCAGGCCATCTCCCTGCTGAGCAGCGCCAGCTCGCAGGTAAAACTCGGCAGTCTGCAACAGGCCCGTTACGATGCCCGCATCGATCAGCTGCGCCAGCTGCAGGAGCGCTATCGCCCGTATGAAAAGATGTAAAAGGAGAAAAGATGTCTGACGCGGTTACGATCTACCATAACCCTCGCTGCTCAAAGAGCCGTGAAACCCTGAACCTGCTCAAGGATAACGGCGTTGAGCCGCAGGTGGTGCTCTATCTGGAGACGCCGCCGGATGCCGACACCTTGCGCACGTTGCTTGGCCAACTGGGGATGTCCAGCGCCCGGGAGTTAATGCGCCAGAAAGAGGAGCTTTACAAAGAGCTGGGCCTGGCGGACAGCGCGCTCAGCGAAGCGCAACTGATCCAGGCGATGGTGGAAAATCCGAAGCTGATTGAGCGCCCGATTGTGGTGGCGAACGGTCAGGCACGGATTGGTCGTCCGCCTGAACAGGTACTTGAGATTGTGAAGTAAGCATGAAGTGGCCCGGTAGCCTGTGCGCCGGGCCTACAGATTGAGGATGTCTTTTACAAAAGGAATGGTTAATTTCCGCTGGGCGGTGATGGAGGCTTTATCCAGCTGATCGAGGGTCATAAACAGCGTACGCATCTCGCGATCCAGACGTTTTAACAGAAAACGCCCCACGTCTTCCGGCAGTTCAAACCCACGTAACCGCGCCCGCAGCTGCAAAGCCTGCAGCTTATCTTCATCGGAGAGCGGCTGTAATTTGTAGATTTGTCCCCAGTCGAGTCGTGAAGCCAGATCGGCCAGCCCGAGATTCAGCTGACGCGGAGGACGATCGCCGGTGATCAGCAGCCGGGTTTTCCCGGACTCCAGAATGCGGTTATAGAGATCAAAAATCGCCATTTCCCACAGTTCATCCCCCGCCACGCATTCGATATTGTCGATGCAGACCAGCGACAGCTGCTCCATCCCATCAAGGACTTCCGGCACAAACCAGGTGCGTTTATCCAGCGGCACATAGCCGACCGCATCCCCGCGCTGGGAAAGCTCGGCACAGGCAGCGTGCAGCAGATGGCTGCGTCCCGCGCCTTCGCGCGACCAGATATAGATGTAACCGCTGTGCTCCTGGCGCAGCACGTTTTGCAGTGCAGCCAGTAAAGAGGGGTTATCGCCCGGCCAGAAACTCGCGAAAGTTTCGTCGTCGGGAAGATAAAGTGGCAAAGAGAGCTGTGCCGGTGCGTTCAGAAATACCTCAACCAGGTCTTACTCGGAATCGGCCCAGAGTTTAACACGGAACAAGCGGGGAGAGAACCGGGCGGATCGGCCGCCCGGTTAGACGATCAATGAGAGACTTTTTCGCTCTCTTCCGCGTCCAGGACCACTTCTTCCGGGCGCAGAACGGAGATCAGTTTGAAGATCAGGGCCAGGCCTACACCGACGATGGTCGCCAGCGCCATGCCCTTCAGCTCGGCTGCGCCAATGTGAACCTTCGCGCCGCTCACGCCGATGATCAGGATAACGGAGGTCAGGATCAGGTTCTGCGCTTTGCTGTAGTCCACTTTGGACTCAATCAGCACGCGGATACCGGAAGCACCAATTACCCCGTACAGCAGCAGAGAAACACCGCCCATCACCGGCACCGGGATGATCTGGATGGCTGCAGCCAGTTTACCCACGCAGGAGAGCAGGATGGCGATGATCGCCGCGCCGCCGATAACCCAGGTGCTGTACACGCGGGTAATAGCCATCACGCCGATGTTTTCACCGTAGGTGGTGTTTGGCGTAGAGCCAAAGAAGCCGGAGATGATGGTCGAGAAACCGTTGGCAAACATCGAGCGGTGCAGGCCCGGGTCGCGGATCAGGTCGCGCTTGACGATGTTCGCCGTCACCACCAGGTGACCAACGTGCTCGGCAATGACCACCAGCGCCGCAGGCAGAATGGTGAAGATGGCAAACCACTCAAAGCGCGGGGTGTAGAAGGTAGGCAGCGCGAACCAGTGGGCCTGGGCAATTGGCGTGGTATCCACAACGCCCATGGCGAAGGAGAGCGCATAGCCCGCCAGCACGCCAATCAGGATCGGGATAATCGCCATAAAGCCGCGGAACAGCACGGAGCCAAAGACCGTCACGCCCAGCGTCACCAGCGAGATGATAATGGTTTTGGTGTCCGGCGCCTGGCCGTCGGCAGGCAGCAGCCCCGCCATGTTTGCCGCAACGCCCGCCAGCTCAAGGCCGATGACGGCAACGATTGCGCCCATCGCCGCAGGCGGGAACATCACGTCCAGCCAGCCGGTACCCGCTTTCTTCACAATGAAAGCCACCAGGCAGAACAGCACGCCGCACATGATGAAACCGCCCAGCGCCACTTCATAACCTAACGGCAGCAGCAGCAGGACCGGAGAAATAAATGCAAAGCTGGAACCCAGATAGGCAGGGATTTTGCCTTTACAGATAATGAGATACAGCAGCGTCCCGATGCCATTAAACAGCAGCACGGTGGCCGGGTTAATGTGGAACAGAATAGGCACCAGCACGGTTGCGCCAAACATCGCAAACAGGTGCTGCAAACTAAGCGGGATAGTCTGTAAAAGTGGCGGTCTTTCACTCACCCCGATAGCACGGCGCGTCATAGATTCTTCCTCAAGTGTTGTTTGTTTTAAGCGGTTGGGTTTTTTATTCAAAAAAAGCCGACTATCAAAGTCGGCTTCTTTTTCGTTATTCACTTATTTAGTACCAAAAATCTTATCGCCAGCATCGCCGAGGCCCGGGATGATGTACCCGTGCTCGTTCAGCCCCTGATCGACAGACGCGGTGTACAGCTCAACGTCCGGATGCGCTTTTTCCAGCGCGGCAATACCTTCCGGCGCGGCAACCAGCACCAGCACCTTGATGCTGCTGCAGCCGGCGTTTTTCAGCAGGTCGATAGTGGCGATCATGGAACCACCGGTCGCCAGCATTGGGTCAACGACCAGCGCCATACGCTCGTCGATGTTGGACACCAGCTTCTGGAAATACGGAACCGGCTCCAGCGTCTCTTCGTTACGGTAGATACCCACCACGCTGATACGCGCGCTTGGCACGTGCTCCAGCACGCCTTCCATCATGCCCAGACCCGCACGCAGGATTGGCACAACGGTAATTTTTTTGCCTTTGATCTGCTCAACCTGTACCGGGCCGTTCCAGCCTTCAATGGTCACCGTTTCGGTTTCCAGATCGGAGGTTGCTTCATAGGTCAGTAAGCTGCCAACTTCAGAGGCCAGTTCACGAAAGCGCTTAGTGCTGATGTCATGCTCACGCATCAGGCCCAGCTTGTGTTTAACGAGTGGGTGTTTCACTTCCACAATCTTCATTCTCTTTCTCCTTCGGGTGGCAGCCACAAAAAAAATCGCCGGATTATACCGCTTTTTGCGGACAGCGCCATACCCATCTTGCTTGACGTACATCAAGCAAAGTGATTTAGAGACAAAAAAAGCCGGAGACAGGGCTCCGGCTTGGGTGCGGGATCTGCCCGGTGGCGCTACGCTTAAGCGGGCCTACGTGTAGTGTAGGCCGGGTAAGCGTTAGCGCCACCCGGCAACTAAAGGTTCTCTCCGTTGCTGGCGATCACCTTCTGATACCAGGCGAACGACTTTTTCTTGCTGCGATTCAGCGTGCCGTTGCCTTCGTTGTCTTTATCCACGTAGATAAAGCCATAGCGTTTTTTCATCTCGCCCGTTCCGGCAGAGACCAGATCGATGCAGCCCCACGGGGTGTAGCCCATCAGATCCACGCCATCCTCCTCCACCGCTTTTTTCATCTCGCGGATATGGGCGCTGAGATAGTCGATGCGGTACTGGTCGTTCACCGTGCCGTCGCTCTCCAGCACGTCGATGGCGCCAAAACCGTTCTCGACAATAAACAGCGGCAGCTGGTAGTGATCCCAGAACCAGTTCAGGGAGTAGCGCAGCCCCACCGGGTCAATCTGCCAGCCCCAGTCCGACTTCTGCACGTATGGGTTGGAGACCAGGCTTTTGCTTTCGTCATAATCCAGCTGCGGGTTGTCGTCCGTCGCTTTGGTGGCAAACGACATGTAATAGCTGAAGCCAATGTAGTCCACACAGCCCTGCTTCAGCGCCGCTTTATCCTCTTCGGTGATATCCAGCTCAAAGCCGCGACGGGCGAAGTAGTTGAGCAGATGCTGCGGATAGGCTCCGCGCACGTGCACGTCGGTGAACCAGTAGCGGCGGTGCATGGCATTCATCGCCATCATCATATCGTTCGGGGCGCAGGTCAGCGGATAGATTGGGCACATGGCGATCATACAGCCGATACGCAGGGACGGGTTGATGTCGCGTCCGGCGTTCACCGCCAGGGCGCTCGCCACTAGCTCATAGTGCGCCGCCTGGAACATCACCGGCTCGCGATCTTCACCCGGCTGATAGTGCAGGCCGGAGTTAGTAAAGGGTGCGAAATCCTCGTGGAAGTTGGCCTGGTTGTTGATCTCGTTAAAGGTCATCCAGTACTTCACTTTGTGCTGATAGCGCTCGAACACGACGCTGGCAAAGCGCACAAAAAAGTCGATCAGCTTGCGGTTACGCCAGCCGCCGTACTCTTTCACCAGGTGATAAGGCATTTCGAAGTGCGAGAGGGTGATCACCGGTTCGATGCCGTGCTTCAGACACTCATCAAACAGATCGTCGTAAAACTTCAGCCCCGCCTCGTTAGGTTGCAGCTCGTCGCCTTTGGGGAAAATACGCGTCCAGGCAATGGAGGTGCGGAAGCATTTAAAGCCCATCTCCGCGAACAGCTGGATATCTTCTTTGTACCGGTGATAGAAATCGATGGCTTCGTGGTTGGGGTAGTTTTTGCCCGGCAGCACGCCGTCGGTGATTTCGCGGGGGACGCCGTGTGCGCCAGCGGTCATCACGTCTGCAACGCTCGCGCCCTTCCCGCCCTCCTGCCAGCCGCCTTCAAGTTGATGCGCCGCCACCGCGCCGCCCCACAGAAAACCCTCTTTGAATCCTGACATGCGATATCCCTCATTCAGCGTTAATTATCGGCAAAAAGAGTACAGAAACCGGTTTCAGTGAAATGATGTGCATTCCCTGGCAGGGTTGCAAGAATAAGAATGTACCCGGTTTCATTTTCGTGAACGAGTTCATGTTTGCGTGCTAAGGCGTGATTTTTACTGGATTTTCACGGGCGCTATTTTCTGTTGCAGAATGGGCTCGCAAACGTTTGCCTGGACTGTTAGAATTGCGCCGATTTTTCTTACTATCGCAATGCAATCGCGTGGGGACTTGAGCCGTGACCAACAAAACTTCTCTCAGCTACAAAGATGCCGGTGTTGATATTGACGCAGGTAATGCGCTGGTTGACCGTATCAAAGGTGTGGTGAAAAAGACCCGCCGCCCGGAAGTGATGGGAGGTCTGGGAGGATTCGGCGCACTGTGCGCGCTGCCGCAAAAATACCGTGAACCGGTTCTGGTCTCAGGCACCGACGGCGTGGGCACCAAGCTGCGTCTGGCGATGGATCTGAAACGCCACGACACCATCGGCGTTGACCTGGTCGCGATGTGCGTCAATGACCTGGTTGTTCAGGGCGCTGAGCCGCTGTTCTTCCTCGACTACTACGCGACCGGCAAGCTGGACGTGGATACCGCAGCCAGCGTAATCAGCGGCATCGCCGAAGGCTGTCTGCAGTCTGGCTGTGCGCTGGTGGGCGGTGAAACTGCCGAAATGCCGGGCATGTACCACGGCGAAGATTACGACGTTGCTGGCTTCTGCGTGGGCGTTGTCGAAAAATCAGAGATCGTTGACGGCAGCAAAGTGACCGACGGCGACGTGCTGATCGCCCTGGCGTCCAGCGGACCACACTCTAACGGCTACTCCCTGGTGCGCAAAATTGTCGAAGTGAGCGGCTGCGACCCCCTCACCACCGAGCTGGAAGGGAAACCGCTGGCCGATCACCTGCTCGAACCTACCCGTATCTACGTGAAATCGGTTCTGGAGCTGATTGAGAACGTGGACGTTCACGCTATCGCCCACCTGACCGGCGGCGGCTTCTGGGAAAACATCCCGCGCGTACTGCCGGACAACACCCAGGCAGTGATCGACGAGTCTTCATGGCAGTGGCCTGCGGTATTTAACTGGCTGCAGGATGCCGGTAACGTCAGCAATCACGAGATGTATCGCACCTTCAACTGCGGCGTGGGGATGGTTATTGCCCTGCCGGCAAGCGAAGTGGACAAAGCCCTGGCGCTGCTGCAGGCGAAAGGTGAAAACGCGTGGAAAATCGGTATCATCAAAGCGTCTGATTCCGAAGAGCGTGTGGTCATTGAATGAAAAATATAGTGGTGCTCATTTCCGGTAACGGAAGTAATTTGCAGGCTATCATCGATGCCTGCAAACAGCAGAAGATCAACGGCACCCTCCGCGCAGTATTCAGTAACAAGGCCGATGCGTACGGCCTTGAGCGTGCCCGCGATGCGGGCATTGCCGCGCATGCGCTCAGCGCCTCCCAGTTTGCCAGCCGCGAGGCCTTTGACCGCGAGCTGGTGCAGGAGATAGACGCCTACGCCCCGGACGTGGTGGTACTTGCCGGCTATATGCGCATCCTCAGCCCGGCGTTTGTTGCGCACTATGCCGGGCGACTACTGAACATCCACCCTTCCCTGCTGCCAAAATATCCTGGCCTGAACACCCATCGTCAGGTGCTGGATAACGGCGATGAAGAGCACGGTACCTCGGTCCATTTCGTCACTGACGAGCTGGATGGCGGCCCGGTTATTCTGCAGGCGAAAGTGCCGGTATTTGCAGGCGACAGCGAAGAGGATGTCACCGCCCGGGTGCAGGCCCAGGAGCACGCCATCTACCCGCTGGTGGTCAGCTGGTTTGTTGACGGTCGTCTGGAAATGCGCGACGGCGCCGCCTGGCTGGACGGCGCGCCGTTACCCCCGCAAGGACATGCGGCAGAAGAATAGTATATTTGTCGGGTGGCGCTTCGCTTACCCGACCTACTTAACTAACTCTCTATTTTGCCTCAAAAAATAATTTAACTGTCATACTTTTCTGACACAGTTGGACATATTGTGGAAATGCTCGCCATAATAAAGGCGAGACGGATTTACCACGTCCTGTGATTGAACTGGAGTGTGAGTAGTAATGGGTCAGGAAAAGTTATACATCGAGAAAGAGCTAAGCTGGTTAGCATTCAACGAGCGCGTGCTTCAGGAAGCGGCGGATAAAACTAACCCGCTGATTGAGCGCATGCGTTTTCTGGGGATTTACTCCAATAACCTGGACGAGTTCTATAAAGTTCGCTTTGCTGAACTGAAGCGCCGAATCATCATTAGCGAAGAGCAGGGTTTAAACTCGAACTCGCGTCATCTGCTGGGCAAGATCCAGTCCCGCGTACTGAAAGCCGATCAAGAGTTTGATAGCCTCTATAACGAATTGCTGCTGGAGATGGCGCGCAATCAAATCTTCCTGATCAACGAGCGTCAGCTCTCGGTCAACCAGCAGAGCTGGCTGCGTCACTATTTCAAACATTATCTGCGCCAGCACATCACCCCGATCCTGATTAACCGCGAAACCGATCTGGTGCAGTTCCTGAAGGATGACTACACCTATCTGGCGGTAGAGATTATCCGCGGCGACAGCATCCGCTATGCGCTGCTGGAGATCCCGTCAGATAAAGTCCCGCGCTTTGTCAATCTGCCGCCGGAAACGCCGCGTCGCCGCAAGCCGATGATCCTGCTGGATAACATTCTGCGCTACTGCCTGGACGACATCTTTAAAGGCTTCTTCGACTACGATGCGCTGAACGCCTACTCCATGAAGATGACCCGCGACGCGGAGTACGATCTGGTGCACGAGATGGAGGCCAGCCTGATGGAGCTGATGTCCTCCAGCCTCAAGCAGCGTCTGACGGCCGAGCCGGTGCGCTTTGTCTATCAGCGCGATATGCCCGATGCTATGGTCGAGATGCTTCGCGAGAAGCTGACTATCTCCCGCTACGACTCCATCGTGCCGGGCGGTCGCTACCATAACTTCAAAGACTTTATCGGCTTCCCGAACGTTGGCAAAGCCAACCTGGTGAACAAGCCGCTGCCGCGCCTGCGCCACATCTGGTTTGATAAGTTCCGCAACGGCTTCGACGCCATTCGCGAGCGCGACGTCCTGCTCTACTATCCGTACCACACCTTTGAGCACGTGCTGGAACTGATGCGTCAGGCGTCGTTCGACCCCAACGTGCTGGCGATTAAAATCAACATCTACCGAGTGGCGAAAGATTCCCGCATCATCGATGCGATGATCCACGCTGCCCACAACGGCAAGAAAGTGACCGTGGTCGTTGAACTGCAGGCGCGTTTCGACGAAGAGGCCAACATCCACTGGGCCCGTCGTCTCACCGAAGCGGGCGTGCACGTGATCTTCTCCGCCCCTGGCCTGAAGATCCACGCCAAGCTGTTCCTCATCTCCCGTAAAGAGGGCGATGACGTGGTGCGTTATGCCCACATCGGCACCGGTAACTTCAACGAAAAAACCGCACGCATTTATACCGACTACTCGCTGCTGACCGCCGATGCGCGGATCACCAACGAGGTGCGTCGGGTGTTTAACTTTATTGAAAACCCGTATCGCCCGGTCAGCTTCGACTATCTGCTGGTCTCCCCGCAGAACTCCCGTCGCCTGCTGTATGACATGATCGACCGTGAGATCGCCAATGCGCAGAAGGGCCTGCCTTCTGGCATCACGCTGAAGCTCAATAACCTGGTCGATAAAGGGCTGGTGGATCGCCTGTATGCTGCGTCCAGCTCAGGGGTGATGGTTAACCTGCTGATCCGCGGTATGTGCTCCCTGATCCCCGATCTCGAAGGGATTAGTGAAAATATTCGCGTCATCAGTATCGTCGACCGCTATCTCGAGCACGATCGCATCTATATTTTTGAGAACGGTGGCGATAAACGCGTCTACCTCTCCTCAGCCGACTGGATGACGCGTAATATCGATTACCGTATTGAAGTGGCGGCACCGCTGCTTGATCCACGGCTGAAGCAACAAATTCTTGATATCATTGACTTATTGTTAAGTGATACTGTAAAAGCACGCTATATCGATAAAGAACTGAGTAACCGCTATGTGCCGCGCGCAACCGCCGTAAGGTGCGCGCACAGCTGGCGATTTACGACTATATCAAATCACTCGAGCAACCCGATTAACCTATGCCGATAAACGACAAGACCCCACGACCGCAGGAGTTTGCTGCGGTCGACCTAGGTTCTAACAGCTTCCACATGGTCATCGCCCGTGAGGTGGATGGCGCAATGCAGATCATCGGTCGTCTGAAGCAGCGCGTCCACCTGGCTGACGGCCTGGGTGCGGACAATATGCTCAGCGAAGAGGCGATGGAGCGCGGGCTGAACTGCCTGTCATTGTTCGCCGAACGTTTGCAGGGCTTCACCGCATCAAGCGTCTGCATTGTCGGAACCCATACCCTGCGCCAGGCGTCGAACGCCACGGAATTTTTAAAACGCGCTGAAAAGGTGATCCCCTACCCTATTGAGATCATTTCGGGTAACGAAGAAGCCCGTCTGATTTTTATGGGCGTGGAACATACGCAACCTGAAAAGGGCCGCAAGCTGGTGATTGACATCGGCGGCGGCTCGACGGAGCTGGTGATTGGCGAGAACTTTGAACCGCACCTGGTTGAAAGCCGCCGGATGGGCTGCGTCAGCTTTGCCCAGCTCTATTTCCCGGGCGGTGTTATCAGCCGGGAGAACTTCCAGCGCGCGCGTATGGCGGCGGTACAGAAACTGGAGTCCCTCGCCTGGCAGTATCGTCTGCAGGGCTGGAACGTGGCGCTTGGCGCCTCGGGTACCATCAAAGCGGCGCACGAAGTGCTGGTAGAGATGGGCGAAAAAGATGGCTTTATCACGCCAGAGCGTCTGACCATGCTGATGGAAGAGGTGATCAAGCATAAGAGCTTTGATGCCCTGAGCCTGCCGGGTCTGTCCGAAGAGCGCAAAGCGGTCTTTGTGCCGGGTCTGGCAATCCTGTGCGGCGTGTTCGATGCGCTGGCAATCCGTGAGCTGCGTCTGTCCGACGGAGCGCTGCGTGAAGGCGTGCTGTATGAGATGGAGGGCCGCTTCCGTCACCAGGATATCCGCAGCCGTACCGCCCAGAGCCTGGCCAATCAGTACAATATTGACCGCGAACAGGCCCGACGCGTGCTGGAAACCACGATCCATATGTACGATCAGTGGGAAGCCCAGAATCCGAAACTGGCGCATCCGCAGCTGGCAGCTCTGCTTAAGTGGGCGGCAATGCTGCATGAAGTGGGGCTGAACATCAACCACAGCGGGATGCATCGCCATTCGGCCTATATCCTGCAAAACAGCGACCTGCCCGGCTTCAACCAGGAGCAGCAGACCATGATGGCCTCGCTGGTACGCTATCATCGTAAAGCCGTTAAGCTGGACGAGTTGCCGCGCTTTACGCTGTTCAAGAAAAAACAGTTCCAGCCGCTGATCCAGCTGTTACGTCTGGGCGTGCTGCTGAACAACCAGCGCCAGGCGACCACCACGCCGCCAACGCTGACGCTCACCACGGACGATAACCACTGGACGCTGAGCTTCCCGCACGACTGGTTTAGCCAGAACGCGCTGGTTCTGCTGGATCTGGAAAAAGAGCAGCAGTACTGGAGCGCCGTCACCGGCTGGTGCCTGAAAATTGAAGAAGAGCGCTCGCCGAACGTCGCTGCGTAACCCTCCCCTCAGGCGCTCTGACTGAGCGCCTCTGTCATCAACACATTTTCCAGCGGCACGGGTTTCCCAATCAAATAGCCCTGAAAATAGTCAATGCCCATCGCCTCGGCGGCATCGCGGATCTCTTCGCTTTCAACATACTCCGCCACCACCAGCATCTTTTTCATCCGCGCCAGATGGCAGATGGAGGCAACAATCTGATAGTCCAGGCTGTTGCTGACGATGTTACGGATAAAGCTGCCGTCGATCTTGAGGATATCGGCATCGACATTTTTCAGGCGCGCATAGCTGGCGTAGCCGGTACCAAAATCATCAATGGCAATCCGGCATCCCATCTGCTGTAAGTGATTCACGGTCTGCATCGCCAGCCCGGCATTGCCAAAACTGCTGCTCTCGGTGATCTCGAAGATCAGCTGCCAGCTCTCAACAGAATATTTTTGCAACATCCGGCTGACCTCAAGCGGCAGCTGGGCCCGGCAGACGGACGTTGGCGAAAGATTGATAGCGAACCGCTGTGCCGGCAGCGCTTCCCGGTTATCCGCCATAAACTGAAGCGTCTTCTCCAGCACCAGCAAATCGATGCGCGACGAGAGGCCAAACTCCTGAGCAACCGGCAGAAACACATCGGGCGAAATCAGTCCGTCGTCGCCATTTTGCAGACGAAGCAGGATCTCGTGATAGTTATCGCCGCGAATGCCCTGTACCGGCTGCGCCAGCAGGGTAAATTCGTCTTTTTCCAGCGCCCGCTGCAGGCGGTTCATCATCTCGACTTTGTCTTTCAGGCCGCGCTGAAGATTAATGGCGCCGCGCTGCTGCAGGTTTTCCGGGTGATTGGTCGCCAGAGAGAGATCCGCAATGGTGCTCAGCTCGCCCAGCAGCAGATAGAGATGCACCACCGGGGAACGCACATAGCAGTAGCTGACCCCCACCGGTGGCTGGAGCGGCATTCCGTCCCAGATAAAGCGGAAACGCTTGATGTGCAGATCCAGTTCGTCAATGCGGGACTGATGCATTTCGGTATTCAACCGCAACACCAGATCGTGACCCGACAGCTGATACACGCACTCATCTGATTCCAGGTATTCATTCAGCCACGCGGCCAGCTTCTGTTTGTACTGGATACGCAGCAATACGCCGTAGTTACGCCCCAGAACCTCCAGTTCCGGAATGCGCAGGAAGCAGAGCACCGACCAGGGCTTCTTTCCAAGGGCACGGTTGAGCGCACGCAGGTTGGGCATGTGCACTACCGGGTCGAGGAACGCCAGACGCCGGGCGCGAATATTCACTTCCCGCTGACGCGTCGCCAGCATCGCCATATAAACTACCACGAAGGTAAAGACCAGATAGCTGGATGACGTAATGGTGAGCTGGATGTCGTAACCCTGCGACCAGGGAATATAGCGGTAGAAATAGTGAATGGAGAGGATCAGCACCGGGGTCCAGATCAGAGACATCAGCTTGTAACCGAAGCGCATCGAGCCCCACAGCATCACCGGCATCAGCAACGACAGCGTGTAGTTGGTACTAAAGATGGTGCTGTTTTCATTGATAGGCCACAGCAGCAAGGAGAGCAGCGAGCTGGTTGCTACTATCCAGATAATAACTTCCGTCACCGTCACCTTGCTGTCAATCTGGTGCGCAATCTGGGAGATCAGGCTGCGCAGATAGCGGGGGTGGCGGAGGGTGCGGATAACCAGGTAGCAGAACGGCACCCCGGTCAGACAGCCAACCAGCAATCCCTGATAGTTAATCAGCGAGCGGATGCCGATGGTGTTGATACCCACCAGATCGAACCTTGTCTGATAGACGCCAAGGTAGACAGCAAACTGAAACAGCAGCAGGAAAATGGTGGCCGGGCAGAACATTTGCCAGAACAGACGCTGCGCCATCAGCCGTCCGTCGCCGTATGAGACCCGGTTCCGACGCGGCGCAAAGACCTTATATCCGCCCCAGCTGAGCGTTATCGGGATCAGGTAATGCGCCATGGTAACGGCGGTTTCGTAGCCGCCGATCGAGGGGTAGTAGCGCAGGAAGAGCGAAAGCATAATGCCAGGCACGGCCGCCATGCCATAAAACAGCATCAGCGAGAGCAGAAACGCCAGGGGCATGTAATAGAGCACCACAACGTGACCCTCCACCTGGGTGTAGGTTGTGGCATGACGTACAATAGGCAGCAGGAGCACCGGCAGGAGCAACGGCAGTCCCCACCAGTGGTCTTTGTATTTTTTGTATAACGCGAAAATAGTCATAGATGCCATAGTAAACCCGCTCATCCAGGGGGGTAGTTCAGACAGGCATCCAACCTGACAATGTTGCCGTGCAGACGAAATATCGATTACACGAAAGGAATAAAGATTTTAGTTAGCAACGGCGAGTGACATTTGACTTAAATCAAACATATTAATATCGATAAATAATATTCACGCTTTTTAACCCTACTTTTGTGCTAATTATCAATGGCGTAAATAAACTTATTATTATACATAACAATAAATGGGTGAGTTGTTGACGGAATTTTACATTAGGATTAATTGACCCCTGCCCGCCCGTATGCCTTAATGGCGTACCGCCCGCATGGTATTTTCAGGAAAACTACAGTGAGTCAGGCCACACGTATGCGAAGACGACATCGGTTTAACACTCGGATGACGCGTATCATACTGCTTATCAGCCTCTTCTTTTTCGTCGGCCGCTTCGTTTATTCTTCTATTGGTGCGTGGTATCACCATCAGGAGAAAAAGCAGGCCCAGCAATCCAGCCTCTCCGTCGATTACGCCGAGCGTTCCCCGTCGACAATTAATTAATCGTTTGGATTTTGTTGGTTAATTTAATTATTCCGCAGGCTGTAATAATCGAATAATTTCGCTAATTCCTTTGCTCAGAATTTTATCCTGACGCATTACGATGGCCAGCTGGCGCTGTAATACCGGCGTAAGCGACCGCACGCATAACCCCTGCCTGTCTTCCACGCAATCGACCGCCATTCGGGGAATGATGCTGTATCCCAGCCCGACACGAACCATACGCTTGATCGCTTCGATACTGCCGGATTGCATAATCGGCTGCGCTTCCACGCCGCTTGCCTGAAACCAGGCGTCGATCACCAGGCGCGTACTGCTTCCCGCACTGAACGCGATAAAGGGCCGATCCTGCAGATGCTCTGCGGTCAGCGTGTCAAATTGCGCCTGCTGTTCCCCGGCGGCGATAAACACAAACTCCTCATCCATCACCGGGGCGATCGCCAGCGCCGAACCGGCTGCCGGGAGCGTCACCAGCCCCAGATCGAGACGGTTCTCCTCGATAGCGCGAACGATCTCAAGGGTGTTGCCGGTAGTGACGCCGACCCGCAGCAGCGGATGCGACTGACGCAGTTCCTGCAGGAGCGGTGGCAACAGGTGAATGCAGGCCGTCGCGCCCATTCCAAGGGTGATGGTTCCGCTCACTTCCTGGCTGAACGCGGCCACGGAACGTATCGCCTCATCCACCGCCCGCCCGATGCGCTCGCCGTGGGTTAATAACGCCAGCCCGGCCGCCGTGGCTTTAACACCCCGCCCGGTACGCTCAATCAGTCGCGCCTGCAGAAACTGCTCCAGCTGGCGGATCTGCAAGCTCACGGCCGGCTGCGAAAGCCCGAGCACATCCGCAGCGGCAGAAAAACTGCCCCGCTGCACCACCAGGCGAAAGGTCGCCAGCTGTCCCAGATTCAGCGTCGTCATTACAAAGTTTCTCTTATAGGAGCCATAAACGCCCGGGCCTGCCTGCGCCCTGATGCAGTGGATATGCTCAGGATAACTCCCTGATGGAATGAAAGATAATGAAAAACCCTGCCATACCTCGCGCCATCCCGCTTACCACCGGCTGTAACCAGCTTATCAACTGGGGGATCTCCTTTTATATGCCGGGCACCTTTGCCCGGGCGATCGCCGCTGATACTGGCTGGTCTTCTGTGCAAATTTACTCGGGCCTGACGCTCGCCATGCTGGTGATGGCCGCTCTCTCGCCCTTTGTTGCCTGCCTTCTGGCGCGAGCCGGGGGCCAGCGCGTGGTGATGACAGGCTCTCTGCTGATCGCCGTTAGCAGTTTGCTGATGGCGGCGTCGCACTCCCTCGTCGCCTGGTACAGCGCCTGGATATTGACCGGCATCGGCATGCGCCTGGCGCTATACGACGCGCTGTTTGCGGCGCTGGTCAATCTCTACGGCCAGCAGGCGCGGCGGACTATCTCCCGCGTCACGCTGGCAGGCGGGCTGGCCTCGGTGGTGTTCTGGCCGCTGGGCGAGGCGCTGCTGACACGCATGAGCTGGCGTGACGCGCTGCTCGTTTATGCCCTGTTCGGCTTGCTGAGCGCTGCGTTAACCCTGTCGTTACCCAATCAAACGCGCCCTGTCGTCAATAAACCTGTCGCAACGGGCGGGGGAGAGGATCGGCGCAACGGCTGGCTGTACGCCGCGTTTATCGCACTGATCACCTTTGTCTCTAACGGCACCTCCACGCATCTGCCGGAATTTATCGCCAGCGTCGGCCTGCCGATTGCCGTCGGCATGCTTTGGGGCATCGGGCAGACCGGCGCACGCTTTCTGGAGGTGATCGCCGGAGCGGGGCTCACTCCGCTGCGCCTCACGCTGCTCACCGCACTTGCGATGCCGGTCTGCTTTTTGCTGGGTCTGAGCAGCCTGCTATGGCTCTGGTCGGCCGCCGGTTTTGTATTGGGCTACGGGGCGATTAACGGTCTGGTAACCATCGTAAAAGCGACCCTGCCCTTGCAGCTGTTTGCGCCTGAAGAGTACGCCAGACGCACCGGGGTGCTGCTGATCCCCGCCCAGCTGATGGCGGCGGCCTCCCCGCTGGCTTATGCCTGGCTGAACCGGGCGCTGGGCGTGATGGGCGCAATGTGGATTTCGTGGGGGTTAACGCTGGCGATCGCCGGGCTGGCTGTGGCCATTGTGAAGAGCCAGGCAGTGCGTGATGGTGAGGGCATCCCTGCCCTCAGCGACTAAAGGACAAATCCGCCGTCAATGGTCAGACTTGAACCGGTCATGTAACCGGAAGACTCACCGGCAAGCCAGGCTGCCAGCGAGGCGATCTCTTCCGGCTTACCGATACGTTGCAGGGGGACGAGCGGAGTAATCTGGTCCACCATGCTGGCTGTCATATCGGTGGCAACCGGCCCCGGCTGGATGTTGTTTATGGTGATGCGCCGTGGTGCCAGATCCAGAGCGAGGTTTTGCACCATCGATGCCACCGCCGCTTTACTCATGGCGTAAACGCTGCTGCCCGCATGGCCCGTGCGCACCGCGGTATTGCTGCCGATGGTGATAACTCTTCCCCCTTCAGCCATCGTTTTTACCGCCGCCTGAATAGCGAGAAAGACGCCGCGCACGTTGACGGCCAGGGTAGTATCCAGATCCGCCAGCGCATACTCCTCAATCGTCCCTGGGCGAAGCACACCCGCGTTCACCACGGCAACATCCAGCCTGCCGTAGCGGTGCAGCGTCTTATCGACTGCCGCCTGGATTGCCGCCGCATCAGCGCTGTCGGCTTCTATAGCTATCGCCTGCCCGCCCTGGCGTTCAATGGTTGAGACCACGTCCTGCGCCCTGTCGGGACGAGATACCCATGTGATGGCTACCCGGTAGCCGTCGTGCGCCAGACGTGCCGCAATGGCCGCCCCGATACCGCGCGCCCCGCCGAAAACCAACGCTACTTTTTCGTGATTCATGATGGTCATTCTCCTGTTTGCTTAAGCACCCACCCGGGTGCCTCTGCAGACACCATGCCAGCGAAAATGCCCCCGCGCTTGCGCGGAATGTATCGCACTGTATCCACACCCTCCTGCTTACGCAGCCATACAAAAAAGCCGCCCACAGCAAACAGACCCGATACATAAAAATGGTTTTCTGTATCTGTCGCCATTGATGACCTGAAGAGGAGATACCCGAATGATGCGTCGACATTTACTGCTCGCTCTGTTCGCACTGACATCAGCCTGCACCTGGGCCGCGCCGTTAAGCGGCCTCAGCGCGGCTGATGTTAACGGCCCCGCCGCCGTTGCTCCGCCCGAACAGCCCCAGCCTCCGGCGAAGCTGATTGTGGATCCGCCCCTGGCAGGCCCGCTGAGTAAAGGCGCGGTCTTTATTCAGTACCGCACAGAGAACATGCGTATTGAACCGGTGTTCGGGCCCGAGGCGCTAAAAGTAACGCCGCGCATCGGCCATATCCACGTCATCGTGGATGACAACCCCTGGCACTGGGCGGACGCCAGCGGCGAGCCGGTCATTCTGGTAGGCCTGCCTGCAGGCTATCACAAGGTAACCATTATTCTTGCCGATCCAACCCATAAGCCTGTCGATCGCAAAACCGTCGAATTTACCGTGCCGCCGCATGCTGCGGCGATGCACTGAACGCAACCACTCACTTATTTTTAAGGGTTTTAACCATGAAAACATTACTGATTGCTGTCCTGACCTTCACTGCTGCCATGACGTCATCCGCGTTCGCGGCCCAGGAAATTAACCAGGCCCAGGGGCAACAAAAGATCGGCACTGTTTCCGACAGTAGCGGCGCATCGTCGCTCGCGGATCTGGAGGCAAAACTGCAGGCCAAAGCAGACAAAGCGGGCGCCAGCGCGTTTCGCATTACCTCCGCCGGGGGAAATAACACCCTGTCAGGCACCGCCGACATTTATCGTTAAGGCTAAATCATGAAAAAACGGTTTACACACACCCTGATGGCCAGCCTGCTGCTGGCCTCTGCCAGCGGCGCTGCGCTGGCGAATAACGATAAAACCGTGGTGCTGGTGCACGGGGCTTTTGCCGACGGCAGCAGCTGGAACCGCGTGATCAGCGACCTGCAACGCCAGCATATCGACGTCATTGCCGTTCAACTGCCGCTCACCTCGCTGCAGGACGATGTGGCCGCCACCCGGCGCGCCATCGCCCGGGCTCAGGGGGATGTAGTGCTGGTGGGGCACTCCTGGGGCGGCACGGTCATCAGCGAGGCGGGTAACGATGCGCGGGTTAAATCGCTGGTGTATGTGGCGGCGTTTGCCCCGGACTCGGGCCAGTCGACGGCGGACCTGGCAAACAGCTTCCCCGCCCCGCCGGGCAGCGCAGGCATCGCCAAAACCGCAGACGGTTTCCTCTATCTGCCTGGCAAATCGGTACGCCAGGATTTTGCCCCGGACATTCAGGCCGCAGAGCAAAACACGCTGGTGGCAACCCAGGGCCCGATCCGCGCGGAGGCTTTTGCAGAAAAGGTGACCCACGCGGCCTGGCACGATAAGCCGAGCTGGTATGTGGTGAGCAAAAATGACCGGATGATCAACCCGGATCTGGAACGCGCGATGGCGAAGGCGATCGATGCGAAAACCAGTGAGGTGGCGGCAAGCCATGTTTCAATGGTGAGCCATCCCGAGGAGATTGCCCGGGTGATTGAGCAAGCGGTGAAATGAGACCGGCGAAAAAAAGCCCGCGAGAGGCGGGCTTGATTTTTAACGCTTAACGGGCGGGAATTATTCCCACTCGATCGTTGCTGGCGGCTTACCGCTGATGTCATACACCACGCGGGAGATACCGTTCACTTCGTTGATGATGCGGTTAGACACACGGCCCAGGAAGTCATACGGCAGATGCGCCCAATGCGCGGTCATAAAGTCGATGGTCTCTACCGCACGCAGGGAGACAACCCAGTCGTACTTGCGGCCATCGCCCATTACGCCAACGGAACGAACCGGCAGGAACACGGTGAACGCCTGGCTCACTTTGTTGTACAGGTCGGCTTTGTGCAGCTCTTCGATGAAGATCGCGTCGGCGCGACGCAGCAGGTCGCAGTACTCTTTCTTCACTTCGCCCAGCACGCGCACGCCCAGACCCGGACCCGGGAACGGGTGACGGTAAAGCATGTCGTACGGCAGACCCAGCTCCAGACCGATCTTACGCACTTCGTCTTTGAACAGCTCACGCAGCGGCTCAACCAGACCCATCTTCATCTCTTTCGGCAGGCCGCCCACGTTGTGGTGAGATTTGATGACGTGTGCTTTACCGGTGGCAGACGCCGCGGACTCGATCACGTCAGGGTAGATGGTGCCCTGCGCCAGCCACTTCACGTCTTCCAGCTTCAACGCTTCTTCGTCGAACACTTCAACGAACACGCGGCCGATGATTTTACGTTTGGCTTCTGGATCGTTTTCGCCTTCCAGCGCGTCGAGGAAGCGCTTCTCGCCTTCAACGTGAACGATATTCAGGCCGAAGTGGTCGCCAAACATGTCCATTACCTGCTGGGCTTCGTTCAGACGCAGCAGGCCGTTGTCCACGAAGACGCAGGTCAGGTTTTTACCGATGGCGCGGTGCAGCAGCATCGCGGTTACGGAGGAGTCAACGCCGCCGGACAGGCCGAGGATCACCTTGTCGTCACCCACCTGCTGGCGGATACGCTCAACGGCGTCGTCGATAATTTTTGCTGGTGTCCACAGGGCTTCACACTGGCAGATATCGCGAACAAAGCGCTCCAGCATGCGCATACCCTGACGGGTGTGGGTCACTTCCGGGTGGAACTGCACGCCGTAGAAGCGTTTTTCTTCGTTCGCCATGATCGCGAACGGACAGGTTTCGGTGCTGGCAACGGTCACAAAGTCGGACGGGATCGCGGTGACTTTGTCGCCGTGGCTCATCCAGACGTCGAGCAGCGGTTTGCCGTCGGCGGTCAGGGAGTCTTCGATACCGCGGATCAGGGCGCTGTCGGTCTGTACTTCAACCTGCGCGTAGCCGAATTCACGCTCGTTTGAACCTTCGACGTGACCACCCAGCTGCATCGCCATGGTCTGCATGCCGTAGCAGACGCCGAACACCGGCACACCGGCTTCGAATACGTACTGCGGCGCGCGCGGGCTGTTGTCTTCGGTGGTGCTTTCCGGGCCGCCGGAGAGGATGATGCCGCTTGGATTGAACTCGCGAATCTGAGCTTCCGTAACATCCCACGCCCACAGTTCGCAGTAAACGCCCAGCTCACGCACGCGACGTGCCACCAGCTGAGTATATTGAGAACCGAAATCGAGGATGAGAATGCGATGTTTATGAATGTTTTCCGTCATTGACGCTAATTCCGAGGCAAGTGAAACAAAAACAGAGCGCCCGGCTTAGAGCCGGGCGCGGAAATTAATCAGGAGCCCATACGGTAGTTCGGAGACTCTTTGGTGATCGTCACGTCGTGAACGTGGCTTTCCTGGATACCCGCACCGCTGATACGCACGAATTCCGCTTTAGTACGCAGCAGGTCAATGGTACCACAGCCGGTCAGGCCCATACAGGAGCGCAGGCCGCCCATCTGCTGGTGGATGATCTCTTTCAGGTAGCCTTTATAGGCCACGCGACCTTCGATACCTTCCGGCACCAGTTTGTCAGCGGCGTTGTCGGTCTGGAAGTAACGGTCGGAGGAGCCTTTGGACATCGCGCCCAGGGAACCCATACCGCGGTAGGATTTATAAGAACGCCCCTGGAACAGTTCGATTTCGCCCGGAGACTCTTCGGTACCCGCCAGCATGGAACCGACCATGACCGCTGCCGCACCGGCCGCGATGGCTTTGGCGATGTCGCCAGAGAAGCGGATGCCGCCGTCAGCGATAACCGGAATGCCGGTCCCTTCCAGCGCTTCGACCGCGTCGGATACGGCGGTGATCTGCGGAACGCCTACGCCGGTCACGATACGGGTAGTACAGATGGAGCCTGGGCCAATACCTACTTTCACCGCGCTGCAACCCGCGTCGGCCAGGGCACGCGCGCCCGCGCCGGTCGCTACGTTACCGCCGATGATCTGCAGGTCCGGATATTTTGCACGGGTTTCACGAATACGTTGCAGCACGCCTTCGGAGTGGCCGTGGGAGGAGTCGATCAGCAGGACGTCAACGCCCGCAGCAACCAGCGCGTCAACGCGCTCTTCGTTGCCGGCGCCCGCGCCAACTGCCGCGCCGACGCGCAGACGGCCATGCTCGTCTTTACAGGCGTTGGGTTTACGTTCTGCTTTCTGGAAGTCTTTAACGGTGATCATGCCGCGCAGGTGGAAGCCATCGTCCACAACCAGCGCTTTTTCAACGCGTTTTTCGTGCATTTTGGCGAAGACCACGTCGCGGGATTCACCTTCACGTACGGTGACCAGACGCTCTTTCGGAGTCATGTAGACGCTGACCGGCTGGTTCAGGTCGGTGACGAAACGCACGTCACGACCGGTGATGATGCCCACCAGTTCGTTATCGGAGGTCACAACCGGGTAGCCTGCGAAGCCGTTACGCTCGGTCAGCGCTTTCACTTCGTGCAGGGTGGTGGTTGGCAGGACGGTTTGTGGGTCGGTAACGATGCCAGATTCATGCTTCTTCACGCGGCGAACTTCTTCCGCCTGGCGCTCGATAGACATGTTTTTATGAATAAAGCCAATGCCGCCTTCCTGAGCCAGGGCGATAGCCAGGCGCGCTTCAGTCACGGTGTCCATTGCCGCGGAGAGCATAGGAATGTTCAGGCGAATGGTTTTGGTCAACTGCGTGCTGAGGTCGGCAGTATTCGGCAGAACGGTGGAATGAGCGGGAACGAGGAGGACGTCGTCAAACGTCAGTGCTTCTTTAGCAATACGTAGCATGGGCAATATCTCTGACCTGGGTGGTTAAATATTGCCGTGGCATTATACAGAGCGTAACCGATTGCATCTACACTTTTTTATAAAAAATGCTTGCGATTGCCTCTTATCGGGTTACTATCGACTGAATAACCTGCTGATTTAGAATTTGATCCCGCTCACATGTTATCCTCCCAGTCCCCCTCAATTTTTACCGTCAGCCGCCTTAATCAGACGGTCCGTTTGCTGCTTGAGCAGGAAATTGGCCAGGTGTGGATTAGCGGAGAGATCTCCAATTTCACACAGCCAGCTTCCGGTCACTGGTACTTCACCCTGAAAGACAACACCGCTCAGGTGCGCTGCGCGATGTTCCGCAACAGCAACCGGCGGGTGACGTTCCGGCCGCAGCACGGGCAGCAGGTGCTGGTTCGCGCCAGTATCACTCTGTACGAGCCGCGCGGTGATTACCAGATTATCGTCGAAAGCATGCAGCCTGCGGGTGAAGGACTTCTACAGCAGAAATATGAGCAGCTGAAAGCCGCGCTTTCAGCAGAAGGGCTGTTCGATCAGCAATATAAGCAGCCGCTCCCCTCCCCTGCCCACTGCGTGGGGGTGATCACCTCGAAAACCGGCGCCGCGCTGCATGACATTCTGCACGTGCTGAAACGCCGCGACCCTTCCCTGCCGGTCGTGATCTACCCAACCGCCGTTCAGGGCGAGGATGCACCGGGGCAGATTGTTCGCGCCATACAGCTCGCTAACGCCCGTCAGGAGTGTGACGTGCTGATCGTCGGGCGCGGCGGCGGCTCGCTGGAAGATCTCTGGAGCTTTAACGACGAGCGGGTCGCGCGGGCGATTTTTGCCAGCCGGATCCCGGTGGTGAGCGCCGTCGGCCATGAAACCGACGTCACCATCGCCGATTTTGTCGCCGACCTGCGGGCACCAACGCCGTCCGCGGCAGCAGAAATGGTGAGCCGGAACCAGCTGGAACTGCTGCGCCAGATCCAGAACGGCCAGCAGCGCCTCGAGATGGCGATGGACTATTTCCTTGCCAACCGCACCCGTCGCTTTACCCAGCTTCATCATCGCCTGCAGCAGCAGCACCCGCAGCTGCGTCTGGCGCGCCAGCAGACCGTGCTGGAACGCCTGCGCCAGCGAATGAACCTCGCGGTGGACAACCAGCTTAAACGCGCGGTGCAGCGCCAGCAGCGCACCGCTCAGCGTCTGAATCAGCAGAACCCGCAGCCGCGCATCTGGCGCGCGCAGACGCGTATCCAGCAGCTGGAATACCGGCTGGCTGAGAACGTGCGCGCCCGCCTCGGCAGCACCCGCGAGCGCTTTGGTAATGCGGTCACCCATCTTGAAGCCGTCAGCCCGCTTTCAACGCTGGCGCGCGGTTACAGCGTGACCACCGCCACCGACGGCAAAGTGCTGAAGCAGACGAAACAGGTCAAAGCCGGGGATGTGCTCACCACCCGGCTGTCAGACGGCTGGGTAGAGAGCGAAGTGAAAGGCGTAACGCCGGTGAAGAAAACGCGCGCGCGCAAAAAAGCGTAATTATTGTTGGCCGTCCGGCGTGACGGCAAGCATCACCCAGGACAGCCCGGAAAAAATGACCAGCGCGACCGCTGCGCCCGCCATTCCCAGCAACAGGCCAAACACCACGGAGCCGACAATTTGCCCGGCTGCCAGCATCAGAAAAGCCATACTGACCCCCACAGCCGGTGACGGATGAGCGATAACCGCCCCCTGCACCAGCAGTACGCCGGATAAAATAACGTATCCCGCCCCGCTCATCGCCACCACCGGGACGAGCCACCAGGCAAACCCTTCACTTAACGCCAGAGCCAACAGCGAAGCGGCCATGAAAATCTGCGATCCCCGGTAAACGCCCCGCATCCCGATACGTTTTTCCGCACTACCGGTAAACACGGCCAGGATCCCTGCCCCGCCGCTCACCAGCCACAGAACCCGCGTGACGGCGCTATCAAGCCCGCTATGATTCCTGAGCAGCTCCGGGCCAAAACTCCACCAGGCGGCGCTGGCAACGCCGCTCACAAAAGCAATACTTAACAGGCGGAACATTCCCGGCTTGCGAAGCGACTCGCGCCAGGATGGCGTTTGTTCACGCTTGCGCGAAGCCAGACCCGGCAGATAACGCCAGGCTGCCAGCAGGCAGAGCAGTGCCAGCAGGGCAAAGACGATACAGGCCGCCCGCCAGCCGCCGGGCATAAAAAGCAGAACCGGCACCGAGAGGATGATCCCGGCGCTTGTTCCGGCATTAATGACGGTATTCACCAGGGTCTGGCGATCCGGGGCAATGGTGTCATTTACGGCCCCGGCAAGCGCGGGTGAGGCCAGGCCAGAACTCAATCCGGCAATAAATAATCCTGTCGCCAGGGTAAGCGGCAGCGCCGAGAAAGCCAGAATAATCAGCCCGCCTGCGGCCGTGGCGGCGGCCAGCAAAGCCGGTACGCGAGGGCCATAGCGACTGGTGAGAAAAGAGGCAAAAAATACTGACAGGCAATAAGCCGCATAGCTGCAGGCTGCAATCAACCCGGCAACCTGGGGTGAGAAAGGAATGTCCTGACGGATATCGGGCAGCATCAACCCCCAGGAAAATCTCGCCATGCCGTATGTCACCGCGATTAATGAGAACCCGGTTATACCCAGTGCGATCGGTCTGTTCATTACGCTCCTCTTATTGCCGCTGTAAAAAACCTAAACGCTGAGAAGGCGTTGTGCCAGTTTTTACCGGTACGAATACTCCGACTTCTCCCCGCCCCCGGCTTCATCATTTACACTGAAAGTGTTTCTTTTTTCGGCATTGCCAGAAACAGGAGAGAAGCATGACCCGAATTCACAGCGTGATCCCGCCCTATATTCTTCGTCGTATTATTGAGAGTGGCTCTGAGCCTCAACAGCGTTGCGCCCGCCAGACGCTGACGCATGTACAAACGCTGATGGCCCATATGCCAGGTAAACCCGCCGCGCCGCACGTGAATAAAACCGGGCAGCTGGAGCGTGATATTTATGATGCAAAACAGGCCCAGGAACTGCCTGGCATTCAGGTGCGTTATGAGGGGCAGCCGTCAAACGGGGATATTACTGTCGATGAAGCCTATGATTATTTAGGTATCACCCATGAATTTTTCTGGAAAATTATCACCGCGACTCGCTGGATAATAAAGGGCTGATGCTGACGGGCACCGTTCATTATGGGCGGGAATATCAGAACGCTTTCTGGAATGGTCAGCAGATGGTGTTTGGCGATGGCGACGGCGAGATATTTAACCGCTTCACCATTGCCATTGACATAGTGGCGCATGAACTTAGCCATGGGGTGACCGAAACCGAAGCCGGGCTAATCTACTTTGAACAATCGGGCGCGCTGAATGAGTCTTTATCGGACGTTTTCGGCTCGCTGGTGAAACAGTATCACCTGAAGCAAACGGCTGATGAAGCCGACTGGCTGATTGGTGGAGGACTGCTGGCTGAAGGGATCAACGGCAAGGGGCTACGATCGATGTCAGAGCCCGGCACCGCCTATAACGATCCGCTGCTCGGAAAAGATCCGCAGCCCGCGCACATGAAAGACTTTATCAAAACGCGCGAAGATAACGGCGGCGTGCATCTTAATTCAGGCATTCCCAATCGCGCGTTTTATCTTGCTGCAACGGCCATTGGCGGCAACGCCTGGGAGAAAGCCGGTTATGCATGGTATGACACGGTTTGCGATCGACAGCTGGCGCAAGATGCAGATTTTGACGCCTTTGCGAAACTGACGGTTGCCCACGGTGAAAAGCGATCGGGTGGTGACGTCGCAGCTGCCATTGAGCAAGCCTGGAAACAGGTGGGAGTGTTGTAAATGCAGGTTCCGGAACTGACCGATGACGCGGTCGTCGAGCTGGCGCGTGAAGGCGGCGTGGCCTATATCCCCCATCTCAGCGGGTTGCGGCGAATCGCTCTCTCGACGCTTAACAGTGCACAGCGCCAGCGCGTGGTGAACATACTTCAGCAGGCGATTCCTCGTGGAGAGCCGCCCGGCCAGCCGTCGTCACCCGGCGGCGGCGACCAGCGCTATTTTCGCATTCAGATAATCTGGACCCGGCACAATCAGGCGCAATACACCGACATCATCGTGCTGGTTCCCGAACAGGAAGCGCCAGAGTCGCTGGTCGAACTCTGGCAAAAAGGCGAAGGCTGCGTATGCGATTAGTCAGCCGTGACGAACTCCACGCGCTTTTTCGAGATCAGTCCGTGGCCGTTCTGGCAGAAATAATCCACCGCACCGCAGGCTTTTAACACCTGGAGTGGCTGATGGCACTCCGGGCAGCGGGCTTCCAGGGCAATATCTTTATTGCAGCTCTCGCAGTGCGCCACACCGTTTTGCGGCTCCAGCTCTGCGTGACATTCCGGGCAGGTAATCGACATGATGACTCCTTTGAAGGATATTCAGTACTCAATCGATTTTACCACGATGCGCTCAGTGAGGGCCACGCAGCTGCTGCTGTAATCTCAGCAGGAGCTCAACCTCTTCCAGCCGCCGCTGCGTTGTGCGGCTCACCTCCTGCGGGTCGCGTTCAAACAGGCTCTGCTCCCCCAGAATGTGTTCCGCCAGGCAGTTGGCGTAAATCGTGCCGCCAAAGCGCCAGCACTGAACCTGCTCGCCGTCGGTCAGCGTCAGCACATCCTCCGCCCCACGCCGGTCGTGATTGATGATGCGGCCGTCCCGCAGGTGCAGGCGCAGACCTTTTTGCCCGCCAGTCGGTCCGGCATATTTGTTCAGCCAGATATCCACCGGCACGCCGCCCATCGTCCCCTGAAGATGCGCCTCGCCTTCCGCGGTGGTCATATCGCCTCTGGCGATATCGCGCCCCAGCCGATCTCTGGCCGTCACGACCTGTAAAGCAAGCTCGCCGCTGCCGCCCAGATACCGCACCGTCTCGCGCATCATCGCCAGCACGTGGGTGCCGATATCCAGGATCACCCCATCCGGATGGCGAAGCGTCCGGGTATCCGGCTCGCCGGTGGCGAAGTTAAGCGCAATGGGCTCCCCCGCCGCGTTAAACCCGCTTGGCTCCTGCAAAAAACCCTCGATGCTGACGATATCAGAAAGGTGTCTGACCAGCCCCAGGCGCACCAGGTTTATGCGCGCCATCCAGTGATCGAGCGCCAGCACCCGGGCGGCCGCCTCCGGGTTCGCCAGCAGCGATCTCAGCTTTTCGGTCTGGCCCAGGGTGGCGACGATCGGTTTTTCGACCACGATGCGTGGGATGGAAGACGCCAGCGCCTGCTCAAGCACGTCAAAGTGTTGTAGCGATGCGGTGGTGATAAAAAGCGTATTGAGGGGTCGGGCAAGAAGGTCGGCAAGGGTTGGAACTCGCGTAACGCCATCCAGGGTTTTCGCGGGCTGGATATCAAATCCCGGACAGGGAAGTGATTCAGCAAAGGTACGTTGTAATGCGGGCAAATAGGCGGTTTCGACTACCGCGCCAAGTCCAACAAACCCAATCTGCATCTGAACCTCTTTCGTTGCATTGCCGGCGCGTAACCACGCCCCGGCAATGTCGGTCAGATTCAGGCGTTAGTTACGGGTTTCGGCTCACTTTTCGTTTGCGCATTTTCCAGCATACGACGCACCGGAACAATGAGCACCGTCAGAACGGCGGCACAAATCAGCAGAGCAACGGAGCAGCGCGCGAAGAGATCCGGCAGCATATCCAGCTGGTCGGCCTTCACGTGGCCGCCAATCAGGCCCGCCGCCAGGTTGCCCAGGGCGCTCGCGCAGAACCACAGCCCCATCATCTGGCCGCGCATTCTTTCCGGAGCCAGCAGGGTCATGGTCGCCAGACCAATCGGGCTCAGGCACAGTTCACCGAGGGTCAGCATCAGGATACTGCCCACCAGCCAGAACGGAGAAACGCCTGCCCCACCGTTACTGAGGACGTTCTGCGCCGCCAGCATCATCAGGCCAAAGCCGCCTGCCGCGCACAGAATACCGATCACGAACTTGGTGATGCTGCTCGGGCGAATGTTGTTGCTCGCCAGCTTCGGCCACGCCCAGCTAAAGACCGGCGCCAGCAGAATAATAAACAGGGCGTTAATCGACTGGAACCACACGGCCGGGATTTCGAAATCACCGATCATGCGATTAGTGTAGTCGTTGGCAAACAGGTTAAACGACGTCGGTTTTTGCTCGAACGCAGACCAGAAGAACGCCGCAGACACCAACAGGATGAAGCAGACCAGCAGTCTGGCGCGCTCTTTACGGTTCAGGCCGGCAAAGACAAACAGCCAGATGAAGTAGAGGGCCACCGAGGCGGCAATGAAGTAAACCAGCACGCTGGCCACGGCAACCGGGTTAATTACAATCACGCCCTGGGCGATCAGAGTGACGATAATCGCGACACCCGCTGCCAGCGCCAGCAGCCAGCCGCCAACACCGTTTTTCTTCACCACCGGGCTGTTCCAGGTGGAGTCCAGCCCCACTTCGCTGTCGTAGCGTTTCATCGCCGGAACGGCAAACAGGCGGAAGATAACCAGCGCGACCAGCATCCCGATGCCGCCGATGCCAAAGCCCCAGTGCCAGCCGTGAGATTTAATCAGCCAGCCGGAGATCAGCGGCGCGATAAATGAGCCCATGTTGATGCCCATATAGAACAGCGAGAAGCCGCCGTCACGACGCGCATCGCCTTTCTTATACAGGGTGCCGACCATTACCGAGATACAGGTTTTGAACAGGCCCGAACCAAGGACAATAAACATCAGGCCGATAAAGAACAGGTTGTTGCCCATCACCGCAGACAGCGCAATCGACAGGTGGCCGAGCGCGATCAGAATCGAACCGTACCAGACCGCTCTCTGCTGTCCGAGCCAGTTATCCGCCAGCCAGCCGCCCGGCAGCGCGGCCAGGTACATGGTGCCGGCAAAGATACCGACGATGGCGGAGGCGTTTTCACGCGCCAGCCCCATCCCGCCGTCATAGACGGTGGCGGCCATAAACAGGATCAGTAGTGGACGAATGCCATAAAACGAGAAGCGCTCCCACATCTCGGTGAAGAACAGCGAGCCAAGTGGATAAGGATGGCCGAAGAAAGTTCGGCTTTCGTTTTTATTAACAGAGGATTGCATAATTCTCCCGAGATGATGTGTCGTCGTGCTTGTAAACACCGGAGGTCAGCCACGCAGAGAGTGTTCTGGCGGCTTTTTTACATCCGGCGAAATGTTATTTAACCATTTGATAACCTGAGGCTACTTTTGTCCAGCCCCCACCCCACCACCAAAAGATGAAAATTCGACAATCGTCTTATTTCTTAGATTTTATGTTGGATAAACATGAATAGTGATTGACATCACATCAATAATTATTCGTTGCTTTCAGAGGAGTTGAGGCATAAAAAAACCCGCGACAGGCGCGGGTTTTTCAGCAGATCGGCTAATTATTTGCTTTTCTTGATGTGTTTAATCAAACGCTTACGCTTACGCATCTGGTTCGGGGTCAGGGTGTTGCGTTTGTTGGCAAACGGGTTGTCCCCTTCCTTGAACTGAATGCGGATCGGCGTACCCATCACGTCCAGCGATTTGCGGAAGTAGTTCATCAGGTAGCGTTTGTAAGAATCGGGCAGATCCTTCACCTGGTTACCGTGGATAACCACGATAGGCGGGTTATAACCCCCCGCGTGGGCATACTTCAGCTTCACGCGACGACCGCGCACCAGCGGTGGCTGATGGTCTTCTGCCGCCATGGTCATGATGCGGGTCAGCATCGCGGTACCCACACGACGGGTGGAGCTGTCGTAGGCTTCGCGAACGGATTCGAACAGGTTGCCGACGCCGCTGCCGTGCAGGGCAGAGATAAAGTGCACGCGGGCAAAGTCGATAAAGCCGAGACGGAAGTCCAGCGTCTCTTTCACCTGCTCACGTACTTCATTGCTCAGGCCATCCCACTTGTTGACGACGATAACCAGTGAGCGCCCACTATTGAGGATAAAGCCGAGCAGGGAGAGATCCTGATCGGAGATGCCTTCACGGGCATCGATAACCAGCATCACCACGTTGGCGTCTTCAATCGCCTGCAGGGTTTTGATTACCGAGAATTTTTCCACCACGTCGGTGATTTTGCCGCGCTTACGCACGCCCGCGGTGTCGATCAGCACGTATTCACGCTCGTCGCGCTGCATGGGGATATAGATGCTGTCGCGGGTCGTGCCCGGCATGTCGTACACCACCACGCGGTCTTCACCGAGGATGCGGTTAGTAAGTGTGGACTTACCTACGTTCGGACGACCAACAATCGCCAGCTTGATCGGCAGATCCTGCGGGTTGAAGTCGTCTTCAGGCTCTTCTTCGCCCTCTTCACCTTCTTCGAACTGCGCCCAGTATTCTGCATCTTCATCGACCTCTTCCGGCGGGCTGATCTCGTCAACGTACGGCAGGAGTGCGGTTTCCAGCAGGCTGGTCACGCCACGGCCGTGAGAGGCGGCTATCGGATAGATGTCGCCCAGGCCCAATGACCAGAAATCCGCCATCGCCTGATCGGGATCGATGCCGTCAGTTTTGTTTGCCACCAGGAAAGTGGCTTTTTCACGCGAGCGCAGGTGCTTGGCGATAGCCGAGTCAGCAGGCATCAGGCCCGCACGCGCGTCGACCATAAACAGCACGATGTCGGCTTCTTCAATCGCCAGCAGGGATTGTTCCGCCATGCGGGTTTCAACGCCGTCCTCTGTACCGTCGATACCACCGGTATCGATACAGATAAACTCACGACCTTCCACTTCGGCACGACCGTACTTACGGTCACGCGTGAGCCCCGGGAAATCCGCAACCAGCGCATCACGGGTGCGTGTTAAACGGTTAAAAAGAGTGGATTTTCCAACGTTCGGCGCCCGACAAGCGCGACCACAGGTACCATGTTTAAAGCCTCATAAAATTCGATATCACGTCGCGTTTGCGGCGTTTTTTAAAAAATCAAAACGGCCCCTGAAGCAACAGGAGCCGTTGAGTATACTACAACCGCGGTGATTAACGCGTGATCGCGTACAGCGTACCGTCTTTTGCCTGGATCAGCAGTTTGCCGTCAACCGATACCGGCTCGGTCAGGAAACCGGAACTGTCGACTTTCTCCTGGGCAACAAAACGACCGTTGCTCGGGTCAATCCAGTGCATGTAACCTTCGCTATCACCCACCACCAGGCTGCCGTTATAGAGCGCCGGTGCGGTCAGCAGACGGTGCAGCAGATCGCTTTGCGTCCACAGCGTCACGCCGCCTTCAGTGCTCAGGGCCAGCAGGCGGTCGTTCTGATCGACCAGATAGATGCGGTTGCCGTCGACGATGAAATCATTCACCGAGCCCAGCTCACGTTTCCACATGATCTGGCCGCTACGCAGATCCATCGCGGTCAGGTTGCCGTTATAGGCCAGGGCATACACCACGCCGTTGACGATAACCGGGGTGGTATCCACGTCGCTCAGACGGTCGATTTCGGTCGGACCGGTAGCCTGAGAGATACGCTGCTGCCAGATCAACTGGCCCTGCTGCATCAGCACGGCGCTGACGCGACCGTTATCACCGCCCACGATGGCAGCACCAAACGCGGTGGCCGGAGCAGATTCACCGCGCAGGGAGAGCGCAGGCATATCCAGGTTTACGGTCCACTTCACCGCGCCGTCAGTTTCGTTCAGCGCCTGAAGCTGGCCGTTTGCGGTATGTACCAGCACCATGCCATCGCTGACGACCGGACGAGAGAGTGCTTCGCCAGCCACGCGGGTCTGCCAGGCAATGGAACCATCGCTGGCGTTAAGGGCATAGACCTGGGCCTTCTCGCTACCGATATAGACATGGCCACCGGCAACCGTTACGCCACCTGACAGCAGCGCTGGCGTGCGTGACAGCCAGCCGCTTTTCTCGGCGAGGTTAACCGACCAGACTTCTTTGCCGTCATCGGCGTTCAGGGCTTTCACCGTGCCTTTGCGGTCAGCCGCATAGACAACGCCGTCCGCTGATGCCGGGTGCAGGTTAGAGTAGAAATCACCAATACCGCCGCCCACGGAGGTGCTCCAGGCGGTGGATGGCTCAAACTGGTTTTCAACCGTCGGCAGTGGCGACATGGTGACAACATCTTCTTCGCCGCTGAACAGTGAACAGCCGCTCAATAACGTAACGGAAAGCAGTCCTGGCAGAAGTAATTTACGCAATTGCATCGGGTCCCTCTCAGACGGACAAATTATTTATTTTCATCTGCAGCATTTCGCTCAGCGCTGGGGAGGCGTTACTTTTCACGCCCGCTTCCCACGCGCTGCGCGCGCCCTGTTTGTCACCTTTGCTCAGCAGTGCTTCACCACGCAGGTCGGCGACAATAGCGGCAAAACCTTCACCTTTAACGCTATCCAGCGTCTTCAGCGCTTCGTCAGCTTTCTTCTGCTGAACCTGAATACGGGCAAGGCGCAGATTGATAACCGCTTTCAGGTTATCGTCTTTAGCTGCTGCCAGACCCTGCTGCAGCTGTGCTGCCGCTTTATCCAGTTCATTTTTATCAACCAGCTGCTGCGCCACTTCCAGCGACGCCAGCGCGCCGTAGGTGTTTTTATTGTCAGCGGCAAATTTCTCTGCCGCCGTCAGCGTTTGCGGCTGATCGGCGCGGATTGCGCTCACGGTATTTTCATACTGTAAGGAAGAACCGCGCGCCGAATCGACCTGATGACTGTTCCAGTAACGCCAGCCCACCAGCGCGCCAATACCTAAAATTACCCCAACAGCCAGGGCTTTGCCGTTTTCGGCAAAGAAGCGTTTGATCGCATCAACCTGGTCGTTTTCGTTCTCGTAAATTTCCACGCAGTCCTTCTCCTTAGCCCAGTAGAGTGCGCAAGTGCGCCGCAACGCCGTCCTGCGTTACCGTTGTTTGCTCACCAGAGCGCAGATCTTTCACTACGACTTCGCCGTTAGCCACTTCTGACTCGCCGAGTACCAGTGCGATACGCGCGCCCCACTTATCGGCACGGGCGAACTGTTTCTTAAAGTTGCCGCCGCCGTGGTTGGTCATCAGCTTAGCGTCCGGCAGCGCATCGCGCACGCGTTCAGCAAGCTGCATTGCCGCAGACTGCGTTTCCGCACCTGAGGCTACCAGGTATATATCGACAACAGGATCGGCTTTAAATTCCGGATTAACTGCCTGAACTAACAAAACAAGTCGCTCCAGGCCCATGGCAAAGCCAACTGCAGGTGCAGGACGACCGCCTAACTGCTCCACCAGGCCGTCATAACGACCGCCGGCACAGACAGTACCCTGTGATCCGAGGCTAGTGGTGACCCACTCAAATACGGTGCGGTTATAGTAGTCGAGACCACGTACCAGACGCTGGTTAACCGTATAGGTGATTCCGGCGCCTTCCAGCAGTTTGCACAGACCGGCAAAGTGTTCGCGGGAGTCGTCATCCAGGTAATCGCCCAGCGCAGGCGCATCGTTCAGCAGTGCCTGTACGTCCGGGTTCTTGGAGTCCAGCACGCGCAGCGGGTTGCTGTACATACGGCGTTTGCAGTCTTCGTCCAGCTTCTCTTTGTGCTGTTCCAGGAAGGCCACCAGCGCATCGCGGTAGTTAGCGCGCGCTTCAAGAGAACCGATAGAGTTCAGCTCCAGCGTAACGTGCTCGGCGATGCCCAGCGCACGCCACCAGCGCGCGGTCAGCATGATCAGCTCAGCGTCGATGTCCGGACCCTGCAGGCCAAAGGCTTCGACACCCAGCTGGTTAAACTGACGGTAGCGGCCTTTCTGCGGACGTTCGTGGCGGAACATCGGGCCGATATACCACAGGCGTTGCTCCTGATTGTACAGGAGACCATGCTCGATGCCGGCGCGTACACATCCCGCCGTACCTTCCGGACGTAAGGTCAGGCTGTCGCCGTTACGATCCTCAAAGGTGTACATCTCTTTTTCAACCACGTCGGTGACTTCGCCGATAGCGCGTTTGAATAACGGGGTCTGCTCTACAATCGGCAAACGGATTTCGCTGTAACCGTAGCTGCCGAGCACCTGTTTCAGGGTGCCTTCAATGCGCTGCCAGATGGCGGTCTCGCCAGGCAGATAATCGTTCATGCCGCGAATGGCTTGAATATTCTTTGCCACGTTTGTTCTCTTTCTATAGACAAAAATGAACCCTGGGGTTCGTAACCGAAGGGTTCAATCATACACAGGAAGCAGACCGCTTCCCATCACGTTATTTTTCGACCTGGAGCACGCTGATGCGCTGCGCTTCATCCAGCATGGCCGCTTTGGCGCGGATACGGGCTTCAAGCTGATCAATCATGTCGCCATTATCCAGACGATCTTTGCGAACGCCATCTTCATAGAGACCACTTTTCTTGTTGCCGCCCGTAACGCCAAGTGTTGACACCAGCGCTTCACCCGGACCGTTCACCACACAGCCGATGATCGAGACGTCCATTGGGGTGATAATATCTTCCAGACGCTGCTCAAGCGCATTCACGGTACCAATGACATCGAACTCCTGGCGCGAACAGGTCGGGCAGGCGATAAAGTTGATGCCGCGGGCACGAATACGCAGGGATTTCAGAATGTCGAAACCGACCTTAATCTCTTCCACCGGATCGGCGGCCAGCGAGACGCGCAGGGTATCGCCGATGCCTTCGTTCAGCAGCAGACCGAGGCCAATGGCTGATTTCACTGCCCCACTGCGTGCGCCACCGGCTTCGGTGATCCCGAGGTGCAGCGGCTGGTCGATCTGCTTCGCCAGCAGGCGATAGGATTCGACGGCAAGGAAAACATCGGAGGCTTTCACGCTGACTTTGAACTGGTCGAAGTTCAGACGATCGAGATGATCCACATGACGCATAGCGGATTCGAGCAGCGCCTGCGGCGTCGGCTCGCCATATTTTTCCTGCAGATCTTTTTCCAGAGAACCGGCGTTTACGCCGATGCGGATGGGGATGTTCTTGTCGCGGGCGCAATCAACTACCGCGCGGATACGCTCTTCGCTACCAATGTTGCCGGGGTTGATACGCAGGCAATCGACGCCGTACTCCGCCACTTTCAGCGCGATACGGTAATCGAAGTGAATATCGGCAACCAGCGGAACAGAGACCTGCTGCTTGATAAGCCTGAACGCTTCTGCCGCATCCATCGTTGGCACGGAAACGCGGACAATGTCTGCGCCTACACGTTCTAATGCTTTGATCTGATTGACCGTCGCTTCCACATCCGTGGTGCGGGTGTTGGTCATCGACTGAACGGCGATGGGGGCACCATCGCCAATTGGCACATTCCCGACGTAAATACGTTTCGATTTTCTACGTGGAATAGGAGCCTGGTTATGCATGGAAAATCTCCCGCGTTGCCTGTCTGTTACTTACTGTGCTGCTGATTGTTCGGCATTTACGGTCAGACGCGCAACCTGGTTAGTTCTGATAAAACGGCTCAGATCGACAGGTTTACCCTGGAACTGGATCTGCACCGCAGCCGGAGCACCAATCTTGAGCTTGTACGGCGCCTGGCCTGTCAGATTTAAATTCCCGTCTTTACGCTGCAGGCCGCTGAACAGCTTTTTGCCCGTTGCATCGGTCACTTCCAGCCAGCAATCGGCGGTGAAGTTCATCACCAGCGCGTTCGGGTCGGCAGTTGCCGCCGCCACGCCTGCCGGATCGGAAGGCAACGTCTGAGTGGCATCCGCCGTTGCCGCAGGCGCGGTTGCAGGTGCCGCGTCAACGTTAGCCTGAGATGGCGAAACTACCGCGTTGTCTGCGGGTGCCTGCGCCGTCTGTTCGGCGGTTGGCGCAGCACTCTGCGCCGTTGCCGTATCCTGAGTGCCGGTTGCTGGTGCTTGCGTTTCGCTGGCGGTCGCAGAAGCATCGGTATTCAGCGGGATGCTCTGGGCACCATCGCCCGCTGAGTTGTTCAGCTCGGCTGAAGTCTGATCGGCCATGGTGGTGATCTCTTCCTGCTGCGCCTTGTGGTTCTGCCACCACCATGCGCCCGTCAGGCCGATCACCACAAACAGCACCAGCCAGGTAAAGCTCATCAGCCAGCCATCACGTTTTTTACGACGCTTGCCCAGGGAAAAACTCTGCATCGGCGCGACTTTCGCCGCTCTGACCGGTGCCTGTTTTTCCATCATTGGCAGCAGTTCCTCTTCAGGGATATGCACCAGTTTCGCATATGAGCGGATATAACCACGCAGAAACGTTGAAGCAAGATCGGCAGGAGCCTTATCTTCTTCAATATCGCGGACCGTGGAAACCTTCAGACATAAGCGCTCCGCAACGACTTGCTGGCTTAGTCCGAGTTGTTCACGGGCGTTGCGAAGACGAACGCCAGTGGAAAGTGCTGCATTTTGGTCGTGAGTGGCTTCAGTATTCATTCGCTACAACTAATGGTACGTGAAAATTGAGGATCCTGGCGCCGGTGAGTCACAATGCCACCCGCACCGCGAAACTTCTGGTCAGTTAACCTTAGTAAGACCGCATAACCCTGTCAGGTTTACATTGGCAGAGGCGGCTTGTCAGTGAGGCTAAACTGTTGTTGCGTCGTTACATACTGCCTTAAAGTCATATAAAACGCACCGTAATTATTACCCATAAACCGGCGCAATGACTGTTTATTCGCATCCGCAGCCGCCACGGCGCAATTAACGCGCCGTGACTGCATAATAATTACACGGACTTGATAGCGATGGACTCGCCCTGCATACGTTTACGCAGCGTACGCTTGGTACGGTCGATAACGTCACCGGCCAGCTGACCGCAGGCGGCATCGATATCATCACCGCGGGTTTTACGCACGATAGTGGTAAAGCCATACTCCATCAGAACCTTGGAGAAACGGTCGATACGGCTGTTTGAGCTACGGCCATACGGAGCGCCCGGGAACGGGTTCCATGGGATCAGGTTGATCTTGCACGGCGTGTCTTTCAGCAGTGCCGCCAGCTCGTGAGCGTGCTCGGTCCCGTCGTTGACGTGATCCAGCATGACGTACTCAATGGTGACGCGTCCCTGGTTGGCGTTGGACTTCGAAATGTAGCCGCGAACCGAGTTCAGGAAGGTCTCAATGTTGTACTTCTTGTTGATTGGCACGATCTCATCGCGAATGGTGTCGTTTGGCGCGTGCAGCGAAATAGCCAGCGCAACGTCAATCATATCGCCGAGCTTATCCAGCGCGGGCACAACACCTGAAGTGGAGAGCGTAACGCGACGTTTGGACAAGCCAAAACCGAAGTCGTCGAGCATGATTTCCATCGCCGGAACCACGTTAGTCAGGTTCAGCAGCGGCTCGCCCATCCCCATCATCACCACGTTGGTGATAGGACGGGTGCCGGTGACTTTTGCCGCACCGACGATTTTCGCCGCGCGCCACACCTGGCCGATAATCTCAGATACGCGCAGGTTACGGTTAAAGCCCTGCTGCGCCGTGGAGCAGAATTTACACTCCAGCGCACAACCCACCTGGGAGGAGACGCACAGGGTAGCGCGGTCGTCTTCCGGGATATAAACCGTCTCAACGCGCTGGTCGCCAACCGCAATCGCCCACTTGATGGTGCCATCAGCAGAACGCTGCTCTTCCACCACTTCCGGCGCGCGGATTTCGGCCACGTCTTTCAGCTTGTTGCGCAGCACTTTATTGATGTCAGTCATGTCATCAAAGTTGTCGCTGCAATAGTGGTACATCCATTTCATGACCTGATCGGCACGAAACGGCTTCTCGCCCATCTCTTTGAAGAACTCGCGCATCTGCTGACGGTTCAGGTCCAGCAGGTTGATTTTTCCATTTTTATTGGGAACCGCAGGAATGGCGACTTCGGAGGTGTTAACTAATTCAGACATAATATTTTCCGGCCTCGTTGTTACACGTTATGGCCCGTGGAGGGTTGAAAAGAAACGCCCCGGAAAGCGGTCTGCTCGTCCGGGGCGTTGTATTGTACAAAGTCTGGTACAGGGATGCCACGTTTGCACGCGGCATTTACGAAAATAATGTGTAAACGAAACCGTTAAATTAACGGGTACGTGGACACACTTCGCCTTCTGCGAAGAAGTAGGCGATTTCACGTTTAGCAGATTCTACGGAGTCGGAACCGTGGGTGCCGTTCTCGGTGAAGCTGTCAGCATAATCTGCGCGCAGGGTACCTGCCAGCGCGTTGTCCGGGTTAGTTGCACCCAGCAGATCGCGGTGACGCTGAACGGCATTTTCGCCTTCCAGTACGGAAACCACGATTGGGCCAGAGGTCATGAACTCAACCAGGCCATCGAAGAATGGGCGACCTTCGTGCTCAGCATAGAAACCGCGAGCCTGCTCAACGGTCAGATGCAGCATTTTGGTACCAACAATTTTGAACCCTGCCGCTTCAAAGCGCGCAAAGATGCTGCCAATAACGTTTTTTGCCACCGCGTTTGGCTTGATGATGGAAAAAGTACGTTCAATAGCCATGATTACCTCTGTGATTTGTTCTGTTGTTTTGCATTCATGCGAAATATATGGCGCGGATTATAATGAGCATTGGCGCCATTGCCTATGGATGCATGTAACATTTTTTTAAAATAAGACGAGTTTTAACAACAGATCCTTGCCGAAACGCGTTTTTTTCATTGCAGGGTGAAATCCACGGTCGCCACCTGCCCCGCCTCATCCATCACCAGCAGTTGATAATCCCCTGCCTTTTCAAGGCGCAGCGTATATATCCGCCCCTGGACATTCAGCGGTTCGCCGTTGAGAAACCACCAGCGCGGTCCGTCGCTGCCGCTAACCTGCAAAGGCAGCGAGACCTGCGACTCGCCCGGCAGGCGCTTAATCACCGCCCCCTGGCGAATGCCGGAGAGCAGCAGCGGCGCCGGGAAGGCCTGGTTCAGCGGTGGGCAGGCTGTTGACGCAGGCGGAATGCGCGACGAGCGCCGCTCCGCCTGGGGCAGCCAGGGCTCCAGCGGCAGCGGCCAGACGTCCACGCTTTTTTCCTGCGCCTGCGGGCAGTCCGCCGCTACCCGTTTGCCGCTATTATCGAGCCAGACCGGGAAACGAATGCCGCGAATGCCCTCCTGCTCCGGCAGCAGCAGCGTCGGCGGCTGGCTTCCTTCAAGCAGCCACGTCGCGAGCCGACGGCGGCAGTTGCTGTCCCCCTCCGGCAGCGACTGCCCGCCCGGCCAGCAGATCACCCCGCGGCTCACCGATTCAGGGCGCGGATCGCGCGGCAGACGCGCTTCCTCCAGCGCCGAGCGCGACTGCAGTAGATTGTTGACCTGATTCAACACCGGTACGGCGCTGGCAAAGCCAAACTGCCCGGCCACCGGGGTGCCGTCCGGCCTGCCGGTCCAGATGCCAATCACGTAGCGCGCGTTCACCCCTATCGCCCATGCGTCACGATAGCCGTAGCTGGTGCCGGTTTTTACCGCCAGCGGCACCACCTGCGCAAGGGCGCTGTCCGGCAGCGGCTGCGCTTCGTTCGCCAGAATGCGCCGGATGATCCACGCGGACCCCGGCGACAACAAGGGCCGTTCGAGCAGCGGATCTGCTGGCTGTAAACGCAGTTTCCCTGCACGACCCTGCCGGGCAAAGGCGCTGTACGCTGCGGCAATATCCTCCAGACGCGCCCCGGCCCCCCCCAGGATCAGGGAGAGGTTCGGCTGAGCGCCAGCAGGCAGAAGAAGCGGTAATCCGACGTTACGCAGCATCCCGGCAAACTTTTTCGGCCCGTAGGCCTCCAGCATCTGAACGGCGGGCAGGTTCAGGGAACGCACCAGCGCCTCGCTCATGCTGATCGGACCGTGAAAGCCGCTGTCAAAGTTACCCGGACGGTAATCACCGGTGCGTCGCGGCACATCCTGCAGCAGCGAGGCCGGGTGGATCAGCCCGTCATCCATCGCCAGGCCATAGACAAACGGCTTCAGCACCGATCCCGGGGATCGGATCGCGCTGACCATATCCACATGGCTGAAACGGCTGTCGTCGTTGATGTCCACCGATCCTACCCAGCCGCGCACTTTCATATTGGTATGATCCACAACGATCATCGCCAGCGAACTGCGGGGTGGCAGGCGGGACTTCCAGTTCAGGGCCAGCTCTTCCAGCTGGCGCTGCAGCGTGGCATCCAGAGTGGTCACCACTTTGCTGTCCCGGCTTTTGCCCAGCATCATGCGCGAGAACAGCGGCGCAAGCTGCGGCATCTGCCGGGGAGCCAGCCAGACGGGTTCTTCCTGCGACTCTTTAACCTGACGCGCAGACCAGACGCCCTGAGAGGCCATGCGGTTGAGGACTTTATTGCGCGCCGCCTCGGCACGTTGCGGCCAGCGGTCCGGGCGTAAACGGCTCGGCGCCTGCGGCAATACGGCAAGCAGCGCGGCTTCGGAGTAGCTCAACTGCGCAGGGGATTTTCCCAGATAGGCCCAGCTTGCGGCCCCCACGCCCTGCAGGGTGCCGCCAAACGGGGCGCGATTGAGGTAGAGCGTCAGGATGTCACGTTTAGAGAGGTGCCACTCCAGCTGGAACGCCCGCCAGAGCTGGCGGACTTTACCGCCCAGCGTGCGGGAATGGGGATCCAGCAGACGGGCCACCTGCATGGTCAGCGTACTGCCGCCCGAGATCACCTTCCCGGCAATCAGATCCTGCCAGGCAGCGCGCAGTACCGAAAAGGGATTGACGCCCGGATGATCCCAGAACCAGCGATCTTCATACTGGATCAGCGCCTCAAGATAGCGTGGCGAAACCTCTTCGATGGTGACCGGATAACGCCAGATCCCGTCGCGATCGGCAAAGCGCCACAGCGGGATGCCTTTTTCGTCCACCACCACGCGAGCCGGGTTGACCTCATGTAACGGCAGCGGCCACAGGCGATCGGCGGCAACAACGCTGCCCCAGAGCAGAAGAAGCGCCCCCGCCAGCCACAGCCAGCGGGAGCGTAACAGAGCGCGAACCCGCACGTTACGGAACGACAATCAGCGGGCCGCTGGCCGCACCTGTTGCCCGCCACTGCGGTACGTACATCGATTCCACCATCGGCACAGGCACCGCGTAGGTTCCCGGCGTAACGGCGCGCGCCAGATAGACCAGCGTCACCGGCTGGCCTTCATTGACCGGTACGGCGGCGACAAAGCGGTCGTCGCGGAACTCCATATGCTGGATATCGGCCTGCTGCATCTGGCTGAGCAGGTTTTGTACCTCACTGCCGCTCTCCTGCAGGCTGGCGCTGCTGCTGGCGAGGTTCTGGTTTTCCAGCTCCAGCCCCGCAGGCAGCAGATCCACCACCAGCGCATCCGGCACGCTCTGGGTGGCAGTGACGTTCAGCCAGACCAGCACCAGCTCGCCGCTTTTCAGGGAGGAGAGCGACTTGCTGCTGCCATCGGTTGCCAGGATCTGGCGCTCAATTTTCAGCACGTTCGAGGCAGGCTGTGGGGCGTACTGCGGATAGCCGCTGCTGTCCAGACGCAACCACAGCGGCGCGGTACCGGTGTTAGTCACCTGCAGCGCCGCCAGCTGGTCGGCATTGAGGTTTTGCACCTGCGGTTTATCGCCCTGAATGCTGCCTTCCCTCACCGACGTGGTGGCCTGCCAGGCTCCGGAGAGCGTCTGCAGGGAACGTCCCGCCAGGAAGAGGGAATTACTCTCCTGGGTCGAGAGCCAGCGCTGGATGAAAGCCTGCTGGGAAAGCACGGTCAGCAGCGCGTTCTGGGCATCCGGCAACAGTTTGTACTCTTCCAGCAGGCTGAGCATCATCGCGTTATCGCGAAGCGGGCTGCCGTAATCGGCCAGCCAGTTTTGCGTCTCGCTGCGCGGCGTTTTGATGGCCAGATCCAGCGCCTGCTGGCTGCGCGGCGCATCGCCCATCAGCTTCAGCGCCATCCCCAGCTGCATCAGCGGCAGGCCTGATTTGGCCTGGGCATGACGCTCCCAGATTTCGCGCAGCGCGCCCAGCGGAGCTTTCTGCTGGCGTGCCAGCACCAGCGCGGCATAAGCCTGAACGGCGAACTTGCTGCCCTGGGTATCTTCGCTATAACGAATCGCCATCATGCCCGGATCCTGCAGGTAGCGCAGCAGGCGGTTGTTGGCATTGGTGATGGCATCAGCCGGTACGCTGTAACCCAGCTCCTCTGCCCGCACCAGGAAATCGGTGACGTAAGCGGTGAGCCAGTACTCTTCCGGGCCATTTTTATCCCACAGGGCAAAACCGCCATCGTCGCGCTGCATCTGCAGCAGGCGGGAGATGCCGATCTCGATAGCCGCCCGACGCTTGTCGTCGCTGTCGCCCTTGATGCCCAGCGCATTCAGCTGGGCGGCATTGGTATAGAGGGACGGGAACAGGCCGCTGGTGGTCTGTTCCAGACAGCCATACGGATAGGCCTGCAGCTCGCGGATGTAACGGGCCAGGTTAAGCGGCGGCTTGCCGCTGAGCATAAGCTGTCCCTGTAGCGTCAGCGGGGAGAAATTAGCGAGCTGTTCGGTCGGTACATGCCAGCTTTCGCCTGGATTAAGCATGGTGCCGGTATTCACCGTCTGCGCCGGGAACGCCGGGCGCACGCCGATTTTCCAGCTCTTCTGCTGCGGGGCAAAGGTTTCGCCTGGAAGCATCAGCCCGCTTACCTGGGCGGCGATTTCGCCCTCGCCGTAGCCGTCCAGCGCCCGCACCGGAATAAACAGCGTATAGCGTTCACCCGCGCCCAGCTGGATCGGCTGCGGCTGGGCACCTTCCAGCGCCAGGTTGCCGCCCGCGGTCAGGGCTACGTTCAGGGTCTGCGGACGATCGGTGAGGTTGGTCAGATCCAGCGTCAGCCTTGCGTTATCGCCGCTGGCAAGGAAGCGCGGCGTGTTCAGCTCGGTGATAACGGGTGCTGCGACGATGATTTTGCTCTCGCTGCTGCCGAAATCGTCATCGGTCCAGGCCTGGGCCATCAGACGCAGCTCGCCGTTAAAGTCGCCAATCGGTAACGAGACGGTGCCCTCCCCGTTGGCATCCAGCTCTACCGGCTGCGCCTGCTGGGCGATAATGGTGACATGGTTAACCGGCGGTTTGCCGCCACGCTTAAGTTCATCGCCATCGCCGCCAAAGCGCAGCGACGCCAGTCGGCCCTGGCCCTCAATCACCTGGCCGTAGATATCGTAGATGTCCGCGCCATAGCGCTTCTGACCAAAGAAGGCCTGCCAGGGATCGGGAGTGACGTAATCGGTAATGTTCAGCACACCGCTGTCCACCGCTGAGACCAGAACATTGACTTTTTGCGGAGCCGCACCCTCCTTAACGCTGGCTTTTACTTTCACCGCCAGCGTCTGGTTTGGGCGCATTTTTGGCGGGTTTTCCAGGGCGATGCTCAGGCGACGACTTTCGTCACCCATCGGCAGGTGCAGCAAGCCTACCGCACGTTTTGGCGTGGCTGATTTGGATTTATCGCCAGGGCGAACCACCAGCGTGGAGAGGTACAGATCGTGGCGTTTCCAGGCTTTATCCACCGGGATCGTCATATCCAGCCCCTCGGCAGGCACGTCGATCTCTTTCCACCACAGCGGCCCTTCGCTGGATTCGATCATCGCGTAGCCTTTACCAGCCGCCGGTGCGGCAATGTGCAGCTTAATAGTGTCCCCAGGCTGATAGGCCGGTTTATCCAGCTTCATGGTGACGCGGTCCGGACGCGTCACGCCGGAGCCGTCGCTGTTGTCCTGCCAGCTGTGACCTGCCCAAAAGCGAACGCTGCTGACCGCGTCGTCCGGGGCTTTTACCTCCAGACGATAGGAGCCCCACTCCACCGGGAAGCTCACTTTTCCGGTTTCGTCCGCGGCCAGATCCAGCGCCTGCTCGCCTTCAATCAGATCTTTTTGATCAAACTGGGACTGCCAGCCCTCGCTTTCCGACCAGTTCCACGAGTAGTCCCGACGCTCGCGGATCAGGCGAACCTGCAGGCCGGAGACCGCTTTTTTCGCTCCGCTGGCATCGGCATAGACGATATCGAACCCGGCCTGGCTGTTCTCCTCAACAATCGGCTGGTTGACGGTGGTGTCGGTGCGGTAGTCATAGACCGCTTTGCTGGCGAACTGCGGACGGATGCCCGGCAGGGTTGCCGCTGGCCAGACCGCCTGCTCCGCTCTGCGGGTCACCGGACGTCCGCCGGACTCCAGCAGGCTGGCCTGCAAAATTACCTGCAGCGGAGAGTGCGTCTCTTTCCACTGGCTTTCGCTGGTCACCTGCCCGCGCCCCTCCTCATTGAGGGTGAGCTGCACTTCATCCAGGCTACGGCTCAGGTTCTCTTCGGCGATGTCGCCAAACTGGAAGCCCGGCAGTGCGGCCACGGCCTCACGCAGCGGACGCAAGAACATCTGCCCCTGCAGGCTGTTGCCGTTGGCAGGGGCGCCGTACAGGTAATACCCCGTCACGTCGAAGGCGATATCATCCTGCGGCGCGACCGGCACTTTTTGCCCGGCGATATTCAGCGCCATGCGTTCCGGCATAAAGTCTTCGACGTGGAAATCCCACATCCGCTGCTGGTTATCGCCGGTGCTGGCGCGCACGTGCCACATTCCGGTCTGCGCCCCGCTATCCAGTTGATAGTTAAAACGATACAGGCCGTTTTCCGGCTGGCTGACCACCGTGCGGGCCACCTGGCCGTCCGGGCGCAGCACCTCCAGCTTCACGGGCTGGTCGGGCAGCGGCTTGCCGTCGCTGTCGCGCAGCAGGCCGTTAAGGATCAGCGTTTCGCCCGGGCGGTAGAGATCGCGCGGACCAAACATAAAGAACTGTTTACTGAAGCCCGGCGCGCCGGAGATGGCGAACTCCGCCAGATCCAGCGCCGGGAGCGTTAAATCCAGCATCGTGGTCTGCCCGTCTTTACGGGCGAGGAGCAGCGCCGCCTCTTTATCGGTCTGCAGCGTCGCGTGGCCGTCGGCGTCGCTGGTGGCCTGGGCCAGCGTCTGCCCTTTATCGTTCAGCAGCTGTACCTCAATGGCCGATTGCGCCGCGCCATTCTCCAGGCTCTGGGTAAAGATATCCAGCCGGTTATGGTAGCGGTGCGCGGAAAGGCCAATATCGCTGAGGGTAAAGAGCGTGGCGGCGTTGCTGTAGTTATAGTGCCCGGCCTGATTCATCACCGCGATGTAGACCCCCGCCTGCTGTAACGGCTTGATGTCCGCCAGCGGCAGGAGCAGTTTCTCGCGCGTGTTGCGCGCCGGGTTCAGGTCGAAGCGGCCGGTATAGACCAGCTCGGCCATCTTAAGCAGATTGTCGGATTCCCAGTTGGTGAGCGAGCTGCGGTACTCCCACTGGCTGACGAAGGCGGCAAGCGATTCCGGTTTGATCCGGTAGAAATTCACATCAACGTTATTGACGTTCAGCGCCATTACCGGCAGCCCTTCGACGACCTTGCCCGGCAGCAGCGAACCGCGGCTGGCGAAGCCCACGCTCGGCTCTATATCGCGGGTGGTAATGGTTTTTTCGATGTCGCTGCCTAGGGTGGCTTTATTCAGCCCGAGCAGCGCACTTTCGACGGTGACCACCAGGTTACGATTTGGCTCCAGGTGACGCAGGCGCAGCTCTTTCAGGTTAGGCGCCAGCTCCCATGCGCCGTCGACCTTGCCGCTTTTTTTATCGACCACGTGAACCGCGCGGGCGAAGTCCTGGGCGGGATCGAGGGGAACGGAGAAGGTCAGCACCAGGGCGGCGGCACCGTCCAGCTGAACTTCAGACGCATCCAACAGGGTCAGCGCTTTGCCCTGACTTTGTGTCGCCAGTTTTTCCAGCGTGGCGCTGTCAGGTTTTGCCGGTACAGCCGGTTGCGTGGTGGAAGCAGCCGCCGCGGCGGGGGCCTGTGGTTTGGGCATATCGTCGCTGTTGTCACAGCCGACAAGCGCAAGTGAAGTGAGCAGCGCTAATGAAAGTGCAGCGAAGCGAAACGGTTTCATCCTTTATCCCTGGCCTCGCGGGCCTGTTGGTCGACGTCGGGTTAATTATTATCCGCAAGTTTCATTAATACAAAAGCATTGATTCCAATTCTGGATAACGCCTCGCAAAGTCATGATTCGCGAAAAAATCCGGCTGTTACGGCGATCACAGCGCGTAACGTTACATGTAACCTTTTACGTCATTTGTTTTTAAAACAATAAGATAGCTGGATAAACAAGCGTTTACCCTGCTAGTTTTATTATCAGACGCACCCTGAGTGCGCGGTTCAATAAGAGAGAACGTTATGAAACGAGCCGTGAACGCCCTACAAAATTTCGGAAAATCATTATACGGTCCGGTACTCATCCTGCCGATTGTCGGTCTGTTTATCGCCTTTGGGAATGTGCTGGGTAACGGCGCTCTTGCCGGGTATCTGCCATTCCTCGGCCATCCGCTGATCCAGAGCATCGGCCAGCTGATCGCCAAATCCGCCGTCTCGGTGCTGGTTAACCTGGCGCTGGTGTTCGCCGTGGGGATCCCCATTGGTCTGGCGACCCGTGACAAGGGTTACGCGGCGCTGATTGGCCTGGTGACATTCGTGGTGTTTATCAACGCCATGAACGTCACGCTGCAGTTGCAGGGCGCGCTGGCACCCGCGGACCAGATGAAAGCCGCCGGGCAGAGCATGGTGCTGGGGGTGCAGGTACTGGAGATGGGCGTGTTCGCCGGGATCCTCACCGGTGCGCTGTCGGGCTACCTCTATAACAAATATTCCAGCGTGCAATTTAACGGCGCGATGGCCATCTACTCCGGTCACTGCTTTGTCGCCATCATCATGCTGCCGGTCTCGATGCTGCTGGGCGTGGTGATGAGCGAGCTGTGGCCGTTCGCCCAGGACGGTATCAGCGCTGCGGCTTTAGCCATCAAAGGGGCCGGGCCGTTTGGCGTCGCGGTTTACGGCTTCCTGGAGCGCATCCTGGTGCCAACCGGCCTGCATCATCTGGTCTATACCCCGTTCCTCTATACCGAACTGGGCGGGACCCAGGAGGTGTGCGGCGCCACCTATCAGGGCGCGCGTAACATCTACTTTGCCGAGATGGCCTGCCCTGACGTGAAGCAGCTCAGCAGCACCGTCGTCTGGGATGCCCGTGGAATTAGTAAAATGTTTGGCCTGCCTGCCGCCGCGCTGGCGATGTATGTCACCGCGAAACCGGAGCGTAAAGCCGCAGCGAAAGCCATTCTGATCCCGGCGGCGCTGACCTCGTTCCTGGTAGGCGTTACCGAGCCGATTGAGTTCTCCTTCCTGTTCGTCGCCCCGCTGCTGTTCGTGGTGCATGCGGTGCTGACCGGGATTGGCATGATGCTCTTCTACCTGCTCGGCGTTCACGCCATCGGCGCTAACGGCATTATCGATTTCGTTCTCTACAACCTGCCGCTGGGTACGGAGAAGTCCAACTGGCCGATGTACATCCTGGTCGGGCTGATCATGTTCACCCTCTACTTCGTTATCTTCCGCTTCCTGATCCTGCATTTCCGTATGAAGACGCCGGGGCGCGAGGAAGAAGATCAGGAGACGCGTCTGTACAGCAAGCAGGAGTATCAGGCTAAAGGCAGCAACGACGGCTTAGGCGAGGCGATCATCGTCGGCCTCGGCGGGCGCGACAATATTGATGTGGTGGATAACTGCTACACCCGTCTGCGCGTCACGGTTAAGGATGTCGCCATCATCGACGAGCCACGGCTCAAGGCGACAGGCGCGAAAGGCGTCATCAAGCAAGGTAATAACGTTCAGGTGGTCTACGGGCTGCATGTCAAAAAAATGCGAGAAGCGGTCGAGACGATTCTCTGAAGGAGACAACTATGTTTACACCCCCATTTATTCTCTCTATCGCCGGTGGCGGCAGCACCTACACGCCAGGGATTGTGAAAAGCCTGATGGTGCGACTGGAAGATTTCCCGCTGGCGGAAATTCGCCTCTACGACATTGATGCCGGGCGGCAGGACACCATCGCCCCGGTGGTGGAGAAGGTGATCCGCGATCACAGCCAGAGCATCAAATTTACCGTCACCAGCGACCCGGAAGTGGCCTTCAGCGGGGCCCATTTCGTCTTCGCCCAGATGCGCGTCGGCCAGTACAAAATGCGCGAGCAGGATGAGAAGATCCCTCTGCGCCACGGCGTGGTCGGCCAGGAGACCTGCGGCCCGGGCGGGCTGGCGTATGGCTTACGCACTATTTTGCCGATGGTTGAGCTGATCGACATGGTCGGGCGCTACGCCCACGAAAAAGCGTGGATCGTGAACTACTCCAACCCGGCGGCCATCGTCGCAGAAGGGGTGCGCCGCCTGCGTCCGGACGCCCGGGTGCTGAACATCTGCGATATGCCGGTTGCGGCAATGCGTAACATGGGGGCCATTCTCGGCGTGGATCGCCACAAGCTGGAGGTGGATTACTTCGGCCTGAACCACTTCGGCTGGTTTACCCGCGTGCTGGTGGATGGCGAGGACAAACTGCCGGAACTGCGTCGCCATATCGCTAAATTTGGTCTGCTGACGGAAGACGCGGCCAAAACCGACCCGCAGCACTCGGATCCGTCATGGGTGAAAACCTGGCGCAACATCAAACCGATTATGGATAACTTCCCGGAGTATCTGCCGAACCCGTATCTGCAGTACTACCTGATGCCAAACCAGATCGTGGAACATCAGAACCCGGACTATACCCGCGCCAACGAAGTGATGAACGGTCGCGAGAAAAAGCTGTTTGCCGCCGCTGAAGAGTATAAGCGTACCGGGATCCTGCCGGACGCCTTCCACGTGGGCGTCCACGGTGAGTTTATCGTTGAGGTAGCCCGTTCGCTGGCGTTTAACCTGCGCCAGCGCCATCTGGTGATGGTGGAAAACCAGGGGGCAATCGTCAACCTGCCGTACGACGCAGTGGTGGAAGTGCCGGCCTATATCACCAGCGAAGGCCCGGAACCGATCCGCATCGGCCAGGTGCCGCTGTTCCACCAGACCCTGCTGCAACAGCAGCTGGCATCAGAGCAGCTGCTGGTGGAAGCCACCATCGAAGGCAGCTACGAAAAAGCGCTGCAGGCGTTCACCCTGAACCGCACCGTGCCGACCATGGAGCACGCCAAAGCGATTCTGGATGAGATGATTGAGGCTAACCGTGAATACTGGCCTGCCCTGCAGCAAGCGTGGCAGGATGGGGAAGCGGTGAAAAAATAAGGTGCTGCTGAGGAGACAGTAACTTTTTATTTTATTCATCATTTAATGGCACGTAAGCATTAAATTATTCATTCAATGCCGCACAGGTTTTTAAACTATGTGCGGTATTTTTACATCATAACGCAATAATAATCCCCTCTTCAAACCTCACAGTCTATCGTTCCCAATCCGTTCAGATTAATGTTACGCATCATTAATAATCCATCTAGGTTATATTTCAAAAGATTAACATAAATACAATTGATATCATTGAGGTGTATTTAGTGGCTCCTTCATAAAGATAATAAATCCACTCCACAATAAGACCTCTTGACCACACACAGAAAAACACATAAACATCAAGAAATTACATTATTTTTGTTTTATCTAAAAACGTCTAATGAAGTGCAAGAGGAAAATTGTCCTAAAAAAACATAGACTATTGAACGCGAATGCTATTTATTATCACTCGCTGTTGATTGTCATTCTTATAAGAAAACATGCTCAATACTGTCAGGGAGACTGGAATGTCATTCTATGAATTTGCATATATGCCTGTATTTTATTCATTAATGTCTTGCTGCATTTCTTTCATTTTTAAAAAGAAAGTAAGGTCAATAAAATATGACATCGTAACTGTGTTCATTACATGTCCAGTAATTTGTTTTACATATCCTTTTATAAATTACTGGCTTGGTAATGCATACCATTTCTTCGACAACTTTGTTCTGTATTGTTTTCTGTCAACAGTCATATCAATTGCGGTAATGCTCGCTGTTTACTTCATATACAGGAAACTGAAATGAGAAATTTAAATTCAAAGGAACTGAAATTAATAGCCGGTGCAGGCGATCCTCTCACCGATCAAAACTCTCAGTTAATACGGCAAATCATGGTAGGTGCCGGATGGGGCATGATGTGGGGGGTGCCTATGGGATTTCCCGGTATGGCCGCAGGCGCAATAACTGCGACGACTCAAACCGTTTTGCAGGGAGCTACGTCAAGGATGCCAGTCAACGTTCCCATTCCCAGAGTTCCGATGGGTCCAACCTGGAATGGCAGTAAATAACAGGGCCTTGCTCGCGAGTTGAACGTGGTTCGCTTGTCGGTGTCAGAAAAAACACCGACAATCCATTAATGGATTCATTTATGGAGGCAACCATGTCCACCTCATATTTTGTCGCAGCCGAGTGGCTGATTGAGCACAGTGATGACCCTGAAGTCCAGATCCTCGACGCGCGCATGGCGCCGCCGGGACAGGAGCATCGCGACGTACCCGCGGAATACCGCGCCGGGCATCTGCCGGGGGCGGTATTTTTTGATATCGAAGCCCTCTCCGATCACACCTCTCCCCTGCCGCACATGATGCCGCGCCCGGAAGCCTTTGCGGTGGCCATGCGCGAATTGGGCGTCAGCCACGATAAGCACCTGGTGATTTACGATGAAGGGAATCTCTTCTCCGCACCGCGTGCCTGGTGGATGCTGAAAACCTTTGGCGTGGAAAAAGTGTCGATTCTGGCGGGGGGTCTTGCGGGCTGGCAGCGGGCAGAGCTGCCGCTCCAGCAGGGCGATGTCTCCCTGCCGGACGGCGATTTTGAAGCCACCTTCGATGCCGGGGCCATCAAGCGTGTGACCGACGTGCTGCTGGCCAGCCACGAAAAGACCGCGCAAATTGTTGATGCCCGCCCAGCCCCACGTTTTAACGCCGAGGCTGACGAACCGCGTCCGGGCCTGAAGCGCGGCCATATCCCCGGCGCGTATAACGTGCCTGGGGCGATCTGGTGTTTGAGGGCGAGCTGAAAACTACCGACGAGCTACGCGAGATTTTCACCCGTCAGGGGGTGGATCTGCATCAGCCGATCGTTGCCAGCTGCGGATCCGGCGTGACCGCCTGCGTGGTGATCCTGGCGCTGGCCACCCTCGGCAAAACCGACGTCACGCTCTATGACGGCGCGTGGAGTGAATGGGGCGCCCGGGACGATCTGCCGGTTGAACCGGCGTAATAATGGATAACCGACTGGCGACACTGCTATCGCGCGGGGAGTCACTGACCCGCGCAGAGTATCGCGTGCTGGCCCATCTGACCGAGCATCCGCTGCTGGTGGGCCATATCACGGTGCGGGAGCTGGCGCAGGCGACCTTTGTCTCCACCGCCACCATTATGCGCCTGTGCCGCAAGCTGGGGTTCAGCGGTTTTAGCGAGTTCACCTGGCACTGCAAGCAGCTGCTGAGCGATACCCCGCACATCACCGCCGAAACCCGCCAGCCTGCGGAACTGCCCGCGCTGTTTAGTCAGTTTATCGCCAACTATCAGCAAACCTTTCAGTGGGCGACGGCGGAAAAGCGCCGCCACTTTGCCGAGCTGCTGCGGGAAAAAGAGAGCTTTTTCCTCTACGGCGCGGGCTTCTCCTATCTTTTCGCCGAGTACCTGACCAAAAAATTGCAGGTGCTGGGCAAGACGGCGTTTATCTCCGGCCCCGGCGACAGCCGCAATATCTTCCTCAGCAATGCCTCGCGTTATCAGGTTTTCATCGCGGTTTCGCGCAGCGGTGAGACGGAACAGGTGCTGGATAAGGCGCGGATCGCGCAGAACGTGGGGATGACGGTGGTGGCCTTTACCCGCGCGTCGGCAAACACCCTGGCGGGGATGGCGGATCTGCATTTTGCGCTGTACGACGAAGCGGTGCATTTCGCCGCCGAAGCCGCAGGGGTGACGTCGTTTGAGTCGAATCTGGTGCTGCTGATGGATTTACTGCTGCTGGAAGCAACGGGGTGAGCGTTCACCCCGTACGGGTTCAGATAATGCGGTTGTTTTTGAAATCGCGCAGGAAACCACCCCAGCGGCGTTCATAGAACGGGGTGATGTGCTCGGTGATGAAGTGGCTGATGCCCTCCTCCCCTTTCACTACCCGGCAGATATCGATCGGCTCGTCGCCTGGCAGGGTGTCGGTCGCCACGCTGCCCGTAGCCTGAATGATCTCTTCAATCTCGCCATCCGCCTCAATACCAATCAGCAGGATGGGCTGTTCGTCGGCCTGCTCTTTGATGGAGCAGAGAAACGCCCGTTTCACCGGTTTGAGGGTTTTGAAAAGCTGGGTCAGGGAGTCAATCATCTGCGCCGGTGGCTCGGCCACTTCAGACAGCAGCAGCGATTCACCGCCCTCCAGCACCTTCTGAGTGCTGAGCGGGTTGCCCTCATCGCCAATCAGATGGCTGATTTCGCGCGGGGTGAACTCTTTCCCGGTCGGCAGTTTGGCGTTGAGAAACAGGGTTTCGCCCAGCGTCATCTCAAACAGGGTGCGCACCGGCATCACCACGAACGCCTGCTCATCCTCAACGGCTTGCTGTAAGGCTTCAAGGGAGGAGAAGAACGGGATCACCGAGGTGCCGTCATCTTTTTCCCAGTGCAGCAGATCCAGCGCGCTGTCCTCTACAACCTGCTCGCCTTCCGCCGCTGTACCCGGCACCCAGACGGTGGACTCCAGAAGGGTGCGGAAAAATGCCGGACGATGGGCAGGCTCGGTGGCCGCTTTCTCCAGCAGGGTTTCTAATTCGTTTTTGGTTTCTGACATAAACTCACTACTTGTAAATCGCCCGGCGGCGCTGCGCTTGCACGGGCCTACGGTCTTGTAGGCCGGGTAAGCGCAGCGCCACCCGGCAAGACCATTACTCTGCTGTCAGCAGGTTCGCAATGGTACGCACACCCAGACCGGTAGCGCCTGCGGACCACTGCTCAACCGCGGCTTTACGGTAGGTTGCGGAGCAGTCGATGTGCAGCCAGCCTTCGCGGTAGTTCTCAACGAAGTGCGACAGGAAACCGGCGGCGGTGCTCGCCCCTGCCGGGTAGGCCGCGCTGGCGGTGTTGTTCAGCTCGGCAAAGTTCGACGGCAGCTGGCTGCGGTGGAACTCGGCCAGCGGCAGACGCCAGAAAGGTTCGTTCTCGGCGGCGGCGCTCGCCAGCAGGCGGTTTGCCAGCTTATCGTCGAAGCTGAACAGCGCGTGGTAGTCGTTACCCAGGGCGGTTTTTGCTGCACCGGTCAGGGTCGCCATGTCGATGATCAGCTCTGGTTTCTGGGCTGAGGCATCGATCAGGCCATCCGCCAGCACCAGACGGCCTTCGGCGTCGGTGTTCATCACTTCGACGTTCTTGCCGTTGCGGTAGCGAATGATGTCGCCGAGCTTAAAGGCGTTACCGCTGACCATGTTGTCAGCGCAGCACAGGTAAAGCTTCACGCGTTTGTTCAGGCCGCGGGTGATAGCAAATGCCAGCGCCCCGGTGATGGTGGCTGCGCCGCCCATGTCCGACTTCATGGAGTCCATGAACGCGCTCTGCTTCAGGCTGTAGCCACCGGTGTCAAAGGTGATGCCCTTCCCGACCAGGCAGGCGAACACAGGGGCCGTTTTATCACCGGTTGGGTTGTAGTCCAGCGCCAGCAGCACAGGAGGACGCTCAGAGCCGCGGCCCACGGTGTGGATGCCCATGTAGTTCTGCTCGCGCAGATCTTCGCCCTTGGTGATGCGGTAAGACATGTTGTCGCCCGCCACGCCGCACAGCAGATCCACCGCGCGCTGCGCCAGCTGCTCCGGACCCAGCTCTTCCGCCGGGGCGTTGATAGTATCGCGCACCCAGTCGATAATCTTCAGGCGGCTTTCCAGCTCGCGCTTACCCGCTTCATCGAGGTTTGCCCACTCGATTTTACGGCTGCCTTTCGGCCCTTTGTAGCCCGCCCAGAAGGCCCAGCTGCGATCGGTGTCCCAGCCTTCACCGTCCAGTAACACATGTTTGATGCCCAGACCGTCAATTTTGCGCGCCGCGCGCTGGATCAAACCTGTATCGTCGCTGCCGTTCAGGTGCAGGGTAATGCCGTCGTTATTAATGCTGTAAGTGGCTTTTTCACCCCAGCGCGCATCGGCAGGCTGAGTAGAGAGCGTAATCTTCATCGCTTCGGTCATTTTATTTTTCCTTATTAGCAACAAGCAAACGGGCCGCCTGAAGGCAGCCCGTTACGTTTTTATTCTGCTTCGTCCAGCCAGACTAACAGAATCGCCTCCAGAATTTTTTCATTGGATGCGTTGGGATCGTCGTCAAACTCTTCCAGATCGCAAATCCACTGATGCATATCGGTGAAGCGTACGGTCTTCGGATCGAGATCCGGGTTGGCGTCGTACAGCGCCTCGCCGATTTCACGGCTGTCTGTCCACTTCAGTCCCATATTAATGCTCGCGTGCGTGGTTAAGCGTATAACGCGGAAGTTCGACCACCAGATCTTCATCGGTGACGCGTGCCTGACAGCTCAGGCGGCTTTCCGGCTCCAGACCCCATGCTTTATCCAGCATGTCGTCTTCATCTTCCGTGCTCTCCGCCAGGGAGTCAAAGCCCTCGCGGACGATGCAGTGACAGGTTGTGCAGGCACAGGATTTTTCACAGGCGTGTTCCACTTCAATACCGTTACGCAGGGCAACGTTAAGGATGGTTTCGCCGGTCTCAGCTTCCAGAACTGCGCCATCCGGACAGAGGTCCGCATGTGGCAGAAAAACAATCTTTGGCATATTAAACCTCGTCCACGGAGTGGCCTTTCAGCGCGGTACGGACAGACTGGTCCATACGACGAGCGGCGAACTCCTGGGTTTGTTTATCAACGTTTTTAATCGCTTGTTCTATGGCGTCAGCGTCATCGCCTTCGGCTACCGCAATCAGTTGTGCGACGGCGTCGTCAATGGCCTGACGTTCAGCGGCGCTTAGCAGCGCGGCATCAGCAGTGAGTGCGCTGTTCAGGCTTTCCAGCACGCGTGCGGCTTCGACTTTCTGCTCGGCCAGCATACGCGCCGAGACATCCTGCGCAGCAAAACTCATTGAGTCCTGAATCATGGTGGCGATTTCACCATCGGTCAGACCGTAGGACGGTTTCACCTGAATGGAGGATTCGACACCGGTCGATTTTTCCATCGCCGTGACGCTCAGCAGGCCGTCCGCGTCCACCTGGAAGGTCACGCGGATATGCGCCCCGCCCGCAGGCAGCGCCGGAATGCCGCGCAGCGCGAAGCGCGCCAGCGAGCGGCAGTCCTGAACCAGCTCGCGCTCGCCCTGCAGCACGTGGATGGACATCGCGGTCTGGCCGTCCTTAAAGGTGGTGAACTCCTGCGCGCGCGCCACCGGAATGGTGGTGTTACGCGGGATCACTTTCTCCACCAGGCCGCCCATGGTTTCTAAACCAAGCGACAGCGGGATGACGTCCAGCAGCAGCATTTCGCTGTCCGGCTTGTTGCCGACCAGGATATCGGCCTGGATAGCGGCACCAATGGCAACCACTTTATCCGGGTCGATGGAGGTTAATGGCGTGCGGCCAAAGAACTCGCCCACACGCTCACGCACCAGCGGAACGCGGGTTGAACCGCCCACCATCACCACGTCCTGCACCTCTTCTGCCTCAACGCCCGCATCTTTCAGCGCGCGGCGGCAGGCCAGCAGGGTGCGTTTCACCAGCGGGGCAATCAGTTCATTGAACTGCTCGCGGCTGATGTCGCCTTTCCAGCCCGCCACCTCAACGGTGACCGAGGTGGCATCGCTGAGGGCGATTTTGGCGGCAGTGGCGGCATCCAGCAACTGACGTTGCAGACGCGCATCGCTGCGATCGACGATCCCCGCCCGCTCACAGAGGTGATCCGCCAGCAGGTGGTCGAAGTCGTCGCCGCCGAGGGCAGAATCGCCGCCGGTGGCCAGCACTTCAAACACCCCGCGGCTCAGGCGCAGAATGGAAATATCAAAGGTCCCGCCGCCAAGGTCGAAGACCGCGATTACCCCTTCCTGACCGGAGTCGAGGCCGTAGGCAATCGCCGCAGCGGTCGGTTCGTTGAGCAGGCGCAGCACGTGCAGGCCTGCCAGACGCGCGGCGTCTTTGGTACCCTGACGCTGGGCGTCATCGAAATAGGCCGGAACGGTGATCACCACGCCGTCGAGTTCGCCTTCCAGCGTCGCGGTCGCGCGAGCGGCCAGCGCCTTGAGGATATCGGCAGAGACGCGGATCGGGTTCAACAGACCGGCACGGGTGGCGATCATCGGCAGACCGTTCTCACTGGCCTGCAGCTGATACGGCAGATGCGGGTAACGGCTCTGGATATCCGCCAGCGAGCGGCCCATCATCCGTTTTACAGAGCTGATGGTGTTGGCTGGATCCTGAGCGGCGTTGGTGCGGGCATCATAGCCCACGCTGTGGCCCTGGGACTGATAGTGGACCACAGAAGGCAGCAGGTGCTGACCCTGCGCATCCGCCAGCGTTTCAGCCTGGCCGCTGCGCACGGTCGCCACCAGCGAGTTGGTGGTGCCTAAGTCGATACCTACCGCCAGACGACGCTGGTGCGGTGCGGCACTTAAGCCCGGCTCACTAATTTGTAATAAGGCCATAATCGCTTCCGAAATTAAAAATCGAGCAGCTTTTCTTCGAGTTGTTCAGCGCTGCTTCGCAGTTTATCGAGAAAACGCAGCTTGCGTACACTGTCCGCCGCCACGTCCCACGTCTCGTTATTCAGTTGGTCAACCATCTGCTGATGGCGGGTATCGAACATCCCTTTTACACGCTTGATAAAGCGCTCAAGGCGGGCTTCGTCTTTGGCGTGTTCGATCTCATCCAGCTCTTCGCGAAGCTCCAGCTGTTCCATCAGGAACGCGGTGTCGCGGACGGTGTGTTGCTCACTGGAGAGGTCAAACCCGTGACGCGAGAGCAGATATTCTGCCCGGCTCAGCGGGTTGCGCAGGGTTTGCCACGCCTGATTGATGGTCGCAGAGTGCTGCACCGCCGCCAGTTGCTCCGCCTGCGTGCCGCTGGCGAATTTATCCGGGTGATACTGACGTTGCAGATCCTGGAAACGGGCCGCCAGCGCCTGAGTATCAATTTCATACCCGGCTGGTAACCCAAAGAGGGTGAAGTAATCCATAACAATCTCAGGGTTAGCTGATTAAAGCAAACCCCACACACAGCCTGGCTGCGGTGGGGTTAACAGGTGATGCGCAATTATACGTGGAAGCTTTCGCCGCAGCCGCACTCGTCTTTCACGTTCGGGTTAGTAAACTTAAACCCTTCGTTGAGGCCTTCTTTTACAAAGTCCAGCTGAGTGCCGTTCAGAAACTGCAGGCTTTTACCATCGACCACTACCTTCACGCCTTTGTCTTCGAACACGGTATCTTCCGCCGCAGGTTCGTCAACAAATTCCAGTACATACGCCATACCGGAACAGCCGGAGGTGCGTACACCCAGTCGCAGGCCAAAGCCTTTGCCACGGTTTGCCAGAAAGGAGCTTACTCGCGCGGCAGCGCTGTCGCTAAGGGTAATCGACATAACAACCTCAACTAATTATTTTGCGTCACGTTTGCTTTTGTAATCCGCGATTGCGGCTTTGATCGCATCTTCCGCCAGGATAGAGCAGTGAATTTTTACCGGCGGCAGTTCGAGCTCATCAGCAATATCGGTATTTTTAATCGCCTGCGCTTCGTCCAGAGACTTGCCCTTCACCCACTCGGTGACCAGGGAGCTGGACGCGATTGCGGAACCGCAACCGTAAGTCTTGAAGCGCGCGTCTTCAATGATACCTTCATTGTTGACTTTAATCTGCAACTTCATCACGTCGCCACAGGCTGGTGCACCCACCATGCCGCTGCCCACGCTGTCGTCGCTGTTGTCGAAAGAACCTACGTTACGTGGATTCTCGTAATGATCGATAACTTTTTCGCTGTATGCCATGCTGAATTCTCCTTACAAACCGATTAGTGATGTGACCATTCAATGCTGTTCAGATCCACGCCTTCTTTGAACATTTCCCACAGTGGAGAAAGGTCACGCAGACGGCCAATGGAGTTGCGAACCAGATTGATGGTGTAGTCAATCTCTTCATCGGTAGTGAAACGACCTAAAGAGAAGCGGATAGAGCTGTGTGCCAGTTCGTCGGTCATGCCCAGCGCACGCAGTACGTAGGACGGCTCCAGGCTTGCGGAAGTACACGCAGAACCGGAAGAGACGGCCAGGTCTTTCAGCGCCATGATCAGCGACTCGCCTTCAACATAGTTGAAGCTGACGTTGAGGATGTTCGGTGCGCCCTGCTCGAGATCGCCGTTCAGATACACTTCTTCCATATCTTTCACGCCTTCCCACAGACGGTTGCGCAGCGTACGCAGGCGCGCCATCTCGGTTTCCATCTCTTCTTTGGCGATACGGTAAGCTTCACCCATGCCAACGATCTGGTGAACAGGCAGCGTACCGGAACGCATGCCGCGCTCGTGACCGCCGCCGTGCATCTGGGATTCGATACGGATACGTGGCTTACGACGCACGTACAGTGCACCGATACCTTTCGGGCCATAGATTTTGTGGCCGGAGAAGGACATCAGATCCACTTTCAGCTGGCTCAGGTCGATAGGCAGTTTGCCCACGCTCTGGGTCGCATCAACGTGATAGATGATGCCGCGCGCACGGCACATTTCGCCGATAGTCGCGATATCCTGCACCACGCCGATTTCGTTGTTCACGTGCATGATGGAGACCAGAATGGTGTCGTCACGCATTGCCGCTTCGAGCTCTTTCAGGTCGATGATACCGTTGCGCTGTGGCGCGAGGTAGGTCACTTCAAACCCTTCACGCTCGAGCTGACGGCAGGTGTCCAGCACGGCTTTGTGTTCGGTTTTGCTGGTGATGATGTGCTTGCCTTTTTTCTGATAGAAATTAGCAGCACCTTTGATCGCCAGGTTATCGGATTCGGTTGCGCCTGAGGTGAAAACAATTTCACGCGGATCGGCACCAACCAGCTCGGCAATCTGATTACGGGCGATATCTACCGCCTCTTCAGCATGCCAGCCAAAACGGTGTGAACGGGAAGCCGGGTTACCAAAGTTTCCGTCCAGGGTGAGACACTGCATCATTTTCTCGGCAACACGCGGGTCCACCGGCGTGGTTGCGGAGTAATCGAGATAGATCGGTAATTTCATTGCTCTATAAACTCCGTACATCGCTTCAATGCAAGGAATCAGGCAACCGGCTGGATGTACGACCGAGTACACGGGGTGCTTCCACCCCGGCCTGATTCTGAAAATCTTTATAGTTTTACCCTAACTGTTTTGCGGTGCAGCAAGGCGACAAGCTTGTGAATCCCGGGAGCTTACATCAGTAAGTGACTGGGATGAACAAGCGCAGCCAACGCAGCAGCGCCCCGAAACAGGACGGGTAAATTAGGCGCGCAGCTTAACGTCGATAGCGTCTTGCGCGCGGGTGCTGCGTTGTGAATCATGGCTATGCTGACGACCAGATACGTCCAGCACTTCCTGGTTATTCACCAGCTCACCAAGGGTGATGTTGTTCAGGAAGCCGGTCAGACGGTCGCTCAGATCGCGCCACAGCGCGTGAGTCAGACACTTGTCGCCGCCCTGACAGCCGCCTTTACCCTGGCAACGGGTCGCGTCGACGGATTCGTCAACTGCGCTAATCACTTCGCCAACGGCAATACTGCCCGCGTCTTTACCTAACAGATAACCACCGCCAGGACCGCGAACGCTGGAAACCAGGCCATTCTTACGCAGTCGGGAGAAAAGCTGTTCCAGATAAGAGAGGGAGATCCCCTGACGTTCAGAAATATCAGCCAATGGAACCGGGCCCGCTTCGGAGTTGAGCGCAACGTCCAGCATCGCGGTCACGGCATAACGCCCTTTAGATGTCAGTCTCATGTCTTACTTAACCTCAAACTCGCCCCTGCCCGGGGTTTTTTATTGTAAAGTGGGGGTATTGCATAGCAGGGCCAAGTCTGACATTCCTGACTAAAATGGTCAACTATTTACTTGACTGTTTTAGTCAGGTATTTAACCTTCTGTGCGCTCATTGGTTTTTGCCCGGCGGCGCTTCGCTTGCGCGAGCCTACGGGTTTTCCAGGCCGGGTAAGCGCAGCGCCACCCGGCACCAGCACTACTCTTTATTCTTCTGCTCAATCGACGCCAGAATACCGCGCAGGATGTTCAGCTCCTGGCTTTCCGGGCGGGCGCGGGTAAAGAGGCGACGCAGGCGGTTCATCACCTGCCCCGGATGACCGGCGCGGATGAACCCGGTGGCGAGCAGGGTCTGCTCCAGATGACCGTAGAAACGCTCCAGATCGTCCACCAGCGGGTACGGCGTCTCTTCATGCTCGACCGCAACCTCTTTTTCCTGGGTTGCCAGCCAGGCCATGCGCACTTCATAAGCGATCACCTGTACGGCCATCGCCAGGTTCAGCGAGCTGTACTCCGGGTTGGCGGCAATGGCGACGTGATAGTGGCACTTCTGCAGCTCTTCGTTGGTCAGCCCCACACGCTCGCGGCCAAACACCAGCGCAACCGGCGCATGTTGGCCTTCGCTGATGCTTTTCAGCCCGCACTCGCGCGGATCGAGCATCGGCCATGGCAGCGTGCGCGAACGCGCGCTGGTGCCCACCACCAGGCTGCAACCCGCTAAGGCTTCATCCAGGGTGTCGACGATCTGGGCATTGCCGATCACGTCGCTGGCGCCTGCCGCGAGGGCGATAGCCTGAGAGTCGGGTTTGACCAGCGGGTTAACCAGCCAGAGGTTAGTTAAGCCCATGGTTTTCATAGCGCGGGCTACGGAGCCCATGTTGCCGGTATGCGATGTTTCGACCAGCACGATTCGGATATTTTGCAGCATAATTTTTCTGAGTCTGGAGAATATTCGGTGATGTTATCATAAACGGAAGACATATTCCGATCCCGCTGCTATACTCTGCGCCGTTTTCGTTTCCCCGTTCTTTAACATCCAGTGAGAGTAACCGATGCAACATCCAATGTTGACCATCGCCGTGCGCGCAGCGCGCAAGGCGGGTAATGTAATTGCCAAGCACTACGAAACACCAGATTCCGTAGAAACCAGCCAGAAAGGCAGCAATGACTTTGTGACCAACGTCGATAAAGCCGCAGAAGCGATGATTATCGAAACCATTCGCAAATCTTACCCGCAGCACACCATCATCACCGAAGAAAGCGGTGAGCACGCAGGCGAAGATCAGGATGTTCAATGGGTTATTGATCCACTGGATGGCACCACCAACTTCGTTAAACGTCTGCCCCACTTCTCTGTCTCTATCGCCGTACGCATCAAAGGCCGTACTGAAGTGGCGGTGGTTTACGATCCAATGCGTAACGAACTGTTCACCGCGACCCGCGGTCAGGGCGCACAGCTGAACGGCTACCGTCTGCGCGGCACCAACGCTCGCGATCTGGATGGCACCATCCTGGCGACCGGCTTCCCGTTCAAAGCCAAACAGCACGCCCCTGCCTACATGAAAATTCTGGGCAAACTGTTCACCGAGTGTGCTGACTTCCGCCGCACCGGCTCTGCCGCGCTGGATCTGGCCTACGTTGCCGCTGGCCGCGTGGATGGTTACTTTGAAATCGGCCTGAAGCCATGGGACTTCGCTGCTGGCGAACTGATCGCCCGTGAAGCTGGCGCGCTGGTTTGTGATTTCACCGGTGGCCACAACTACATGCTCTCCGGCAACATCGTTGCAGGTAACCCACGTGTGGTGAAAGCTATGCTGGCGAACATGCGTGACGAACTGAGTGAAGCGCTGAAGCGCTAATCTGGTTGGTTTTGCCCGGTGGCGCTAACGCTTACCGGGCCTACAAAACCCGCCCGGCATTGTTAAAACGGCCTTAGCCCCCTGCCCACCGGCACCGCACTGACCCACATCGTTACCGCCGCCACCAGCAGTACCACGCCTCCCGCTAATGCCAGCGTCGTCCAGCCTATCTGTCGCCACAGTACCGGCGTTTTATTGCCGCTGAGCCTGACCGCCAGCTGACGAAAACCGTGCACCAGCAACGCCAGGGACGAGATAGTCAGCCCCGTTCCCGCCGCCATCGCCAGCGCCGAGGCCACGCCCCAGCTGAACACGCCGATCACCTTACTGAACAGCAGCACCATAATGGCCCCGGAACAGGGTCGCATGCCCATCGACAGAATAATCATCAGCCGCGCCCGCCAGTCGTCAGCGCGCTGGATCTGCGTTGGCGTGGGCAGATGCTGATGCCCGCAGCCGCAACTGGCGTCGTGAACGTGGTGCGGGGTAAAGGCTTTGAAGGTGGGTTTACGCAGCAGCGCGCGCAGTTTTTTCAGCGCCCGCCAGCAGAGCATCAGCCCCAAAACGCCCACCAACGCGTAGCTGCCCTTCTCCAGCCAGAAGCTGCTCATATGCAGATCCCGGGCCGGAAGCTGCAGGAGCAGCAATACCCCCACCACCAGGCCGATCGCCACGCCGCCCTGTAATAAAGAAGAGGCCAGGGTTAGGCCGATGCTCGATTTCAGTTTTGAGGGATGGGTCGCCAGCCAGGTGGTAATGACGATTTTGCCGTGCCCCGGCCCCAGCGCGTGCAGCACGCCATAAAGGAAGCTGAAGATCAGCAGCGAACCGCCCGCCGCCGTGGGATTTTCTGCCACCGCTTTCAGCAAACCGCTCATCTGCTGGTTAACATCCCGCTGCCAGAGAATGCTCTGGCGCATCACCTGCGGCCACGCCTGCCACAGCCACACGGCGCCCGCCACAGACAGAACGAGGAACAGCGCCAGCGGCCAGAGATGCCATCCGCGACGCATACGCATTACTGACATTGCAGCGTCACCGTCTGGGCAAACTGTTTACCGAGATCCATATCCTCCGGCGGGGCGTCGTCTTTATCCAGCGAGCTGGCAAAGTTGAGCGTCTCATCGCTGGGCTCGGGGGTGTTAACGTTGAGCGCGCACTGGCTTTGCAGCCCGTCAGGCAGGGTCACGTCGCTATCCTCCGCGTAGCTCATGTCGACGTAGTAAGAGGGATCGAAGGTCGAGAAACTGTACTTTTGTCCGGCCAGCGGCTGAGGCTCCGCCAGGGGCAGAATAAAGGTCAGCACCGCCTGATGATCGACGCGGCTCATACCGTATTGGGTGGGTCGGTTAAGGAATTTCACCTTCTCCCCGTTATGCCAGAACTCGGTAAAGTAGTGCTGGCCGAGCACGTTGGCCATCACCTCCGCCGCCAGCTTTTTCCAGATCTCATCCCCCGGCTTTGCGTTTCCGGCGTCATACAGCAGGTCTGCTGATGTTAATTCGTCCATCACCCAGCGCATTTTAAGGCCGGTTATCTGCTCGTCTTTCACCATAATCTGCGTTTTCAGAGTGATAAAACTGTGAGGGTGCGCGGCGGCGGCAAAAGACAAAACCGCCAAAAATAGCGCAGTTGCGCTGCGTTTAACTATTTGCATCTCTTCCTCACGTCAAAAATTCTGTGATGTTCGCCTGCATTCCTGAAGGAAAGCCCCGCCAGGGCGCTCCCGGGCGACATCCTTTAGCTATTCTTATCGGACACTCTAACTGGAACCCGACAGATGATGACGACACTTGAAATGCCATCTGCACTTTCCAGTTCGCAGCGCCGCTGTCAGGTTCTGTTGATGCTCTATGTGCCAGGTTTCCGCGCCACCGTGCAACGCATCGGTGAAATCAATGGTGTGGATGATACCATTGCCCGGCAGGATATCGCCGAGATGCGTACAGAGATCCAACGCTACCACCAGCTCGACATTGCGACTCAGCATGATGGCTGCTACCAGCTAGAAGGTAGCCACCTGAACCAACGTTTATGCCTTTTACACTGGCTGCGCCGGGCATTACGCCTCTGCCCCCACTTCATCGCGCAGCAGTTTACCCCATCTCTTAAAATCGCGCTAAAGCAGCTCGGCATTGCCCGCACGTTATATGACGACACCAACCTGCGGGCGCTGGTCAATTTCTGCTCCCGCCGTCTGCAACGGCAGTTCGAATGCCGTGACGCGCAGTTTTTACAGCTCTATCTGCAGTACTGCCTGCTCCAGCACCATCTGGGTCAGACGCCGCAGTTCACCGTGGTGCAGCGTAACTGGACCCAGTCGCGTAACGAGTATCTGATGGCGCAGGAAATTGTGCGCCACTGGCAGCGCCGCGTGGTGCAGGTACCCCACGCCGACGAACAGCTGTTTCTGGCCCTGCTGTTTATGATGCTGCGCACCCCCGATCCCCTGCGCGATGGCCATCAGGAAGATGAGCGTCTGCGCCGCACCATTACCCGGATGATCGAGCGCTTTCGTGGACAAACGGGGATGCATTTCAGCGACGAGCAGGGGCTGACCGATCAGCTCTATATTCATCTTGCCCAGGCGCTGGACCGATCCCTGTTTGGCATTGGTATCGACAACAGCCTGCCGGAGGAGATCCACCGTCTCTATCCCCGCCTGATGCGCACCACCCGGGACGTGCTGTTTGAGCTGGAAGCGGAGTTTGGCCTGCGTTTCTCTGAAGAGGAAGCGAGCCTGGTGGCGGTGATCTTTGGCGCCTGGCTGATGCAGGAGAGCGATCTGCATGAAAAGCAGGTGGTGTTACTGACCGGCGAGGATAAGGCGTGCGAGGAGCTGATCGAACAGCAGCTTCGGGAGCTGACCCTGCTGCCGCTCAACATTCGCTACGTGACGTTACAGTCTTTTCAGAAGGACGGTGCCCCGCGCGAAGCGGCCCTGGTGGTGACGCCGTACACCACCGCCCTGCCGCTGTTCTCGCCGCCGCTCATCCACGCCGTCGAGGCGTTGAATGCGCAGCAGCAGGAACATATTCGCGCCATGCTGGAATCTTAGCGCGCTGCAACCCGCGGACGGAGCAGTCCCGCGGGCAGCGCCACCAGCGCCATCACCCAGAAGACCCCGTGACCGAGATGCTGGTAAAGGAAACCGGCGAACACGGTCATGATCGCAATACTGCCCCCCATCGCCACCGCTGAGTAAACGGCCTGCAGGCGGATCACGTCGCTGCCTTCACGCGCCGCGATATAGCGCATCGCCGCCAGATGGCACACCGTAAAGGTGCCGCAGTGCAGGATCTGGGCGACAATCAGCCACGGCAGTTCGGTGGTCCAGCCCATGATCCCCCAGCGTACTACGCCGCAGACGGCAGACAGCAGGAGCAGATCCCGGGCGCCGAAGCGGCGGAACAGTCGGTTGCTGAGGGCAAAGATGATCACTTCGGCCACCACGCCCAGCGACCAGAGATAGCCCACCGCAGACGCCGAATACCCGGCCCCCTGCCAGTAGATGGCGCTAAAGCCATAGTAGGCGGCATGCGCCCCCTGCAGCAGACAGACGCAGGCCAGGAAACGCCAGCTCTGGGCGACAAGCGTCCGCCAGGCCGGCCAGCCCGCACTCTCCTGATGACGGCTCTCCCCCTGCGGCATCACCGACGGACGCAGCAGCATGCCGAGCAGCATCGACAGAATGCCGACGCTCAGCAGCGCCAGGATAGCGCGATAGTCGTACAGGCTGACCAGCTTGCCCACCAGCGCCGAGCCAATCACAAAGGCAATGGAGCCCCACAGCCGCACCCGCCCATAGTCCATGGTGATCTGTTTTTGCCAGGTGTTGGCCAGGGCATCGGTCAGCGGAACCAGCGGCGAGAAGAAGAGGTTAAAGCCCACCATCACCACCATCAGCCAGGCAAACTGCTGGCTGACCCAGAAGCCTGCCAAAAAGACGAGGGTGAGCAGCGCCAGCACGCGCACGGCTTTAATTAACAGAGAGGGATCGCTGACGCGCGGTGCGATAAGCAGGCTACCGAGAAAACGTGCCACCAGGCCCGAGCCCAGCAGAAGACCGATCATCTCCGGCGTGAGGCCGATGCCCTTGAGCCAGACGCTCCAGAAAGGCAGAAAAATACCGTAGCTAAAAAAGTAGGTGAAATAGCTGAGCGCCAGCCAGCGTGTGGAATGCAAAACCATGAATCCCTCCCGTTTTGGAGGCGATAGTCTGGCGGTAAAAACCGGCTGGCGCAAGCGGGTATTAACAGCTGATTAACAGTTGCGGCGGGCACTTTCGACGGCAATTTCCATCGCAAAATGGCTGCTCTCTCCCGGGCCTAATGCCACCAGCCCAGGCTGCCCGGCCATATGATGGGCGTTGACCGGATGGCTCTGAGGCTCAAGGCATAAGAATGATTTACCCGACATTCTGAACAGCATCAGCCACGGAGTTTGCGCTCTGATTGTGACATTCATCACATCACGTTCAATCGTCGCCACGCCGTTCCAGCCGGAATAGCCGACGTTCAGCCAGCGATCCCCGCCGTGCCGGGGCGCGCTGAAATCATTTTCGGATGGGATATCGCCCTGCCACGCCAGCGGTAAATGGTGCTCACCTTCCGGCCAGTAGCCGCTGGCTGAAAATTGCAGGCGGCTGTACTTATCAAAACAGAACCACGGATGAAAGCCCAGGCCATACAGCATCGGCTCCTGGTCAAGATGGGTGAGCGTCAGCTCCGCCCGCAGGACGTTCTCACGCAGCTGATATCGCAGTTCCGCCCGATAATCAAAGCCGCACGCATGCTGGCGGCGCAAGGTCAGCAGACATTCCGTTCCGGTAAGTGAAGCCACCTCCCAGCGCGACTGCCAGCCGTCGCCGTGGAGGAAAAAGCGTTCATCGACCGGGCTTTGCGGCAACACTCTTTCCCGCCCCTTAAACCTGAAGCGATTACCCGCCACCCGGTTCGCCAGCGGCAACATCGGAAACAGCGCGCTGTCGCCTCCCCCCCATAACACCGGCTGTCCGCAGGCCAGGGAAAAGAGCGCCTGTAGCCCGCCGCCCTGCGGATTAACGCGCATCCGCAGATGCGCGTTTTCTATCAACAGTAAGTCCATCAGTGCGCGCGCCCGGCATGACCCGCAGAGGCCACTTTGCTGTGCTGTTTCTCCAGCTGTTCCTCCAGCGCCTCCAGCGTTACGCCTTTGGTCTCCGGCACTTTACGCAGGATGTAGAGATATCCCGCCGCGCAGATCGCCCCGTAGAGCAGGAAGCTACCCGCCGCACCCAGCCCGGCATTGAGCAGCGGGAAGGTGTAGGTCAGCAGGAAGCAGGCAATCCACAGCGCCAGGGTGCCCATCGACATCGCCAGGCCGCGCACGCGGTTAGGGAAGATCTCCGACAGCAGCACCCAGGTGACCGGGGCCAGCGTCAGGGCGTAGATAGCAATCGCCGCCAGCACCAGCAGCAGCACCGGCCAGCCCATGATGTTCATGGCGTAGGCGCTGGCAATCAGCACGTAGATAATGGTCAGGCCCGACGCGCCCAGCAACATCAGCTTGCGGCGGCCGATCTTGTCCACCAGCGGCAGGGCCGCGAGGGTAAAGACGAGGTTTATGATGCCGGTTGCCACAATCGATTTCAGGGTGTCATTGATATCAAACCCGGCGGAGGCGAAGATCTCCTGGGCATAGTTGAAGATCACGTTGATCCCGCACCACTGCTGGAACATCGCCAGCACCATGCCGATGATAACGATCGGCTTCACCGACGGCTGTAACAGCGTAAAGAAGGCCACTTTCTGGCTGTCTTTTGCCAGGGTGTGGGCGATCTCTTTTAAGGTCTGGCTGGCGTACTCCGCGGTGCCGATACGCTCCAGCATGGCGCGGGCACGCTCTGGCTTACCGGCCTTCATCAGCCAGCGCGGGGATTCCGGTACAAAAAACATCAGCACCAGAAACGCCAGGGCAGGCACCAGCTCTGCACCAAACATCCAGCGCCAGCCGGTTTGACCGTTCCAGGTCTGGACGATGGCCTCCTGAGTGGCGCCTGCCGCTACCGGCTCGGCAATCATCAGATTAATCAGCTGGGCCGCCAGCACGCCCACCACGATGGTCAGCTGGTTGATGGCGACGAAGCGGCCACGCTTTTCCGCCGGGCTGACTTCGGCGATGTAGAGCGGGCTCAGGGCGGAAGCCAGGCCGATCCCCACGCCGCCGACAATGCGGTAGACCACGAACATATCAAAACTGCTCGCCACCGCCGTGCCCCACGCCGAGGCGCTGAACAGCACCGCCGAGAGGATAAGCGGACGCTTGCGGCCAAATTTATCGGCGCACCAGCCGGAGATCAGGGCCCCGAAGATACAGCCCACCAGCGCGGAACTCATCGCCCAGCCGGACTGCGCCGGGTCGGTAATGGAGAACCAGGCTTCATAGAAGGGTTTGGCTCCGCCAATCACCACCCAGTCGTAGCCAAACAGGAGTCCACCGCAGGCGGCGACCAGACAGATTGTCCAGACGTAGCCCATTTTCAGTTGTGTCTGCGCGCTATTATTCATGTTGATTCCTCTTTAAGGGAAACGCAGGGTACAGAGGGTAACAGGTGGGTTTCCCCACCTGCGAGGTCGGTTAATGGAAAATGCCCGTGGCCTGCGCATGCTGAATCAGATGCGCTTTGTCATGGGCCGGATGGAGCGCCAGTAAGGCCCCCAACTGGCGTTTGCAGGCTGCGATATCGCCCAGCCCGGCATAGCCCAGCGCCTCGATGAACAGGCAGTGTTGCTGATGCTGATGACCGGTTGGGGTATCCAGCACCACCAGATCCGGCAGCGAGACCGCAAAGAAATCCGCTTCCGGGACGTCATCCCGATGGGCTTCCACCCACGCCAGGAAGCCCTGGAAATGACGCTCCGCCGCCGCGCTGTCGCCCAGCTGGCGCAGCGCCATCCCCCGCCAGAAGAGGTAATCTGCGGGCTGATCGTTGTAGTAGCGTCCGGCATCAAGGGTTGAACCGCCCTGGGCCGCCCGGGTAAAGCAGCGCTGCGCTTCATCCCCGGCATCAATTTGCGCATGGCAATACCCCAGCAGATACCAGATATCGTTGTCGGTTTGCCCCGGCAGACGCCCCTCCCCCAGGTTGTGCGGATAGCACAGCGCCGCCTGCAAGAAAGCTATCGCTTCGCGGTACTCGCCGCGCCCGGTATGCTGCAGGGCCAGATGCTGCTGGTTGAGCAGATACTGCCCGGTCACTTTGCCTTCCCCGCCCTCCCACGGATGGAACTGACGCTCCTGCAGCACCTGCGCCGCAAGGCTATAGCGCCCGGAACAGTTCCATAAGCTCAGCAGCTCAGCGGTGAGGTCATCACGCTTAAGGGCGACGTTTTCCCGTTCGGAGAGCATGGCGAGGCGCTTCGCCAACGGCTGGCCGGTGAGTTTATTGAGATAATCAAGCTCGAAAAGAAAACGCGGATTCTCCGGCTCCAGCGCCACGGCGCGCTGCAGGTAGTCTTGTGCCAGCGCCAGGTTGTGCTGTTTATTCCAGGCGTAGATCCCGAGCAGGCGGTGCGCGGGCGCAAACTGCGGCTCCTGCTTCAGGGTGAATTCCCAGCAGCTCACCGCATCGTCATAGCGGCGTTTGCTGTACCAGAAGCAGCCCAGCAGATAGCGGGCAAACGGATCGTCGTGCAGGGTTTGCAGCATCTGCACTTCATCGAGAGCGTTCGGGAAGCGTACCCGCTTGGCCTCGCACTGGCGCGCCGCCGCAATATAGCGGACGCGGGTGGCAGGCTCGTCGCTTAGCGCGGCCCGCCACAGCTGAGGCAAGGTCTCCTGACAGTCGAGCAGATCCAGCATTTCGCGGGCGGCGTCGGGCATACCCATGGAGGTTAACCAGCCCGCCAGCACGCAGGCATTGGCCCCGCGACGCCCGGTGACCTGCAGCAGTTTGTCTCGCGAAGCCGCGTCCCGGCTGATTGCCCAGCGCGCATAGTGCAGGGCGTAGCTCAATGGATGAGTGTCCAGACAGCTCTGGATGTACTCCAGCGCGGCGCCTTCCCCCTGAACCTCCGCCAGGGCGAGCGCTTTGAGCCCCATCGCCAGATTATTACCGGCATTGATCCCGAGGCTGATATCGACTTTTTCCAGCGCGTCGGCAGAGTTGCCACGCTTCATCGCCAGCCGCGCCAGCGACCAGAACGCCGCGTCACGGCAGTTGCCGCTCCACGAGGCTTTGTAGTAGTGCTCCCATGCGGCATCGTCCTGCCCCTGCCGCTCCAGCGCCGTCGCCAGCAGCTGGCTGGCTTCACCATCGCGCGGGTTTTTATTCAGACGGTGGGCGCGAACCAGCGCGGCTTCGGCGCAGCGTTGCGCCTGCGCCCAGTCGGCGCGATTGAGGGCTAAATTACCCAGCGCCACGTTGTTGCGGTAGTCGTTGGCATCCAGCGCCAGCGCCCGGCGGTAGTAATCCTCCGCATAGCGGCTGGCGTGGTTGTACTGCTCCAGATGCTGACCGATGAAATAGAGCTCATCGCTGTTGCTAATCTCCTCCGGCATCGCTGGCGCGGTAGCCGGGTCCGGCAGCGGCGTCTCCTGCGGGATGTGCTCCAGATAGTGCAGCAGCATGCGGCCCGAGGCGTCTTTTACCCTCAGCGTTAAGCGTTGCGGCCACGCATCCGGCAGCGCCTGCTGCCAGCTTTCGCCCGGCATCAGGGTCAGCTGCGTTTCCCATACCGGCTGGTCGTCGGCGGTCAGCTCGAGGCGCACGTCGTTCAGCGGCGCGATGGCGTAAAGACCAAGGTGAAGCTGCTGCTCGCGGCGTTCAAGCTGCAGCGCCAGCTCGGTACTGGCGTTCTGCACCTGCCCCAGCTCGCTGTAGGGCAGGAAATTCTGCACGAAGATTTTCTCTTCATAAGGCGCAAGCCAGGTGAAATCGGGCTGGTTATCGGTAAAGACCCCGGTCATCAGCTCGATATAGGGGCCGTTTTCATCGGTGAGATTGCGATCCCAGGCGCGGCCAAAATCGTCATGGCCCCAGCTCCACTGCTTTTTACCCGGCGAGACGTGGTGATCGGCGACGTGCAGCAGGCCGCCCCGCTCGCCGTGATGGTATGCCCCGACAAAGTCGTAGTCCGATTTTTCAGCCATGTACGACGTCGGCACCGGCACGTTTTTGTAGCGGGAAATATCCACCCCCGCCGAGTAGTCGACTTTATAGTAGGTGCCGGTGGCGATGGGGAAAGCAGAGACCGCGCGCTTGCCGTGGTCAAACACCGCCGTGACGTCCGGCGGGAAGACGCTCTGATGATCGTCCCCGCCCTTCACTGCCGGGTTTGCCCACCACAGGAAGTGGCGCGGCGTGGCGTTGCCGTTGAAGACTTTGCCGGTGATCTCAATCAACGCCCGGTCAGGGTACAGGGTGAATCCGGTCATCACCTGCAGGCCGCGCATCGGTTCGGCCTCGCCCATCCAGACGGTTTGCGCTCCGTTATCCTGCTGCTGGAAGGTGACGTCGACAGGCATAAAGGTGGTTGGGCGATGGTGCTGCGGCCAGTTAAACTCGATCCCACCGGAGATCCATGGCCCCAGCAGGCCCACCAGCGCCGGTTTCACCACTTCGTTGTAGTAAACAAAATCCCGTTGCTGCACTTTGTCATACGCACGATGAATACGTCCGCCCAACTCCGGCAGCAGCATGATGCGGATATAGTCGTTTTCCATCCACACCGCCTGGTAGTCGCGGGGCTCCCGAACGCCGGTCAGGGTATCCGTCACGCCGTAGGGGTAGACCGCGCCAGAGGAGCCCTGGTAGACGCGCTTTTCCAGGAACATCGGGTTGGTATCTTCTGCGCCGGTGGTCCACGTCGGTAATGCGACGGTCTCCCGCCAGACCTTCACTGCTCCAGACATATTCACTCTCCAGTAAACAAATAACAGTAAAAAGCGATAAGATGGCAGTGTAGAGAGGAATTCGGCGCGCTGATTACGTAATGCTCACGCAATATAATTAACGGAGTTTAGTGAATGCAGGTATCCGGTCTGAACAACAACAGGGTGCGACGGCATAACCGCCGCACCATTATGTCGCTGGTATGGCGCTACAAACGCCTGAGCAAATCGCAGCTGGCTCAGTACACCGGGCTCTCTATTCCGGCGGTGAGCAAAATCCTGGATGAGCTGGTGGCGGACAAAAAGCTAGGGCATTCCAGTGAAAATCTCAGCACCCGGGGAATGAACAGCGGCCATTATCAAATCCCGGATGATGGGCCATTGATACTCTGCATGAATGTCAGCCCCACCAGCATTGAGAGCCAGCTGATCGACGCCCGCATGTTGCCATTGGGCGAATTTCGCTGGACCGACGTCAACGCCCAGACGCCCGAGGCGCTGTTGCAGGCGATTGAAAACCTGTGGCAGCAGCAGCGCAAACAGTGGCCAGGGCAGCGCATCAATCTGGCATTAGGCATCCACGGCCAGGTTGATACCGCCACCGGTGTGTCGCAGATCATGCCCCAGTCACCCTGGAAAAAACCGGTCGAAATTAAGTATCTGCTGGAAGAAAAGCTGGGCATCACGGTGATGGTGGATAACGACTGCGTGATGCTGGCCCTGGCGGAGAAGTGGCAAAACCCGGACAACCGCGACGATTTTTGCGTCATCAACGTCGATTACGGTATCGGCTCCTCGTTCGTGATTAACGGCCAGGTCTATCGCGGGACGCTCAACGGCAGCGGGCAAATCGGCCACACCATTTTCGATCGCGACGGCGTGGCCTGCGCCTGCGGGCGTTACGGCTGCCTGGAGACGGTCGCCTCGTTATCCGCCCTGAAAAAGCAGGCGCGCCTGTGGCTGAAATCCCAGCCCGGCTCCCTCGGCCTTGACCCCGATACCCTCACCAGCCTGCAGCTGATTGAGGCCTGGCGGCAGGGAGACGTGAAAATCCAGCGCTGGGCAGACGAGGCCGCCAACGCCATCGGGCTGACGCTCTACAACCTGCTCAATATCCTCAACATCAATCAAATCTGGTTCTATGGCCGCAGCTGCGCCTTTGGCGAACGCTGGCTCGAAACCATCAACCGCCAGATTGGGTTTACCCCCTTCGATCACGGCGACGCGGTGCGTAACCGGCAAACGGAGATCGCCTTCGGGGGCTTAACCCGGCAGCAGCAGATTATCGGCATCGGGTATCTGTTCGTTGAAGATGCGCTGGCGGCAGGCTGACGGAGAACATGCTGAAATGTCGGGAATTTAAATCATCCTGATGGCTGATTTATGAACAAAACCTGAATGGCGGGCCGGCATTCTGTGTATTAGCTTTAAGATAAATCCCACCCACAGCGAGCCTGCCATGAACACATTACGGTATTTCGATTTCGGTCAGTCCCGGGCGCTGATCCTGCTGATTGCCCGCCTCGCCCTTATCGCCCTGTTTATTATTTTTGGCGTGCCCAAGATGTTCGGTTTTGACGGCACGGTGCAGTATATGGAGAAGCTGGGCGCACCCATGCCGACGCTGGCCGCCATTGTGGCGGTGATCATGGAAGTGCCCGCCGCCATCCTGATCGTGCTCGGCTTCTTTACCCGTCCGCTGGCAGTGCTGTTTGTCTTTTATACCCTGGGGACGGCGGTGATTGGTCACCACTACTGGGATATGAGTGGCGATGCGGTGATGCCGAATATGATTAACTTCTTCAAGAACATCAGTATTGCCGGCGGGTTTCTGCTGCTGGCGGTCGCCGGGCCGGGAGCTATCTCCATCGACCGGCGTTAGCCATAAAAAAAGGCCGCATACGCGGCCTTTTTATTCAGCAAAGCAGACTTATGCGTAAACCGGGAAGCGCGCGCAGATATCCAGCACTTTCGCCTTCACGCGTTCGATAACGGCTTCGTCGTTGATGTTGTCCAGCACGTCACACATCCAGCCAGCCAGCTCTTTGACTTCCGCTTCTTTAAAGCCGCGGCGAGTCACAGCCGGAGAACCGATACGGATACCGGAGGTCACAAACGGGCTCTTCGGATCGTTTGGTACGCTGTTTTTGTTAACGGTGATGTTAGCGCGGCCCAGGGCAGCGTCAGCTTCTTTACCGGTCAGGTTTTTATCCACCAGATCCAGCAGGAACAGGTGGTTTTCAGTGCCGCCGGAAACCACTTTGTAACCGCGGTTCAGGAACACTTCCACCATCGCTTTGGCGTTTTTAGCAACCTGCTGCTGGTAGACTTTGAACTCTGGCTCCATCGCTTCTTTCAGCGCCACGGCTTTGGCCGCGATAACGTGCATCAGCGGGCCGCCCTGCGCGCTTGGGAACACGGCAGAGTTCAGTTTCTTATACAGATCTTCGTCACCGCCTTTCGCCAGGATCAGGCCACCGCGTGGACCCGCCAGGGTTTTGTGGGTGGTGGTGGTCACAACGTGCGCGTGTGGAACCGGGTTCGGGTAAACGCCTGCGGCGATCAGACCGGCAACGTGCGCCATGTCCACGAACAGGTAAGCACCGATGCTGTCTGCGATTTCACGCATTTTAGCCCAGTCAACCACACCGGAGTAAGCCGAGAAGCCGCCGATGATCATCTTCGGCTTGTGCTCTTTGGCCTGTTTTTCCATGTCTGCGTAGTCAATTTTACCGGACTCATCGATGCCGTAAGGGATGATGTTGTACAGCTTGCCGGAGAAGTTAACCGGGGAGCCGTGAGTCAGGTGGCCGCCCTGCGCCAGGTTCATACCCAGAACGGTATCGCCCGGCTGCAGCAGTGCGGTGTAGACCGCGAAGTTAGCCTGGGAGCCAGAGTGTGGCTGCACGTTAGAGTAGTCAGCGCCAAACAGCTCTTTGGCACGATCAATCGCCAGCTGTTCAACGATATCAACATACTCGCAACCGCCGTAGTAGCGCTTGCCCGGGTAACCTTCAGCGTATTTGTTGGTCAGCTGAGAGCCCTGCGCCTGCATAACGCGCGGGCTGGTGTAGTTTTCGGAGGCGATCAGTTCGATGTGCTCTTCCTGACGTACTTTTTCCTGCTCCATAGCCTGCCACAGTTCGGCATCATAATCGGCAATGTTCATTTCACGCTTTAACATCCGCATCTCCTGACTCAGCTAACAAGTAAATTTTGGCCTTAAAAGGCAGTCCTGATGGACGACGGGCAACAGTATAACTGATTAGCAGAGTGATAACAGGTCTTGACAAACGATTTTACGCAAACGTTTACCTGCCCGCCACGCAAGGGTTTGAGGAATAACGCCCTCGCCCCGCAAAACGGATTTCTTTTCAGGTTTGTGATGCAGTTAATTCATGTTGCAAAGAACCATTTACAACGCAGGGTTATTTTTTATAAGATGCATATAAAATACATCATTAAAGTAACATTTAAGGAAGTTGCTATGTTAGACGCTCAAACCATCGCTACCGTGAAAGCCACTATCCCCCTGCTGGTTGAAACCGGTCCTAAGCTCACCGCCCATTTTTACGATCGCATGTTCGCGCACAACCCGGAGCTCAAAGAGATTTTCAACATGAGCAACCAGCGTAACGGCGATCAGCGTGAAGCGTTGTTTAACGCCATTGCCGCGTATGCCAGCAACATTGAGAACCTGGCGGCGCTGCTGCCTGCGGTGGAAAAAATCGCCCAGAAACATACCAGCTTCCAGATCAAACCCGAGCAGTACAATATTGTTGGCGGCCACCTGCTGGCCACCCTGGACGAAATGTTCAGGCCCGGCCAGGAGGTGCTGGACGCCTGGGGCAAAGCCTACGGCGTGCTGGCAAACGTCTTTATCAACCGTGAAGCGCAGATCTACAGCGAAAACGCCAGCAAACGTGGCGGCTGGGAAGGCACCCGCGCCTTCCGTATCGTGGAGAAAACCCCGCGCAGCGCGCTGATCACCAGCTTTGAATTTGAGCCCGTCGACGGCCAGCCGGTTGCCGATTATCAGCCCGGTCAGTATCTGGGCGTGTGGCTGAAGCCCGAAGGCTTCCCGCATCAGGAGATCCGCCAGTACTCCCTCACCCGCAAGCCGAACGGCAAAAGCTACCGCATTGCGGTGAAGCGCGAGGAAGGTGGCCAGGTTTCGACATGGCTGCACAACGACGCCAGCGTCGGAGATGTGGTGCATCTGGCCGCGCCTGCGGGCGACTTCTTTATGGCCGTTGAGAGCACCACCCCAGTGACGCTGATCTCCGCCGGTGTGGGCCAGACGCCGATGCTGGCGATGCTGGATACTCTGGCGAAAGGGCAACACAGCGCGCAGGTTAACTGGTTCCACGCCGCAGAGAATGGCGAAGTGCATGCCTTTTCTGATGAAGTGAAAACCCTTGCGGCCACGCTGCCGCACTTCAGCGCGCATACCTGGTATCGCCTGCCGTCGGATGACGACCGTGCCGCAGCGCGTTTCGACAGTGAAGGCCTGATGGCGTTAAGCGAGCATGAAGTTCTGTTCAGCGCACCGGATATGCAGTTCTACGTGTGTGGTCCGGTGGCATTTATGCAGTATGCCGCGGCGCAGCTGATTGAGTTGGGCGCGAAGAAAGAGAACATTCACTACGAGTGCTTCGGCCCGCATAAAGTGCTGTAATGCAAAAAGCCCCTCTCCGGAGGGGCTTTTTTTTGCCCGGCGGCGCTTCGCTTGCACGGGCCTACGGGTAATGAACGGCGCGGGGATTAAATCGCCGCGTCGTCTTCTTCGCCGGTGCGGATACGGATGACGCGCGATACGTCAAAGACGAAGATCTTGCCGTCACCGATTTTACCGGTCTGCGCGGTGCGGATAATGGTATCCACGCAGGTTTCCACGATGTCGTCCGACACCACGATTTCAATCTTCACCTTCGGCAGGAAATCGACCATGTATTCCGCGCCACGGTAGAGCTCAGTGTGGCCCTTCTGACGACCAAAGCCTTTCACCTCTGTCACCGTCATGCCGGTGATGCCGACTTCCGCCAGCGCTTCACGTACATCATCCAGTTTGAAAGGTTTAATAATCGCATCAATCTTTTTCATGGTGGTCCTTAAACTTATGCCTGTCAGCTGCCTCGTAATCGGTTGCTCACAGTATCATATTCAGGCGGAATTTAGGGTATCACTCTTTAAAATCGTTTGCTTCCAGCTCGTGGCGCGACAGCAGCTTATAAAACTCGGTGCGGTTACGTCCGGCCATCCGCGCAGCATGGGTCACGTTGCCTTTGGTGATCTGCAGTAACTTACGCAGATAGTTAAGCTCAAACTGGTTGCGGGCCTCGACGAAGGTCGGCAGGGCGGTGTTTTCCCCCTCCAGCGCCTGCTCTACCAGCGCATCGCTGATCACCGGCGAGGAGGTCAGGGCCACGCACTGCTCAATGACGTTCACCAGCTGACGCACGTTGCCGGGCCAGCTGGCGGTCATCAGCCGCTTCATGGCGTCTGTGGAGAACGCCCGGACAAACGGCTTGTGACGCTCGGCGGACTGGCGCAGCAGCTGGGTGGCCAGCAGGGGAATATCTTCTGCCCGCTCCGCCAGCGCCGGGATCTTCAGGTTAACCACGTTAAGACGATAGAAGAGGTCTTCGCGAAACTCGTTGCGCGCCATCGCCTTGGGCAGATCCCGGTGGGTGGCGGAGATAATACGCACGTCGATGTCGATATCGCGGTTACTGCCGAGCGGCCTGACTTTGCGCTCCTGCAACACGCGCAGCAGTTTGACCTGCAAGGGGGCGGGCATATCGCCAATCTCATCGAGGAACAACGTGCCGCCTTCCGCCGCCTGGAACAGCCCTTCCCGGCTGCTGACCGCCCCGGTGAAGGCCCCGCGGGCATGACCAAACAGCTCTGATTCCAGCAACTGTTCCGGCAGCGCCCCGCAGTTGATGGCGATAAAGGCTTTTTTGCCGCGCGGGCTGGCGTTGTGAATGGCCTGGGCGAGGATCTCTTTCCCGGTGCCGCTCTGGCCGTTAATCAGCACGCTGACGTCAGACTGCGCCACCATGCGGGCCTGCTCCAGCAGACGCAGCATGATCGGGCTGCGGGTGACTATCGTCTCCCGCCACGTCTCGTCCCCGGACGGCGCGGCGTGCTCCAGGGCATCATCAATGGCTTTATACAGCGCGTCTTTGTCCACCGGCTTGGTGAGGAAGCTGAACACCCCCTGCTGGGTGGCCGCCACCGCATCCGGAATGGAGCCGTGGGCGGTGAGAATAATGACCGGCATACCGGGCTGGAGCTTCTGGATCTCGGTGAACAGCTGCATGCCGTCCATCTCGTCCATCCGCAGATCGCTGATGACCAGATCGATCTTCTCGCGCCCCAGCACTTTCAGCCCTTCCTGACCGCTTTCGGCGGTCACGACGCTGTAGCCCTCGCTCACCAGACGCATGCCCAGCAGCTTCAGCAAACCAGGATCGTCATCCACCAGCAAAAGATGCGCAGGTTTTCGGCTTGTCATGGCTTTCCGTCCTCTTGTTTCGGGGCATCGCTGTTCGGCTCTGTCGCATCACCCTCGGTGCCGGCGGGCGACGTGGCGCTCTTCGGTGCATCCGGCAGATAGTTACTGACCGGCTTACGTGTGGAGAGCTGGCGTTCAATATCGGTCAGGTTCTCCAGCTTGCGGGTGGTGGTATCCAGCTGCGCGCGCAGATATTGCTGCTGCTGGCGCAGGGTGTCCAGCTCACCGTCGGTGGTCTGTTGCAGCTTACCGTAGCGGGAACGCTCCTCCGCCAGCTGCAGCTGCAGCACCTGCCCGTGTCGCCACAGCTGATACAGCGGGCGCACCTGGGGCGGGATCTGCGGGCTCAGCGCATCCAGCCGGGTGGTCAACTGGCGACGCTCCACCGGGTTAATTTTGGCATTCGCCAGCAGGAGCCCGCGTTTAAAGCTCTCCTGCCAGGTATCATCGGTCCAGCCCCGGGCCTCTGCACGCGCCGCGGCGGGTGAGAGACGATCCGCGCAGTCCATGCCGCGCAGCCAGTAAAGCGGGTTGCTGTCGGTCTCCTGGCCGTGCAGCTGCCAGATATTATTGCAGTCGGTAGACAAGAAGTCCGCCAGCTGATGCTCAGGCAATTTTTCATCCTGCTTGCCGCTAATAGCGCTGGTTGGCGCGTGGGTGACGCACCCGGCCAGCAGCAGGCAGGGAAGGCTCAGGCGGATAAAGTGACGGGAAAACACCGCGTTAATGGCGCGGGAAAAGACGTGTGACATACTCACCAGACTTAGATTCATTTTAGTGATTTATCCGACTCAAGCGGCAGTTCGATGCGAAAGCACACATCGGTATGGTCATCATTGACAAGATTAAGCTCTCCCTGCATACGACGGATACAGTCGCGGGCAATACTCAGCCCCAGGCCGCTTCCCTTCACCGCCCCTTTTCGTTGATGACTACCCTGGAAAAAGGGTTCAAAGATCATCGTTTTTTCATCGTCAGGGATCGGGCTTCCGGTGTTGGCGACATCGATACAGACCCGCGAGCCGCGCGTAAAACTGCGAACATAAATGGTACCGGATTCAATACCATAGTGCACCGCATTGGAATAAAGATTATCCAGCACGCTCATCAGCAGCATCGGTTCGGCTAAACAGGCGGGCGTCGCCAGCGACAGTTCAGTATGCATCATTTTAGCCCGTGCAGGCAGGCTGTGGGCCGAGAGCACCATATCCACCAGCGGCGCGAGCTCCACGCGCTCAAGCTCCGGGATGCCGTCGGCCAGTTTACGGTTGTAATCCAGCAGTTGCTCGATCAGCTTTTGCAGGTTGCGGCTGCTGGCATCGAGGATCTCGACAATCTCCCTTTGCTCCGGCGTCAGCGGCCCGGCGACCTCATCGGCCAGCAGTTCGGTGCCCTCACGCATGCTGGCAAGGGGCGTTTTCAGTTCGTGGGAGATGTGGCGTAAAAACTGGTGGCGCTGGGATTCGAGCCACGACAGCCGCTCGGAAAGCCAGATAATGCGTTGCCCGACCGAACGTAACTCGCGCGGGCCGGTAAAGACCACGGTATTGCCCAGCGAGCGCCCCTCCCCCAGCCGGTTAATCATGCGCTCAATGCCCTTAACCGGGCCGATGATCATGCGGGTGAAGAGCAGGACTAGCCCCAGGCTGACCAGAAACAGCACCAGCGCCTGCCAGCCAAAGAACTGGCCGCGCTCGGCGATCTCCTGCTGGAGCTGCTGACCGCGGGAGAAAATCACCGAGCGGGTCGTCTGTACCATCTCGGTATTGGCGCTTGCAAAGGCCTCCAGCCGTAAGGCGGACTGGGCATCAGGGCCGCTGTTGATGCACTGCAGCTGGGACAGCGCGTTGATATCCTGGCGCAGCGTCTGGTAGAGCTTATCGTCGGGCAGGACACCCGCGTGGGCATCGAGCATTTCGCTGTAGCGTTTACGCTGGTTCTGATACACCCGCGCAAGGGTTCTGTCGTCGAGCACGCAATACTGCCGGTAGCTGCGCTCCATCTCCAGCGCGGCATTGGTCATCGCTTCGCTGCGCCGGGCATCAATCAGGGTGGTTCGGTTGGTGAGCGCCGCCTGCGCGCTGAGCGCGTTCAGGCTCTGCCATGCCTGCCATGCCAGCACCAGCAAAGGTAGCAGGATCAGCAGGAAGGCCATCATGACTAACTGTCGTAAGGAGCGAGGGAAAACAGGCCAGCGTTTCAACGCATTACTCTCTGTCGCGAGGGAATAAGGGGATGCTAGCCGGACAAGAGTTCAGATACAACAAAGCCGGGTTAAAAACCCGGCTTTGTTATGGAATGAGGCGGTGCCTAACTCGACGTTTCGCCCTGGGTCTGATAAAGCAAAGCTATGATCAGTAGTTGGACGGCAGGCACCTTTTTGTGCGTCATTCGAAGTTTATGTAGCGCGTCCCGAAGGGGCTGACATAAGAGAGTGAATGAGCCACTGGTTATTATTATGCAACAGATGTGCCATAATGCAAATATAAATATTAATGACCTGAAAAATAAGAATTTTTATGGCGTGATGTAGTAATTTCGCAGGGTATGGTTTTCAGGCTATCTGTCGCTTATTAGCAACACCCTGAACAGGTTATTGCGGGGTTTATATAAATCAATGAGTTAAGTGTCTCTTTTTAGAGACAGTGGGGAATGTGAGTTGTCGCACATTTGCGACACTTGAAAATATGCCGGGCGGCACTGCGTTTGCCCGGCCTACAAACTCTACTCCGGCCTTTGTAGGCCCGGTAAGCGAAGCGCCACCGGGCACAACGGTGAGAGCTTAACCCAACTGCTTACGCGCGTTGCGGAAGATACGCATCCACGGGCTGTCCTCGCCCCAGTTCTCCGGGTGCCAGGAGTTGCTCACGGTGCGGAACACGCGCTCAGGGTGCGGCATCATCACGGTTACGCGACCGCTTTCGCTGGTCACCGCGGTGATCCCGTTGGCGGAGCCGTTCGGGTTTGCCGGGTAGTTTTGCGTGACCTTGCCGAAGTTATCGACAAAGCGCAGCGCCACCAGACCTTTGCTCTCCAGCTCGGCCAGATGCGCGGCGTTACGCAGCTCAACCTGCCCTTCACCGTGGGATACGGCGATTGGCATCTGCGATCCCACCATACCCTGCAGCAGCAGAGACGGGCTCTGGGTCACTTCAACCAAGCTGAAACGCGCTTCGAAGCGATCGGACTGGTTACGCACAAAGCGCGGCCAGGCTTCGCTGCCCGGGATCAGCTCGCGCAGGTTAGACATCATCTGGCAGCCGTTACACACGCCCAGCGCCAGGGTCTGCGGACGGTGGAAGAAGGTTTCGAACTCATCGCGAACGCGTTCGTTGAAGAGGATGGATTTCGCCCAGCCTTCGCCCGCGCCCAGCACGTCACCGTAAGAGAAGCCGCCGCACGCCACCAGCGCCTGGAAATCGGCCAGACCGGTGCGGCCTGCCAGCAGGTCGCTCATGTGCACGTCGATAGCATCGAAGCCTGCACGGTGGAAGGCTGCCGCCATCTCGACGTGGGAGTTGACGCCCTGCTCACGCAGCACGGCCACTTTCGGACGTGCGCCACGGGCAATATACGGCGCGGCAATGTCTTCGTTGAGGTCGAAGGTGAGTTTAACGTTCAGGCCCGGATCGTTGTCGTTGGCTTTCGCCTCGTGCTCCTGATCGGCGCACGCCGGGTTGTCGCGCAGACGCTGCATCTGCCAGGTGGTTTCTGCCCACCACATACGCAGCGTGGAGCGGCTTTCGGCAAAGACCGTCTGGCCGTTGGCGTCGATAACAAAACGATCCCCGCTCACCGCTTTACCCAGATAGTGCACGCAGTCGCCCAGACCATGCTGCGCCAGCAACGCCTCCACCGCGTCGCGATCCGCTGCACGCACCTGAATCACCGCGCCCAGCTCTTCGTTGAACAGTGCAGCCAGACGATCGTCGCCCAGAGAGGCGATGTTTGCCTCAACGCCGCAGTGACCGGTGAAGGCCATTTCTGCCAGGGTAACCAGCAGGCCGCCGTCGGAGCGGTCGTGGTAGGCCAGCAGTTTACGCTCTGCAACCAGCGCCTGAATGGCGTCGTAGAAGCCTTTCAGCTGTGCTACGTCGCGCACGTCAGCCGCGTTGTCGCCCAACTGGCGATAGACCTGCGCCAGCGCGGTCGCGCCCAGCGCATTGTGGCCTTTACCCAGGTCGATCAGCAGCAGGGCGTTGTCTTCGGTGGCGAGCTGTGGCGTGATGGTGTGGCGCACGTCTTCCACGCGGGCAAAGGCGGTGATCACCAGCGACAGCGGAGAGGTCATCTCGCGCTGCTCGCTGCCTTCCTGCCAGCGGGTTTTCATCGACATGGAATCTTTGCCCACCGGAATGGTCAGGCCGAGAGCAGGACAGAGCTCTTCACCCACCGCTTTCACCGCTTCGTACAGCCCGGCATCTTCGCCCGGGTGACCGGCTGCGGCCATCCAGTTGGCGGAGAGCTTGATACGTTTGATGTCGCCAATGTGGGTGGCGGCAATGTTAGTCAGCGCTTCGCCTACTGCCAGACGGGCAGAAGCCGCGAAGTCCAGCAGGGCAACCGGGGAGCGTTCGCCCAGCGCCATCGCTTCACCGTAGTAGCTGTCGAGGCTGGCGGTGGTCACCGCGCAGTTCGCCACCGGTACCTGCCACGGGCCAACCATCTGATCCCGGGCAACCATGCCGGTCACGGTGCGGTCGCCGATGGTGACGAGGAAGGTTTTCTCCGCGACGGACGGCAGATGCAGAACGCGGTTGACCGCGTCGGCCACGGTGACGCCCTGCAGGTCGAGCGCTTTACCGCTGGCTTTGCGGGACTCAACGTCGCGGGTCATCTTCGGCGTTTTGCCCAGCAGCACGTCCAGCGGCAGATCAATCGGCTGGTTGTCGAAGTGGGTATCGCTTAAGGAGAGGTGCATCTCTTCGGTGGCTTCGCCGATCACCGCGTACGGCGCGCGCTCGCGGCGGCACAGCTCGTCAAACAGCGGCAACTGCTCTGGCGCCACGGCCAGCACATAGCGTTCCTGGGATTCGTTACACCAGATCTCCAGCGGGCTCATGCCTGGCTCATCGCTCAGGATGTCGCGCAGGTTGAAGCGTCCGCCGCGGTTGCCGTCGCTGACCAGCTCCGGCATGGCGTTGGACAGACCGCCCGCGCCCACGTCGTGGATAAAGAGGATTGGGTTGGCATCGCCCAGCTGCCAGCAGCGGTCGATCACCTCCTGGCAACGACGCTCCATCTCCGGGTTGTCACGCTGGACGGAGGCAAAGTCGAGATCCGCGTCAGACTGGCCGGATGCCATAGAAGAGGCTGCCCCGCCGCCCAGACCGATGTTCATCGCCGGGCCACCCAGCACGATCAGCTTCGCGCCAACAACGATCTCGCCTTTCTGCACGTGATCGGCGCGAATGTTGCCGATCCCGCCTGCCAGCATGATCGGCTTATGGTAGCCGCGCAGCTCTTCGCCGTTGTGGCTGTCCACTTTCTCTTCATAGGTACGGAAGTAGCCGTTCAGGGCCGGGCGACCAAATTCGTTGTTGAACGCCGCGCCGCCCAGCGGGCCGTCGGTCATGATGTCCAGCGCGGTAACAATACGCTCTGGCTTGCCGAAATCTTCTTCCCACGGCTGTTCAAAGCCCGGGATACGCAGGTTGGAAACGGAGAAACCGACCAGACCCGCCTTTGGTTTTGCCCCACGACCCGTTGCGCCTTCGTCACGGATTTCACCGCCGGAACCGGTCGCAGCACCCGGCCACGGCGAGATCGCCGTCGGGTGGTTGTGGGTTTCAACCTTCATCAGGATATGCGCAGGCTCCTGATGGAAGTCATAGCGCCCTGCTTCGCGATCGGCGAAGAAGCGGCCCACCTCGGAACCTTCCATGACCGCGGCGTTGTCTTTATAGGCCGACAGCACGTGGTCAGGGGTTTTCTCCATGGTGTTCTTGATCATTTTGAACAGCGACTTCGGCTGCTGCTCGCCGTCGATAATCCAGTCGGCGTTGAAGATCTTGTGACGGCAGTGCTCAGAGTTAGCCTGCGCGAACATATAGAGTTCGATGTCGTTCGGGTTGCGGTTCAGCTTAACGAACGCATCCTGCAGGTAGTCAATTTCATCTTCCGCCAGCGCCAGGCCTAAACGCAGGTTGGCGTCAATCAGCGCCTGACGGCCTTCGCCCAGCAGATCCACGCTCTGGACCGGCGCAGGCTGGTGGTGAGAGAAGAGCTGCTCTGCATCGTCGAGAGAGGCAAACACGCTCTCCATCATACGGTCATGCAGCTCGGTTGCCACAACGGCCCACTGGGTGTCGGTAAGGCTGGAGGCTTCAACGTAATACGCCACGCCCCGCTCCAGACGGCTAATCTGGCTCAGACCACAGTTATGGGCGATGTCGGTTGCTTTAGAAGACCAGGGGGAGATGGTGCCAGGGCGAGGCGTGACCAGCAAAAGTTTACCGTTCGGGGTATGGCTGCTCAGGCTTGGGCCATACTTCAGCAGGCGTTCCAGTCGGACCATCTCGTCTGCCGACAGAGGCGCGGTCAGGTCAGCAAAATGGACATACTCAGCGTAAATATTGCTTACCGGAAGGTCGGCCGCCTGAAAACGTGCCAGCAGTTTGTTGATACGGAAGGCAGACAGTGCAGGCGAACCACGCAGAATTTCCATCATAAGTCTCTCGTCTTCGAAGCGCCGGAGGCGCTTACAGTGTGCGCAAGGGGGGAAAACGGGCGCCATTATAGTGGATCCTGCGCGCCGACGAAACCGTTTGCGTCGTAATAAAATCGTTGCTGGCATTTAGCAACAAATGTTGCCGCGCCTGCTAATAAGTTGCCAAGTGGCGTAACTTTGCGCAAAATGCCGCGAAATCTTTGGTAATACTTGTTTTAACTGTGGCCAATACTAACCAGGATAATACACAGCATATAGAATCAACTTATTGAAAAATTAAAGATTAATTACCTGTTCATCGGCATCGTCACCCTGCTGCTGGCAGCGGCCCTCTGGCCATCAATCCCCTGGTTCGGTAAAGCCGAAAATCGCATCGCCGCCATCCAGGCGCGGGGGGAGCTGCGCGTCAGTACCATTGTCTCTCCCCTCACCTACAGTTCGGTAAACGATAAAGTCATTGGACTGGATTACGAACTGGCGCAGCATTTTGCCGACTACCTGGGCGTGAAGCTGAAAGTTACGGTGCGCCAGAACATCAGCCAGCTGTTTGACGACCTTGATAATGGCGATGCCGATCTGCTGGCCGCAGGCCTGGTCTATAACAGCGAGCGCAGCAAAAATTATCAGCCAGGCCCGACCTACTACTCTGTCTCGCAGCAGCTGGTCTATCGCGTGGGCAGCCTGCGCCCGCGCACCCTTGCCGGCCTTACCGCCGATCGGCTTACCGTCGCCCCCGGCCATGTGGTGATTGACGACCTGCGGGCGCTGAAAGAGAAAAAGTACCCTGACCTCAGCTGGAAGGTTGATGAGAAGCTCGGCACCACGGCGCTGCTGGAGCAGGTGACGGACGGGAAACTGCCCTACACCATCGCCGACTCGGTTGCCATCAGCCTGTTCCAGCGCGTTCACCCGGAGCTGGCCGTGGCGCTGGACGTCACCGACGAGCAGCCCGTCACCTGGTTCAGTCCCCTTGACGCCGACCAGACGCTCTCCGCCGCCATGCTCGATTTCTATAACGGGATGAATGAAGACGGCACCCTGGCGCGTCTGGAAGAGAAGTACCTCGGCCACGGCGACGATTTCGACTATGTCGATACCCGCAGCTTCCTGCGGGCGGTGGATAACGTCCTGCCGGAGCTGAAACCGCTGTTTGAGAAGTACGCCCAGGAGATTGACTGGCGTCTGCTGGCCGCGATTTCGTATCAGGAGTCTCACTGGGATGCGCAGGCCACCTCGCCAACCGGCGTGCGCGGCCTGATGATGCTGACCAAGAACACCGCCCAGAGCCTGGGCCTCACCGACCGTACCGACGCCGAGCAGAGCATCAGCGGCGGCGCGCGCTACCTGCAGGATATGATGGCGAAAGTGCCGGAGACGGTGCCGGAGGAGGAGCGGATCTGGTTTGCGCTGGCGGCCTATAACATGGGCTATGCCCATATGATCGACGCCCGCGCCCTGACCGCGAAAACCAAAGGTAATCCGGACAGCTGGTCAGACGTAAAGCAGCGCCTGCCGCTGCTGAGCCAGAAGCCGTATTACAACAAGTTAACCTATGGCTATGCGCGCGGCCACGAGGCGTACGCCTACGTGGAGAATATCCGCAAATACCAGATAAGCCTGGTGGGATATCTGATGGAGAAAGAGAAAGAGGCGCTGACGGAGCAGCAGCTGGCGCAGGCCTATCCGGTGGTGTCACCGGATGAGCTTACTCACCCGATAACTTCGATTCTGCCTTTTGCTGCTTTTTCTGCTGACGCCGCATTCGAAAGAAGTCACTTAGCAACGCCGAACACGCTGGTGCCAGTACCCCTCCAATAATGTTGACCTGATGATTCATGCCGGGGTGGCTGAGCACGTCCAGCAGCGAACCTGCCGCGCCGGTTTTTTCATCCCGCGCGCCATACACCACCGTGCCAATCCGGCTGTGGATCATCGCCCCGGAGCACATAACGCAGGGTTCGAGGGTGACATACAGGGTGGTATCCAGCAGGCGGTAGTTTTGCAGCACCAGGCCGCCCTGGCGTAAGGCCATAATTTCAGCGTGGGCGGTGGGGTCATGGCGACCAATCGGACGATTCCAGCCCTCGCCAATCACCTGATTGTTGTGGACCAGCACGGCACCAACCGGGACTTCGCCTTCATCCCAGGCGCGTTGGGCAAGCTGGAGCGCGTGGCGCATCCAGTATTCATGATTAAGTTCAGGGTCGGACAACGCAGCATACTCCAGTCTGAAAAGCGGGCGCATTATACACACCCGCTATGCATAATCACACAATCATTCCAGTTGCTGCAGTTCGCCCAGCGGCGTGACGCGCCAGCGGTGCTGGCAGAAGTAGAGCAGCGGGTTATCCTGTTTGCTGTCGCTGTAGCCGCTGTAGAGCCGCAGCGGGGTGCCGATTTTTTTCTCCAGCTGCACCACCTTCTCGTGGCCGAGGCAGCGCATGGTCAACACCCAACCGCCGTAAGCGCGGCCAATCTGGGTGGCGATCAGGTTAACGCGCGGCAGCCAGGGGGTATCGAAATAGACCTGTTCCACCAGCGACTGCGGCGAGCCGGTGATCAGCCAGATATCGGCGTCGTTGGCATCCAGGTAATTTGTCAGCCGATCCTGTACTACCGGAAATGCGGTGACATGCTCGCGAAACCAGCTGACAAACTCTTTCTCCAGCTGTTTAAGCCGGGCTTCGCTGTGGCCGAAGGTGCAGCCCCACAGCAGCAGGCTCATCGGCCAGCGGGCGGCGCGCCCTTTCACCAGCAGCACGCAGCCCACAATAGGTAGCAAGGGCAATACGAGCAGGGCATTCAGGGGCTGTCGGCGCAGTAAATAGCGCATAAAGGTACCGAACATATCCTGCTGATGCAGCGTTCCGTCCAGATCAAAAAAGACAACGCGACGCTCGTTATTTGCCAAACCTTACTCCTCTGGATCGTTAAACCCTAACAGCCAGGTAAACAGGAACCCGGCGATCACCGCTACCAGATAGCCTAACAGATAGAGCATGACTTTTCCGGTCACGATGGTTAATGCCAGCGGTAAACCGGAAATGCCAAAGGTGATCACGGTGGCGACTTTCCAGTAACCGATCAGCGCCCCGCCAACCGCGCCACCCAGACAGGCACCGATAAACGGCTTGCCCAGCGGCAGGGTGACGCCGAAAATCAGCGGCTCGCCAATGCCCAGCAGACCGACCGGCAGCGCCCCTTTGATCACCTTTTTCAGGCGTTCATTGCGGGTTTTCATCAGCACCGCAATCGCCGCGCCGATCTGCCCGACCCCGGCCATCGCCAGAATAGGCAGCAGGGCGTTGTAGCCGTGGGCCTGCACCAGCTCAACGTGGATCGGCACCAGCCCCTGATGTAAACCGGTCAGCACCAGCGGCAGGAAGGTACCGGACAGCACCGCGCCCACCAGGAAACCACCGCGATCGATAGCCCAGGAGGCACCGTGAGCGATGGATTCTGAGATCCAGCCACCCAGCGGCTGCAGGACAATAATTGCAATGCCCCCGGTGATAAGAGTGGTCAGCAGCGGGTTGAGGATCAGCTCCAGCGAGCCCGGCAGGGCGTTGCGCAGCTTTTTCTCGATCCAGCACATCAGCACCACCACCAGCAGCACGGCGATCACCCCGCCCCGCCCCGGCTGCAGCGCTTCACCAAACAGAGTGATCTGCGCCAGCTGCGGGCTGGAGAGAATGCCGGCCATCACCCCGCCTAACGCCTGCGAGCCGCCAAACACTTTGGCGGTATTAACCCCGACCAGAATGTTCATGATGGCGAAGACCGCGCTGCCGAAAATGCCCAAGATCCCGAGCAGGTTTGGATAGTGCGTCGCAAAATCCCCGACAATGTCCGGGCGCTTGAGGATATTGATAATCCCGGTAATCAGCCCCGAGGCAATGAACGCCGGAATAAGCGGAATAAAGACGTTAGCCAGCATGCGCAGCGCATCGCTCATCGGGGCTTTGTATTTGGCCTTGGCCTGGGCTTTGGTGCGCTCGGCATCATCGATGACCGCCCCGCCCATCAGCGAACGCATGGCGTCCACTACCTGCGCGGCCTTGCCGGGGCCGACAATCAGCTGATGCTGCTCCCCTTGTTTTACATAACCGCTGACGCCGGGCAGTTTTTTCAGGGTAATTAGATCGAGCTTGTCGTCATCCTGAACCTCCACCCTCACCCGCGTCATACAGTTTTCCAGACGCAGTATATTTTTCTCTCCGCCGATCCCCGCAAGAATACCGCTGGCGAGCGCTGCTGTTTTTTCCATGTACGCCTCTTTAGTTTTCTAATGCCGCACGTAAGAATCCCTGATGCGCGTCAAGCCTGGCGCGCGCCGCAGCGGCATCCAGCCCGCTTAAGATCATCAGAATGGCCGGTTTAACGTCATAACCGGTCTGTTGCAGAACCTGTTCCGCCTCTTCGCGGGAGGTTCCCGTGGCTTCGACCACCATGCGGCACGCCCGGTCGATGAGCTTCACGTTAGTGGCTTTCATGTCGACCATCAGGTTCTGGTAGACCTTGCCGAACTTCACCATCGCCCCGGTGGAGATCATGTTGAGCACCAGCTTTTGCGCCGTGCCGGATTTCAGACGAGTGGAGCCGGTTAACGCCTCCGGGCCCACCACCGGCGAGATGGCGATCGCAGCCACCTGAGCAATGGGTGAACCTGGATTGCAGGAGATGGCCACGGTGGTGCAGCCGGTCTGGTTGGCATACTCCAGCCCGCCAATCACGTACGGCGTGCGCCCGGAGGCGGCCAGCCCGACCACCAGATCCTTCGCGGTCAGGCTGAGGGCTTTGAGATCGTCCTCACCGAGCTGTTTGCTGTCCTCTGCCCCTTCCACCGCTTTCAGCAGCGCGCCCGGGCCACCGGCAATCAGGCCGATCACCAGGCCATGCGGCACGCCAAAGGTCGGCGGGCACTCGGAGGCATCCAGTACCCCCAGACGTCCGCTGGTGCCTGCTCCCATGTAGATGATGCGCCCGCCCGCTTTCAGCGCCTCTGCGGCGGCATCCACGGCTTTTGCCACCTCGGGCAATGTCTCTTTCACTGCCTGCGCGACCAGCGTATCCTGTTGGTTAAAGCGATGAACAAGGTCAAGCGTGGAGAGTGCGTCCAGGTCCAGGGTTTGTGGGTTGCGGGATTCTGATACCAGTGAGCCGAGATTCATTTTTTGTACCTCAAGAATTTTTAATTCATAATAGTCGCATTATAATGGAATATAAAATTCATTCAGGCGAGCAGAATTCGCATTTGCTGCAGTCATCACATTTCGCCAGGAGTCCTTATGAACTGTTTAATTCGTATCCGCCAGCGATACGCGGGTTTTGCCCAGAGCGATAAAAAACTGGCGGATTTTTTACTCTCTCAGCCCGATCGCGCCCGCCACTTAAGCTCTCAGCAGCTGGCAAGCGAGGCGGGCGTGAGCCAGTCCAGCGTGGTGAAATTCGCCCAGAAGATTGGTTTTAAAGGCTTTCCCGCATTAAAACTGGCGCTCAGCGAGGCGCTGGCCAGTAATCCGAATCCGCAATCCATGCCGGTCCATAACCAGATCCGCGGCGACGATCCGATGCGTCTGGTAGGGGAAAAGCTGATCAAGGAGAACGTGGCGGCAATGCACGCCACCCTCGATGTTAACAGCGAAGAGAAACTGCTGGAGAGCGTGGCCATGCTGCGCGCGGCAAGAAGGGTTATCCTTACCGGCATTGGCGCCTCCGGGCTGGTGGCGCGAAACTTTGGCTGGAAGCTGAATAAAATCGGCGTGATTGCGATAGTCGAACAGGATATGCACGCCCTGCTGGCCACCGTGCAGGCGATGGAGCCTGACGATCTTCTGCTGGCCCTCTCCTACTCCGGCGAACGCCGGGAAATCAATCTGGCCGCCGACGAAGCGCTGCGCGTGGGCGGTAAAATTCTGGCGATCACCGGCTTTACCCCCAATGCACTGCAGCAGCGGGCCACGCGCTGTCTGTATACCATTGCTGAAGAGCAGGCCACCCGCAGCGCGGCGATCTCCTCCACCAGCGCGCAGATGATGCTCACCGATCTGCTGTTTATGGCGCTGGTTCAGCAGGATCTGGAGCATGCCCCGGAACGTATTCGACACAGTGAGGCGTTGGTAAAAAAACTGGTTTGAGCAGACAATGAGCGTATAATGCCCGCCCTGTTTGTGTTGTTTCTGAGAATTTCCTGATGGCGCTGTTAATCACCAAAAAATGCATCAATTGCGATATGTGCGAACCCGAATGCCCTAACCAGGCAATCTCTATGGGGGAGAGCATTTATGAGATTAACAGCGACCGCTGCACCGAGTGCATTGGCCATTATGAGACGCCAACCTGCCAGAAGGTGTGCCCGATCCCCAATACTATCCTGAAAGATCCGGCACATCCTGAATCGGAAGAGCAGCTGTGGGACAAATTCGTGCTGATGCACCACGCCGATAAGATTTAACTTTCGATGAGCACCGTGGCGCAGGCGTAATGGCGCTCATCCGCCAGCGTCACGTGCATATGCGCCACGCCCAGCTTCTCCGCCAGCTTTAACGCCTCGCCCCACAGCCGGAGGCGCGGTTTGCCCAGCTCATCGTTAAACACTTCGAACTGATTGAACGCCAGACCGTTGCGGATCCCGGTGCCGAAGGCTTTTGCCGCCGCCTCCTTCACCGCAAATCGTTTGGCAAGAAAACGCACAGGCTGCTGGTGCGTTTCCCAGATGGCCCACTCGTTATCGCTGAGCACCCGACGGGCAAGGCGATCGCCGCTGCGGGCAATCACCGCTTCAATGCGGGCGATCTCAACGATATCCGTGCCTAAGCCAAGGATAGCCATTACTTGCGGGCTTCCTGCATCAGGCGTTTCATCTCAGATACCGCCTCTTTCAGGCCGCTCATCACCGCGCGTCCGATAATCGCATGGCCGATGTTCAGCTCGTACATCTCCGGGATCGCCGCGATGGCTTTGACGTTGTGATAGGTCAGACCGTGGCCGGCATTCACCTTCAGGCCCAGACCGGCGGCATAGGTTGCCGCTTTGGCGATGCGATCGAGCTCTTTGGCCTGAGTGGTTTCATCTTCGGCATCGGCGTAGCAGCCGGTGTGGATCTCAATGTACGGCGCGCCAACGTCGGCTGCGGCTTTGATCTGCGCTTCATCGGCATCGATAAACAGCGACACGAGGATCCCGGCGTCGGCCAGGCGCTTGCAGGCGTCACGCATCTTGTCCAGCTGACCGGCCACATCCAGCCCACCTTCGGTGGTCACTTCCTGGCGCTTTTCCGGTACCAGGCAGCAAAAATGGGGTTTAGTCTCAACGGCAATCGCCAGCATCTCTTCGGTGACGGCCATCTCCAGATTCATGCGGGTGTCCAGGGTCTGACGCAGAATGCGCACGTCGCGATCGGTGATATGACGGCGATCTTCGCGCAGGTGCACGGTAATGCCGTCGGCGCCCGCCTGCTCGGCGATAAAGGCCGCCTGGACCGGATCGGGATATGCAGTACCGCGCGCATTTCGCAGCGTGGCAATGTGGTCAATGTTGACGCCTAACAGTAATTCAGCCATGACAATCCTCGGTTTTATTTGCTTCGTTTCCCCTCTCCCTCAGGAAGGAGGACTCAATACGTTAACGCTTCGGCATAAACTGCCGGAATAATTCGCGGCTCTTTAACGGCTTGCCACCAAGATACGGCTTGAGCGCAATTCGGGTAAAGCGTTTTGCCGCCCGCAGGGTGCTGACATCCGGAAATTCGCGTTCAGCCAGCGCCCGAAGGTCCCGTCCGGTGAAGGTATTGTTGTCGATGACCACGCTGGCGATAAAGCCCTTCTCTTCACGATAACGGTAGGTCATGGTGTCCTCTACCGGGTCACCGCTGCCTGCACAGTGCAGAAAATCGACGCCGTATCCCAGATGCCCGAGCAACGCCAGCTCAAAGCGGCGCAGCGTCGGTTCCGGCGAGCCGGTGGTGCCCGCCAGCGCCTGAAGACAGTGCAGATAGTCGAAAAAGAGTTCAGAGAAGCGGGTCTCATGTTCAAGCACGCGCGTGATGAGCTCGTTAACATAGAGACCGCTGTACAGCGTAATACCAGAGAGGGGGAGCGCCAGAGAGACGGCTTCAGCACTGCGCAGGGTTTTCACTTCCCCACGCCCGCCAAAGCGGACCAGCAGCGGGGTGAAAGGCTGCAGAGCACCCTTCAGATTAGAACGTTTGGAACGTGCGCCTTTGGCAACAAGGCGCACGCGGCCTGACTCTTCCGTGAAGACGTCCAGCATCAGGCTGGTTTCGCTCCAGGGACGACTATGCAGTACAAAAGCGCGCTGCCAGCCTTCCACGTTTTAGTGGCTTAGACGTCGTCGCCGTAACCAAGACTACGCAGCGCGCGCTCGTCATCGGCCCAGCCAGATTTCACTTTCACCCACAGTTCCAGGTGAACCGGCGCTTCAAACATCTCCTGCATGTCCTTGCGGGCTTCAATACCGATGGTTTTGATTTTGGCACCTTTGTTACCAATTACCATCTTCTTCTGCCCTTCGCGCTCAACGAGGATCAGCCCGTTGATGTCGTATCCGCCGCGCTCGTTAGACTGGAAACGCTCGATTTCCACAGTAACGGAGTACGGCAGTTCAGCGCCGAGGAAACGCATCAGCTTTTCACGGATGATTTCAGACGCCATAAAGCGCTGAGAACGGTCGGTGACGTACTCTTCCGGGAAGTGATGAATCGCTTCCGGCAGATGCTTACGCACGATGCCCGCGATAGTGTCGACGTTCAGACCGGTCTCGGCAGACAGCGGTACGATATCGAGGAAATTCATCTGGCTGCCCAGCCACTGCAGATGTGGCAGCAGGTCGGCTTTTTCCTGCACGTTGTCAACTTTGTTGACCGCGAGGATCACCGGCGTCTTACCGTCGCGCAGCTTATTCAGCACCATCTCGTCGTCCGCCGTCCAGCGGGTGCCTTCGACAACGAAAATCACCAGCTCAACGTCGCCGATAGAGCTGCTCGCCGCCTTGTTCATCAGGCGGTTAATGGCGCGTTTCTCTTCCATATGCAGACCCGGGGTATCGACATAAATTGCCTGATATGCCCCTTCGGTATGGATACCGACAATACGGTGACGGGTGGTCTGCGCCTTACGGGAGGTGATGGAAATCTTCTGTCCCAGCAGATTATTCAGCAGGGTTGATTTGCCGACGTTCGGACGTCCGACGATGGCAATAAACCCACAGTAACTTTTTTCTTCGCTCATTCCAGCTCCAGCATTTTTAACGCCTGTTCGGCGGCAGCCTGTTCCGCCTTACGACGGCTTGAACCTGTGCCAACCACCGGTTCACTCAGGCCACTGACCTGGCAATGGATTGTAAATTCCTGATCGTGTGCTTCGCCACGAACCTGCACCACCAGATAAGATGGCAGCGGCAGATGGCGACCCTGCAGGTACTCCTGCAAACGGGTTTTTGGATCTTTCTGTTTATCACCCGGGCTGATTTCATCCAGACGCGTCTGATACCAGTTGAGGATCAGCTGCTCGACCGTCTGGATATCGCTGTCGAGGAAAACGCCACCGATTAACGCTTCGACCGTATCCGCGAGAATAGATTCACGACGGAAGCCGCCGCTTTTCAGTTCGCCAGGCCCGAGTCGCAGGCATTCACCCAGTTCAAATTCACGGGCAATTTCGGCAAGCGTATTGCCACGTACCAGCGTTGCGCGCATGCGGCTCATATCACCTTCGTCCACACGCGGGAAACGGTGATAAAGCGCATTGGCAATAACAAAACTTAAAATGGAGTCGCCCAGGAATTCGAGTCGCTCATTGTGTTTGCTGCTGGCACTGCGATGGGTTAATGCCTGTTGCAACAACTCCTGATGATGAAAAGTGTAGCCCAGCTTCCGTTGAAGCCGATTAATTACGATGGGGTTCATGCGATACCAATAGAATAAATGCGTCAAAAATGCAGCACACGAAACCGTCCTGAAAAAGCCAACGCGGTTTCGTGTGCCGTGGCACTGAATCAGCGCCAACCTTAAACTTCGGGGGAATATTCTATACGCAACGACAGGGGTTGTCGTTAGTCTGAAGAGATTTATCAGTTAAATAATTCACGTAGCCTCTAATTAAAGAGGCTACGTATTCATTTATCAGGTATTAATGGATACCGCCGATACGATTTAACCGTACGCCGGTTGGCCATTCGCCTTCCTGCTTCTCAAAGCTCATCCAGATAGTGGTCGCTTTACCGACCAGGTTCGCTTCCGGCACAAAGCCCCAGTAACGGCTGTCCGCGCTGTTATCGCGGTTATCACCCATCATGAAGTAATGTCCCGGCGGCACGATCCAGGTCGCCAGCTGCTGCCCCTGCTGCTGATAGTACATACCCAGCTGATCCTGAGCGATGGAGACGGTCAGGATACGGTGCGTGACATCGCCCAGGGTCTCTTTACGCTCGTTCAGACGAATACCGTTCTCTTTGGTTTCGCCTTTCGGCAGCTGGAAGAAGCCGCTGGTCGCTTCGCCGCCGTTACGACGGGCAAACGTCTGTACGAAGTCGCTTGGCTCAACGCCGGAATAGGTCACCGGTAATGCGCTGCCGCACGCGGTACCGGAACTGCAGCCAGGCTGAACCGTCACCTCTTTGGAAACCGGATTATAGGTCACCTTGTCACCCGGTACGCCAACGGTACGTTTGATGTAATCCAGACGCGGATCGTCCGGATATTTAAACACCACGATATCGCCGCGTTTCGGATGACCGGTTTCGATCAGCGTTTTCTGGTAGATCGGATCTTTGATGCCGTAAGCAAACTTCTCTACCAGAATAAAATCCCCGATCAGCAGCGTTGGCATCATCGAACCGGATGGGATCTGGAAAGGTTCATAGATAAACGAACGCACCACCAGCACAATGGCCAGCACCGGAAAGACCGAAGCGCCCGTTTCCAGCCAGCCCGGCTTAGGGCTGACTTTCTTCAGGGTTTTCGCATCCAATTGATCGCCCGTGGCCGCCTGTGCAACGGCCTGACGTTCGCGACGTTTCGGCGCAAAAATAAACTTATCCAGACACCACAACAGCCCCGTCACCAGGGTGGCAATCACCAGGATCAGGGCAAACATGTTCGCCATGCCAACTCCTTAAGGATTATTTTCCGTCTTTACCCACGTGCAGAATGGCGAGGAACGCTTCCTGCGGCAGCTCAACGTTACCGACCTGCTTCATGCGTTTCTTACCTTCTTTCTGCTTCTGGAGCAGCTTTTTCTTACGGCTCACGTCACCGCCATAGCATTTTGCCAGAACGTTTTTACGCAACTGTTTCACCGTAGAACGGGCAATGATGTGGTTACCAATGGCCGCCTGAATCGCGATGTCGAACTGCTGGCGAGGGATGAGCTCTTTCATCTTCTCGACCAGTTCACGACCGCGATACGGGGCATTGTCGTTGTGGGTGATCAGCGCCAGCGCATCAACACGCTCGCTGTTAATCAGCACGTCCACACGCACCATGTTAGAGGCCTGGAAGCGCTTGAAGTTGTAATCCAGCGACGCATAACCGCGGGAGGTAGACTTCAGACGATCGAAGAAGTCGAGCACCACTTCCGCCATCGGGATTTCATAGGTCAGAGCCACCTGGTTACCGTGGTAGACCATGTTGGTCTGCACGCCACGTTTTTCGATACACAACGTGATGACGTTACCGAGGAACTCCTGCGGCAGCAGCATGTGACACTCCGCGATTGGCTCGCGCAGCTCATGAATGTTGTTCAGCGGCGGCAGCTTGGACGGGCTGTCGACGTAGATAACCTCTTTGGAGGTGGTCTCTACTTCGTAAACTACCGTTGGGGCCGTGGTGATCAGATCCAGATCGTATTCACGCTCCAGACGCTCCTGGATGATCTCCATGTGCAGCAGGCCGAGGAAGCCGCAGCGGAAGCCGAAGCCCAGCGCCGTCGAGCTTTCTGGCTCGTAGAACAGAGATGCATCGTTCAGGCTCAGTTTGCCGAGCGCGTCACGGAAGTTCTCGTAATCATCAGAGCTTACCGGGAACAGGCCCGCATAAACCTGCGGTTTCACCTTTTTGAAGCCTGGCAGCGCTTTATCTGCCGGGTTACGGGCACCGGTCAGGGTATCGCCCACTGGCGCACCGAGGATGTCTTTGATCGCACAAACCAGCCAGCCTACCTCGCCGCATTTCAGCTCGGTACGGTCAACCTGTTTTGGCGTGAAGATACCCAGACGGTCAGCGTTATAGACCTGTCCGGTGCTCATCACTTTGATCTTGTCGCCTTTACGCATGGTGCCGTTTTTAATACGCACCAGCGAGACAACGCCGAGATAGTTATCGAACCAGGAGTCGATAATCAGCGCCTGCAGCGGAGCATCAGCATCGCCTTCCGGTGCCGGGATGTCGCGTACCAGACGTTCCAGCACATCGGTTACGCCCACGCCGGTTTTGGCCGAGCAGCGCACGGCATCGGTCGCGTCGATGCCGACGATATCTTCAATCTCTTCCGCTACGCGCTCAGGATCGGCAGCTGGCAGGTCGATTTTGTTCAGAACCGGCACCACTTCGAGATCCATTTCCATCGCGGTATAGCAGTTCGCCAGGGTCTGGGCTTCTACGCCCTGCCCGGCATCAACCACCAGCAGCGCGCCTTCACAGGCCGCCAGCGAACGGGAAACTTCATAAGAGAAGTCAACGTGGCCTGGGGTGTCGATAAAGTTGAGTTGGTAGGTTTCACCGTCAGACGCTTTATAGTCGAGCGTAACGCTCTGCGCTTTAATGGTAATACCGCGTTCGCGTTCCAGGTCCATGGAGTCCAGAACCTGGGCTGCCATTTCACGATCAGACAGGCCACCGCAAATCTGGATAATACGGTCAGACAGCGTCGACTTACCGTGGTCAATGTGAGCAATGATCGAAAAGTTACGTATGTTCTTCATATAGTTAAATAATTATGCCTTACGAATTCCTGGAGGCCGCTGTTCTTAGCCTGACGTTTTTCAGTGCGAAAACGCAGCATTCTACACTACATCTCCTTCACCAGGAAATGCTCTTCCAGCAAGCTTAGCGCGAAGATCCGGCGTTTTCTTTTATGAGATGTAAATAAAACAAAGCCCGGTACATCACCGGGCTTCTGAAGAGAGCGTTTCGACGCGAAGTTCATCGGGTGGCAATCCGACGCTGAGAATAACGGGCTGCCACTCTTCACGCACCGCGAGCATTGAAGAGAAGCCGCGGGCCAGTAAAAAGCCACCTACTCCGCCCAGCGCTGCGCCACACATGGCGGCCAGATCGGTAGCAAACAGCACCTGGAACAGACCGCCCAGGGCAAACAGTCCCACCAGCGGCGAAAGATACACCAGCATGGCCGAGCCAAGCAGGCTGCCTTCGGCGATCCCTAATTCGACTTTCTGGCCTTCGACCAGCGGTTCTGCGCTGGGGACGCTGATGGTGTGTGAGGTCTGCGGCCCGAGTTTGTTCAGCACCCGGCTGCCGCAACCGGCGCGAGAGGCGCAGCTGTTACAGGATGCTTTAACATCACAGCTGACCAGCGCGACGCCCTTCTGCCATGAAACGACAGTTGCCCACTCTTTGATCATTGTGCAGCCCTGAATTTAATACTGTCGGCGATACGCTTAGCCGTTTGCGGCGGTAGCTCACCTACAACGGTGATCTCTGCGTTATCGCGTACCGTGGTACTGACGGTGCGACGCCCGGTGCGCAGCATCTGATCGGCGCTGACCGGGGTTGCCCGGTTGATGTTCACCGAGAAGCTAAACAATCCGTCGGAGTAAAGACGGGATTCAACGGGGGTATCAATGGTCGGCAGCTGGCGTCGGCTACTGGAGACTTCGCTGAAGCCCTGAGGGATCCAGTTTGGTGCCCAATTAAAGTTGATGGTATCCCCCACCGGCACGGAGAGCAGCGGCGGCAGATTGGCTTTTGCCAGATTCTGCATGCTGTTCCCAACCTGATCATCAATGGTGAAGGAGATCACCCGGAACTGCTCCAGGGTCTCGCCATCGCGATCCAGCAGATCGACCCGCATTGGCAATTTGGTCTCTGCATCCATCCAGACGATATAGCTGTAACGCGTTCCGTCTCTTGCGACCACACGCAGAACCTCGCAGAGCCGGTCGGCGATACGGGTACGTCCTACGGAAATAAAGTCGTAGTAAGGAGACAGACGCTTGAAGTCGGTATAGATAAGCGAAGGCAGGGAATCAACGATGTAATCGCCGTTCAGCGTAAAGGGCTCAAGACCCGGCTCAAAATAGCTGATTTCATTGCCTCGCTGCACGACTTCGCGGCGCGGACCATCCATCTGCAAAAGCTGGGCAAGCGGCTGTTTATCAAGACGGGCATGGCGATAGCGTAACGACTCTACACCTTGCTTATTGATACTGATAAAAGACAGCTCGTAGTTGAGTGACTGGCTGGCCTGGTTCATTTGCTGCAACAACGCCCCGGACGATACATCAGCCGAGGCGTTGACAGTGAACAACAGGCTACCCGCCATCAGAGACATGGCGCACCAAAGTTGCTTCATTACTGCGATTGCGTTCCTAAAGTTTGGTTTCCTGGCACTTGCACAGCAGCCTGCTGCGTTTGCGCCTGTTCAAACTGAAGCTGCTCGGAATGCAGGCGACGCTGCAATTCATAGTCCTGCAACATCGCATTAATGCGACGGCGCTGCTCCTGTACCTGCTGCTGCTGACCGGCACCTGCCGATGCATCAGAAGGAATACCCAGGCTTACCGGGCTGGCTTTGCCCATCATCGGCAGTGTGTTGAACACTGGCGCTTCAGGTTGCTGGCTCACTTCAGATTGAGTGTTATAGTGCTGGACACCAACAATAACTGCAAGCGATACGCAAGCAGCCACTCCCATTTGAGTCAGTTGACTCGCCCAGGGACGCACTTTGTTCCAGAACGGCATCTTCTGCCACAGGTGCGGTGCAGGTTGGGCTTCAGGGATCAGCGGAGTGGCCTGAGAAACAGGCTCGTTCTCAATGGCAGCCATTACGCGAGCTGAGATATCAAAATGGAGGACATCGCTGGTATCGCCGCGCAGGGTATCGCGAATGAGATGATAACTCTCCCAGGTTTTTTGCATCTCAGGAGAGCGAGAGAGCTCGTTGAGCATCTCACTGTCCAGCGTTTCACCATCCATCAAAGCGGAAAGTTGTTCTTTCTGCATGCCTAATACCTTTTCCAGTATCCCGCTATCGTCAACGCCTGATAAGCGGTTGAACTTTATTATCAATAGCTTCTCGCGCACGAAATATCCGTGAGCGAACCGTACCGACCGGGCAATCCATGATAGCGGCTATCTCTTCATAGCTCAGGCCATCTAACTCCCGCAACGTAATTGCCATGCGTAAATCTTCCGGGAGCGACTCGATGGTGCGAAAAACTATTTGTCTCAGTTCTTCTGACAACATTAAGTTCTCAGGGTTCGAAATTTCTTTCAACGCACCGCCGCTTTCAAAATTCTCTGCGTCGATGGCGTCTACATCGCTTGAAGGCGGACGGCGGCCCTGAGCGACGAGGTAGTTCTTCGCCGTATTGACGGCAATACGGTACAGCCAGGTATAAAAAGCACTATCTCCCCGGAAAGATTCCAGCGCGCGATAGGCCTTAATGAAAGACTCTTGCACCACATCAGGAACATCTCCTGACGGTACATAGCGGGACACCAGACTCGCCACCTTATGCTGGTAGCGCACCACCAGTAGGTTAAAGGCTTTCTGATCTCCCTTCTGGACCCGTTCAACCAGAATCTGGTCCGTTAACTGCTCGCTCATCCGAGGTAATGTCTCCCCAAACCTAAAATCCACGCGTTATCGAAACGCCACTCCAAACACTGCACTGTGAGCAAGCAGTTGCTTTGAGGGTCTTTTTTTCAAATAGTTCCGTCACGCCTTTGTTTTTGTTAATCACGTCGCAGACCGTTCATTTTCTATCATTATAAGTCTGATAACGATACGCACCCAGTTTCTGATAAGAAATGGTATTTTCCCGCTTGCAGGGTAACGCAAGACGGGCTTTATTTCACCACAAAATCTGAAGCTAACGATCTGCTTCGCAAAATATTTTCGCTCTTTTTATCGCGCATCTCTTCTCGAGTCCTGTTTAGCCGTTGCAACCAGCATTAAAAAAATACGTGCGATTCATCGCATTCAGGTGCTATGCTGACCAAACACTGTTTAGTAAATTAAACAAACATCATGAACGCAATTTCCGAACTCTCCTGTGACGTACTGATTATCGGCAGCGGCGCCGCCGGCCTTTCACTGGCGCTGCGACTCGCCCCACACCAGAAAGTGATTGTCCTCAGCAAAGGGCCTGTCAGCGAAGGCTCTACCTTCTATGCCCAGGGCGGAATTGCCGCGGTGTTTGATGAAACTGACAGTATCGACTCCCATGTAGAAGATACCCTGATTGCTGGCGGCGGTATTGTGGACAGACACGCGGCAGAGTTTGTCGCCAGCAATGCCCGACACTGCGTGCAGTGGCTCATCGATCAGGGCGTGCTGTTTGATACCCACGTGCAGCCGAACGGGGAAGAGAGTTATCACCTGACGCGTGAGGGCGGGCACAGCCACCGCCGGATCCTGCATGCTGCCGATGCCACCGGTAAGGAAGTCGAAACGACACTGGTCAGCCAGGCGTTAAACCATCCAAACATCCAGGTTCTGGAACGCAGCAATGCGGTGGATTTAATCATCTCCGATAAGATCGGCCTGCCGGGCACACGGCGTGTCGTGGGTGCCTGGGTCTGGAACCGTAATAAAGAGAAGGTAGAAACCTGCCGGGCAAAATCGGTCGTACTGGCGACCGGCGGTGCCTCTAAGGTGTATCAGTACACCACGAACCCGGATATTTCGTCAGGCGACGGCATTGCCATGGCCTGGCGCGCGGGCTGTCGCGTTGCCAATCTGGAATTCAACCAGTTCCATCCCACTGCTCTCTTCCATCCGCAGGCACGCAACTTTTTACTGACCGAAGCGTTACGCGGTGAAGGCGCGCACTTAAAACGCCCGGACGGCACGCGCTTTATGCTGGACTTCGACGAGCGCGGCGAGCTGGCTCCGCGCGATGTCGTGGCCCGCGCCATTGACCATGAGATGAAGCGCCTCGGCGTGGACTGCATGTATCTGGATATCAGCCACAAGCCCGCAGATTTTGTGCGGCAGCACTTCCCGACCATCTATGAAAAACTGCTGGGACTCGGCATCGACATTACCAAAGAGCCAATGCCTGTGGTGCCTGCGGCGCACTATACCTGCGGCGGCGTGATGGTCGACGATCATGGCCGGACCGATGTCGACGGGCTATATGCTATCGGCGAAGTCAGTTACACCGGCCTGCATGGCGCAAACCGTATGGCTTCAAACTCCCTTCTGGAGTGCCTTGTGTACGGCTGGTCGGCGGCGGAAGATATCGCAAAACGTATGCCTTACGCCCGCCAGGCGGAAAAGCTGCCCGCCTGGGATGAAAGCCGCGTGGAAAATCCGGATGAACTGGTGGTGATCCAGCACAACTGGCACGAGCTGCGACTCTTTATGTGGGATTACGTCGGGATTGTGCGTACGACAAAACGTCTGGAACGCGCCCTGCGCCGCATTACCATGCTCCAGCAGGAAATTGACGAGTATTACGCGCACTTCCGCGTATCCAATAATTTGCTGGAATTACGTAACCTGGTGCAGGTGGCGGAGCTGATTGTGCGCTGCGCAATGATGCGTAAAGAGAGCCGCGGGTTGCATTATACGCTCGACTACCCGGAGCAACTTGAACACTCCGGACCGTCCGTGCTCTCACCGCTGGCTCACATAAATAAATAGAAGGGGTGGGTCAGCGCCGTGTAGTCATCGGAATAACGCTGATCCGGCCCGCGGATCACCAGCCTGTCGCTGAAGCACTCCCCCTCTTTCGGCGACAGCGCCAGCAGTACCCGGTGCGGCAGCCTGCCGTCGGTCTCCGCGATATCGGTGCGCAGGCGTAAAAACCAGCCCATCTCCAGCGCACTGGCAATAAATGCGCTGCCCGCATTCTCCGGTAACACCACGCAGAAAAATCCCTCTTCGGAGATCAACCCGGCGGCACAGGCTAACAGCGCGCTATGATCGAGCGAACCGGTATACCGCGCCTGCTCTCGCTCGGGAGTGGCGCACTCGACGCCAGGTTCATAATAAGGAGGGTTGCTGACAATTAAGTCATAACGGGCCGTTTGCTCTGGCGCCCAGGCAAGAACATCCGCACAATGAAGTGATACGCGCGAAGCCCAGGGGGATTCCGCCACGTTTTCGGCTGCCTGCTCAGCGGCCTGCGGATCCAGCTCCACCGCATCAAGGGTGACCGCCTGCTCGGTGCGCTGCGCCAGCATCAGGGCCAGCAGTCCGCTGCCGCTGCCAATATCAAGGATACGTTTAACGCCTGCTACCGGTGCCCATGCCCCCAGTAAGATGCCATCAGTGCCGACTTTCATTGCACAACGATCGTGGGCGACAAAAAACTGCTTAAAAGTAAAACCATCGCGGCGCAGCTGCGCTTTGAGTTGAGACATGTCAGAGCAACCTTCAAAATGAAACGGGTGTAGCATAGGTGAAAGCGCAACGACGGAAAAGGGATATCCACACAAACAGATGAAGATTGCAGCCGTAACGTCTATAATCAGCGCCCCACACAGAGGTAGAACATGACTGTAACGACATTTTCCGAACTTGAACTCGACGAAAGCCTTCTGGACGCGCTCCAGGAAAAAGGCTTTACACGCCCGACCGCTATTCAGGAAGCGGCTATTCCGCCTGCACTGGAGGGCCGTGACGTGCTCGGTTCAGCGCCAACCGGCACGGGTAAAACGGCAGCCTATTTGCTGCCTGCGTTGCAGCATCTGCTGGATTTTCCGCGTAAAAAATCAGGTCCGCCGCGTATTTTGATCCTCACCCCGACCCGTGAACTGGCGATGCAGGTTGCCGATCACGCGCGTGAGCTGGCGAAGAACACCCACCTGGATATCGCAACCATTACCGGCGGCGTGGCCTATATGAACCACGCCGAAGTGTTCAGTGAGAACCAGGATATCGTCGTCGCGACGACCGGGCGTCTGCTGCAATACATTAAAGAAGAGAACTTCGACTGCCGTGCGGTCGAAACGCTGATCCTTGACGAAGCCGACCGTATGCTGGATATGGGCTTTGCGCAGGATATCGAGCACATCGCCGGTGAAACCCGCTGGCGCAAGCAGACCATGCTCTTCTCCGCAACGCTGGAAGGCGATGCGATTAAAGATTTTGCCGAGCGTCTGCTGGAAGATCCGGTTGAGGTGTCTGCCACTCCGTCAACGCGCGAACGCAAGAAGATCCATCAGTGGTATTACCGTGCCGATGACATTGAGCATAAAACAGCCCTGCTGATCCACCTGCTGAAACAGCCGGAAGCCACGCGTTCTATCGTCTTTGTACGCAAGCGCGAGCGTGTACATGAGCTGGCGACCTGGCTGCGTGAAGCGGGTATCAATAACTGCTATCTCGAAGGTGAGATGGTGCAGATTAAGCGTAACGAAGCCATCAAACGTCTGACCGATGGCCGCGTGAACGTGCTGGTGGCGACCGACGTCGCGGCGCGCGGTATCGATATCCCCGATGTCAGCCACGTCTTCAACTTCGATCTGCCGCGCACTGCGGACACCTATCTGCACCGCATTGGCCGTACCGGTCGTGCTGGTCGTAAAGGTACCGCCATTTCGCTGGTCGAGGCGCATGACCACCTGCTGCTGCAGAAAATTGGTCGCTACGTTGACGAGCCGCTGAAAGCCCGCGTGATCGACGAACTGCGTCCGAGCACCCGTGCGCCAAGCGAAAAAATGACGGGTAAACCGTCCAAGAAAGTGCTCGCGAAACGCGCCGAGAAAAAGGCGAAAGAAAAAGAGAAACCGCGCGTGAAGCAGCGCCACCGTGATACTAAAAACGTGGGCAAGCGTCGTAAGCCTGCTGGCAGCGCGCCAGAAACTCAGAAAGAAGAGTAAAAAAAGCCGGGTTAAAACCCGGCTTTTTTATTATTACGCTGGCAAGGATTACAGGCTGGCGGTAAAGGTACGGGCAATAACGTCACGCTGCTGTTCGGCAGTCAGTGAGTTGAAACGTACTGCATAGCCTGAAACACGGATGGTCAGCTGCGGATATTTTTCCGGATGCTTAACGGCATCTTCCAGCGTTTCACGACGCAGCACGTTAACGTTCAGATGCTGACCGCCTTCAACGCGGACTTCCGGTTTGATTTCCATCGGGATTTCGCGATATTCGATTTCGCCCAGGGCGTTAACCTGAACCACTTCGTCTTCAGCAAAGCCTGCTTTTGCGCATACGCAGCGCGCTTCGCCTTTCTCGCTGTCCAGCAGCCAGAAAGAGTTCAGCAGGTCGTCGTTTGCAGCTTTAGTAATCTGGATACCAGTAATCATGTGATGCCTCCCTTAGACTACAATATTGGGTGTGCCCTGTTCGTCAGGGCAATTGGTAAAACCATTGTTGCTTGAGTGTATATATATCAGCCAAGCCCCCGCCATTCCTTGATATAAATCAACAAAAACCACACCAACATAAGGGTGATAGATGGAGATTATTGTTTTATATCAATTTTCACCCAAGCCTGATTTAAAATAATTTTGTAAATTTTAAATATTTTTCAGCATGATAGCGTTTTCTCCGCCGTCAATTTTGCGCCCCCGGCATAAGCAGTTAAGCTAGGGGGAGAGAAAATTCGCAGGAGAGCGAGATGACAACATCTTTAACCTGGCACGATGTGCTGGCCGAAGAAAAAAAACAGCCTTACTTCGTTAATACCCTGAACACGGTTGCCGCCGAACGTCAGGACGGCATCACCATCTATCCGCCTCAGAAAGATGTGTTTAACGCCTTTCGTTTTACCGAGCTCGCCGATGTCAAAGTGGTGATCCTGGGGCAGGACCCCTATCACGGGCCGGGTCAGGCACACGGTCTGGCGTTTTCTGTGCGACCGGGCGTTGGCATTCCCCCTTCCCTGCTGAACATGTATAAAGAACTCGAAGCCTCCATCCCCGGCTTTACCCGACCAGCTCACGGTTATCTGGAAAGCTGGGCGCGTCAGGGTGTGCTGCTGCTTAACACCGTATTGACGGTTCGCGCCGGGCAGGCCCATTCTCATGCCAGCCTCGGTTGGGAGACGTTTACCGATAAAGTCATTAGCCTGATTAACCAACATTGTGAAGGCGTGGTGTTTTTACTCTGGGGATCGCACGCACAGAAGAAGGGGGCGATTATTGATACTCAGCGCCACCACGTGCTGAAAGCGCCGCACCCGTCACCGCTGTCAGCGCATCGCGGCTTTTTTGGCTGCAATCATTTTGTGCTGGCGAATGAGTGGCTGGAAAAACAGGGCGAAAAGCCGATTGACTGGATGCCGGAATTACCGGCTGAAAGCGAATAATAAGTTGTTGTAGGCCGGGAAGGCGAAGCCGCCACCCGGCGCATTGCCCGGCGGCGCTACGCTTGCCGGGCCTACGAATAAAGCGAAATTACGCTTTGTTCTGACGCCACCACTCCGCCAGCAGAACGCCGGTCGCAACGGATACGTTGAGGCTCTCAACATTGCCGGTGCCATCGATAGAAACGCTCAGATCGGCGCTGGAGAGTGCCGCGTCAGTCAGACCATCACGCTCCTGACCCAGTACCAGCACCATCTTACGCGGCAGCGTCGCTTTAAACAGCGGCGTAGTGCCTTTGTGGCTGGAGGTGGTCACAATGGCGTAACCCGCTTTACGGAACTGCTCGATCGCTTCCAGAACGCTGTCGCCGGTAATCGGTTGAACGTGCTCCGCGCCACCTTCCGCAGTACGAATTGCCGCGCCGGATTCCAGCAGAGCAGCATCCTGCAACAGAACGCCTTTGACGCCGAAATGGGCGCAGCTGCGCATCATGGCACCGAGGTTATGCGGGTTGCCTACGTCTTCCAGGGCCAGCACGCAGTCATCTTCGCCAGCCTGGCTGACCCACTGCTTAACGGTGGTACCGTTACGTTTCTTGATCAGGAAGCAGACACCGCCGTGATGCTCGGTGCCGGACGCTTTGGTGATCTCAGCGTCGTCTACCACGTGGTAGGCTTTGCGGTTGGCCGCCATCCAGCGCAGCGCTTCTTTGAAACGCGGCGTCACGCTCTGGATAAACCAGGCGCGCACGATGCAATCAGGACGGCTCTGGAACAGGGCCTGACAGGCGTTTTCGCCATAGACGCGCGTCTCTTCCGCACGCTGACGGCGGATCACTTCCGGATCGATAACCGGTTTATCGGCCATGCTGCCGTGATCGACAGGTGCCTTAGACTCATCGCCCGGCGCGCGGGAAACGGTGCGCCACGGTGAGGCGTCACGGTTAAAGTCGTCGCGTTTGAAATCATCACGCTTGCGGTCGTCACGTTTACGATCGTCGCGTTTGCGGTCATCACCGCGGCTGTTTCTCTCATCGCGGGCGGGGCGACGGCCACCGTCTGCACGAGATGGCCCTGGACGCCCGCCACCCTTTCCGGTACGCGGATTTTCGGTGCGTTTATCAGAGTCATCATCACTGCGGACATACATCACTTTGACCTTGCCGCTTTTGTTTTTCAGTTCGTCGTTCATGCTTTTCTCCACCAGCGCTGCGCGAAGCGCGCAGATTACCCGATGTCCCCGCGCATAGCCATTACTTCGTATAAAAGCCTGTGACTATTGTTCTCATTGAATAAAACGCATTGTCGTTTCAAACAGTGTCGTTGATAATATGTAACATCTTAGAAACATAATCGGCATCCTGCCGCTTTGTCCCCCTGCTCTACCTGAGGTTAGTTATGAATACCGTATGTGCCAACTGCCAGGCTCTTAACCGCATTCCGGATGATCGAATTGATGATGGAGCAAAATGCGGACGCTGCGGTCATGAATTGTTCGATGGTGACGTGATTAATGCTACCGGCGAAACTATGGATAAACTGCTGAAGGATGATCTGCCGGTTGTTGTCGACTTCTGGGCACCCTGGTGCGGCCCGTGCCGTAACTTTGCGCCCATTTTTGAAGATGTCGCTGAAGAGCGTAGCGGTAAAATGCGTTTCGTGAAAGTGAACACCGAAGCCGAACGCGAGCTAAGCGCCCGCTTCCGCATTCGCAGTATTCCGACCATCATGATTTTCAAAAATGGTGAAGTCGTCGATATGTTGAACGGTGCCGTTCCAAAAGCCCCGTTTGACAGCTGGCTGAACGAATCCCTCTGATATTCCGGGGCACGTAACTTGTGCCCCGCCCTAGCCTCTGCGAGAATGGCGTTTTTTCTGCGCCCTCCCCCATGACTGATAACGCCGTACTGCAATTGCGCGCCGAACGCCTGGCGCGTGCGACCCGACCTTTTCTTGCCCGTGGTAACCGCATTCGTCGCTGTCAGCGCTGCCTGTTGCCGCTTAAGCAGTGCCTGTGCGCGACCCTGACTCCCAGCCATGCCGATAGCCGTTTCTGCCTGGTGATGTTCGATACCGAGCCGATGAAACCCAGCAATACCGGACGTCTCATCGCCGATATCTTACCCAATACCGCCGCCTTCCAGTGGTCACGCACCGAGCCGCCTCAGGCGCTGCTCGATCTGGTTGCCAGCCCCGATTACCAACCGATGGTGGTGTTCCCGGCCTCTTACGCCGGAGAGACGCGCCAGGTGATTACTAAGCCCTCCTCCGGCAAGCCGCCGCTGTTCATCATGCTGGACGGCACCTGGACCGAGGCGCGCAAAATGTTTCGCAAGAGCCCGTATCTGGATGCCCTGCCGGTGATCTCCGTCGATTTGTCACGCGTCTCGGCTTATCGACTGCGTGAAGCCCATGCCGAAGGCCAGTACTGCACTGCCGAAGTGGCTATTGCCCTGCTGGATCTGGCGGGAGATGTTCAGGCGGCGAGCGCGCTGGGCGATCACTTCACGCGTTTTCGCGAACGCTATCTGGCGGGAAAAACCATTCATAAGGGAAGCATCACAGCGGCCGAGCCGGAAAGCGTTTAAAATCATCAGGTCACTCGCCCTTTCAGGAGACCTGTATGAGCCAGCGCGGGCTAGAAGCCTTACTCCGCCCTAAATCCATCGCCGTAATTGGCGCGTCGATGAAACCCGAGCGCGCCGGTTATCTGATGATGCGTAACCTGCTCGCTGGCGGCTTTAATGGCCCGATACTGCCGGTAACTCCCGCGTATAAAGCGGTACTGGGGGTGCTTGCCTGGCCGGACGTGGACAGCTTGCCCTTCATCCCCGATCTTGCGGTGCTTTGTACCCATGCCAGACGCAATATTGCGCTGCTCGAAGCGCTGGGGAAAAAGGGCTGTAAAACCTGCATTATTCTCTCTTCGCCCCCAGAGCAGCAGGCGGAGCTGTTGGCCTGCGCTACGCGATACCAGATGCGGCTTCTGGGGCCAAACAGTCTGGGCCTGCTGGCGCCGTGGCAGGGGCTAAATGCCAGCTTCTCTCCCGTTCCAATACGTAAAGGAAAACTGGCCTTCATTTCCCAGTCGGCTGCGGTCTCTAATACCATCCTCGACTGGGCGCAGCAGCGCGAGATGGGCTTTTCATACTTCATCGCGCTGGGCGATGGCCTGGATATTGACGTGGATGAGCTGCTGGATTTTCTGGCGCGGGACACCAAAACCAGCGCTATCCTGCTCTATCTTGAACATCTCAGCGACGCACGGCGCTTTGTCTCCGCGGCCCGCAGCGCATCACGCAACAAACCGATTCTGGTGATCAAAAGCGGACGCAGCCCTGCCGCCCAGCGTCTTTTGCACTCCCATTCCGGGATGGATCCGGCATGGGATGCCGCTATTCAGCGCGCCGGCCTGCTGCGCGTTCAGGATACCCACGAACTCTTTTCTGCGGTCGAAACGCTCAGCCATATGCGTCCGCTTCGGGGTGAACGCCTGATGATCGTCAGCAACGGTGCCGCACCGGCAGCGCTGGCGCTGGATGAACTCTGGCTGCGAAACGGGAAACTGGCCACGCTCAGCGAAGAGACCCTGCTGCGCCTGCGTGAGGCGTTGCCGCCCGGCGTGGAACCTGGCAATCCGCTCGACTTACGCGACGATGCCAGCAGCGAGCGCTACCTTAGCGCCCTGAATATTCTGCTGGATAGCCAGGATTTTGATGCCCTGATGGTTATTCACTCTCCGAGCGCCGTGGCACCGGGTAGCGAAAGCGCCCGTGCGCTGATTGATATCGTGAAAAAGCATCCGCGTGGAAAATACGTTTCGCTTCTGACCAACTGGTGCGGCGAATTCTCGTCCCAGGAGGCGCGACGTCTTTTCAGCGAGGCAGGACTGCCTACCTACCGTACCCCGGAAGGCACCATCACCGCGTTTATGCATATGGTGGAATACCGGCGTAATCAGAAACAGCTCCGGGAGACGCCTGCCCTGCCGGGGAATCTGACGGCCGACACGGGTCATGCCCATGACCTGTTACAACGTGCCATTGATGATGGCGCGCGTTCGCTGGATACCCATGAAGTACAGCCGATCCTCACCGCCTATGGCCTGCATACCCTGCCTACCTGGATTGCCAGCGACAGCGCGGAAGCGGTGCATATTGCCGAGCAAATCGGTTATCCGGTTGCCCTGAAACTGCGTTCACCTGATATCCCGCACAAGTCCGAAGTCCAGGGGGTGATGTTGTATCTGCGTACCGCGGCGGAAGTTCAGCAGGCGGCGGACGCCATCATCGATCGCGTCAAAATGACCTGGCCTCAGGCGCGGATCCACGGCCTGCTGGTGCAAAGCATGGCCAACCGTGCGGGCGCGCAGGAGTTGCGGGTAGTCGTGGAGCACGATCCGGTCTTCGGGCCGCTGATCATGCTGGGCGAAGGGGGCGTGGAGTGGCGTCCTGAAGAGCAGGCGGTTGTTGCCCTGCCGCCGCTGAACATGAACCTGGCGCGCTATCTGGTGATCCAGGCCATCAAGAGTAAAAAGATCCGCGGGCGCAGCGCCTTACGACCGCTGGATATCGCCGCCCTGAGCCAGTTTCTGGTGCAGGTATCAAACCTGATTGTCGATAGCCCGGAGATCCAGCGTCTGGACATTCACCCTTTACTGGTATCAGGCAGCGAACTGACGGCGCTGGATGTCACGATGGATGTGGCGGCCTATACCGGCGATCGCGAAAGCCGGCTTGCCATCCGACCTTATCCGCATCAGCTGGAAGAGTGGGTAGAGATGAAAAATGGCGAGCTGTCGCTGTTCCGGCCTATTCTTCCGGAAGATGAACCGCAGCTTCAGCGCTTTATCGCACAGGTCACCAAAGAAGATTTGTACTACCGCTACTTTAGCGAAATCAATGAATTTACCCATGAAGATTTAGCCAATATGACGCAGATCGACTACGATCGGGAAATGGCTTTTGTTGCCGTCCGGCGCACTGATGAGGGCGATGAGATCCTCGGCGTTACACGTGCCATCTCCGATCCGGATAACGTTGATGCGGAATTTGCGGTGCTTGTCCGCTCCGATCTGAAAGGTCTCGGGCTGGGAAGACGGTTACTCGAAAAGCTGATTGGCTATACGCGCGATCACGGACTGATCCGCCTCAACGGCATTACTATGCCTAACAACCGCGGCATGATCGCCCTGGCGCGAAAACTGGGCTTTGCGGTTGATATTCAGCTTGAAGATGGGATCGTCGGGTTGACCCTGCAGCTGATGCCAGCAGGTAAACAAGAGTAAGGTACTGGAAATGTTGACCACTTTAAACGGCACTGGTGGTATGATTGCCCGCTTCTGTTGTCTGCATAGTACATATAATCCTTCAATGAACAGAGAAGAAACGCACTGTGATGTTGTCAAAATTTAAGCGTAATAAACATCAACAACACCTTGCTCAACTACCGAAGATTTCTCAGTCAGTTGATGATGTAGAGTTCTTTTATGCTCCCGCCGATTTTCGGGAGACGCTACTGGAAAAAATTGCCAGCGCAACGCATCGTATTTGCATTATTGCTCTATACCTTGAACAGGATGAGGGCGGCAGCGCGATTTTACGCGCCGTTTACGAGGCCAAACGTCAGCGTCCTGAACTGGATGTCCGCATTCTTGTCGACTGGCATCGCGCCCAGCGCGGTCGTATTGGCGCGGCTGCGGCCAACACCAATGCCGACTGGTACTGTCGCATGGCGCAGGAAAACCCGGGCGTAGACGTGCCGGTGTATGGCGTACCGGTTAACACCCGCGAAGCCCTTGGCGTCCTCCACTTCAAAGGCTTTATCATCGATGACAGCGTGCTGTATAGCGGCGCGAGCCTGAACGATGTCTACCTGCATCAGCTGGATAAATACCGTTACGATCGTTATCACCTGGTGCGCAATGCCCGCATGGCTGACGTCATGTTTGAGTGGGTGGATCAGAATCTGGTACACGGCCGCGGCGTAAATCGTCTTGACGATCCGAACCGACCAAAAAGCCCGGAGATCAAAAACGACATCCGTCTTTTCCGTCAGGAACTGCGCGATGCCATGTTCCATTTCCAGGGTGATGCGGATAATGAACAGCTTGCGGTGACCCCGCTGGTGGGCCTGGGCAAATCCAGCCTGCTGAATAAAACCATCTTCCATCTTATGCCATGCACCGAGCATAAGCTGACCATCTGCACACCTTACTTCAACCTGCCGGCCGTGCTGGTGAGAAATATCATCCAGCTGTTACGCGACGGTAAGAAAGTGGAAATTATTGTTGGCGACAAAACCGCGAACGATTTCTTCATCCCGGAAGATCAGCCGTTTAAGATCATCGGCGCCCTGCCTTATCTGTATGAGATCAACCTGCGCCGCTTCCTGAGCCGCCTGCAGTATTATGTGAATACCGATCAGCTGGTTGTGCGTCTGTGGAAAGATGAAGACAACAGCTATCACCTGAAAGGGATGTGGGTTGACGATGAGTGGATGCTGCTGACCGGTAACAACCTCAATCCACGTGCCTGGCGCCTGGATCTCGAAAATGCCATTTTGATCCACGATCCACGCCAGGAGCTGGCCGCTTCGCGCGAGCGTGAGCTGGAACTGATCCGGACCCACACTACGGTGGTTAATCATTATCGCGATCTGCAAAGTATTGCTGACTATCCGGTGAAAGTACGTAAGCTTATTCGCCGTTTACGTCGTATTCGAATCGACCGGTTGATTAGCCGCATCCTGTAATTTTCAGCCCTGTCATTGACGGGGCTTTTTTATGGAGGTCGTTGTGCGTTATTTCCTGTTAACAGGCTGTCTGGTTCTGTGCGGATGCAGCCATATGGCTCAGGATAGCTGGTCTGGTCAGGACAAGGCGCAACACTTTTTAGCCTCGGCGATGCTATCGGCTGCGGGAAATGAATATGCCCAACGTCAGGGGTATAGCCGCGACCGGAGCGCTGTCTACGGCCTGATGTTTTCGGTTAGTCTGGGAGCATCAAAAGAGCTCTGGGACAGCCGCCCGGAGGGAAGCGGCTGGAGCTGGAAAGATTTTGCGTGGGACATAGCCGGTGCGTCGACCGGCTATGCCGTCTGGCAACTGGCCGAGCACTAAAGACGAACACCTTTGCCTTTTCGGTGCAGCATCAAAGAGACAATAAAGGCCAGCGCTCCCATTAGCGTGACGTACCAGAAAAAGATCGTCTCACTCCCCATCGATTTTAATGACAGGGCGACATATTCCGCCGAGCCGCCAAAGAGTGCGTTAGCCACCGCATACGACAACCCAACACCCAGGGCACGCACCTGAGCCGGAAACATCTCAGCCTTAAGAATACCGCTGATAGAGGTGTAAAAACTGGCAATAATCAGCGCGACCATAACCAGTGCAAAAGCGGCATAAGGAGATGAAACATGCTGGAGAGCGGTCAGAATGGGCACGGTGCATAACGCCGACAAGCCGCCGAAAATCAGCATTGAGCTACGACGGCCAATCTTATCCGACAGCGCGCCGATAATGGGCTGAATGAGCATAAAGACAAAAAGCGCTACCGTCATAACCATACTCGCCACGTTCGCATGCATACCTGTGGTGTTGACCAGATACTTCTGCATATAGGTGGTGAAGGTATAGAAGGTGAGCGAACCGCCAGCCGTAAAGCCGAGCACCATCAAAAAGGCCTTTCGGTTACGCCATAGACCTTTAAATGAGCCCGCCTCTTTTAGCGTTCTCACCTCTTTTCGCGACGTTTCTTCCAGCTGACGGCGTAACCACAGCGCCACAACAGCAAGCACTGCGCCGAGCGCAAAGGGAATACGCCATCCCCAGGCACGGAGATCTTCATCACTCAATACCTGTTGCAGGATCACCACGGCCAGGATCGCCAACAACTGGCCACCTATCAGCGTCACGTACTGGAAGGAGGCATAAAAACCTTTACGTCCTTCCACTGCGACTTCACTCATATATGTCGCGCTTGTGCCATATTCTCCCCCGACGGAGAGCCCCTGGAACAAACGCGCCAACAGCAGTAATGCCGGTGCCCATGTGCCGATAGTTTCATACCCGGGCAGACAGGCGATCACCAGTGAGCCAAAACACATCATGCAGACGGAGATCAGCATGGAGGTTTTTCGTCCTTTTCGATCGGCAATGCGGCCAAACAGCCAGCCGCCAATCGGACGCATCAGAAAGCCTGCCGCGAAAACGCCTGCGGTTTGCAGCAATTGGGTAGTGGTGTTGCCTGATGGGAAGAAGATATGGGCAAAATAGAGCGAGCAAAACGAGTAAACGTAAAAATCGAACCACTCAACCAGATTGCCTGAAGAGGCACCGACGATTGCCCAAATCCTGCGGCGAGTATCGCCGTCTGCACTTTTATTACTATCCGTATCTGTACTTGCTACGGTTTCTGTCATTTTAAATCCCCTGTCTTACATTGCGGGCCATTGCACCCATTCCAGTAAAACCAGATTTAAAATTTAACGTTAGGTAAAAAAATGTTTCTATTATGTTTCATTTGATTTTGTGATACGCATCATAAAACGAGCAATACCGGAGGCCATAACATCATCCCCACTTTTTTTGATGCGCTTGTTTTCTCTGTAAATAATCTTCATCAGCACGAATTTTATCCCACCATCCTTTGAACACTTTTGCCGCTTCGGCTTTAACAGGATCGTGATCTAAGGGACGAACATTGCGTTCATCATCGTACTTTTTTCCGCCTTTATGGTTGGCGTAGCGTCTGGCGCGGGTATACCCCATCTGGATAAATTTTCTGGCCATATCCATACCAACAAAATCGTCTTGCTGGCGGTACTGCTCAAAAAGCGCGTAAATTTCCTGCGCAGATTTTGTCGCAACCTCAGCATTTTTGTATCGCCAGTGGGGCAGGATTTCACTTTTGTAAGGTTCAACCAGCAGAACGCCCTGCTCTCCCCGCCCTACCCGGTAGAGCTCAGGGTGGTCACGAAAGTTTGTACTGGCGAAATCTTGTTGGTAGTTAATGGTGGGTTCGGCAAAATAACCTCGCTGACGGTGCGTATCTTATTATTTTAGCCAGAGATTGGTGAGTTTGCCTGCGCGCACAAACGCAAAAAGCCCGTCCTTGCGGACGGGCTCTTGGCTTGTTTGATGCCTGGCAGTTCCCTACTCTCGCATGGGGAGACCCCACACTACCATCGGCGCTACGGCGTTTCACTTCTGAGTTCGGCATGGGGTCAGGTGGGACCACCGCGCTACAGCCGCCAGGCAAATTCTGTAATCT